>CAZQUE010000004.1:0-70156 GCA_964596185.1 uncultured bacterium | reverse complement strand
GCGGCTCCTGTGATGCCCGCGGCTCCCTCTGCTCCAGTAGCGCCCGAGCCAGCTTTTGGACTGCCTTCTTTGAATGAATTCGAAACCCCGGGCCTTAGCCAGCCAGAAAATTTGGCTGTACCTCCTTCTGCACCTCCTCCGCTATTTGACGATAGCGTAGATCCTTCTTTGCCTGATTTGAAAAAGATCAACGATATTCCGACACTGTTACAGCACATTCGCATGCTGTCAGACAAAAAGCCTTCCGGATATCTGACCCAACTGCTTCAGCTATCTGAAAGTCAGCTTGAAGAGGTCGCATTGTCGGCTTTGCAGGCTTTGTTGAACCTTAAGGATCGCAAGGTGCCACCACAAGTGCTTTTCAAGCTTGCCAACGAGAATTTTTCCTCTCAGCGGCGCTTCTTGATGCTGAAAATTATTATGGACACCGAAATGGAGCTGGATACCTCTCTTCTGGAGAGAATTCTGCTCAATGAAAAAGACGTAATTGTAAAATCAGGTCTGGTAAAAGTTTTTGCTCGAAACAGTCGTGAAAAAGGATTGAATACCATTTTTTCCTGTCTCCAGGATCCTGACCCTCGTGTCAGAGCCAATACGGTTGAGGTTATTGAAGAACAGGGAATTCGTGGTTGTGAGCAGCAAATTATTGCTCTGTTGCAAGATCCGGAAAATCGAGTAAAAGTAAATGCGGCAAAATTTCTGGTAAAGAATGGTTATCAGCAGGCATTTTTGACTCTTAGATCAATGCTGGTTTCTTCAGAGGTCTGGCTGCGCGACAGTGTAATTTTCGCATTGGGTGAAATCGGGGATCAAGCCTCCTTGACTCTTCTAAAGGCGGCACTTAAAGATCCAAATCAGGGTATTCGCCTAAGCGTTCTTAAATCTCTTGCCAAAATAAACAATTCAACTGCCCGACAGGTTCTAAAAGCTGCGTCGGGCGATCCTGACCCGGTTGTCGCGCAAGTTGCAAACTCTTTGTGGGAAAAAGTCAAAGACACACCGCTGCGCGAAGAGACAAAAACCCCGGTTGCTCCGCCGCAGCCTGCCGCGCCTGTAGCGCCAGCTGCCCCGGTTGCCCCGCCGCAGCCTGCCGCGCCTGTAACGCCTGCAGCCCCGGTTGCTCCGCCGCAACCTGCCGCGCCTGTAGCGCCATCAGCCCCGGTTGCTCCGCCGCAGCCTGCCGCGCCTGCCGCGCCAGCAGCCCCGGTTGCTCCGCCGCAGCCTGCCGCGCCTGTAGCGCCAGCAGCCCCGGTTGCTCCGCCGCAGCCTGCCGCGCCTGTAGCGCCAGCTGCCCCGGTTGCCCCGCCGCAGCCTGCCGCGCCTGTAACGCCTGCAGCCCCGGTTGCTCCGCCGCAACCTGCCGCGCCTGTAGCGCCATCAGCCCCGGTTGCTCCGCCGCAGCCTGCCGCGCCTGCCGCGCCAGCAGCCCCGGTTGCTCCGCCGCAGCCTGCCGCGCCCGTAGCGCCAGCAGCCCCGGTTGCTCCGCCGCAGCCTGCCGCGCCTGTAGTGCCTGCCGCCCCGGTTGCTCCACCGCAACCTGTCGCGCCTGTAGCGCCAGCAGCCCCGGTTGCTCCGCCGCAGCCTGTCGCGCCTGTAGTGCCAGCAGCCCCGGTTGCTCCGCCGCAACCTGCTGCTCCACCTCGGGTTGAATTGCCTCCGGGTGCGCCAACTTTTTCCAAGCCCCGGTCAGCCGAGGTTTACTCGAGAATGATGTCAAGCAATCCTGAGGATTGGCAGGTGGCAGCCAGAGATATCGCCTTTGTTATGGGTGACGATCAGACAATTCTGCTAAATGCTGCTTATAACCATCAGGACGAGCATATCAGATTGTCGGCCGCAAAAATCCTGTCACGTAAACGCACTCCCGAGGCCAGAGCAGTGCTTGAACAAATGGCGAGCGATCCTAATGAACTCGTTCGCTCATTGGTTGAAAAAACCCTACTGATAAACAAGTGAACAACAAGGGCGATTTTGAAGTCATCGTTGTCGGAGCCGGTCACGCCGGTTGTGAAGCTGCGCTTGCCAGTGCCCGCGCCGGAGCGGTTACTCTGCTTCTCACTATCAATCTCGATGCAGTTGCAGCAATGCCATGTAATCCATCTATTGGTGGGCAGGGAAAAGGGCAACTGGTTCGTGAAATAGATGCGCTTGGCGGGGAAATGGGCATAGTTGCCGACGAAACTTCGATTCAGATGCGCCGCTTGAATACCAGAAAGGGATTGGCTGTGCAGGCAAATCGTTTTCAATCTGATAAAGAGGCCTACAGTCGGCGAATGCTTCGCTCTCTTCTCGATCAGCCCAATTTGTCTTTGCAGCAGCAGTTGGTAACCGATTTGCTGGTCGAAGACGGCAAGGTTTGTGGCGTGGGGCTGATCAATGGTGATGCTATCAAGGCTCCTGCAGTAATTTTAACTACCGGGACATTTCTTCGCGGTTTGATTCACATAGGTTCTGTGAATTTTTCCGCAGGGCGAGCCGGTGAGCCGGCTGCCGACGCTCTGGGTGAATCACTGCAGAATGCCGGACTGCCTATGATGCGCTTCAAAACTGGAACACCGCCGAGAATCGATGGCAAAACCATTGATTTCTCGGGTATGGAAAAGCAGGAAGACGAGCCGATGACTCCGCCTTTTTCTCTCTGGTCAGACCTGTCTTCGAGATTGCCGGCCAAGCCTTGTTATATAACAAGAACGACTGAAGAAACCTATCGGGTTATTGTTGAAAATATAAGCAAATCTGCTCTTGTCGCCGGTTATATCACCGGAACCGGTCCAAGATACTGTCCTTCTATCGAAGATAAAATCAGCAAGTTTCCTGACAAAATCACTCACAAGGTTTTTCTTGAGCCTGAGGGCGTTCTTTCGACGGAAATTTATCTGCAGGGGCTTTCGACAAGCCTTCCAGAAAATGTTCAGGAAGAATATGTGCGAACCCTGCCTGGGCATGCTGAAGCGGTCATAACACGTCCGGGCTACGGAATCGAATATGATGTGATCGATCCCCAGGATCTTTACCCGACGATGATGTCGCGGTCGATAAGAAATCTTTTTCTTGCAGGGCAAATCAATGGGACTTCGGGCTATGAGGAGGCCGCCGCCCAGGGTTTGCTCGCAGGTCTGAACGCTGCGGCGATTCTTCGCGGTGATTCTCCGCTTGTTTTATCTCCTCAAAATTCCTATCTTGGTTTGATGATCGAAGAAATCACAACAACCGGGATTATAGAGCCATATCGGGTATTCACCTCGCGTTCTCCTTTCCGCCTGCAGTTGAGAATGTCGAATGCTGAAGAACGACTTGCTGAATTCGGGCGGCAATACAGAGTTTTGCCAGAGGAAAAATATGCCAAGCTTCAGCTGCGTCAGCAGCATTTGCAAGCGCTTGAAGATAAATTCAACAGTATTGCTTTGACACCGGCACAGTTGCCCAAAATACTCCCGGAATTCGCTAACCCGGTGATGCATTCTTCTGCAAGCCTGGCTCAGTTGCTGCGCCGGCCAGAAGCTGAATTGGCAAGCTTTCAAAGGCTTGTTCCCGAGGTCGAGGAGCTTGATTTGCTTGCTAAATTTGAACTCGAAGCAAGAATAAAATACTCGGGATATCTGGTTCAGCAACAAAAAGAATATGAACTGCGCGAAAGTATGACCCGATTCGAAATTCCCGCAGGGTTTATCGATGATTTACCTGGAGCTGTTTCAAAAGAGGCCAGGATGAAAATCGAGGCAGTCAGACCCAAAACGGTCGGCGAGCTGGAAAAGATCCCCGGGGTCAGGGCTTCAGATATGGCAGTAATCCTAATGACCCTGAAGAAAAATGCCCGGAGAAAAATCGATGAATAAAGATTTTGTTGCAGCGATGCAACCATTTTTGGAAAAAATCGACCTGACCCTCACGCCTGAGCAGGTATTCAACTTCGACCAACTCGGCAATTCCATGCTTAATGATCCGATTTATCCCAGTGTTTCCAAGATTTTCACAGTTGAAGAAATCGCTTTGAAGCATTTTCTCGACAGCATAATTCCAATAAGGTTCGCTCCTGATGCATTTTTGAAGTCAAACCGAGTCGTTGACCTGGGTACGGGTGGGGGATTCCCCCTTTTGCCCCTGGCAATAATGTTTCCAGACAAAAAGTTTCTAGGTGTTGATTCGAGGCAGAAATCTGTTGAATTCGTAGCGAGGATGGCTGAAAAAGTCGGTTTGAGCAACGTTGCCGTAAAACATTCGCGAATTGAGGAGTTGGGGCAAAATCCTGAGTTCAGGGAAAAGGCGGATATGGTGATCTGTCGGGCATTGTCGGCTTTGCGAACCTTGCTTGAATACACTATGCCCTTAACTCGGGTTGGCGGTTACTGTTTTTATTATAAGGGCCCAAAACTCGATGAGGAGCTTGCCGAAGCGGTAAACGCCCTGAAAGCTTTTTCAGTCAATGATTCGGATATGGTTTTTTATTCGATTGAAGAGCCGGAAGTTCCTTTCAGTCGCGGTTATCTTCAGGTTCAGAAGAGAAAGCCGGTTTTGCCCAGGTATCCCAGAAAAAA
Source organism: uncultured bacterium (assembly GCA_964596185.1). Classification (GTDB taxonomy): domain Bacteria; phylum Muiribacteriota; class Ozemobacteria; order Ozemobacterales; family Ozemobacteraceae; genus DYKG01. Next base: position 65,621 of record CAZQUE010000004.1, on the reverse strand, counting down.
TGGATTGCCAACGGCAAAGCCCCTATAAGGGCAAGGGTACGGAATTCGTTGGTGATTCTGATTGACTTGCCTTTTATAATCTGCTATACTCAGCGAACTTATTTCAATCTGGAGGAAATAACCATGGGTGCATGTCCTAAGAATAGAGTTTCAAAGCTCAGACAGAGAAAAAGAAGAACTCACTACAAAACAGCTCCGGTTACACTGGCTAAATGTCCGCAGTGTTTCGAAACCAAAAGAGCTCATCGCGTTTGCCCTGCTTGCGGTTACTACGGCAAGAAGATCAAGGTTCTCGACGTAGACAAAGAATAATCGTTGAAATCAATGCGAATGAAAATCGCTGTTGATGTGATGGGCGGGGACTATGCTCCCCAGGAACTGGTGTTGGGTGCCCAGAAATTTCTGCAGAGTTGTGACGATGCAGAGCTAATTCTGGTCGGAAACGAGTCCGCCATACGCGAAACGTTGCCGGATCTGCCCGAAAGATGCGAGATCTTTCACACTCCCGAATTCGTGGAGATGGGCGAACCGCCGATGCAGGCTCTTCGCAAGAAGAAACATGCTTCGATCGCTGTGGCGGCTCATCTTGTACGCGAAGGCAAGGCTGCGGCCCTTTTGTCAGCCGGCAGTACCGGTGCGCAGATGGTAGCTTCGCTGATGGAGCTTGGCCGTATTCCCGGCGTTGATCGTCCGGCAATTTCGGTAATGTTGCCCAGTGCCAAAGATCATGGTGTAATGTTGCTTGACGTTGGCGCAAATGTCGACTGTAAGCCGCATCATCTCCTCCAGTTTGCATTGATGGGTTCGGCCTACTATGAAAAGGTTTGTAAGATTGCTAGACCGGCGGTAGGCATCCTTAGCATTGGTGAAGAAGCCTCCAAAGGGAATGATCTTACCAAGGCAGCCTATGAGCTGATTTCAAACAGTTCCTTGAACTTTATTGGCAATGTTGAAGCTGATCATTTGTATTATGGCAAAGCTCATGTAGTGGTTTGTGACGGCTTTGTCGGCAATGTTTTGCTCAAGGGCAGTGAAAGTATTTCAGAGTTAATTCAGGGGGCGGTTTTTAAGGCAGCCCAGGGTCTGGATATTTCTTCTGAAAAGTTGATGGCTCTAAAATCAGGTTTGAAGAAATTCAGTTCCGATGCTCCCGAGTATAGTGCCGCACCTTTATTGGGTATTAACGGGGTTTCGGTTGTTTGCCACGGTAAGTCCCGCTCAGGCGTGATTGCCAATGCGATCCGGCTCGCAGTTCAGTATGCTTCGACCGGAGTTATCGACCTGATTCAACAACAGGTTGAAAAAGAGGGTGGCAGCGAAAGCAATGAAGGCTGATTATAAAAAGACTTTTGAGAGACTTCAGGCCTTTAAACCGTTTTAAATCTTTTTTTTTAAGGTGATTGACATGAAGGCGATAATTTTTCCCGGGCAGGGTTCTCAAAAAGTCGGCATGGCTCGGGCCATGGTTGATAAATTCAGTTGGGCGGCAGAAATGGCTGCAAAAGCTGACGCTATTTTGGGCAGAAATATTAGTGAAATTTGTTTCAATGGCCCCGAAGAAGAGCTCAAAAAAACTATCAACACACAACCGGCGATATTCTTTGCATCGGCAGTCCTGACCGAATGGATCAAACGTAACGGCATTGAGTTTTCAGCTGTTGCTGGTCACAGTCTCGGCGAATACAATGCCGTTTATGCTGCTGGTGTGGCTTCATACGAAGACCTGCTCAAACTGGTAAGTATTCGTGCTGCTGCCATGGAAAAAGCCTGTCCTGCAGGAATCGGTGCAATGAGCGCAATTCTGATGCTGGGTCGTGACAAGCTCGAAGAAATCTGTAAGGAAGCTTCGAGTGAAGGTGTCTGTGTTATTGCCAATTATAATTGTCCCGGGCAGCTGGTAATTTCAGGTGCGGCGGCAGCCGTAAAAAAAGCCGGCGAACTGGCTTCATCGGCTGGGGCCAAGCGAGTAACACCCCTTGAAGTATCTGGGCCTTTCCACTCACCTTTGATGCAGAATGCCCGTGATGAATTGGCCAGGGCTATCGCAGAGGTTGAGTTTAAAACGGCGCAAGTCCCTGTTTATGGCAACATCGATGCTGCTCCTGCCACAGATCCCGAAGAAATCAAAACAAAGCTTCTCGATCAATTGACCGGCTCAGTTTACTGGGAAGACATCGTTAATCGCATGGTAAGCGATGGTTACCAGCATTTTACTGAAATCGGACCGGGAAAGGTGCTTGCAGGGTTGAACAAAAAAATCAATTCTGCCGCCAATACTGTTTTTGCCAGTGATCCCGAAAGCCTGGAGCAATTGTTTTCAATCGCGGAAGCCGGCTAAGCAATTTGGGGGTTGACAACTTTCCTCAAAAGCAGTAAAACTGCACCACTAATCTAATTTTTGTTACACCATCGAAACAGAGGTTAAAATGACTGACAGTAATAATTCACAACAGCGTGTAGCGATTGTTACCGGCTCGGCTCGCGGAATCGGGTTTGAGATTGCCAGGGTGCTGGGCTCTGAAGGCTACGCTGTCGTGCTTTCCGACATCAATGAAGAAGGCCTGGTTGCTGCGGCCAAGCAGCTGGATGCTGAAAACATCACCAACCTCCAGGTCAAAGCCGACGCTTCAGTTGCTGAAGATGCGGAAAAACTCGTTGCGGCCACACTCGAAAAATTTGGCCGAATCGATGTCCTGGTCAACAATGCCGGCATTACCCGTGACGGTTTGCTGATGCGCATGGATGAGAATGCATGGGATCTGGTTTTGAAAGTAAACCTCAAAGGGACCTTTCTCATGTCAAAGGCTGTGATAAGACCCATGTTGAAGCAAAAATCAGGATCCGTGATTAACATTGCTTCAGTAATCGGTCTGATGGGCAACGTTGGACAAGCTAATTATGCTGCAAGCAAGGCTGGCATTATTGGTTTCACCAAAAGTTTTGCCAAAGAATTTGGACGAAAAGGAATCAGAGCAAATGCTATTGCCCCCGGGTTCATTCAATCTGAGATGACCGCTGTTCTTGCTGATAAAGTTAAAGAACAGATGTTAACCCAGATTCCGATGAATGCCTTTGGCACCCCGACCGATGTAGCAAATGCTGTGTCTTTCCTGGCTTCTGATAAAGCATCGTACATTACTGGTCAGGTTCTGACCGTCGATGGCGGCATGGTTATGGCCTGACCGCCAAAATTTCAGGAGGAATTATCAATGAGCAATTATTTTGAAGAAATTAAAAGAATCGTAGTTGACAAACTTCAGGTCGATGAAAAACAGGTAACTCTCGAAGCAAGCTTCATCGAAGACCTTGGCGCAGACAGTCTTGATACTGTTGAACTGGTTATGGATCTCGAAGAACATTTCGAAATCGAAATTCCAGACGAAGACGCTGAAAAACTCAGAACTGTTAAAGACGCAGTCGACTACATCACTGCCAAGAAAGGCTGAAAACTTTCTCCACCTTCCAGATGAAAATTTGGAAGGTGGTTTGGAGACCTCCGGGTGAAAATACTTCCTAAATTAAAGATTGGTAATCTGCAGCCAAAATACCCGATAATGCAGGGCGGAATGGCTATTCGTGTTTCTACTGGCAAGCTGGCCGGGGCAGTCGCCCGCGAGGGTGGCATTGGTCTGATTGCAGGTTCGGGCATGGAAATGGACGAACTGCGCCAGGAGATACGTATCGCCAGAAGTATTGCAGAAGGCGGAATTGTAGGAATCAATACCATGGTTGCGGCCACTGAGTTCATGGAAGTCATGAAAACTGCCGCAGATGAAGGAATTGATGTCCTCGTCGCTGGTGCAGGCTTTTCCCGTGACATTTTCGATCTTGGCAGAGATTACGGCATTCCGGTTGTTCCTATCGTTTCTAGTGACCGCGTTGCGGCTCTTTCCGAAAAACTCGGTGCCAGCGCCGTGGTTGTTGAAGGTTGTGAAGCCGGCGGACACCTGGGCACAGACCGGCTGGCTCGAGACATCTTTCCTGAAGTGAAAGCTAAGGTGCGTATTCCTGTTTTACTTGCCGGCGGCATTATCGACCAGCAGGACATTATCGATGCTTTTAAATTCGGAGCTGATGGAGTCCAGGTCGGCACACGTTTTGCTGCAAGCTTTGAAGCAAATGTCGATAAGGCGTTTCATGATTGCTACCTTCGGGCAAAAAAGGGTGATGTGTTCAGAATACTTAGCCCGGTCGGGCTGCAGGGTAATGCACTCGAAACCCCATTTACCAAAAAAGTTGCGGATGGCACGGTAGAGGTGCCGCCATGCATTTCCTGCCTAAAAAAATGCTCGCATCGTTTTTGTATTGTCAAAGCCCTTATAGAAGCACGGCAAGGCCATCTTGACAAGGGCCTGGTTTTTGCGGGCGAACATGTTTATCGAATCAACGAAATTCTCTCGGTTAAACAAATTTTTGAAAACTTCTTTGAGGGGCTTGAAAGCGTAGACTAAGAGCCAGATTTCTTACCACAGCATCAGGAGGACCAGATTAAATGAAACGCGTTTTTGTCACCGGGCTCGGAGCAGTTACCCCAATCGGCATTGGTGTACAGGATTTTACCGATGGTTTGAAACAGGGCAAAAGCGGCATCGCTCCGATCAGCGCCTTTGATGCTTCTCAACATACCGTAAGGATTGCCGGCGAAATCAGAAATTTTGACCCTGAACAATACATGAACAAAAAAGAAGTTCGCCGTCATGACCGCTATTCGCAATTTGCAATGTCGGCAGCGGCAATGGCAGTGCAACAGGCTGGTCTTACCGAAAAAAACTTCGATCCTTTGAGAGTCGGCTGTACTGTTTCGACAGGTATTGGTGGCATTCATACTTTTGAAGCCGAATACGATACCATTTTGAAAAGCGGGCCGGGAAGAGTAAGTCCTTTCCTGGTGCCAATGATGATTTGTAACATTTCCGCCGGTTGCATTGCCATGGAATATGGCTTCAATGGCCCGAATTTCTGCGTGGTTTCAGCTTGTGCCTCCGGTTTGCACGGTATAGGTGAGGCCTACTCGAAGATCGTTTCGGGCGAATGTGACATTATGGTCTGCGGTGGCGCTGAAGCAGCCATTACTCCGCTGACCGTTGCCGGTTTTGCCAAGATGAAAGCTCTTTCTACACGAAATGATGAGCCTGATCGGGCTTCCCGGCCATTTGACAGAGATCGCGACGGTTTCGTCATGGGTGAAGGAGCAGGGGTTCTTGTTCTTGAAAGCGAAGAAAGTGTGGAAAAGCGTGGCAGTAAGCCTTTGGCTGAATTTCTCGGCTATGGAGCAAGCGCTGATGCACATCACCTTACAGCACCACATCCGGAAGGCCTTGGCGGCTATCTTGCGATGACCAAAGCAATTAGTTTCAACAACACCCCAATCGATCGTATCAATTACGTCAATGCTCATGGCACCAGCACGCCGATCGGCGATATCGCAGAAATGATCGCGGTAAAAAGAGTATTTGGCGACAAGGTTGGCAACGTTTCGATCAACGCAACCAAATCGATGATTGGCCATCTTCTCGGCGCAGCTGGAGCAGTTGGGGTTGTCGCTACCGTTATTCAGATACAAAATGGCTTCATTCACCCCACAGTTAATCTTGAAAGCCCAAGTGATGAGCTTGCCGATCTCGATCTTGTGCCCAAACAGCCCAAGCAAAAACAGATCGATGCCGGAATCGTTAACTCTTTCGGTTTTGGTGGCCAGAACGCCAGCGTTTTGCTTGGAAAAGTTTAACCAATAAAGTCGGTTGTTTTTCAAACCGGCAGGTTTTCTTTATCCTTTGTATGACTATCGCCCGAGACTATCGGGCGATGATTTTTTTTGCGAAAATAGTTTAACGGTTGATTTAAACAAAAATCGTTTAAAATAAATTGGTAAACGAATCAGCTTGTTGTGAAAAGTTTTGCAAAGCATCCTTTGACCTGATTTTTCTAAAATCGAAAAAAAATAAACCTTCAGAAATGGCATTTGCCTAATAAATATCGCCCAAGTGTACAATTTGCATTGCAATTGTGTCGAGCTTTTGATTATAATTCAGATGGAGGGGTCAAACCAGATAAAAGGAGAGGCTCAAGATGGAAATACTTCGAGTCGCATCATCATCAAACCCAAAATCAGTTGCCGGTGCTATCGCTGCAGTACTTGAACAGGACAAACAGGTTGAGTTGCTCGCGGTTGGTGCGGGTGCAGTCAATCAGGCTGTAAAATCTATTGCCGTCACCAGGGGCTACGTTGCGCCTAAAGGCATAGAACTGGTAACTCTGATTGCATTTGCAAAAATCGACATTGATGGAAACGAAAAGACAGCAATTAAATTTCTGGTCGAAGCTCGCTGAGACGACGAACTTCTTACCGACACTGTTTCTGACAGTTAACACCCGCAGTTACATGGTAATTGCGGTGTGTGCGCTTTTGCTTGCATTTTCTGTAGATGCCAGGGCTGCAATCAATTCCGGGCGGATCTATCAGTTGCAACAGTCGCTGATCGAGAATCCCAAAGATACCGAAGCCATGTTGCATCTGGCCATGGAATATGGTCTGCAGAACAATTTTGTTAAAGCCGTGGAAACTTACTTTGCCCTATTGAGGATCGACCCCGACAATTTTCACGCCTATAACAATCTTGGTATTCTTTACAAAAAAAGCGGCCAGTTCAGAGACAGTCTGCATTGCTACAAGCAGGCAGAGAGGATTAACCCTGATTCATACTGGGTTCCATACAACATGGGACTTTGCTATGAGGCCATGGGGAGAATGCAGGAAGCCCGCGAAAGCTATGGTCGAGCCTTGTCGCTCAACCCTGGCTTTACGCAGGCCCTGCAGCGCCTGCGCAGTCTTTCTGACCCGGATCAAAATGAAGTGGTACCCGCTCTCCCAGGACTTGAAGAATCTATGGTTTATCTGGTCGATGGTCAGTCGCAACAACCCAAAATTAGAGATTTGCGACCCGTTGAACCGGTTAAGCCTAAAGTTGAAACAAAGCAGGTGCCAACTGAAAAGCCACCTGAAATGCCCCCAAAAATCTCTGAGAAATTAGAAAAGCAGAAAAAGGAAGAGAATAAAAAAGTTCGTACCAATCGCACCGGGCCGGCGGCAGTTATTTTCAACCAGGCCATGGAAGCGCTTGAAAAGGATCAGCTTGAAAAAGCGATCGAACTATACGCCAGTTGTATTATCGCTGAGCGTGACCTGCTTGCCGAGCCAGAGAACGGGCTAATTCGCAAGGGCCTTGAATACCTTAAAGACCGGCCAAATCGCATGACCGATGGTTTGTTTTTCCGTGGTTTTTTCATCGCCATATCCGGAAATCTTGAACTGGCTGTGCCTGATTTGCGTAGCTTCATCGAGCAGAATAAAAATGCCGGCAAAGACAAACAGTTTTTTGTTGAAGCGACCAGAATGGTTGAACGTTATGACGCCATAATTGCCGAACGGGAAGCCCTTGCCAAAAAACAGGCTGAAGAACAGGCTCGTGCAGCTGAACTGGCCCGTGAAGCTACTCCCAGCGAACCCGAACAGCCTCGTGCCAGTGATTTTGTCATTAAGAGGATGGGTAGCGAAGAAGTACTGGCTGAAGCTGATCGTCTGAGCCGTTCGGGACGACAGACTGATGCTATCGCAGTATTGAAAATCGGCCTCGAAGCTGAGCCTGATAATTTGCAGATGTTGATGAAAAGTGCCAATGCTTACACAGATCTTCTTCTGCTCAAAGGCGATCAGGAAGCCGGAAAAATGGCAATGATGCAGTTTGAAAAGATTTTTTCCCGCGCCCCCGAAAAATCACGGGAATGGGCAGTGGCCCAGGAAATGATTACCGAGCTTAAAAAACGTTTACGTTAGCTTTTTACCAGCGAAGCGAGTAGCCGGCCTGAAGCTGATCATCCCATCCGTATTCACGGTAAGTGCGCAGATTTTTATACCAGGCAAATTCCAGATTCCATGTTTCATTGATGCCCAGTCTGACGCCAAGCACCATATCCAGTGTGTCTTTATCATCGCCGCCAAGAATTTCCCCGGCCAGCTCACCAATAAGCGAAACATGTTTGGTCGCTTCATAGCTGATACCACCGCGATAGAGAAAGCGGTCGTCTTCGGTTTCTGAATCGATAACGGCACCGAGTTCGAGATTGGCGGTTGCCCGGTCTGTTTCTTTGGTGGTTACACAGCCGAAAAGTTTGAGCTCATCGTTGCTTTTTGAGCCAGCAGGAAGCATGTGATCCGGATTGCCGGTCGTAACCGTTGCCATTGCCCCATAAGCAAAGCGATAATAGCTTTTGTCGGGAAGGTAGGTTGCTTTCCAGCCAATCTTCATATTTCCCAGGCCAGTTTCAGAACTCGATCTGGTGCCGTATGTTCGGGGAGCGCTCAAACTCCAGTCATGAATCGGCACGGTAAAGCCCCATTCGGCCCAATCCCCGATCCAGGTCAGGCTTGTTTCATAGGTTGAAACATGACCATCTTCGGTTTGATAATAACTGGTGCCACGGCGGCTGTTCAATTCGTGAAAACGGTAGCGGGAAGTCAAAATCAGCTGGCCACTTTTGAAACGGTCTGCGGTATTGGCTACAAAGAAGCCACCGAGCCCATCGGCATTGAACGAATTCTTCGGAGTCAAACTGAAGATCGAGCTTTTTGGAGCTTTTTCAGCAGGCTTCGGTGGGGTGCCAACCGAATAAACCTCGTAATCGCCCAGGAGAAACTGCTCAGACTGGGCAGATGCCGGTAACTGCAGCATTAATAGTGCCAGTAGAGCAATGATTAGTTTAAATGAATGTTTCATGATCAGATGCTCCCAAGAAAACTGTGCAGTTTTTCAGAATGAGGAAATGCTTCGGGGCCTTTTTTCAACTTGGCAAGAATGCCTTCAGCTTCTTTTTTCATCGAGCGGTTATTATTCTGAAGATAAAGAATTACATAAGCTTGTGCCTGATAAAATTCATGCTCCTTGCGGTTGCGATCTATGCTGGTAACCGCCTGAAATTCAGTCAGAGCCTCTTTGAATCGGCCGGAAAAGAGGTAGGCCAGGCCAAGATTCGAATGGGCGTCGATATCGACTCCATTTATTTCCAGCATTCTTTTCCAGATTTTTTCTGATCGGGCAATCAGATTGAATTTTTCGTCGAGCTTGATTACACCTTTGCCGGCCTTCCAGCTTTCGACGGCTTTTTCTGCTTGTCCGCCGAGCCAGTAAAGGTTGCCCAAAGCGATCTTTGGCAAAGGATCATCCGGGTGACTTATTGATGCCTGGGCAAAGGCAGAGAATGCGTCTTTGAAATTGCCGACGATAGTATTTATGTAACCAATGTTTACAAGCACTTCGAGGTTCTCTGGTGAAATTGAACGAGCTTGTTCGAGGGTTTTTAAAGCCTGATCAATAAAACCTTTTTCGGCAAACTCAAGCGCCTCGCTAACAAACTGATCCGATTTGTCTGGAGTTCTGGTCTTTTGCTGTGATGTGGCTTTGATCGAGTATTTGTCAACTTTGATTTCCGGTGGCAGGGCATAGCGGTTGCTCTGTGAGTCAAATTTCTGTAGCCGATTGACCAGCCATTGCTTTTCTTTACTGGTAAAAGTCTGCGGCGATGTGGTTTTGCGCAGTGGCGCAGCCGGTGCCGGCATTGATACCGAAGAGAATTTTTCGAGCTGTTTGAGAACCCAGATTTTGTCGTCTACGGTCATGGTATTTTTGCCGTAGGCCTTAAAAGCTTCTGCATCAGTTGGAGAGGGTTTGAAGCCCTTGTCGGCTCCGGCTCCGGAAACTTTTTGAACCATCTGGCTTTTTACTTCCATGGCATCTTCAACCGATGGATACATTGCCGGTGCCATCATTCGCGTAAGTTCCCAGATTTTCTTGCGGGCGTGGCGCTTGATTGACGAGTCAGAAGGAGCTTTCGCGTAAAGAGTTTCATAAATATCCCGAGCGGGTTTGAGGCGATTGAGTTTTATTCTCGCCATGCCTAACAGAGCCATTGCTTTGAAGTAGTTTTCTTTCTGGCGTAAGGCCGCAAGAGCGTGGCTTTCTGCCGATTCGAAATGACGATCTTCGTAAGCAATCAGGCCCAGATAATAACGGGGCTCAGGATCCTTTTCGTCCAGGGTCATCGCTCGATTGAAATTTTCCTGAGCTTTTTTGCGCTCACCGAGCTTGTGATACATTTTGCCCATGTTTAGTTCTAGCTGATAATGATCGGGTTTAAGCTTTCTGGCTCTCTCCCAGGCCGCAAGAGCAGGTTTGTTAAGCCCGGCGGCAGCATACATTTCGCCCAGTTCAAAATGTGGTTCGAATCTTTCCGGTGCCAGTCGCTGGCATTCGAGGTATTTTTCTTTGGCATGGTTGACCAGCCCTTTTCGTCTGAATTCAAGTGCTTCAGCGAGCAATCGCTCTATTGGAGCGGGATTCTTAATCTCGGGAACCGGGATGTCGGTATGGCGCTCGTTGGCCAGCTTGATTTTGGCGTGTAGATCGCCGACAACCCTTGCCAGAGTTGATTTTTCCGGCAATTTTTCTCTAAGCGCTTCGAGGGCGATCAAAGCTTCGGGTGCTTTCTTCTGCCTTGCCAGACTGATTGCCTTGAAGAGCCATGCTTTATGGTGCCCGGGGTTTATGGCGATAACCTGTTCGAAACAATCGAGCGCGCCGACAAAATTTCGATCGATATAATATGTCAGACCAAGGTGATAGCGGGCTATCTGATAGTCAGGTTTAATTTGCACCGCCCGCAAAAATGAAGCGATTGCCTGTTTGACTTCGCCGGTTTTAAAAAGCACCCAGCCTTTGCTGTGGTGAAATTCCGCCCGCATGCCATCAAGACTCAGAGCCCGATCGGCATATTCGAGGGCTTTGGGAAGGTTTTCTTCCCTGGTTGCCAGAACATAGGCCAGATTCGCAAGCGCTTCGGCATGCTTCGCGTCAATTTCAATTGCCTGACTGAAACAGTTGCGGGCATCTTCAAGCCGGCCTTGTTCCATATAGCAATGTCCGAGTATTGCGTGAATGTCAGCAACCTGCGGATGCCGTGTGCGCAGATAAAGCAATCTTCTGATAGCTTCAGGATAATTTCGCATCAGGTAGAGATCTTTAATTTCCTTCAATCGCGCAAAAATTTCTTCCCAGTTTTGTTCGGCCTTTTTGCCACCGATGCCCGGCATATCTTTGACATATTCATCAACCGGAACCTCGGTTGTGGTTTTTTTGGCGACAATTCTTGGATTGTCACGTTTGGCGACCAGATCCATCAGAAAAGTAATGGTTTTAATTGCTTTTTTAGCTTGAGCGCTTTTGGGCGGCGAGTTTTTAAGAACCTGACGCATTTCTTCAAGAGCCTCATCGAGATGATTTTTTTCGGCCAGCAATACTGCGCGGGCATACCTGGCCTGGATGAAATCCGGCTTGTATTCAATAGCTTTGTCAATGTTGGTTAAGGCAACCTCAGTATCTTTCTTGCGACCATTAGCGATCGCCAGAGTATAGAGAGCTGAGGCTATCTGATTCTTCAACTTTCGGGTTTCAAGTTCTGCTTCCACTGCAGCATCACTTTTACCGGCATCGAGAAGCTTGCCGGCATTTTCGCGGATTTCCCTCAGCCTTGTTTCTCGGATAAAAATCGATTGTTCCAATGCAAGAGTTGCCTGATGGTAAATTTTCTGCATCAGGTAGCTTTTGCCAAGCTGCAGCCATATTTCAGGCGATGAAGGATTTATTTTCGCCGCGCGGTTAAAGGCTTTGATAGCGTTCTTGTAATCCCCTTTGCGTGCAAGCAGCATGCCATAAAGGTTTGAGGCTTGTCCAAGATTTTGCTTTAGCGAAGCAATTTTTCGGGTAGTGGCAATCGCCTTGTCATTAAGCTGTTTTTCACGCTGGGCAACAAGTATTTCCCGAAGTTCAGACATGCGTGCGACAATCTGTTTGATCAGGCCCGCCGAATAGTTTTCTGCTTCTGCATATTTTTTGAATTCATAGCTAAGGCCGGAAATGTGAAACAGAGCCCTGGTATTGTTTTTGTCAATTTTTAGACATTTTTTGAAGGCCTCATAGGCGCTTTTGCGATTTCCAGATTTAAGCTGGGCGTAGCCGAGCAAAAAGTAACACTGGGCATCACCCGGATAAAGCTGCATGGCCTGATTGAAACTGTAAGAAGCTTCTTTGTATTTCTTTTCCGTAAGAAGCTTGCTGCCTTCTGCCAGAAGCTTTTGCGCCGATTCTCGTTTCTTTTTGAGGTTTTCCCGGTTGGCCTTGGCGAGAATCGCTTTGTTTTTTGCATCAAGTGAAAGGATGATCAAATCCTGTGCCCTGCGCGAACTGGGATGGTCTTTGGGGGCGTCTTTGATGATGCCGCGGGCAACATTCATCGCCTCATCCCATTCGCCGTCGAGATAGAGTTTTTCGAGGCGAGACAAAGACTGCGAAAGACTTTCTTCGAAGACGAAGTCCATCGCGGCTGGCAGAGCTACCGGCCAGAAAAGGATGAGCAGGATCGTTGCCTTTATTAATTTCTGATACATGATTCAGAAGTAACATCGGCATTGCTGTCGCCAACTCTGAAGCTTTTTTTGGTTGGATAAAATCAGTGAGCGTTGAGTTCTTTTTTCAACTCTTCAATGGCCAGATAATTCCGATAAACCTGATGGAACCCTGGGGAAGATGCCAGCGCAGCTTCGAGCTGCTGCAAAGCCTGCTGCCTTCGTTCCTGCCCGACGAGGAAGCGGGCGAACTCGAGTCGGAACATTTCCGAGGCAGGATCCAGCTCAATTGCTTTTAAATATGATTCTTCTGCCTGATCCGGCGGTTGTAACCGGGCAAGTTTGAGCCAGTAAAGAGCTTCGCCTGGATTAGCCGACAAAGCTTTGATCAGAGCTGTTCTTGCTTTGGCAAAATCTTTTTGCGCCAAAAAAATGTCTGATTTGCGGCTTGAGGCTACTGAGTTTCCCGGGTCAAGTTTTTCGACCTGTGAAAACAAAGCCAGAGCCTGATTGAAATCCCCTGCCTGAAGTTCGAAATAAGCCTGCTGCATGATCCGGTTGATGTAGAAACTGTAACTCCCCAAACAGATGGTCATTATTGCGGCAAAAACCGTTGAGCCGAAAAGAACCTTTTTTAGAAAGGGGTGCAATTTGAAACCCGGGTCTTCCGGACGCGACAATACTGCAGAAAATATTATCAGTAAAGCTGTCGGCAGGATTCGCGAAGAAAATCCGCTCAGGTTGTGGACGAATAGACAAAGCATGGCAGCAATACCAGCAACCTGAAAGCTGTCGGGCGCTTTCCTTAAAGCCTGCCAGAGAATCAGTAAAAAAAGGAAAAGCAGAAGAAGGGCTGAAAGATGTCCTGTCTCGACCAGACTATGTAGAATCTCATTGTGTGCATAAAGAGGATAATCGCCGCCTACAGCTCTGAATCTGGGATAAATCTGACTGAAAGTATGCGGCCCGAAGCCGCTGAAGGGGATTTTTGCAAAGCCTTCTTTAAAACCTTTCAAGATTAGTGAACGTTGCGCAATTGTCATGTCCTTGGTCTCAACCATGCTGAAAATGCGGTATTTGAAAGGTCCAGCCATGGCAATCACTGCCAGAACAGCTAAAATCAACAATAATGGCCGCATGTCTTGGCCTGATTCTCTTTTTCCTTTCCATGAAAGAAGAAGAAAAAAAGATAACCCCAATGCCAATGCTATCCATGAACCTCGACTCAAAGTGGTCAGCTCGGCTATTCCAGTTAGAAATAATGCCATACCCGCGATAAGAGTCTTTTTAAAATTTTCAGCCTTGAGCAAAGCCACTGTGATAAACAGGAATAATACTGCGAGGAATGCGCCAAAAACATTAGGGTCGGTAAACATGCCAGCGCATCGGGTTCTTACATGTTCTTTCAATGCTGGATCTATCCAGGTTGCAGGAATCGGCGGTGCCTCTATGTATTCCTGAATCGCCAGCAGACCATGAAGTATTCCCGTAAAAATCGAGGCATTCATCAATGATTCTTGAAATTCAATTTTTCGGGCAACTAAGGATATTGTGAAAAAAAGCTGAATCAAGGCAATATACTTGATCAGCACCGGCCAGGAAGTTGAAAAGTCACAGGAAAGCCAGGTGGCGCGAATTGCCAGAAACAGCAGCGTCAACATTGAAACATAAATGGCCAGACTGCTGCGACTGACCTCAGTTTTTTGTCGGCTAAAAATCAGCGTTAAAGAAGCGACAGCGGCAAAGATTTCCAGCAGCAACAAAGCATTTATTTCAGAATGGAAATAGACAACAGGTAAAATGAATAAAATCAGCCAGGGTATTGCTATTGCAACGATCTGGCTGATTGTTTCTGATCTGGACAAAATATTTTTCTGATTATCCCTGGGGTTCGGTTTCAATTACCGGAGCTGGAACAGTAGAAGAAGCCGGTTCGTTTGGTAAATCGGCTGGTGATGAAGCGGCCGGAAGGGATACAGGCTCTTCTAATCGTTCGATGATAATCCACTGATTCGCAAGTTCACTCATGGTTAGAATGCAATTGCGGTAATTGTTATACTGGGAATCGTCGATAAACTCATCTTCGCGGGCGACGAATCTGTCTGCATATATAAGTTGATTCTCGTGCTGGTTCATGTTTGAGGAAAAACTTATCAATCCAGAACTGTAATTGAACTGGCGATCCCAGGGAACCCAGCTGAAGCCTTTCGGTAATTCAAAAACAATCGTCTGGGAATTTTCTTCGGTTGCCCAATACTGCATCGGGTATTTGCGCTTGCTCAGACTGGCAGAACTGGACTGGTAATTGACCCAGAAGTTGGTGAAGGTCATGATATTGTTTGCGGCTTTTTGTGCAGCTGCCGGAATCTTATAACGCAGGGTCAGGACTGCCGGGGAGATCAGATTTTCCATTGCTGAAAAACCGAAGCTTTCAAGAACCGCGTTGGGATGAACATTTTTTACCCGTTTTTCGGCGTAATTCCTTTTTTCCTGATCCTTGATCGATTTCAGCTCACGGATTCCAGCTTCATAGGGGCCGCGAAAATGAATGATTTCGCTAACCTGCATATCGCCGCTTTCCTTAATTTTTACCAGAACGTTCCTTTCATAGCGATTCCAGTCAAAGGTTGTTTTTGGCAGCTGGTCAAAACTGAACGCTTTTTTTGCCACATCCAGGAAACAGGCATCAGCACCCTGAAGGCCGGTTGAAATTGTGCCAAATGGCCGATAAATTGAACCGCCGTCACTGTAAAAGGTTTGCCCGTCGGCGATGACCTTGATAACTGCGTAATCGGTATGGGCGAGGCTGGCATGTTCCTTGACCGTTACTATTTCACGTTTATCGGAGCAAAAGCCGGGCATGGAATCGATGCCAACAGCCTGAAGTGCGAAATGGAAAAGGGCCAGGCAGTTCTGGGTATTGCCGTATTTCTTGTTGAGGGTGATTTGCGTCGAAACCGGGGCGAAGCCACCCATCTGCGATACAGAAACACCGACATCCCGTATTTCTTTATTGATGGTTTCATATAAAGCCGAAGCTTTTTCCAGCTGGCTCATTTCCTGGTTGATACCGGCCTTTGCAATAAGATCATGCAGGGATTTTTCTTCGGGGCGTGCAGCTTCATAGGCTGCAGACAATTTTTCAGCAGTTTCCTGCCAGGGATAAGCCTGGTAAACCACGACTCTGGGGAAAATACGTTTGCCTGGAAGCATGTTCTGCTCAGGAATGTAGCCTTTCAAGTCTGAAAACGTCCATTCCCAGACCAATTCCTGGTCTTTAATCGATTCATTGAATTTAACTGTATCTGACCATTGGTATTGGTGTTTCTGCAGCTCAATGCTTTTGTCGCTGATGACTACGAACTCTTCTTTTAGAATCGGTTCTCTTTCACCAAAAGAATAAGAGGTAACCCGAGGGTTAATTGCATCGATACCACTAAGTTTTCGGGTGTAGGAATAGTCGATGATGCTGCCGATATCAACTTTTTTCATGGCGAGTTTGAGTTTTTTGAGTCGGGCATACTCGGGAGTGCCGGAGCGAAGAGATTCGAGGGAAACGGCATCGTCGGTTATGTGATAGACGTTGCCGTCAGCTGAATAAGTGTGGGCATAGGTCAGTTCACATTCTTCGTCTTCAGCGAAAAAGTAGATCGAAGTGTTGGCCTGATCGAGGCCTGGCTCTTTTAGAACCTGAATAATTTCTCGAACGTTCAGAATTCTTTCGCCGGCAGAAGTGAATTTAAATTCGTTGCGCCTTAAGAGGGTTATATAATCGGCATCAGGAAAGTCTGCCGGGTCAGGCAGGTTGTTAAGAATATTCTGGACAATCGGATCGTTAATTTCACTGACTTTTTTTATCTCATCGCCTTTTCTGATTTTAGAAATCAGAATGTGAGCTACTTTACCTTGTTCTATTTCTTTTTCTTCTCCGGAAATCAGAGTGAAGAAAACCACGCCGTCTTTAATGGCTTTAAGGCGTCCGGTAATTTCTTCGCCTTCGTTAAGATAAAGAACGTCGGCATGGCAGGTGGCGCTTAACAATGCGATTAAAATAAATAATTTAATGATGTTTTTCATTCCTGGCCTCCGCTGGTGCTGCTTTCCGGGTCGTTCTGGTTGCCGGTTTCTATGGTTGCTGAAGCGATGTTATTCGAATCTGAATTGCTTTCCTGGGCTTTTTCCGGCTTTTCATTTTTTTCAAGAAAAATACGTTCCTTGCTGGCAAAGGCGATTTTTTCAAGATCGGCCTTGAAGGTTTGGTAATCGTTTACCGGAACCACTCTTCTGGGTAAGGCCATTTTTCGGGTAACCTTGATGTTGTCACCCTGTTGATCATAAATTACTTCGAATTCAACATACGGACTTTGAACTCGCAGTGCCGGCGGCAGATATTTTACATTGTAGCCTTCGGGAATGCGAATGTTTACCTGATCAGTTCTAAGTCGGGTGGTTGTATAGACGATAGGAAACTTTCTTTCGTTGAGGCTGACTTCCGGGAAGCTTACTTCAAAATAGGGAATTGAAAAAATCATATATTTGCCGGATCTTGGTGCAAACCTGTTCAGCGTATAGATTGATCTGGCCCTGAAGTTGTCGCTGAAATCAAGAGGATTGGTATGGGTTGCTAACTCTAGCGAATAATCAGCAGTCAGCGCGGCAACCGATGAGCGGATCTGTTTTTCATATTCCTCTGGTTTGAGATTTCGGGCAGATTGCCTGAAATATGCCTCTGAAGAGCCATTTTGGCTGCTTTCGAAGTCTATTCTGGTTGTTCCATCTGGCGATAGAGTGATGTTGCGAGTTACGTGAATAGCGTTGTCTTCGGGTGGGGGGAGTGGCACTGGGTTCATCGTGCCGAGCATGGTGTTTTCGGCTATTGTGTCGTGGTCATCAGAACGGAAATAAGGGTAGCGGTAATCGGTAGCGGTGGAATCGAGATAAAAGATGCGCCCATCGAGATGAACTTCGGTTATGCAGTGATTGTCGTCGAAGATGCCGAGGTCGCGAATAGATCTTCCGGCATTGTTAGTGCGAATTCCTACAGGATAAGCTTCAACGCCAATGTGTTTGAGCATGGTGGCCAGCAACATTCCTTTGTCGGTGCAATCGCCATATTTGTTTTTCAAAGTTTCTTCGGCCGGGTGTCCAACCTGGTTGCTGGCGAGATTGCCTTTGATGGAAATATAGCGGATCTCTTTCTGGCAGAACAGATATAGGCGGGCAATCTTTTCGTTGAGATCTTTGGCCCCTTCGATCAGCTCGTCAACCTTTTGACGAACCGGGTCGGTAAGTTGAAATCTTTTTTCAAACATTGGTCGCAGTTTGTTGTGAATATAGGTGAAATCTTTGTGAAGGCTGTAATAGATGCAGGGCACGACGTCGCGATAAGCCGGCATATAAGGCTCGGCAATCAATGGTGCAATGTCGGTGAATTTCCAGCTGTAGATTAGCGAATCGACTCCATCGATGATCTTTGGTGAAGAGGCATAGCCTTCACAGTTGTAAGCTACGAAATGCAGGTTTTTATCATGGGGAATGCTGACGCGAAGTATCGATTCTCCGATGGGATTGTCGCCCTGAAAGTAGGCGCGCCCCTGAAAAAGGTTGCCATCGAAGGGATTGAATTCTTCTACTTCATAACTGTAGTCAACCAGTGAGCCAACCGAAACTTCAGGAATGGTAAAGCGCATTTGCTGATACTGATTGAAGTATACGCTGCCTGAAGTTCCCTTGGAAACTTTTATCTGATCGGGGGACAGGCTGTGGATCTGGCCGTCTGCCGAATAAGAACGAGCATGAAGAATGCGGATCTTTTCACGGTGTGGGTCGAACGACAGAGAAACCTGAGCGTTCCAAAGGCTTTCTTCTTTGGCAATGAAAGTGACTCCGCGATAACGGGTGAGGTTGGTGCCGTCACGGCGATGTTGGTAGCTTGCCTCTTCGCTTACCAGAACCGAATCCGAGTCGGGATATTTTTTCATGATCTCAAAAGCTCTCGCCTGTAAGGTGGGCAGATCAGCGCAATCAGTTGCCAGAGAAGCTTTTTTCTGTTTGTGGGCGGAAAAGCTAATGTCCTGGATCTGGTCCCGGCCAAGTTCTTTTGTGGCCGATGCTTCTAAAATTTTCAATCTGTCGTTTTCGTAAGCAAAATTGTCAATTTCAAGGCCAGAGCCGTCGAACATTGTTATGACTGCAGCATTGGCTGTGTGACCCAAAAAAATCAGGAAGCACAATACTATAATTCCGGATATGTTCTTCAAAGTGTACCTCCGACAAGGATAGTTGCCTGTATTATAGGCATATCCAACTCATTTTTAAAGCTCTTTTTACAATAAAATCAGGCGCAAAAAAGAACCGGGCCGGCAAAAAATGCTTTGCGACCCGGTTCCAAAAAAAATCAAAAGTGGTTATTTTGTTGTTTTAACCTGATTTCCAGCCTCTTTCCATCCCTGAATGCCTTCGGGGTACTCAATTACATTACTGTAGCCAAGAGACTTCAGATGGCGATAAAGCATATCGCTGGCAGGGCATTTAAGGTTTGAGCAGTAAGTTACTACCAGAGAATCTTTAGAAGGTATGATTTTGGCTATTTCTTCTGGTTTGGATTCAGAATTCAGCGATTTGGCACCGGGAATTCTTGAGCCATCATCCCATTTTCCTGAGCGGGCATCGAGAATTATCAGGGGTATGCCACTGTCCATGAGCGTTTTTAGCGCGGAAGTGTTAAGGGTTGCGGCCTTGTGGGAGTGCTCTGTTTCTGATGGTTTTTCCACCTTTTTGTTGTGGTGATCATGTCCTGCGTGATCATGTCCCGAGTGGTCATGACCTTTCTCGGATTCGGTAACCGAGCACACTCCGTCAGGGCATGAGGCGTCTTTGCTGCTGGAGCAGCTATCGGCCAGGACTTGTCCGTAGACGGTCAATACCATTAATACGCTGAGTATAAAAAGTTTGAACTTCATTCTTTTCTCCTTATTGTATAGATCTCTTAATTCAAACTTAACTGAAATTAGTTTAATGTCAAACTATTTAATGATATTAATTTCGTGTTGATAGTAAATATCTTAACGGCAGAGCCAGACGCCTTGCCCAGGCGGCTTCACAATGTGTGGCCTTTTCATCAAAGTAACCCATTAAATTGTGTCCCTCGATGAAGCCGCGCTCTTTCAGTAGCTTCATCATCTTAAAATAGGCCTTGACGATTGGCGGTTCGTATTCGCCTGTGTCAAGATACAATTTCAGATTTGCGGGAATAAAAGCGTGTTTTTCAACCAGGTGGAAAATTTTGCCGTCAGTTTTGCCGAACGCGGAAGAAATGCATCCGGCACCGCCAAAGATCTGAGGCATGAAATATGCCATTTGAAAAGACATTAGTCCGCCCATCGATGAACCCATTATGAAATTATTTTCTGGCGCCACTTCGATTTGAAAGTTCTCATCGATAAAGGGTTTTACCTGGTCGACGACGAAATTTGCATAAGCAGAACCCAGGTCGGTAAAAAGGTTTAGTTCCTGCATGCGGTCTGGAGAGTTTGGAATTGCAACGACCATGCAGTTACGAATCTGCTTTCTGGTCATAAGGTCTGTCAGGGTCTCATCAACTTTCCAGTCGACTCCAGCAAAGGCTGCAGATGGCTCGAAAAGGTTTTGCCCGTCATGCATGTAAATTACTGCTTCCGGTTTTGTCCCGGTGGGTAGCCATACCTGAATTGGCCGTTGATAGCGAAGACCAGGGGCAATAAGATTATTGAAAGTCAAGAGCTTGCCGACGACCGGGTCAGATTCTGTGACCTGCTGATCAAGCCAATCGATTATGGTTACCGGAATCTTCTGGTCGGAAACAGCTTTGATTACCAGATTTGATGGCGGAATGTCATCTGTTGCGTAAATACCCTGCGTTTTCCAGGATCCGCGGGTCAACTTACACTCGATGATGCTTCCGGGTTCCGTCTCAATCTCAATTTTGTAGCGGTTGGGCGCTATTTCCTGTAAAGGGAGTCCTGATGGATCCCAATTACCGAGGTTGGGCAGATTGCCGGTAATAAAGAGGTTTTCACCTTCTGGCAATTTGGCTTGAAGGCTTATATCCAGAACTATATGACAACTGTTTTTTGCTGTAGCTGAATGCATTGATTATCCTGTTAAGAAGTTTGTGATAAGAATCGCCGGCCGAAATTTCGGCCGGCGAAGAATTTTTACAATGAGTTGACCATCAACTCGGCGAGCTTTCGGTTGAAGCCTGCCGGATCGGGCAATTGACCGCCTTCAGCCAGAAGAGCTTGAGCATAAAGCATATCGGTATAATCTTCGAGTCTTGAATCACTGCGATTGCTGGTGAAAAGCTGTTGCATCTTGTTCAATAGCGGATGTTGCGGATTCAGCTCAAGAATGCGCTTAACCTGTGGAACTTCTTTGCCTGAGGCCTTGAGTAATGCTTCCAGATGCGGACTCATATCACCTTCTTCGCTGACGAGACAAGCTGCCGAAGTGTTCAGTCGAGTTGAAACTCTGACGGTTTTGATATTGTTTTCAAGGCGCTTTTGAATGAATTCAAGCAGGGTTTTCCATTCTTCTTCTTTCTGTTTGCGGTTATCTTCAGCCTGTTTGCGTTCTTCTTCGCTGCCAAGTTCAAGTTTACCTTTTGCAGCTGACTGGATTTTTTTACCCTGGCATTCGCTCGAAAACTGAACCCAAACTTCATCTACTGGGTCAGTGAGAAGAACCACTTCGTATCCCTTTTCTTTAAAAGCTTCAAGATGAGGACTGTTTTCAAGCATTTCACGATTTTCGCCGGTCAGGAAGAAGATTTTGTCCTGGCCTTCTTTCATGCGTTCGATGTATTCACCGAGAGTAAACCATTCTGAGGGTGAGGCAGTTGTTTGAAAGAGGCAGCAGTCAAAAAGCTTGTCACTGTAAGTCGGTTCTTTGAACAGGCCTTCCTTGATAACTGGTCCGAAATTTTTCCAGAAGCCCAGATATTTCTCGCGATCATCTTTAAGTAGTTTTTTCAGACTGTCGAGAACCTTTCTGGTAACGGTTTTTCTAATAGTCTGGATTTGCCGGTCCTGTTGCAGAATTTCACGGGAAATATTCAGAGAAAGGCTTTCAGAGTCGACTACCCCTTTTACGAAGCGCAGATACTCTGGAATCAGGTCTTCACAGTCGTTCATTATAAACACACGTTTAACGTAAAGGTTGATGCCCCTTGAAGAGTTGGGCATATAAAGATCAAAACCAGGCTTCTCGGGAAGGTAAAGCAGGGCATTAAATTCGTTAGAAGCACCTTCGGCCTTGAAAGTTATCCAGCGTAGTGGAGCATTCCAGTCGTGACTGATATGCTTGTAGAAATCCTTGTATTCTTCTTCGCTGACTTCTTTTTCAGGCTTGAGCCAGATGGCTTTCATCGAATTGAGAACTTCATCTTCGACGACAGTTTCTTCTTTTGCGCCTTCTTTGGGCTTACCGTTTTCATCGCGCTCGATCTGTGTTCTTTCTACCTGCATGCGAATCGGGTAGGCAACAAAATCAGAATATTTTTTTACGATCTGGCGCAGGGTCCACTCGGCGGTGTAATCCTGAGCATCGTCGTCTTCTTTATCTTCTGGCTTCAGATGAAGGGTGATACTGGTTCCGCAATGTTCTAGTTCGGCGGAAGAAATTGTGTAGCTGCCCTGGCCATCGGAAGACCATTTGCAGGCCTCGCTGCTTCCGGCTTTTCTGCTGATAAGCTCGACTTTTTCTGCCACCATGAAGCTGGAATAAAAGCCGACGCCAAACTGGCCGATCAGCTCTGGAGCAGACTCTTTTTGTTCAGCTGCTTTTTTGAGCATTTCGGCAAATTCTCCGGTACCGGATTTGGCGATGGTGCCTATATATTCGATGATTTCATCGCGGGTCATGCCAATGCCATTGTCGGTGATAGTAAGAGTGCGGTTTTTACTGTCGGGAGTCAGGCGAATATGGAGGTCGCCGGTAAGCTCACGCAATTTTTCATCGGTAAGCGAGGCGAACCTCAGTTTGTCGAGTGCGTCTGATGCGTTCGAGATCAGCTCGCGCAGGAATATTTCCTTGTGTGAGTAAACTGAATGAATCATCAGATCGAGAAGCTGGCGTGCTTCTGTTTTAAATTCGTGCGTTGTCGTATTACCCATTCCAGATAATTCCTTTCAAGCTTAAGATATCGCCATTTTATGGCAAAAAATATTTACAACAGATTGGATGTCTGATGCAATAGCAAATTTGTCGTTGTCAGGAGCGACGTTGTGGCCTTCTACGCCTGAAATTGCGTTTTGCGTCTCTTGGCTCGGCGGGCTCGGGTCTAATTTCTTCAACGACTTCACGTCCTTTTTTGATCAGTGTCTGGTGATAGTTGTCAAGAAGCATCAGCATGATTTCATCGGCGTTTTCGCTGGCGTTTATGTCGTTCAATACGCCTTTGTAGCGTTTACTTCTTTCTTTTTGGGCGGTAGTGAAATCTCGTAATTCCGATTCCAGTCTTGCCGATAATTTTTCGCAGAGTCGGCTCTGAACCTGTTCTTCACTTGGTGCTTTTCGCTCTTCGAGATTTATGCCGGTGCGGTTGGCAAATTTTTTCAGATCTATCGCCTCGAGCTGATTTACCAGACTGATGCTTATGCCACGATTACCGGCTCTGGCAGTGCGCCCGGCTCGATGAATATACTGGTCGGTGTCTTTGTGCATATCATAAATGAATACATACTCGAGGTTGCTGATGTCGATGCCACGGGCGGCAATGTCTGTGGCCACGAGAAAGCGAAGATCTTTCTTTTTCAACTTGGCCATTACTGCCTCACGGGCATTTTGGCTCAGGTCACCGCTTATCTGGTCGGCATCATAGCCAAAACGCTTTAAAAGTGCAGCAACATATTCTACTTCGTTTCGAGTATTGCAGAAAATAATCCCGTTTTCCGGGTCTTCAAGCTCGATGATGCGCATCAGGGAACGATCTTTCTGCATCGGATCAACGACATAATATAGATGATCCATATTGCTGACATGGGTTGAGTCTCCTGAAAAACAGAGAAATTCCGGATCCTGCAAAAAGCGCTGGGCCAGGCGTTTGACGCTTTCGGGCATTGTGGCGCTGAACATGGCGGTAGTTCTCTTTTTGGGTAAAAACTCGCCTATTCTGACCATGTCTTTGTAAAATCCCATTGACAGCATTTCATCGGCTTCATCGAAAATCAGGTATTTCAAATGCTTTAAATTGAGCGAACCGCGGGTTAAATGGTCGAGAATTCGGCCAGGAGTGCCGATAACAATGCGAACACCATTTTTCAATGCCTCGAACTGAGGGCGATATGAGGCTCCGCCATATATCGCTACTCCATCAACTTCCAGGTCTGCGGTGAGACTTTTCAATTCAGTGAAAACCTGTTGAGCTAGCTCACGGGTTGGAACCAGAATTAAAGCCTGGGTCGTTTGACCTGATCCAATGAGCTTTTCGCAGATCGGCAAAAGAAATGCGGCAGTTTTACCACTGCCGGTGCGTGATTGAACAATCGTATCTATGCCCTTGAGCAAATAAGGCGCAACCCCGGCTTGAACCGGCATTGCTTCTTTCCAGCCTCTGGCACTTATTGCCTCAAACAGTTTTGGGTTGAACTGATTGAATTGAACTGGTTCCAATTGTGGGGTAACTGTTTCTTGAACTTCTGAATTCATTAATAACCTTTCTCCAATGCCTGTCTGATGTCGTTGGCAGCCGTTTCGGGCAGTACCGGATTGACTGACATCTGAGAGGCAATTTCAAACCCGGCCGGGGTTGCCAGTCGGGGAATAATTCTTAATCTGAGATGAAAGAATGGGGCGTCACAATCGTCTTTCGGCGCGCTGTCCCATACCAGATTGTAATCAAAATGCCCGATGACCGCATCCAGTGCCTTGAGAATCTTAACCGTAGCCATAGCCATAGCGTCAAGGTCGTGGTTGCTTATCAGGCTCAGGCTGGTAACATGGGTTCTCGGCATCAGATGAACTTCGTAGGCATTTTCACTTGCATAGGGGCAGATGCCGATTACTTTTTCATCCTGATAGGCCAGGCGCAAAGGATCTTCAAGCGTTTGATCAATAAGATCGCAGATTGGGCAAGAACCTTCGTCGTCGTAATATCTGCGACAACAATCGGTCTCAAATCTGATGTGCCCAGGGACTATCGGCAGGGCGTATATCTGCGAATGTGGGTGTGGTTGACTTGCCCCAGCTTTTATACCGCTGTTTTTGAAGACGATTACCTGGGTGACTCTTGGGTCTTTAAAGCGTTCGACCAATCTATCCTTATAAAGTCTGAAAAGATTTCTGACTTCTGATTCAGCGCGAAGATGTAGTGGCGAGAAGTGTTTTGCCGTTTCAACGATCACTTCTGAGATACCAAAGCCTTCAATGGCCAGTTTGCCCCATCTGTCTTTGCTTCTGGTCGGCTCAAGGTCAGCCTGAACAGCGGGAAATTTGTTGGCCAGCACGTATTGACTCCATCCCTGTGAATTTGAGTTTACCTGAAATACCTGACGGTTTTCTCCTTGCGGGCCGGCACAGAATGGACAATTCTCGTCGTGATCTGCATTGGCTGAAGGATTTTCGCTGTTAAGGTTTTTGGGTCTTTTTGCTCGATGTGGGGCAAAGATAACCCATTTCTTGGTAAGGAAGTGTTGTCGATACATTTTACTAACTCCATGGCCGGGAATTTTTTCCCATGCAGATTGAGGTAAAAAAACCTCGATTTGCCACCTGAAGAAAAGACAAACGGCATCTGCAAGGCCAATTAACTGGATTATAACATTCTGGCATATAAATTGCTATTTATTTTTATGGCATCCTGAATGCTTCAGGAAGCCCTCGACGCGACGCAAGGCGCTTGTCGATACAGTTCTTTAACTTGAATAATAACGGTAAATCTCAACTCGAAATTGCTGTCTCAAAAGGTTTGGTTGGGTTAAAAGAGCTGGAAAGCGCCGTTTTCCCTGGGCCGCCCAGGGAATTTTTTTTGCCCGCTTATCCTGGAGTTTCTTTTTTCTCTTCTTCAGAATTAGCATTTTCTTCTTCTGACTCTGTGGTCTCATCGGTTTTCAGCATTTTTTCGAGAGGGTTTGGCTCTTCCTCCTCTTCCTCCTCTTCCACGCCGTTGCTTTCAAGTTCGGGGTCGGCCTTGAAGAAGAATAAAACGACAAGAAACAGCACCAGAAAGAAAATATCGCCGGCATATTTAACCCAGGTGGGGGCTTCGGTTTCCATCAAGGGCGCAATCCTCCTGAGAGGCGGTTAACTGAATTTAGCCAATGATTCAGGAGTCTGTTAATCTCTTCGATTGTTTTTTCCATGAATGTGGCAGCTTTACCGCAGTCAAAAATCGGTTGCCCCTGTCCGGCATGATCGATGATGACTTCACCCGGGGGTGGGTAGAGCCACAGACCGTTTTGCACAACATAATCATCGTTGTCTGATTTATAATTATCGGGATCGACCATGGTTGGGCAAAAATGGAGCATGGCAGCGGTTTCTTCAACTGCAGCGTGACCGCCAGTGCCGGTGGCAAACACCGGTTCCACGAACTGCTCGGAAACTTTCCACCAATTTACCACGCTCAGGGCAATAGCCTGTTTTCTGATAAATTTCCTTGCACAACGTTTCAAGGGTTCCTGATTGCCTCCGTGGCCGTTGATAATGATTATACATCTGAAGCCATGGTTGAAATAAGCTTGAAGAACCTGTGTTACATATTCCTCAAAGAAATCTTCACTGAAAAAACTTGATGGGGCAGTCTGTGCGAGAGAATTGGTTACCCCGTATTCGATTGATGGGGCAACGGCGCCGTTCAGATTTATGCTTAATTCTTCGGCGATTTTCTCGGCGCAGAGTGTGTCGGTTCCGACGGGGAGATGGCGTCCGTGCGGTTCAAGAGTGCCGATTGGCAGAAAAATCGGCGTTTCTCTGGCTAAGAGGTTTTCTATTTCAACGCTGTTGAGATGCTTTAAATAAATGGGCAAAGGTCTATTAGACATTTTTTCCCTCCTGATTTGTCATCGACTACTTTACCATAAACGCTGTCGGCTCAAATAAAATTTCTATTTTTGCAGAGTTAATACTGTACTGCTATCATAGCGAAAATAATAAGAAAGAAAAATCAGGTTGAAATCCCACAATTCCAATTCTACCGACTCGTTAATGGTCCTGACTCCGCTGGCAATATGGAAATGGCTGGCAGTGTTGGTGCTATTACTGGGTTTTCCTTTTTTCATTTTGATCGATCAGATGATCAGCTCTTTCAAAAGCACGCGTGAGCAAAAAATTAGCGAGTTCGAGCTTGAAGTTGAAAAAATTGTCGGTCGGGCAGCTGTAGAGCAACTACCAGAGATACAACTAAAAGAGATTCTGGATGAATACGGCGATAAGCTTGTTGAGCCGGCTTTTGATCTGCAGGTTTTGCGGATGAATCCCCTTCCGGTTTCGCCCTTGCCTTTCATCTCCGCCAGGCATTTCAATAAGATTCTCAGATATCCATTGCTTTTGAAGTTGCACTGGTATCAAAAGAGGTTGCGTCGCAATATTCCGGGAATAAAGCTGTTGAAATGGAATGACAAGTTCAAGATAACCCCCGACAGTGACAGGATTTTGCCGAAATTCGTCTATCACAAGCTGGTTGAAGCTATTACATTAAGGGTGCGCCAGCGCCGCAATGAAGGTAACGATCGTCGTTATGCCGATGCTATCGTTCTGGTGAAAAAATATTTCAACGACGACCCGAATCTCGTTGAATTTGTAAAATACGGCAAACTCAAGGCCTTCCATGCGACTACCGGAGAAGTGTTTTTCCTGCATTGGACCGATCTGGACATGAATCTGAACGATACTCAAGAGGTTTCGGCCTATGGTCATCTTGCTGTTATTGAAGAGGCTGCGCTGCCTTCAACTTTTGGCCTGACAAGGTTTTATGCAAGAAAGTCCCACGAGTGGAAGGGGAAAGGCTACGCTCTAGGTTGGGTCGATTCGAGAAACTCCGCCAACAATCATTTGCCTTTTCCATTCAGCGCCACCGATAGAGATTTCTGGGCCAGATGGTTTGATGAGCAACCTAATGGCGTTTACGAAAAAAATGGTCTGTTGATCGCCTTAAGACGGCTTGACAGTCGTATGGTAATCGTGGCGGCCAGAAGTTTGCGGGAAGTTGATCTGCAGCTTGAACGGCGTATTTTTTTGACCTATCTGGTCTTTTTTCTTTTCCTGACCGCAGCCGTTGCGACGGTGTTGACCTGTCGCCGCAATGCCGGCATGGCTTTGAGTATTCGTTGGCAACTATTGGGACTGTTCATTCTGAGTCTTGCTTTGTCTTCTGCTGCAGTAGTTCATTTCGGTCTGGAACTATTGAATGGTCGCCGTCAATTCTATGAGAATGAAGCATTTAAGAAACTCGAACGAATTCGCAAGGATATTGAAGAAAACAAGGAATATGTATACAGCCATTTGAAACGTGTTGGCGATTCATTTACCAGAAGTATGCTTGAATTTTATCGCCCGGGCCAGAAAGTGCCATTTTCCGGAACAGGAATTGACCAGACCATCGCAAGCTATTTCGATCAGGCCGGTGTTGAGCATCTTTACCTTTTCGATGCTGCCGGGCGAGAAGTTTTGAAAGGCAAGTTCTCTTCAAACGAACGAAGAGGGCTTTTGCCGCTGGTTACATCTCTGGCCAAGCTTAAATTGCGTTTGACTGGCAACCTGATCGAAGAGGGGTATTCCGGGGCTGTAAGCTTGATGGATCTGATGCTCGAGGAAACCGGCGGTGCCAAACTTGCCGATATTCAGGCAATTCTCAAGCATCGTGAAAGCACTGCTTTTGAGTTGAAATTCACAGACCGAAAAACGCACTTTTTCGTCGGGCAGTTTTCGCCTCCGGGTGAGAGTAATAAGGTTTTTGTTATGGTTTTCATTATCAAAGATCGAAATTTCGATCAGCTTTATCTTGATCTGATGGTCGACAAACTTCAGAAAGAAAAGAAAATCGGCAGGACCATACAGCTATATTACGGCAAGTCAAGATTCAGTCACGGCAGGTATTTCGAAAAGACTGTGCTGAAAGATCCATTTTTCCACTATGATTACGCAAATCCTGATTCATCGGGAATCGGTAAACTGACCGAGCCCACACGTTTTGCCGGAGTTTCCATAAAAGATTCCTATCAGTTCAGCAATGGCCGCCGTTTTTTGTTTTATAGTTTCAAGTTGGCAAATCTTGACGCCTTTACCCCGGTTTTACTTTTCAATTATGAAGGAATAAGTGAAGAACTGAGAGTCTTGCGTGTTCTGCTCGTCGTGATATTTCTGGTTACCCTGCTGGTTCTTTGGATTTTGGGTCGAATGGCGGTCAGATCAATATTGCAGCCGATTCAAATGCTGCGTAATGCTGTGGAAATGGTTGAGGCGGGTGACTATTCCTGTCGTCTGTCTCTGCCGGGCGAAGATGAGCTGGTCGATTTATCCCGAGCTTTCAACAGCATGAGCAAAGGACTCGATGAGCGTGAAAAAATGACCAGATATCTTTCAAAATCAGCGGTTGCAGCAGTTCAATCGGACGAAGGGGCCGCTTTAGGCGGCAGAAAAGTTCCGGCGACCATTTTGTTCTGTGATATTCGCAATTTTACGACGATTTCTGAGTCTCATCCAGCTGAGACCGTCGTAAGTCTTTTAAACAGCTATTTTGCCAGAATGAATCTGGTAATTGAAAAGCATGGTGGCGATATAGACAAGTTTATCGGTGATGCAATCATGGCTCAATTCATTGTTTCGGAAAAAGATGGATGCTCAGCAGCAGAGATGGCTTTGAATGCCGTGAAATGCGCGCTGGCGATGATGCAGGAGCTTGAGGCCTACAATCGGGAGCGAATCAAGGCAAACGATTTTCCAATAATGATTGGAGTCGGAATCAACTCTGGTGAGGTTATTGCCGGAAACATCGGTTCGCCAGGACGAATGGATCACACGGTAATCGGTGATACGGTTAATGTTGCTTCGAGACTGGAAGGAATGAGCAAGCTCGGTAAACATACTCACGTGATTATCAGCCGCTCAACCCTAGATCTGGTTGAGGACTGCATCGAATACGAACAGCTGCAGGAAACTGCGGTGAAAGGCAAAACAACCGCGGTAGAAATGTTTGAAGTGATTGGATGCCGTTCCGGAGTCGGTTGCTAAAAAGTGCCTATGGGGCTATAATCAACCCTCTATTGTTACAAAATTTTCAGGAGAACGCTGTGGCCACCAAATCAATTGAAACAACAGATAAAGCATTAAAAGGGCTTACCAGCGCCCAGGTCGAAGAAAACCGCCGCAAGTTCGGAGCAAATATATTAACTCCAGCCGAACGAGAACCATGGTGGCGACTGTTGCTTGAAAAATTCGATGATCCGATCATTCGAATTCTTATGATTGCCGCAATTATAGCTATTGGAGTCGGGTTCATCAATGGCGAGCATTTTGAAGGAATCGGTATCGTCATAGCCATTCTTTTGGCCACGACCCTTGCTTTTCTAAATGAATACAAGGCCAGTAAAGAATTTGATATTCTCAACCAGGTTTCTGATGAGGTTCCGGTTAAAGTAATCAGAGACGGAGCATTTACGACCGTTCCTCGCAAGGACCTGGTTGTCGAAGATATCGTGCTGATCGAAGCAGGTGAAGAAATTCCCGCCGACGGAAAGCTGATCGAGTCGGTAGCCTTACAGATCGATGAAGCCAGGCTAACCGGCGAATCTTTGCCGGTGAACAAATTCGCTGAAGGGGAGCCCGGTTACCGTGCTGATTCAGGATCAGCATATTCCGCAGACTTTCTTTTGCGTAGTACCATGGTTTTCGATGGCCATGGCACATTTAGAATCTCGGCGGTTGGCGATAGCACTGAAATCGGCAAGGCAGCCCGTTCGGCAGCAGAGGAAACCGATGAAGAAACTCCGTTAAATCTTCAGCTCGAGCGTCTGAGCAAGTTGATTGGCGTAGTTGGATTTTCGGTTGCTTTTTTAACTTTTCTGGCTCTGGTAGTTCGCGGCCACATGGTCGGGGAGTTAAAACTCGACAGTGCGCAATGGGGCTTTTCTTTGATAATGTTCTTTTCAGCGATGATTGCTTTGGCGAAAGTCTGGATGCCGATAGTTGCCGATGGCTTTGAAATGTTCGGCCGAAAAATCAGGTTGCCAAGAATAGTCAGCCAAAGTGGGCTTGGTTCATGGGTAAAGCTTCTGCTGGCTTCAGGGACTTTTTTCATTCTCTGCACCGTTACCGGTTCGATCAGTGGTTATCTTGGCTCTGATCCGGCGCAATGGTTAACAACTCAGGCTGTTACAGACTTTCTAAAATACTTTATGATTGCGGTAACCATAATCGTGGTAGCAGTTCCCGAAGGTCTACCGATGAGTGTAACCTTGAGTCTGGCCTACAGCATGCGGAGAATGACTGCAGCCAACAATCTGGTTAGGCGAATGCATGCCTGCGAAACCATCGGTGCGGCAACGGTCATTTGTTCTGACAAGACCGGGACTCTTACCCAGAATCGAATGGTCATGAATTCGGTCTATTTTCCTGCGTTGGCCGATGGCAAACTTAAAGCTGATTTGCCGTCAGATGTTGAAAAGATCATTGCCGAGGCCATCGCGGTCAACAGTACCGCCAATCTCAGCCGAAAGGCGGGAGCTGAAACCGTCGCTCTGGGCAATCCTACTGAAGGGGCCTTTTTGCTTTGGCTGGAAGGGCAAAAAATTGACTACATCGAGCTTCGGAAAAAGTTTCAGCTTGAAAAACAATGGACCTTTTCGACAGAGAGAAAAATGATGGGTTCATACGGTGTTTCCGGGCTGGGAGATGAAAAAATTCTCTATGTTAAAGGCGCACCGGAAATAATTTTGCAGAGATGCAGTGAAATTCTCACAGATAAAGGAATTCAAAGCATCAATCATTTTGTCGCAGATATTTCAGCAGCATTGAAAGACGCTCAGACTCGCGGTATGCGCACCCTAGGCCTGGCATCCATGCGCAATTTCAAGCAAATACCTGATGGTGATATTACAGAGATTGCAAAGGATATGATCTGGCTTGGCTTTTGTTCGATTGCTGACCCGATTCGTCCAGAAGTTCCAAAGGCTCTCGAGGTTTGTCGCAAAGCCGGAGTTGGTGTTAAGGTCATTACCGGTGACAATTCGAATACTGCCTGGGAAATTGCCCGGCAAATAGGTTTGATCGAAGAGGGTGATCTTGCTTCAGAAATTCACATGACTGGAGCTGATTTTCAGGCTCTGCCTCTAGAAGAGGCTGCCCAAGCCGCCAGGAAATTGAAAATTCTTTCCAGGGCCAGACCAGCAGACAAAATGAAAATGGTTAAACTCCTGCAGCAGTCTGGTGAGGTGGTTGCGGTTACCGGCGATGGCACAAACGATGCGCCGGCATTGAATCACGCCAATGTCGGGCTTTCGATGGGCATAACCGGAACCTCGGTAGCCAAAGAAGCCAGTGATATCATACTTCTTGATGATTCCTTTCCAAGCGTGGTTAAGGGGATTATGTGGGGGCGTTCTCTTTACGACAATATTCAGCGTTTCGTTATGTTTCAGTTGACGATAAACGTCGTTGCCCTGGGTGTTGCGCTGACGGGGCCATTTATTGGTGTTAAAATGCCTTTAACTGTAGTGCAGATGCTTTGGGTGAACCTGATCATGGACACTTTTGCAGCTTTGGCTTTGGCTACTGAACCTCCACACTGGAAAGTCATGGCGCGCAAACCGCGTAAACCCGCAGATTTTCTGGTTACTCCCGCGATGTATAAACACATTTTCGGAGTCGGCGCCTTGTTTTTTGTATTTTTGATCGGGCTTTTGAAATATTATCAGGCGGATGGAGCTGTGACTGATTACGAGCTGTCAATGTTCTTTTCGATCTTCGTCATGCTTCAGGTCTGGAATATGTTCAATGCCAGGGCTCTTGGCTTCAGGCATTCTGCACTTAAGGGGCTGACCGGTAACCATGGCTTCATGGTAATTTTGCCGGCTATCATCGTCATTCAATTTTTGATCGTGCAATTTGGCCGCACGATGTTCAGAACCCAGGCTTTAGCGATGAATGACTGGCTGTTGATTATTGTTGCGACTTCGATCGTTCTCTGGGCCGGCGAAGCTTACCGAATGTATCTGGGAATCAGGGAAAAGAGTGCCGAAATTCCAGACCGTTGTCCCTTTGACTGATTACTGCTGAAAAACATTTACCGGCTGAAAAAGGCTGAAATTGTATTTATTTAAAACTATTTTAGAAAAGAAGTAGTCGTTAATCGAGCTTTCAGAATCCTCATCCATCAGGGTTAAATACAGTATTTGCTGCTGTTGCAATTGAAGCTGTCCCAGTTTTTTCAGCTGCGGCAAAACCATTAGAATGAAATCATATTTTCTTTTGAACATTTTGATAACCAGTTGCCAGAATTCAGAGTTCATTTTTTCCTGAGTTTTGGCGTCTGGAGTTCCTGACGGCGCAATGCTCAAATTTTCAATCTCTGTCTGAAAATCTATTCGGCAGTTTGCATTTTTTCTTCCAAGAAGATCCTTGAGGCCATAAATGCATGGCGTATCGGTAAACAGATTCAACATTGGCCGTGCAAAATCAGCGTCGATGACCAGAACTTTCTTTCCCGTTCCGGCAAGAGCTTTGCCGAGAAGGTAGGCGAATCCAGCGCGATTGTCGATTTCTCCTGTCGCAGTAATTCCGACTACTTTTTCTTTCAATGAGCAGATTCTTTTGATAACAGGTTTGAACAATTTTTCTGCCTGTTCTGCCCGAAGGTCTTCTAAATGGTGAAAGTCAAGCGCCGGCAAAGAGATTTTCTTTGAATTGATGAAGTCAAAATTTGAATCTGATTTTTTCTTCTGAGAATCTGGTTGCTTCTCAACGGGTGCTATTCTTGCAGGTTCGTCGAAGGAGTCCAAATGATCTGCCTGGCTGAATGAAAAAGCAAACGAACTTGGTTTGAAAAGTATCTCATTTTGCATATTAACCGTCGAGTTTGTTGGAAAAAATTTCCTGATCTTGATAAGACTGAAATCGAAGCTGTCTTTAATTTTAATAACTGTTTTACCAGAACAAAAGCCGAGCTGATTGTTTTCGGGCTTAAGGGTAAGAATTGGGGGGAGCTTTATTGACTGGTTGTCGATTTGCTTTATTTCTTTCTTTGGTTTTACATATTGATTTGCAACCCTTAATGCTGGTGCTTTTTGCCGTTTTTTAATGAGGAATCTTACCGAAATTGCCATGAGAATTATGAAAATTCCTGTGATAGATGCCATTAAAAGAGAATTCCAGCCTAGCTTTTGGGAATAAAGATTAAACCAATTTTTCAGCCAATGAATACCCTGAAAGTTTGCCCGGGAAAAATGGAATTCAGCTTCTTCTAGTTT
This sequence comes from uncultured bacterium, assembly GCA_964596185.1. GTDB lineage: Bacteria > Muiribacteriota > Ozemobacteria > Ozemobacterales > Ozemobacteraceae > DYKG01. The sequence continues at coordinate 31,730 of CAZQUE010000004.1, read as the reverse complement.
AAAGTTCTCTAAAGAATGGTAAAACAACACTTGATGCGCTGTCTTCGATTCTTTCATATTCAATAAAGCCTGTGCGTAGTTGATCGCCTCATCTTTGTTGCCCAGTCGCCAGTGGCATTGAATTATAAACTCTTCAAGCGAAGGATTGTATTTTTCAAGGCGTTCTCTGAAAGAAAGTGCCAGATTCAGCGAATCCTGAGAGGGTGTAGTCGTTAACAGTCCTTCTATTTCCTCAGGCAAGACGGCTTTTAGTTGAGTCGTTCTTTTTTTTACAACCTTTTTTGAGCGCTGGCGAAGAGCGTTCAGCTCCTGCAAACTCAACGGTCGGGCACGCTGATTGAGATTTTCAGCTTGGCACAGATTGAAAAGGCTCCCAATAAATACCATGATCAGGAGCATCAAAATGCTTCTCAAATTTGAAAAGAATGTTTTAATTACCATTGATAGTATTGTTGTTCATCGTTGAGTGTCTTATATAATGATGGCGAAGATATCTTGCCCTTTTTGTTCCACGGGGTCGGTGCCTGGAATCCATCGTTGGCCTTTTCTATTTGAATGCCATCAAACCAGATTGCGTGCTTGTCTGGAACTATTGGTGTCGTATTTTGTAGAAGAATGTAGGTGTTACTGGCGACGGCTGGGTTGTGGACGTATGGAAAACGCAGGTAAATGCGATACCAGTTGAAAGTTTCACTATGTTCCGAGTTGAATTGGGGCACCACTTTGTCAATGCCACCCGGTGTTGCTGGTGGAATCATGGTCAGGTTTCCGGCCTGGTCGATTTCCGCGCCGTAGTAGCCGGTTTGAATACCGGCTTCATCCGTTAACAGGAAGCCGATTCTGGCGCTGCCGGTTGCCGGGCAAACATAAGCAGAAAGAATGTAGTCATTCGCCAGTGATGGTATGGCCGGGAAAGACAGCGTGGCAATTTCCTGATACATGCTGCCTGGATCAAGTCCCTGGGGGCCACCGGGGATGATTTCACAGCGCAGCAGAAAGTTGTCTGAGGTAAGAGCGCCGACTTCGAGGGTTTGCTGATTGTCGCCATAGACTCCTAATTCCTGGGCGTTGTCAATAGGGCCGATCTCGAGACTGGCGCTGGCAAACTGGCCTGGAAGAATTGGCTCAGCCTGCATGAAAGTGAAATTTAACAAAGACGTATCGATAGTTTCGATGCCTTTTATCAGGCTGGTTTTGTTCCAGGATAATCCGTTGAGCGGCATGTTGCCGGTGTTCTGAAAACCGACTTCATAGGCCGTCGATGTTTGGTTGCGTGCAATTTTCCCAATGTCTACCAGTGTTGGTAAGATATCGATAAGATAGTAATCGTTCACGGTTACATTCAAATCCGCAGGAATCGAGGTTTCCCAGGCGTCAACAGTGCCATTGAGGTTTCTGTCGTCCCAGAAAGTGATTGTTCCGGTAAAAAGTCCAGGGGCAAGTGTCGTCGGACTCAAAAACACCGAAATTTCGACGTTCTCGGAACTACCGACGGTCAAAGCTGTCAGTGAGCTGGGAATAAGATAAACGTTGGCAGCAGGAATAGTGTGGGCACCGTTGAAAAGAGTTGATATCTGGTATCGCAAGCTTTTCAGATTGATCAGACCCGTATTGGTAAGGGTAAAGGTTACTGAGGCTGTGTATCCGGTTGGATCATGCGCCGGGAAATCAATCGGGTCAGGATTCACGGTTACAATCGGCGAAACCACCTGCAATTGCACACTAAAAGAAAAGTTCGGTTCGCTTCCGGCATCATAGGTGTCAAGAGCCGGATTAACTTCATCTTCATAGAAAATCATTGTGCCGTTATACAGTCCATCTGAAGCCGAGGTAGGAATATTGACCGTAAAAGTCGAAGGCTCGTTGGTAGGCAGGCCGACCGGAGGTGTTACCATTATTCCAACCGGGTTAGGAGTAATGCTGATGTTGGTTGTTGAAATCAGTCCGGTTGGCGGACTGATCAGGTTGTTCAAATGCCATCTTGCATCGTCGAGCTGGGCATTGCCGATGTTTTGTGCAAGGAAAGAGGCGGAAGCGACATCATTCCTGGTAACTATGCCCAGATTGATGCTTGCGGGAGTAGTTTGCAATTCTTTAACCAAAATTACTTCAAGGGTAATAGGTATGGTAGCGCTGGCTTCTTCAGATTGAACAATGTTGTCATTGTTGGCGTCTTCCCAGACATGGAGGGTTGAATCGTAGAATCCAGGGGGCTGGGCAAAGGGAATAGCGATTGAAACGCTGAATGTCTGACTCTGCGTTGGAACCAGAGGACCTATCAATGCCGATGGCGAGAAAATTGCTGCAGAAGATGCGATGGTTGATCCTGGACCTACTGGAACCAGGTCTTCAATTATTGCTTTGACCCGATTACATGAAAGACTGCCGGTGTTTTGGACGGTAACAGGCTCTGGTGTCGTCGTTGAGGCTGCATTACCAGAAATTGTCAGGTTGGCCGGCGATGAAATAGAAACTTCCTGATCCCCGATTTCAATGCGCAAATTAAAGGTGTGCGAGGGTTCGTCGCCATCGAGTGAGCCATTGGTGTTTTCATCGCCGTAGACTGTGACTGTACCGATGAAAATTCCATGTTTATGGAATGGCGGAACGTAAGCGGAGAGGTTGAAATACCTTACTTCGCCGGGTACTATGTTGGTAACGGGCGCCGGTAGGGTAATATTGGCTGCAGAGAAAGTGTCGAAGCCGTCAGACAAATCGTTGACAATGAAGCCAAGCTCGGTAACCGTCAGGCTGCCTGCATTTCTCAGGCCGATTGAAATCATTTTGTTGGTATCAGGCTTGACTCCTCCGAAATCTTCGGTGGGTTTGAGCGTGTAAATTTTGTAGAAGCTGTTAACGGTGAACGAAGCCAGACACTTATCTTGCGCTTCAAAACTTTCGATTGTCTGGTTTTCGTTTTGATCCTCATACCAGGTGAAGGTGCCGATATAGGTGCCGGTAGCTATTCCGCCCGGGACATATATTGTGGCTGAGCCGGTTTCGGTAGTCATAATGTTAACCAGGAGCGGTGAATCAAGTTTGACGTTGTCGGTTGCCAGTGAATAAGCCTGGCTGATATTCAAGAATTCGGTGGTCGATTCCTGAAGTCTTTTGAGCGGCAATTCTCCTGTGTTTTCAATGTCTGGATTCTGAGCGGGCATCAGCATTGTTGGTGTGCCATTGCCAAAATCAATCAGATCAGGGTGGACGTCGATGGCAAAAGAGCCGACCTCCCAGCGGATCACGAAGGGTTCTGAAGCTCCGCCGGCAATATTGTCATAAATAGAACCCTGTATTGAATAAAGGCCGGCGGGTTGTGCGCCAGGAACATCGATGAAAATGTCTGCGGTTCCGCTACCGTCAAAAGCCATTGGTCCGACAATCAGCGGATTTATGGTGATTTCAGCTAAGGGCGAATGAAAGCGCAAGTCAGTAAGGTTTGTATTACCCGTTCCGGTATATTCGATGGTTTTAACTGCACTGGTAGTGCCTGCGGCAACGACGCCGAAGTCTATCTCGTTGGTGACGATTGCTCTGGCGATTGCCGGCACATTTACTCTTGCCATAGCAAGGCGGTGAGGATAGTCGGTCTCGAAGGTGTCTGTAAATCTGTGATCTTCGTAGATGGTCATCGTTGCGATATATACCCCGGCCGGCTGAAAATATGGAATGTATAGTTGGGCATCTATGGCAACTGAATTGTTTACGGCTGCTGATAAGGGTAGAGTTTGAACAATATTCAAATTAGATCCTGCGATAATTTCGGTTAAAGATTTTCGCAAAGCGGGCCTGAGTAGTTCGATCTTATCGAGATCTTTATTGCCGGTGTTTTCGAGGGTGTTTTTCAATATTGGGCTATAGGTGCCGGGTTCAACCGTGCCGAAGTCCCAGGTTACGTTGAAGTCAAGTTCATGATGAAGATTGGCCGAAGGAATTATATTCTTGGGGGTTGCAGGCCCCTGCCAACGTAGTTCAGCAACGGCGTTGCCAGTTCTTTCAAAATATTCCATTTCAATTGGAACTGGCACTCCGGCGGTCATTGCTATTGTACCGCTGAATTCACTTGCTCCCTGGGCTACCCAGCGATCGACCAACAGGTTGCCGTCAACCCATAGTCTGGCGCCGTCATCGGTTCTTGTAAAAAAGTCATAGTTGCCATTATTACTTGCAGTAACGAAACCAGTCCACCTAATGGTCCAATAATCTACACCAAGTTCTGAGGGGTAAGGGCTATCGGTGACCCAATCAAAGTTAACTTCGGGGTCTACTCGGGTGAGTGGGGTCGAACCGCCGTTCATTGGTGGTGGATTCAAAGTCAGAGATGGGTAGTATTCTCCCAGAAGTCCGTTGGTGGTTGGAATAGTAAAGCCATCGGGAATAAGTCTAAATGATTTTTTGAAAATTCTGATGGAATTCGACGAGATCATGGCTGGTGAATAACTGTTGGTATTGGCATTCAGGTCATTAAGTCGCCAGAGGCTTGTGTATAGTGCAATTGAAGTGCTTGCTGTTCCGGTGCCGCTATCTGATTCCGCTTTGAAAATGTAATTGAATGTGTGTGATTGTCCGGGGTTCAGGTCATAATGCCAGCCACGTGCGGGATATGGAGTTTGCAGACTCATGAAGCCCGGGCCATCCATCACCGGATATAATGAATAATTGGTATAGTTGTTTAGATAATGACGAATGTTGGTTGACCAGGTCGAGATATTGGTTACGGTAAAGTCTACGCTGACGATGTCGCCGACATAGCACGAACTACTGGCGATATTAACACTGTAAGCAATTTGTGGCGGTTTGACCACGTCAAAATACTGAATTCCAAAGATGTTACCTAGAGTAGTATCATCGCCATCGTCGATAACTACCATCCATTGATTGATTTTATCGGTATCGATGGGAATGTCATGAAAATGGGAGATCATACCGTCGACGCCGGTGTTCAAAGGTGTTTGAATGCCAACGCCAACATCGCCTACCAGAGGCGGGTTATTAGCGCTGGTGTCGTAGAATCTCATGCGCAGGTCGAGATTGTTTGGCAGCCCGCTGCCACGTGCATAAACGGTTTGTCCGGCGTTGAACGAATACTGAATCGCAGTAAAACCTGCGTCGCGGGCGCAGATTATTCGAGTGTCGACGATTGTCCAGCTGTAGTCTTGATCAGTAATCAAGGTTGGCGAGGGATTGTTTACGTCTTCGAAGCGAATGCGCCCGGTCATGGTTGCCAATCCTATAGGTGCGCTGTTGCTGATATCAACCTTGAAGACGTAGGTGGCAACAGTTTCTCCGGGCAGAATTGCCGGAAGAGCAGAAGGTGATGCCAGTGAAAAACTGCCAAAATTAGGTGTTAAAACAAGCTCGGCAAGATCTATTCTCGCATCGGCTTCACCATGATTCTGCAACGTGGCCAGAACTTCTATGCCTCTCTGGTCGTAAAAGACTATCGTAGGCGTGGCGACAAGGTTATCGATGGTTACCTGGGCCGGTGTCTGGATCAGGCAGGTATTAGAGCGAAGCGGTTGAGCTGTAACCGAGCCCCAGGTTCTGCCAATTCTTAATGCGGCGATATCGAAGCTTTCACCTGCTCCTAAATTCAAGGTTCTGAAGCCGATTTTCGAAAAACTGGAAACGGCAGAAACACCTGTGGTAAAAGCATCTGGCGCAGCGGGTGCCGACAAATCGTTTGGGTTGACCCAGAGTTCGAATTGGTCATAGGTGCCTGTACCGGCAAATTTGCTGAGGCGGCCAACGAGAAGATAGGTTTGCCCGGGAGTCAAATCGAGATGATAATCCTCATTGAATTGAGTTCTGACAAAAAAGTCCTCTGGTCCTGAACCATCGCCGTGATTCATTTTAAAACCAATGTTGGGAGCTGTTCCGTAGCCGAAATTGTCAAACCACAAGGCGAGAAACTTGTTGTTGCCTTGAACTCCGTTGAAGCGCACCAGCATGCTGATGTAAAATTCAGGCAAATCGATCGCTGAAGTCAGATTTCTTGTTAAGGCCTGGTCATTGTCGCCACTGATTCTGGCCGCTTTCAGACCGCCGTATAGAGGCTGTCCGAGTCCAGAAGTGTAATCCATACTGCTGCCGGTATCGATCGTCTGTTGAACCCCAGCGATGCCACTCCAGGGGCCGCTCCAGCCCTGTCCTGAGTTTTGCCCGTCAATGCTTTGATTGATCGGATATTCTTCAAACGTTTCTTCGAGCAAAAGACCGTGCCTGCCTGAGGTAACAGAAACGGGATCGTTACTGCCAGTTTCAAACCCCTGAGAATGACCGCTCAGCTGAAAGGTGCCCGATGAAACGGCAGTGTAGTTCCAGGTGAAGGTTGCCTGGGAGTTACCTGCAAGATTCAATGAGCCAGGAACCGGGCCGCTGAAAATGTCTGCCCAGCCGGTGCCTGATCGAACCAGAGTCGAAGTGACCATACCAGAGGCCTCTGCACCACCGGTATTTTCAAGATTCATATAAGCCGGAAACGTTTGACCGACTGAAACTTTGTCAGGAACAACCAGCGAGCCATCGAGGTTAGATCTGGTTACGATCGAGAAATTGGTTTGTGCAGGCGAATAGGTGCCAACCGGGTTGGTGATTTTTACCGTGTAAATTCCATAAGCGAAACCGTTGTCGAATTCCAGTTCAGAATAAAGATTGCCCCCGGCATCGGCAAAGCCAATTGTGCGTGCCGAGACTATCTCAGCTCCGCCCGGGTCATACCACCTGATGGCATATTCCTTCAGAGGGGCAAGATTCTCGGCCTTGACGTAAACGAAGCTGGTGCCACTATCCGGCAATACGAAATTCGTCAGTGGCAACAAATGAGACGCATCACTGTATGTTAGTATTTTTTCGGCGAGAATGGTCCACTGGTCAGGCGTTAGAGCACCAGAACTGGACAACGGCGTGCCGACATTGGCATCTGTGCCGATAACATCAGCATCGATGTCTGCAGTTCCTGTGGGAGTGTTTTCTTCAATGCTGACAAGAACTTTTAAAAATTTGCTTGAATCGCCATTGATGGTAACCGGCATTGGTTCACCAGGCGCGATGGTTGAATAACTTCCGAGACTCAAAAACAAAGGTACAGAGCTGACCAGGGCATCGGCTTCGCCGAGATTCAAGATTTCAACTTCGATAGGAATATTGGCCTGGCCGCGATAAACCAGTTCCGGTGCCATAATTGTGCCGACGGTCAGACTGGCCGGCGATTGTATGAGCCATGAATCAATTATTGTCGCCGATGAATCGGCAAGTTTTAGATTAGTGGCCCAGCTGTTGCTGCCTGAGGCATTGGCATTGATATAGGCAAGACCAGATACCGAATCTGGTAAAACAGCAACGGTGTAAGTTGCGATTAACGAAGAGTTTGGATGGATTATCGATCTAAAAGCCGGTTTTAAACGCGCTTGAGGAATAACTTCCGTTGGCAGCGAGGCACTTGACCAGCTTAGAATGGCCTGTCCCCATCCGGTCAGAAGGTAATATTCTGCGACGATTTCTACCGGAGTGCCTGCGGCAAGTTCTATTTGCCCAGTCCTGGTGGCATACGCCCACCTCCAGTCGTCAATGATCAATTTTCCGTTAATCCATAACCTGACACCGCCTCTGGCGTTGAAAGAGAAAGTATACCTTTCGGTGAACTCCGGAGTGATGAATCCGCTCCATCTGACTCCGTAGTAACTCGTGCTAATGTCTGGAGGATAAGGAGAAACTCCGTTGCTCCAGACGGTGTTGGGAAAATCAATGTTCGGGTCGAGACGAGTTGCTGAGGGCGAAGTCATTACTGCCGGGTTTGCCGTGCTGTTATTGTAATACTGGCCAAGTAGACCCTGATCTCCTGGGGCAAAGGTGTGCTCCGGGGTCCAGGAATGGTTGCCGAGACTGAAGGTGAGGGAGGCTCCATCGAAGATAACCGGAACATAAGGCGTGGGATTTGATATTTCGACGGTTACCGGCAGACCGCCCTGACCCTTGTTGACTTTTTCAAATGGGGTGAAGATTCTTTCAATAACGAGCTCAGGTTTTTGCCTGACGACAAATCTACTTGTAGATATCGCTTCAGAACTGCTAAGGGTTGTGAAACCGTCACCGGCTTCAAGATAGCCGTCAATGTAGATCCAGTTATTTAAATAGTTTGAGTCGGTTGCAATGGTAACTTCAAAACCAATGGTAGCAGAAGCTGAGTTTGCAATATTTAGGGGCATTGGAGTGGTTTGAAACCAGGTCTGCTGGCCGTTTGTGAAAGTTAAAGACGCTACTTCTGCTGAAACCGGGTTCGAGTAAAAATTGCTGAAGGTCATCGAAGCCAGAAAGGTTTGTCCCTGAGAGACATAACCATTGTTGAATTCATTGGTGGTTTCATCGATGGTAATGTAGCCAACGTCGAATTCAACGCGATCGAGTTTGGGATTTTCGCCGACCGCTGCTTTTTTGAAAACGGCACGATATTGCACATAGCGCTCATCTGGAATAGTTAACGGGAAAGAATGGTTGCCGGCACTAAGATCGGTTGCAATAAGATGAGAGGCATCCCAGTCAGGAAAATTGTAATCCGTTGAAGTTCTTACATAAAAATCGATCAGACCGGTGCCGCTGGTGTCAACCGACAGATTAGTCCAGGTTGGGGCCGAGCTGCGTCCATCAAAAATGCGTGAGTTGTAATGGCCGACCGAGGTAGCGCCTGCCATAGCGCAGACATTGGTCGGATCGACAAAGGTTGCGTCGATAATCCAGGAATGGCATGACTGAAGAAAATGAATGACGTTACGCCCGGTTCCGTCTCTTAATGGGCAGACATTGATATCAGTGCCGTCGTCGGTTATCTGCACATAGTTAGAGCCGTCGGTAGCGCTGATGCCAGCAGTATGGTGCGGTGCAACATTGATTGGATTGTCACCCGAAATCGATGGCACTGTGCTTAGGCCATTTACATTGATGGTATCGTATCTGAGCGCGATATCACCCAAACGATAGAGATTCGCCTGAAAAATATAGACTTCGTTGGTTGAATTGAAGCGATTGGCACGCCAGGTAATCTGAAAGCGTTGACGATCGCCGCCATCAATACTTCTGCCGTAAACTCCGGCATCTCCGGGAACTGTGTCATTCACCATCAGATTACACCAGAAAGGGGCGATGAAGCGATAGGGGTTATTGCCGGTAAATTCGGCCCAGGTGTTACTGGGGTTTGAGTGTGGACTGAAAGTTAAATATCCGTTTGAGGAAACATATATGGTGTTGGTGGCAAGGTTGTAGTAAGGAAAGGTGAAAGGTAGATTTACCGCGGCATTTTCATCGTCAGCAGGAGCAGGTGGAGTCGGAATCAGGCGATAGGTATCGCTGATCGTCGCAACTTCATTTGCTCCGCGCAGGATCTTTCGCGAAAACCACGGCGAGTATTCAAACTGAGCCGGTCGAGTTATTCCTGCTTTAAAGTCGTATGGATTGGCGGTGGCAGAAGGATTGCCCCAATAAATCCAGTAAACCTGGGTTTCCAGGTAGTCGTGATTCGCGATGAAATGAACGTCGAAGGAAGTTACCCAGGGTCCGGCGGTTGTCTCGGCAGTAACTGTCGATGGTATCTCGTTGCCCATTTCATCGGCAACGCGCACTTCAGCTGCCGCTCTTCCGGTGTTCATTTGTCCGGGGTTAATATTGATGGTAACCCTACAGGGGGCGTTGAGCTTTGAAAGATATGAGGTTGGGTCGCGAAGCAATTCGGTGTAAGGAGTTACCTTTATCGGCGTGCGCATACGCCAGAAATCACCACCGGAATTGCTGAAGTTGACTGAAGTTACTCCGCCGGCAGCGAGAGGTTCAGCCATTACCCGGTTTTGTGAGCTGTTGAAGTAGGTCGATGAAGCGTTGTCTTCATAAGGTACTTCGGCGTTTATATAAAAGGGCTCTGAGTAGCAGGCTGAGAGTTCGTAGCGGTTGGCGGGGTTGTTCCACCAGTCCGGGCGATAAAGCCTGATTTCGGCCCAATATGGCCCACCTGGCGGAATTTCGCCATTTACGGTTCGGTGTAGAATCGGTCTGTTGGCATAGTCGGCGTTTAAATAGTTCGAACCACCAAATGGCGTTGATCGGATACGAAAATAGACATCGGTGAATTCTCCGGGGTAAGGGTCGAAGTTAACGTAGTGTTGTCCAGTCAGGGTGTTGGTCTGCATCGGTATCGAAGTCAGGCCTACACGTGGAAGAAATCTTTTAACTTCATCTGAATGATTCGACAGGAGCGCATCAGTCCCGATAGCTCTAACCGTGTAAAAGAACTCCTGAGAAAAGCTGTAGCCGGCAGTGCTGTCGTTGTAGGCAGTGGTGCCACCACCGACAGTTGCAACTGGCGCAGTGCTGCCGGATGATGTGCTGCGGCAAATTTGATAATTCGCTACGTAACCGGGTGTTTCGAGAGGGTGGTGATCCCAGACGATGCGGTTATAGGTTTCATAGGAGTAAATGCGGATATTAATCGGCGGTAGCGGCTGGGCCAAAAGAGTTGCGGACCAGAGAATGAAAAGGCAAATCATGAATTTTCTCAAAAAATGATTGAACCCTTTCTCGCTTTTCATGACTTAACCTGCACCTTCCTGCCTTTTTGGAATACGTTTTTCAAGCCATTCATGGCACGCATTTTCTATTTTTTTTCTGGATTCACCGCTGAGAGTTTCAGCGATCCGATCGAGATATTTTTGCAGGTGCGGGTTTTGTTTTGTGGCAATAAAAAGCCAGAAATAGGCTTTTTCGTTGTTTTTTTCGACTCCTGTGCCTTGTTCAAACATTGAAGCAAGCAGAAATTGAGCATTTGTGTCGTTCTGATCGGCCAGGGTTTCAAAAATCTTTAAAGCAAGTTGAAAATTGCCGGATTCGAGTGCCTTCTGTCCTTCGGTCAGGCTTTGTGAAAAAAGCTGAGCGCAGCAAAAGAAGAAAAAGAAAACAAAGATGCCAAACTTCCGCATTCTCTATCAACCCAAACGAAAAATTTTTAGGGCAGATTTCATTATACAAGTAGGTGTGCTAATTCGGAAGCGCTAATCTTGCCAAAAGTTCAGCAAAATTTGGCGGAAGACTACTTTGCTAATTTGAGTGGCTGGTTTTGCAGTTTTAAGGCCTCTTTTTCTTCAGTTTGTCTGGCAATTTATTCGCTGGATATCGGTTAGACCTTTTTTGAGGAAATAGCTGCTCCAATATTTGAACTCACGCTCAGAACTCGAAGAGTTCATGGAACAAAGGCCAAGAAGAGTACTTTCCCTCGGGTAGACAAAAGAATTTTCAATGCCGTTGAAAGGTGGAAGAATCAATAAAATGATGTCCTGGTGTCGAAACAGCGTGCCAAGTGTTGCATGCCAGAATTGCTCTTTCATTTGTTTTTGTGTTTCTGTATCAGGCGAGCCTGAGGGAAGGATTTTGAGGTTTTCGAATTCAGTCTGAGTTTCAAGGCTAGATGCTTGTGAACCGCTTTTCAGCATGTGCTTCAGGCTATAAATACAGGGGATTTCGGTAAAGAGATTCAGCATGGGATTGGCAAAATCAACATCGATAATCAAGGTTTTAAAGCCTGATTTGGCCATTTTTCTGCCAAGCATAAAGGCGAAGGCTGCTCTGCTTGAAACCTCGTTGGTTGATGAAACGCCAATCAGTGGTTTTTTCCCGTTGTGCTTTTTTTTGAGAAGACTTTGGGCAATGCCTGCGATCCTGTTACAAGTGTTGATATCTCCGGCCCAGTTGATCGCATTGAAATCAGGCATTTGTACTATTTCATGGTTTACTTCAGAGTCGTGAATCTGCGCATTTGGCTCTGCAAAGGGTTGAGGCGCCGTTGTTCTGAGTGTCTTCAAAAAATCAGAAACAGGGGTAAAAATTAAACCTGCCATGGCAGTCAGTTTTTCGGGTAACTGGGTTTTGGACTCATGGTCCTGCAAGTTCAATCTGGAGAATTTCGAAAAAATGTAATTTAACTCGGCAGGTGTTTCTGTTAGATGGGATTTTGCGAGTTGTGGCTCGACAAAACCGGCGATTGGTGGAAATGGAAACAGTTTTTTAACGAAGTTATCAAAGACTGAAGATGAATTCGAAAAAGTAACTTCATTGCTTTCTGATGGAACAATTACTGATTCTACAAGATCCGCATCACTGATAATTTCGGATTCGGGGAGAAAATCTTCTGAGAAATCATGAAAGAGATGCGGCAATTTTCCAAAGTTAGGAGTTATCTTCGGAACTGGATTGGCTAATTTCTCGATTAAACTGCCCGGCTCAAAAAACAAATCAGAAAGAAAAAAGAACCATGGGTCGAGTTTTTGGGCAGTTTCAAATGCTTCCGGTCTGACCTTTTGTTTCTTTTCATTGAAGATTCCGCTTGGAGCAATAAGGAAAATTTTGCTTGCAGACGGCAAATTTGAAGCCGGAAGATTAACAGGGCCAGGTAAAGCAATTGGTATAGACTTTGAATAGTCTTTTATTGCTGGAGCCGTAAAAGCTACGACAGGCCGGCTATTCTCGGGAGTTTTCTGTTGGCATTCATCAGTTGCATCAGGCAGGGATATGGGCTCAATAATTGTTGCTGCTGGCCGTTTTATGAAAAGCTTTTTGCCTATTTTTATGGCTATAAACATTGAAAGCAGCAGAGTAAAAGCCACAAATATGATCATCAGCGGCCAGGGGATTTCATGTCGGATAGAAAAAATTCTTGCTTTAATAAGATTTTTCTCTAAGGCACCAATATGGCTGCGTTCCAGGTGAAAATCGGCATGCTTGGCGTTTTTCCGGATAAGGCTGAATTGGACGAGATAATAATGAGCAACGCTTGAATCGGTTGTTTCTAAAAGCGATCTGGCACGGGATATTGCCATTTCTTTTCGTTCCAGATGCCAGAGACATCTAATGATATATTCCTCAACCTGCTGAATCTGAGTTGAAGAAATTTTGCTGAGGTTAACCGCCTTATTCAATGAATCTTCTGAAAAGGGCTGGGAGGTAATCTCAATAATAATGTCTTCATTGAAATTTTTTCCAATTTTCTGCGTGTCTGCCCTGGAAAATTGGCAGTAAGACAGGCTTGTTCCCATTAACAGGAACAGGCAGCAAAAAATCCCAATTACTTTTTCAGGCTTTCTCATCTTTACCATTATTATACCGTTTTTTAAGCAAAGATTTCATACGAAAAGCATCGGGGCTTGCCTTTATTGGCAAACCCCGATGTTTTGGCTGGTTTCTAGTTGAGAATTAAAATATAATCAGGCAGCAAGTTTCTGGTTTCTGATTTCTTCAGGAATCAGATTGATTTCGCCGTTGCTCATGTCATACAGTCTCTGAGTGACTTTGGCCTGCAACAGATCGAGTCCGTTTGGCAGATCGAGCAGATTGACGTCATTGCCGATCAGATCTTTGTATGTATTTTTAATGTGGTGAATCATTCTGATTCTGAATTCTGCATCTGTTTTAGCCTGATATAAGGGCGTATTGGGAAGAATCATTTTGTGCCTCCTGCATTTTTACTTTTCTTAAAAAATTATCGGCACAAATTCGGGCAGATTTAACAAAATTTTTAACTTTGGGGCCAGGCCAGATTAGATGGCGTTAAAATGTCTGCCAGCAAAAAAGCCGGTTGCTTAACCTTGTGAATTCTGGTTTAGCAACCGGGCTTTCTTTCAAATGACTATCAGGGCAAATCTAGACCGATTCTCAGTCCGGTAAAACTGGTTAATTGTTGCAGGGCCAGGCCAATGCCTGGCATGAAAGAGTCGCGGTTGAGTGAATCATGTCTTATGGTCAAAGTCTGGCCAATGTCGCCCAAAATTACGCTTTGGTGTGCTACCAGGCCAGGCAGGCGCACAGAATGAATGGGAATCAGCTCGTCTGCATTGTCGGCACCTGCTTTGCCAACTTCTTCGAGCATGCCGAGTCGGGTTTTAAGTGCAGTTCCAGAAGGTCGGTCAAGTTTCTGCGGGTGGTGCAGCTCGATTATTTCAGCGGCGGGCATGTATTTGGCAGCTTTTCGGGCGAATTCCATCATCAAAATTGCGCCAATCGCGAAATTGGGCACAATCAAGACTGAGCTTTGCATGTTGTTGGCCAGATTTTCAAGTTTGGCGGCATCTTCACTGGATATTCCGGTGGTACCAATTAAAACCGGAATCTTATTCTGCAGGCAGATCGCCGTATTTGCTACTACGGTGTCGGGTCGGGTGAAGTCGATGGCGATGTCAATTTTTGCTTCGGCAAGAACTGTTTGCAGATTGGATGCAACTTTCAAGCCGGTAACGCCAAAACCGATCACTTCGCCGACATCGTCGCCAACTCTGGTGACGTCGATTCCGGCAGCAAGGGTGTAATCATCGTGGGAAAGGAGATATCGGCAGACCGTCTGCCCCATTTTTCCTGCACAGCCAATGACTGCTACTCTTTTTCTGCTCATGAAGATTCCTTTTACAAAGTTTATTTGGTTCCGGTAGAGCCGAAACCGCCACTCCCGCGTTCTGAGTGGTCGAGATTCTCACATATCTTGAATTCAACCGTTGTTACCCGGGCAAAAACCATCTGCGCAATTCGCATTCCCGGTTCGACAACAAATTCGTTGCTGCCATGATTGATGAGAATGACGCAAATTTCGCCGCGATAATCGCTGTCGATGGTTCCTGGAGCGTTTAGAACCGTAACCCCATGTTTGGCAGCAAGGCCGGAGCGTGGTCTGATCTGCGCCTCAACGCCAACCGGCATGGAAATTCGCAGTCCGGTAGGAACCATGGCCTGTTTGCCAGGGGGGATACAGAGATGGGCAGCGGCACAAAGATCATAGCCGGCTGCTCCATCAGTCGCCCGTTGCGGCAGTTTTACCCCTGGTCTGGTTTCAAGAGTGATGTCGACGTCGAAATCAGGCATTGGCTTCCTGAGCCTTTTCACCTTGTGCTTCTTCTAACTTTTTGTATTGATTGATTGCTACCGCAAGAGTTTCCATGGCTTTGGTCAGCTTTTGCACTTCAAGCACATAGCTGATGCGGATTTCATCGAGGCCTTTGCCAGGAGTAGCGTAGAAACCTGCGGCGGGTGCCACCAGAACAGTGTTGCCTTCATGACTGAAATCGGTGAGAAGCCACTGGGCAAATTTGTCGGCGTTGTGGATCGGGAGCTTGGCGATTACATAAAAGGCGCCGGTCGGAGTTTTGCAGATAACTCCTTCGGCTTTGGCCAGACCTTCCATAACGGCATCACGGCGGCGCTGATATTCTTCGAGAATTGGTTCGAAGTAGCTTGGATCCATCATCATTCCGGCACGTGCGCCCCATTGTTCTACGGTAGGCGAACTTAGTCGAGCCTGAGCAAACTTCATGCAGGCTTCCATGACGGTTTTGTTTTTACTGGCAATGACACCAATTCTTGCTCCGCAAGCTGAATAGCGTTTGGAGATGCTGTCGATGAGGATGGCGTTCTGGGCCATGCCTTCGACCTGCAGGATTGAAGTGTGGCTCAGCCCGTCGTAAGTGAATTCGCGATAAACTTCATCGGCGATAACATAAATTTCATGCTTTTTGGCAACGTAAGCCAGATCCTCAAGGGCCTTGCGTGGATAAACGGTGCCAGTTGGATTATTGGGATTACAAATCAGGATGGCGCGAGTTTTGGGGGTGATGGCCTTTTCGATCTGATCGACCGGCGGAAGCTGGAAACCATCTTCTGCATAGGTTGTCAGTGCTTTAAGGGTTACACCTGTTTCAAAAGCCATACCATTGTAGTTGGTGTAGAAGGGCTCAAAAACGATAACTTCATCGCCCGGATCACAGATCGACAGAAAAGCGAAAAAGATGGCTTCGCTACCGCCGGTGGTGACGATAATGTCTTCTGCGGCGAGATCAATGCGATTGTTGCGGTAATAACCGGCAAATGATTCAACCAGAAAATCTTCACCCTGAGATGGGCTATAGGCAAGAACTTCCTGGTCGAAGTTTCTGATTGCTTCGCGAATGGGCGCGGGAGTTGGAATATCAGGCTGGCCTATGTTCAGCGGAAAAACATTCGTGCCGCGTTTACGTGCCGCCACAGCATAAGGAATAAGTTTGCGAATGGGTGAAGCCTGCATGTCTCTGGCTCTGGTAGAAATTTTCTTCATTACAGAATTCCTTTCCTGACTAAAAATAACCCTTTTTGCGCTTATACGCAGAAATTCAGACCCAATGAATGTAACTCCATTTTTATTTTACTTTCAACCTTTTGTTTCTAACGTTTAGGAGTTTTTTTTCCGAAAACTAAAGTTGAATGAAAAAAATAAGACGTTTAGCTATTATTTTGTCTTTTTTAGTGATAATTGCCCATGTTGGTTGCATGAGCACAGATTCCCCCGCGCGTGGAGGCTTGAGCGGGGTGGTCAGCGACTCTGCCGGCAACCCGCTTAGTGGCGTTAAAGTCGCGACAAATGAGGCGTCGACCCTTTCCGACGTTAACGGAAAATGGTTGCTTGAAGCTCTGACGCCGCAGATTACCCAGATAAGCGCCAGTCGCGAAAAATATCAGAGTCAGTCACGATCGGTCGAAGTCCTGAGCGGCGAAACCCTGGCGGAAGTGAATTTTGTCATGGCCGCCGACAGTGAAATCTATGATATTAAAGTTGCCGAGGTAAGTTCGACCCGTGCCAGAATTATTTTTTACACCAAAAATCAGAGTAAGGGGTATGTGCGTTATGGCACAAATGGGCTGATCAATGCCTATACACCTCAAGATTCTGAAAACGCTTTTCTGCACCAGTATGAGCTGACTGGACTAAGCCCGGCGACGACCTATCGCTTCAAATGTATTGCTCTCGACAATCTTGGGCGAACACTTGAATCTGAATTACAGAACTTTACCACTGAATTTACCGTACGCGGAAACCCGCCAACAGGCCTTCGTGCTTCAAAACCTACCGATTCTGTTTCGATCAAGCTCGACTGGAATGCTGACAGTGCGGTAGATTTTGCCGGTTACAAGGTTTATAAAGCCGAATCGGCCAGTTCTGTTTTTGTGCAGGCCGGTGCCGTCATGCAGAATTCTTTTACGGACATGGAAGTCGTTCCGGGAAGAAAATACTATTATCGAGTTACCCGGGTCTCGGGTTCGGGCGATGAAACGCCGCAGTCGGAAACAGCTTCATTTCTTATGCCTGGTCGCATGGATCAAAATGCGGTTTGGACCGCCCAGAACTCTCCATATCTGCTAACCGGCGATCTTAGCATTGCCCCAGGGGTAAGTCTGGTAATTGACAAGGGAGTAACCATAGGCATTTCCAAGGGAGACCAATGGGATCCGGACTCAAATGAAGACTTGATTGATATTTTGGTTCAAGGCACGCTGATGATTCAGGGAACTTCTGAAGAGCCGGTTACCATGACCTCAGTGAGCACTTCTCCAGCTTCAGGTGACTGGAATGGCATTAGTTTCGATCTGACAGCAGATTTAAACACTTCCCTGGTAAAGGGGCTGCAACTTTCCTATGCCGTTGATGGCATAAATGGTCTGGCAGGAATTCCTGAAGTAAGAGATTCTCGTCTGTTCAACTGTCACCAGGCTGGCATCAGGTCTTCTGCGGCTCGGCAGGCCGTGGTCATTCGCAATGTCGAAATCGACACCTGTGCTTCGGGAATGTTGATTAATGATAATCCGGTAGATGTGAAAATCTATGACAACAGGCTTTTGCGCTGCGTTTACGGTATTGTGGCCAGGCGCAACAATCTGGCCGAGGTTTTACGAAACACCATCAGCTTTGCTGGAGTTTCAGGAATCGATCTCGAAAACACTGCAGCCAATTCGATCACGAAAATGAATCTTATCGGTTATGGTTCAAACGGCAGTGGTATTATTTGCCGGGGAAACGATGAGGTGCGTCGCAACACCATTCACACCGGAATTGGTATTGAAATAAAAGAAACTGCCACTGCCAGAATTCGGAGTAATCTCATTCTCGCCGACGCCACGCGCAATACTATGGGCATGCTTTACAGCGGTTCAAGCTCATACGTTGCGGGTGCCAATATGATTCAATACAACATGATCTGGGATATCGCATCAGGCAATAGCAGACGCTACTCAAACACTGACGGGACAACTCTGCCGAATATTTCCAGTGATCTGCGCTTCGACCCTTCTCTTACTGGTGGAAGCCCGTTCGTGGAATTTCCAAATCTGACATTCAGCTATGTTCCATCGCCAGGCAGCGCGTTGAATGGCGCTGGTCTGGATGGCGAAGATGTGGGGGCATTCGATGTTCCTGATTAGTCGGCAAAAATCACTGGCAATTGCTCTGGTTACAATGCTGGTAGCACTATTGTTCGCGCCAGGTTGCGGTTTGCGTTCTTCGCAGACCGGCAGTTTGAGCAGTCGCATCATTGATGCCGATGGCAATGCAGTTATGAATGCCGAGGTTTTTTCCATTTTTCGTGAAGCCGAAAAAGTTTATAGTTCCGGCGACGGTGGTTTTTATCTTTCAGAACTGCCGGCAGGTCTCAACAATATTGTCATTTTACACCCTGATTATCTGATCGAAGAACGGCAGATAGAAATTCGTTCAAACGAGACTACGGTTCTCGAAACGATAAGGCTCGATAAAAGCAATGCCCCCCACAAAATCAGCAACATAAGCGTTATTGCTACGACCGATACCACGGCAACAATTCGCTGGTTAACTTACCGTAGCGTGATCTGCAATGTGGATTATGGGACAACTCGAAGCTATGGCCAAATTTTCCGTGAAACTCGCTCGGCAACTGAACATGAAATCCAGTTGACTGGCTTGAGTCCTGAAACGCTTTATCATTACAGGGTTCAGTATATTGATGACCAGGGCACAAGCCACTATTCATACGATTATTCATTTAAAACCGAGCCGGGTTACATTCCTTCGACTCCTCAGTCTGTGTCGGTAATGCCGATCAAAGCTGCGCAAACAGTCGAAATTGTCTGGGAACCGGCAACTGCCAGTTCGGTGATCGGTTATAATATTTATCGCATGGAAAAAGGTGGAGACTGGCTTCTGTTGACCAGTCAGCCGGTCGAATCAACCGTCAGAAGTTATTCTGATAATACTGCCAATGCCGGAACCTTTTCGCAATATGCTGTTGTCGCGGTAAATGAATTCATTGGCGAGTCTGAAAAAGTAATTTCGGAAATGGTATTCGTTCCTGGCGTTGTAAACAGGAGCCTGAGTATCGACTATCTCGATTCACCGGTCATACTCAACTCAGATTTACTTGTAGCCGCCGGAGTTACTTTGACGGTTGGCCCAGGGGTAATTTTCAGAATTGGTGAAAGCGATCTTGCCGCTTCAGGTGTTGATGAAAGCCGGGTCGAAATCCTGGTCAGCGGGCGACTGCTGCTCGAAGGCAGTGCCGAAAAGCCTGTTAAATTCGAACCTTTAAATGGCGGTGGCCGTCGTGATCACTGGGCTGGCATTAAAATTCTTTCCTCGGATACAGGACTCTCGAAATTTTCTCATGTTGAAATAGGTGCCTGTAGCGGTTATGCAATTGAAGTTGAAGCGCGGCGGGTTGAACTGGATTCACTAGGTTTTGCCTATTGCGAAAATGGGTTAAGGCTTTACGGAGTCCGTGAAAGCATTGTCCTCAAAGATTTTCGCTTTGATGAAATAAGCGGCACTGCCTTGAAAGTTGAAGGCTGCCGGCAGATAAATCTGAGCAATTCCAAATTCAATGCGGTCGGGAATGGAATTGTCTTTGAAACTACCGCTTCTGAAGACAGACTGATCGTTGCCGGCGTCGATATCAATTGTTATAAGTCTGGCATAAGTGGAATTCCCGGGCGCTCAACGCTGTCAAATGTCCTGATCGTCTGCCCGGATGGGGTGGGAATATCTTATGACAACATTCTTCATGGTGCCGAGAATTACATTGATCATTGCACTATCGACGCCGAGAACGGTATTGAAATTGGTTCTGGAACAATCATCATCGAAAACAATATCGTGGTAAACCGCTATGGCAAAGGAAATGTCGGTATAAACAATCTGTCGGTACTGACTCCTGATTATGAGTTCAACAATGTTTACGGTTTTGCTGAAGCTTATCTCGGTTGTGGCGGTGGTGTCGGTTCAACCAGGGTTGATCCGCAGTTCAAAGGTGGCAACCCATTCAATTACGAACTTTTGCCCGAGTCCCCGCTGAATCTGCAAGATCGTTATGGCTCTGAACAGGGGCGTTACGGGGCATCAAAACTGTGAGAAAAACAAGATGATAGGACTTATGCTGTTTTCAAAAAGTCTCCGACAGAGCCTGCAGCGACGATGGTTGCTGATAACGGCTCTGATTGCGCTGATAGTTTTTTCTTCCGGCTGTGAAAACCAGATGAGTACTCAGCGCGGGGTAATTTCCGGTTTAGTGCTTGATGATTCGGGAAATCGAATCACTGGTGCGATGGTAACTTCGCACCGCTCTTTGTTCAAGGCAGAAACTGACGAAAATGGCTATTATGAATTCACTTCTCTGGACGTGGGTTCGCATCGTTTGACCGTTGAAAGAAACGGTTTTTATCTAGCCTCAAAAACAGTGGAGCTTGGATATGGTGAGGTTATGGGCGGCATCGACATCATTGTCGAAAATCTGCCGGATCTGATTCAATGGAAGTTGTCGGTTAGAGAGAAAAACCGCGTTGTTGTCGATGTGGAATGCGCCGAAAGTATGTCGGTAATCGCTGCCTGGCGGCAGGTTGGCGGGGCGAGATTGCAGACTGCGCCAACGCAGACAGGATTGCTTCATCAGATCGAGCTGACAGGGTTATTTCCCGGCGCTGAGTATATGGTGGAAATTGAAGGAATAACCCCGGATGGAAGAAAATTCGTGTCTGAATCTGGAAATTTCAAAACTCTGCATCCGCTGGATCTGGCAGGAGCGCCGGAAGTGCCACAGGATTTCAAGGTGATTCAAAGCACCGAAGGGCCAAGGTTGAGTTGGAATTACAGCGGAAGTGACCCGGTTGAGGGTTTCAGAATATACCGATCGGTCGACGCGGATGAATTCAAACTGCTATTTGATGAAAGCTATGTGTTTGGCTCGCAGACTTCTTTGGCTGACGATAATACCGAACCCGGTCGTCTTTTTCGCTATTCGATACAGTCGGTCGACTATGAGGGTAATGTTTCTTCACTGACTACGCCGGTTGATATCGTGCCGAGTGGAAAAATAGAACAGGATCTGGTCTGGGGCACGAATTTGAGCCCAATTCGACTTAGTGGGGATATAACCGTGCCGCAGGGTCGAACCTTGAGGATTGAAGCGGGTGTGAATCTGGTATTTAACGATGTTGATGAGGGTAGAACCGGTTATAAACCGGAATCCTGTGAATTCATCATCGAAGGGCGCCTGATTGCACAGGGAACGCCAGAAAATCCAATTCGCATGATCAGTGGCTCAGCTGCTCCTGCACGCAATGACTGGGATGGGCTGCGGATTATTGCCGGAGCTTCTCAGGAAGGCACACTTATCGACTATCTTGAAATTGCCGGTGCAGAGAAGGGTCTTGCATTGTATAGTTCGCAAAGCCAGATAAGTAACGTGGTAGCCAGGTTCTGTCAGACCGGAATTTCGCTGAATGGTTTGACTTCATTCAATCTGAATTCGGTTAATTTTAATGATTGTGATAATGGACTGTATATTGAAAATAGCCTTGATTGCAGTGTCAGCAACTTGAATGCCGATTCGGTTAACTACGGAATTGTTTTGTTGGCCAACAAAAATCTCCAATTGAGAAGCGTTGAAGTGCGAAATGCCAGAAAAACAGCGTTAAAAACCGGCGATCGTTTTGGACTCAAGGTTCGAAACGCAATTTTGCACGCCTATGACGTCGGCATAGATGCAGGCGGGGGAAATGCTGACTATCAGTATGTCACCGTCGATGCTCCCAGCGGTATCGTCGTTAATGGTGCCGATGTTCCAACAATAAAGAACAGCATCATATACAATGGCCAGATTCCTGGCAGTGGGTATGGCATTGAAGATAAAACTCCGGGAAGAAGTTACCCTTACAACATTATTTTCAATTATGCTCAGGCCACCTTTAATTGCGACCAGAATGGTGGTCCGATACAGAACCTCGATCCAATGTTCGTTGGCCAGAGTCCATTCAACTATCAGTTGAAAGCAGGATCTCCTGCTTTGACCGCTTCTGAACGTGGCGGACAGATTGGAGCTTACGGTTCTGATATCTGAGTCTTAGCATCTTTTAAAAAAGTTGTTAGCAATTTTGGGCTCTCTGCAGAAATTTTATGCAGAGAGCTAAATCCTGCCGGGCAAATTGCCGATGTCTCGGAAGAGAAATAAAAGTGGCACCTGGAGGTAAATAAAAATGCGCCGTTCGATTTTGGGATTTTGTCTGATGTCTCTTTTTCTGGCTTGCAATTCTGGAGCTTATGCCCAGAAAATTATTGATAAAGACCAGATCAATGCCCGAATCAAAGAGTTGAGAAATCGACTTAAAGAGTATCACAGCAATATCCAGAAAGCTCCTGAGACAGCTGAAATAAAGCTTGAAAAAATAAGTGAAGAGCTTGAAAACCGTGAAGATGTTGCCTTAACCGTGCTTTTCCATGATCCAGAATCAGGCTTGCGCGAAGAAAATGCAGCTTCATCCGTTGTGGTTGAAGATCAGTCAGTCGAAATCGTTGATGAAATAAGCGTAACCATGAGCAATGCACAAGCCGGCAGGCTTGAAGAAATGAATCGTCGTCAGGCGCTTTTCGACAGCCTGAGAGCCAAAGTTCAACAGGCAACCAGACGTTCGCGCGCCAATGCCCGCGAAATTAACAGTCTGGTCGCCCAGATTCCCGAGGCAGATTGAATATTATCGATGATTTCTCAGTTGTGCTGATTTAAATGTGATGATTCAGGAGTCAAGATTTCGACCTTGATTTCAGGAAGCAGACGGGCAAATTTCTGGCCGTCTTCCGCCTTGCCGACGATGTCGCCATAGTGTATCGGAATGGCGATTTTCGGTTTGATCAGTTTCACAGCTTTTGCAGCGTCATTGATATCCATGGTATAGGTGCCGCCGACGGGTAGAATGACGATGTCTGCGTTTATTTTTTCCATTTCAGGGATCAGGTCTGTGTCTCCGGCGACATAAATTCTGGTGTTGTCGGCATCGATTATGTAGCCAACCCAGTTGTTGTTGCGGGGGTGAAAATCTTTTTTCGGATTGTAGGCTGGGGTTGCAGTAACATTAAAATTTTCAAATTCGACGTTCATGCCTGGCGAAATGGGATGGCAATCGTACTCCTGCTGCAGGTCTGTGAGGCAATCTGGCGGAGCCACCACAGATTTGCCGGTAGGTAGGGCTTTTTTTATGTCGTCGACGCTCAAATGATCGAAGTGTGAGTGGGTTATCAGAACAAAGTCTGCTTTTACTCCTTCATCCAGTTTCCAGGGATCGATAAGTATTGTACCAAAGCTGGTTTCAATTCTCAGACTTGAATGGCCAAGCCAATGGATTTTTGGGAATTTTTTTTCCATTCCTGAACCTCCCTTAGTTTTATCTTCTTATATTCTAGCTTTAAAAACCGATGATAACAAGGCAAAAAATTGGAGCTGTCCTTGGTGAACAGCTCCCTGAAAGGGATATTGTTGGGTTTTAATGACCTTATAGAATAAGGTCGGCTGAAAAGAATTTTTCAGCGGGCATTGACCACAAAACCACAGGGATTTTGCGGCAAATCACTATTTTGGAAGAATTCGGATCGGCAAAAATAACTTTTGCAAATAATCACCCCGTATTTTTTTTTCGTTCCTCAAACAATCAATCTCTTATATTTTTATTTTACCAAAAAATGGAGAATTCGCAAGTAGTTATGATCGTAGAAGGGTAATACTTTGTTCTTTCGAGCGAAAATGTTCATAGGCGTAATTTAACATCAGATATGACAACAAATCTTTCTCTTCAAAAATAAAATTCAAAAAAAAAATTGATTGAGTCTCGAAAAAAAATAGCGCTTCGAAATCTCTAAGGATTATTCGAAGCGCTGTTATCGGTAAAAATCAGGGAACGTTTTTTTCGAGCTCAGCAAGCCAAAGGTCGGCATTAAGGTCTGAAGGGGCGCGCCAATCACCGCGTGGTGACAGTGAACCGCCCGAGCCGATTTTTGGGGCATCTGGGACACAACTTCTTTTGAACTGTGATTGGGCAAAAAATCTTTTGATAAAAACCCTCAGCCATTTTTTGATGGTTGGCAGGTCGTATTTTTCGCTGCCAGCCTGCTTCCAGGCATTAAGGCAGAGAAAGGCAACCTTCGATGGGGCAAAACCGAATCTGCTGAGATAGTAGAGATTAAAATCCTGCAATTCATAGGGGCCGACAAAATCTTCGGTTGCCTGGATTTTTCCGGTCGTTTCATTTGCCGGAACCAGTTCCGGCGAAATTTCGCTTTGCAAAACCTTATATAAAACTGAAGAAAGACTGCTGCCGGCGTCGCTGGAATCGGCAAAATAGCGGATCAGGTATTGAATCAAAGTTTTGGGAACTGAAGCATTGACGTTGTAATGCGACATGTGGTCGCCGACTCCATAAGTGCACCATCCCAGCGCAAGCTCGCTCAGGTCACCGGTTCCGACAACCATCGCATCGAGGTGATTGGCGAGTCTGAACAGATGTGAGGTTCTTTCACCGGCCTGAACGTTTTCGAAGGTGATATCGAAAACTCTTTGTCCATTGGAAAATGGATGATCAAGGTCCTTCAACATTTGCGTACAGGAAGGAATAATGTCGATTTCTTTGCTGGTAACTCCAAGGCTTTGCATCAATTCATGGGCATTCTGTTTGGTAGAATCGGAAGTTGCGAAGCCAGGCATGGTAACGGCGATAACATTTTTTCGACTGAGTTTGAGTGCATCAATGGTACGACAGGCCACCAGAAGCGCCAAGGTTGAATCCAGGCCGCCGGAAACGCCAATTACAAGCTTTTCGATTCCGGTTGCTTTCATGCGGGTGCAAAGCCCCTGGACCTGGATCTGCATGGCTTCGTCGCAGCGCTCATTTCGTAGTGCCGGATTATCGGGGACGAATGGAAAGCGTGAAACCTGACGTTTCAGCTTCATTTCATGGGGAAGCTCTTCAAGGTTGAAGTCGATTATGCGAAATGCTCTGGTTTTGTCTTTCCAGGCGTTTGCCGCATCGCGAAAGCTGTTGTAGCGAATGCGTTCGAGGGCAAGGCGATCGACATCGATTTCACTGCAGCAAAGTGTTCCCGACGAGATAAAGCGCTGGTTCTCACGAAGTATCGAGGCATTTTCAGCAATGATTGCGTGGCCGTCCCAGGCGAGATCGGTGGTCGATTCTCCTGCTCCAGCGCCGGAGTAGACATATCCGCAGATATTTTTGCCGGAGAAGGATTTGACGATGAGGCGTCGATAATCTGCTTTGCCAATGACCACGTTACTGGCGGAAAGGTTGCCGACAATTGTTGCGCCGGCCATGCATGCGAAGGTTGCCGGAGAAATCGGCGCCCAAAGATCTTCGCAAATTTCGATGGCTATCTGGGCAGCGGGGATTTCACGGCATTTGAAAAGAAGATTTGTACCAACCGGAACCGGACAGCCGAAAAAGTTGAAATCGTCGATAGCGATTTCTTCGGCAGAAGAGAAATGTCGTTTTTCATAAAACTCGCGATGGTTCGGCAGCCAGGTTTTTGGCACGATTCCCAGGAGTTGCCCGCGATGAATTACCGCGGCGCAATTGAACAGGCTGGCATCGAGCATCATCGGCAGACCGACGACCATAACGGGGAAAATACGCTGACTCTCTTCAATCAGTTTTTCCAGAGCCTCTTTACAGGCTGTAATCAGCGTGCGTTGGTGAAAAATATCCTGCAGGGAGTAGCCGCTCAGACCAAGCTCAGGAAAAACCAACAGGCCGACGAATCTTTTTGAGGCCTCGGCAGCAAGTTCAAGATGAGCTTTTAAGTTGAACTCGGGGTCTGCCAGACGTAGCTGCGGAGTAGCGGCGGCAACCCGGAAGAAGCCATGGGTATAGGGACTGTAGAATGATTGTTTCATTGTCAGCCGAAATTGTAATGTTTGCGGACTGGGCTGGTGATTTCCCAGGTGCAGCTCATTCCAGCCGGGAAAACGACAAAATCACCAGGTTTGATGTGAACCGGTTCGCCGCCTTCAGGAATGACTTTAATAATACCTTCAAGAATGAAGCAGCTTTCACGCTGATCATAATACCAGGGAAAGGTCGAAACTTCTTTTTCCCAGATTGGCCAGCTTCTGGCGCCTATTTTGCTCAATTCAGCTTCATCTGGTCTGGTTATCTTGATCATTTTGTCCTCCTGGATTTTTACACCAGAATAACCCAATCATCATGAAAAGAAAAGCCTCTACGCACAACAGCGCTGATAATCAAATAAGTGTCGACTAAAAGAATTTTCAACGCTGTAAACAGCTTTAAGAGGCACTAAAGTCTCAAATCGAAGTCTGAGAGAATACTGGTTTTGGCTGTTTAAACAAGCAGCCCAATAGTTAAGATTCTGGTTTTGATGAGTGGAAAAGCTTAAAAAGCCCGGCAGGGTCAGCGAAGTATGGCCTGTGAAGAAGCGATCAGGTTTTGCAGACTGGGTGGAATATAAGTGCGGGCCGGGCCAGGAGGCGGCAGAGCTACGGCGTTTTGACCAAGTTTCATGATCTTGCCCGATTTTTCGCTATCCATAAGAGCCAGCACCCGACCGGCATGGGTTGGCGGCAGTCCGGTGACTATATCATAAATTAGCTGGTCATCAGCCACTTCGTTGAAAATATTGGCCAGTGAGCCAGCATCCATTACTGCGGCAATGCGGCGTACCTGTTCGAGCCGGTTGCCTTCTTCCATAAATCTGATCAGACTTGCTTCAAGATTAGCTGCTTCTGAAGCAAGCTTTTTGGACAAATCGTCTACCGCGGCTTTGCGCGAATCGAAATCCTGTTTTTCTTCGGAGAACTTTTTCTGGGCAAGTAGCAATTCTTCCTGTTGCCGGCGCAAATCCTGCATCTGATTGTTGTAACGCTCCTTCTGGGTGCGAATCAGAGCTCGATAAGACTCTTCAAGCTCTTTGGCTCGAGCTTCGAGGTCTTTGTTGCCCTGTACTATTTCGCGTTCAAAGCGCTCCTGTTGCTTGATCATCAGCTGTTGGTAGCGTTCTTCTTCAGGCAATTGATGAAGTTGAACGAAGTCGTAATAAGGGGCCAATGGCCATTTGGTGCGCCAGTTTTCAGGGATTTTGTAGCGAAACGGCACCAAATCCAGAAAATCAAGGGTTAAAATCGACAGAAAAACGGCAACGCCCAGAGAAAAAAGAAGAAAAACGAAGAACAGTTTCCCAAGCGCTTTGAAAATGCGTGAAGGCTCCTTTGGCCCCTCGTTTTCTTCGCCTTCTTTCTTTTCTTCGCCAGAAATCAGTTCCGATGGAATTTCAATATCTTCTTTGAGCTTTTTTTCGTTCTTTTCAGCCATTTATAATTGCTTCCTCATTTTTCCGAATCGTTTTTTCCCAGGCCTGTCAGAATCTGCGAGACGAAACTTTGCGTATCGGGAAAGGGTGGCACGCCGCCAAATCGCTTCACCGAAGCTGGATCACTATTATAGGCTGCCAGAGCCAGTGAAAGATCGCCGCCGTTCCGTTGTAGCATTTGTGACAGATGCTGAGTTCCGGCAGAAATGTTCTGAGTCGGGTCAAATGGATTGGTATAGCCGAATTGTCTGAATATTTCAGGTTTGACCTGCATCAGACCAAGTTGCCCATCTTTGCCGACGGTGTCAGGGTCATAACCCGAGGCAACTGCGATCAGCTTGCGAACCACGTCAGCCGGCAATTCATGTTCTTTGGCGTGCTTTTCTACAATATTATCGATGTCAGCCTTCAATTCAGGCGAAGGTTGCAATTTTTCGGTTTTGCTATTTGCCTGGACCGGTGCTGCCTGACCAGAGGCTTCGGTCATGGCGGCGGCAAAAGTTTTGTCTGGTAAAGGATTCGAGCGGCGGCGACTGAACTGCGAACAGCTTTTCTTGAGCTGATCGACCCGTTCCTGAATTCTTTTCATGTTTTCAAGCATCTTGTTCGCCTCCCTGACCTTTTTTCAAACGTCCGCCAAACTCGTCGAGATTGCGCTGTTCCTTTTTCTGCTGTTCTTTTTTCCAGACAGCCTCATCTTTTTCCCGCATTTTTTCGTAAGTTTTGCGGTTTCGGCGTTTTTCCATCAGTTCATGCATGATTTTCTCACGCTGTTTATGCAAGCGTTCCAGCTCTTCTTCCTGGAACTCCCAGGATTTTTGCAATCTCGCCAGATAAGCGGGATACATCTGCAATTTGATCATGTCACCGGACTGCAGGTCGAGAATTTTATTCTCCAGTGCTTGTCCGTATTCATCTTTATAATTCTTGATCAGGGCATTTGCTTCGGCAATCTGCCCATCTTTTTTGGCCAGTTGATTTTTAACTTCATTTTCTTCGTGAATGCAGATCTGCAGGATCTGCTGGAACCTGAATCTAAAAGGCATTTAACCCTCAGCTCACGATCTTGCCCAAGCTGTCGAGGCTGTTTTGGAAGTTTATCACTTCGGTTATACCCTGTTTAATATAGCTTTCAATCAATGGATGCTTTTGAATGGCTTCATCGATTTTTGGGTCAGAGCCTGATTTATAAGCGCCAAGGCTTATTGCATCGGCATTCTTTGTGAATGTCGAATAGATATTGCGTAGCTTGCCAGCGTGTTCGTAATGTTTCTTACTGGTGATTTCCGGCATAAGACGAGAGATTGAACCGAGAATGTCAATGGCCGGATAAACGTTTTGGTGAGCCAGGTCGCGGCTAAGAACCAGATGGCCGTCTAGAATACCTCTAACTGCGTCGGCAACCGGCTCATCCATATCGCCCCCTTCGACCAGAACGGTGTAAATGCCGGTGATAGAGCCTTTTCTGGCGGTTCCGGCGCGTTCGAGCAGTTTGGGCAGCAGTGAAAACACTGAGGGAGTGTAGCCACGGGTTGTTGGCGGTTCGCCCACAGCCAGACCAATCTCACGCTGGGCAAGAGCGAAGCGTGTGACTGAATCCATCATCAACATGACATTTTTGCCCTTGTCGCGGAAATACTCAGCGATAGCTGTTGCGGCAAAGGCAGCCTTAACTCTGACTAGAGCCGGTCGGTCAGAGGTTGCGACAACGACAATCGAGCGGCGCATACCTTCGGGGCCGAGATCTTTTTCGAGAAATTCGCGCACTTCGCGGCCTCGTTCACCGATAAGGGCGACGACGTTGATATCAGCCTGAGAAGATCGGCAGATCATTCCCATCAGAGTACTTTTGCCTACGCCTGATCCGGCGAAAATGCCCATTCTTTGGCCGCCGCCGATGGTTAGAAGTCCGTCAATAGCTCTTACTCCAGTCGGCAATGGCTCAGTGATGCGTTTTCGCGTGAATGGATTAGGTGGTTCACGGTTGATGGGCACATGGTTTATCCCCGCCGGCAAGTCACCCTTGTCATCAATCGGGTGTCCGAGTCCGTCGAGTAATCGCCCGAGAAGTTCTTCGCCGGCTGGAACAGTTAACGGCATGCCGGTAGGTATGACTTCGCTTCCCTGACGGATGCCTTCGGTATGGATCAGTGGCATCAGCAGAACGCTGCCTCTTCTGAATCCGACAATTTCGCATGGAAGTGGGCCTTGCGGCGTAAGAATCTGGCAGATATCGCCAACTGGATTTTGTGGTCCGGTTGCTTCGATGAGCAAGCCGACAACCTGCGTAACTCGTCCGTTGACCCGGATTGGGTCGACTTTACTCAGCAGGGATTCGTATTCGCCGAAATTAATGCTGCTCATAGAGCACCTTGAGTTTTTCGAAAGCGTTCGATCAGGGCTTTTTCAAGTTCTCCTGCCTGACTTTCGATGGTAGCGTCGATAGTGCCGACACCGGTTTCGATTTTAATGCCGCCGGGGGTCAGAGTCGGGTCTTCGATGATTTTCAGTTCGGCGACAGAGCCGAGTTTGGCCATGAAAGCTTCTTTATGAGCCTGGCACATGGCTTTGTCTTTCATGTTGATACGCATTACGATCTTGTCGACGTCGGCAATCTTATTGATGGCATGGTCGAGGTTTTTCAGGATAATTTCGGGCTGAGCCATTGGCTCAACCTTGATGACACTGCGGGCAAAGGCTATGACAAGTCGGAGCATTTCTTCTTCGGAGGCCTTTAAGATGCCAATTCGACTTGTTTGCAGCTCATTGATGAGCATTTCCGATTCTTTCATCAGGTTTTGCCAGTCGAGTCTAGCCTCGTGCAGGCCTTGTTCTTCGCCCCTGGAAATGCCCTTTTCTTCGCCGATCGCAAAACCTTCTTTGTATGCTTTATCGCGCCAGCTTTCGACTTCCAGTTGCGCGGCCTTTTTGATTGCTTCGGCTTCGGCCTTCGCTGCCTCGGTCACTGATTTGGCTGATTCTTTGGCCATCTCGATGGTTTTTCTGGCCTCGGCTTCAGCTTCAGTGCGCCGTGCGGCGCTGGACTGACTGAGTTCCATTTCCTGGTTGCTGAGCTGGCGTTCTTTGTCTTTCAACTCCTGTTCCCAGTTGCGAAGTTCTTCTTCCAGTGCTTCGAGTTCAAGCTCTTTAATTCTGATTGCTTCAAGAGCAGCACTGTGTCTGGCTTTTTTGGCTCCATAAGAAAGCTGGCTGCGTGGTTGGGACTGTGGTTCGGCGGTTGCATCGTCGTCGCCGTCTGCGCCAGTTTCAGCATCTTCTGACGGGGCTTTCTCCTTTTTTGCTCCGGTAATCAGTTTTTCGCCGGAGCCGGCCAGATGTACCGGAGAGAGGGCCTGAAAAACCTCTTCGGTAAAGGCTTCTTCTTCCGGTTCCATTTCTTTGGGTGGTTCGGGGATTTTTTGGTGATGAGGAATGAAAACCTTTTTATCGGGTTCAATCTTTATCTGGTTAGCTTTGAAGATTCTAGCCATTCAGCATTCCATTTCTGTTTTTTCAGTAGACAAGATCGTCGGTGGGCCGGTTGATAAAGAGCTCGCGCGAACTGATGAGTTCGGCTACGACTGCAAGTATGCGATCCTGAGCGCCAAGGATATCGACTTCCCTGGATGGCCCGGTTGCGGCAATTTCAGTTTTGAGATCGGTCAGATTTCGCTGTGACATGTTCATGGCAATGTTTTTCAACACTGCTTGCGGAGTGCCTTTAAGTGCAAGAGCCAGGTCACGCAGGCGGATAACTTTGAGAAGCTTCTGTATGCCCCGGGCATCTGCGAATGCAAGGTCTTCGAAGGTCAGAATTCTTTTGCGCAGTTCAGCGGCCAGGTGAGGAACGTCTTTTTGCAGTCCGTTAAGAATGTTGCGGTTAGTTTTTGCATCGCAATGGCGGAGAATTTTTGCAAGAATTTCCATGCCAGTGCAGGTTTCGAGTTGACTAGCCAATCAGTTCCTCCTCTCCCGGGCGGGCGATAACTACTTCGCCGCGGGCTTCGAGTTTCTTTACAATGGCGACAATGCGCTGTTGAGCCTGATCCACGTCTCTGATGCGCACCGGGCCCATGTAGGCCATTTCTTCTTTGAGCATTTCGGCGGCGCGTTTCGACATGTTCTTGTAGAACTTTTCTTTGACTTCGTCGGTAACGCCCTTGAGTGAGATCGACAGGTCTTTCATGTCGATTTCTTTCATCAAGCGCTGCAGGCTGCGGTCGTCGATGAGAACCACATCTTCGAAAACGAACAAACGCTTTTTGACTTCTTCGGC
>CAZQUE010000003.1:0-131072 GCA_964596185.1 uncultured bacterium | reverse complement strand
AGCCTGTAGCGGACTTGCACCGCCGAGTTATCGCCCATGCCGGGCGCACTCAAAAGAAAAAGCCCCGATCACGGGGCTTTTTTTTTATTCTATCAATTCTGGAGTCAGCGGGCCGCAACCTTGTCTTTTTCATTACCATGACGGTTCATGTAAAGCTCATAAGCGATTTGCCCGGCGATTGAAGCGGCCTTGGTGCCGGAATGGTTTTTCTGGCCGACCAGTGTGACGATACACATATCGCGACCGGTAGCCTTGGTGAAACCGCCAAACCAGGTAAAGAGGTAATGAGGCGAAGCGCCGGTAAGAGTTCCGGTTTTACCGCCACAAATCTTGGCAAGATTCGGGCATCTTCGATATCCACCAAAACCTTTTTTGCCAGTGCCAACGGCAGTGGTTGTATACATCATCTTGTAAATGTCGCGGGCAGTGCTATCTTTGATTGGCTGGGCTATCTGAAAAGGTTTTCGCCGGAAAATAACCTTGTTTTTGCGCACCACATAGTCTACCAGATAAGGCTTCATCGTTTTACCACGATTGAGAACCGTGGAAATTATCGAAGCAACGTGCAGCGGGCTGACGAGAAAATCCCGATTAAGGCCGGCGGCGGCTTGCCCCATTTTAACGCTGTTCGAGGGCAGTGAAGCAATCGACTTGCCGACGTTCAGATCGAAAAACAGCGTTTTATTGAAGCCGAATGCATCCATATACTTTTCAAGCACGGCTTTTCCGGTCTTTCGGGCAATTTTGCCGAAAACGCCATTATGGGAACGGGCAAAAGCCTTCCAGACCTTCATGTAAGATTTTTTCCAGGCGATGAAATTGCTGTTGGGAGTAATTTTGCCCGACTCGATACCAGCCGCTGCCGTTATAATCTTGAAAATCGAAGCAACCGGAAAAGTTGCCCGCAGCGCCCAATGCTTGGTTTTGAAATCTTCGGATTCGATGGACAGGGTCTGATTCTTGTGGCAGGAGGTCATGGCCAGAATCTCTCCGGTACTCGGGTCTTGAATAATACTGGCACCGATACGTGTTGAATACTTTTTGAAGATGTCTTCGAGCTGTTTTTGCAAAGCAGGCCTGATTGTCAGAACCACATAGGTTTCATCATCATATTTAACGACGTAACGATCGAGGCTCGGTGCATATTCCCATTTTTTTTCAGAAATAGCCTTTATGTAAGAAAGCGCCGAAGGCATTTTCTTTTGGGATTTTTCGACTGCTTTTTCCGACTCTACCGCCGGAGTTACTGCTTTTGCAGCTTCGCTTACCTTCTCCTCAACCACGGGAGCTTTCATCGCGACGCTTGTTTCAGCATGGTTTTCAACAGCTTTTGTTGTTTTTAAAGGTTTTATCTCAGGTTCGGCGATCTTTTCAATCTGATCGATGTTTTCGGCAGCCTTTTCAGTTTTGAACTGAATGGCGACAATTTGCCCATCGCTTTTACCGACCCTGGCATTGGCCATTTTTCCGGCAGTGTAGACCGGCGTTTCATTTTCTTCAGTCACATAAAAGACCAACGCATCTACTGCTGTTGAATCCATAGCTACAAGCATGAAAACAACATAGAAGAAGATGCAGATCAGATTTAGTGGCTTGAGAAAATTAGAGAGCATTGGCGATCAAAGAACCTTTATTGAATCGAGGACTCCATTTTTGGGAATCAACAATGAAGCGCCGAGTTGCAGTGTTTTTTCGTCAACGATACGATTGAGTCTGATCAAAGCCTGAACCATGCGACCGTTGCCGTATAGCTTGCGGGAAATTTTTTCGAGGTTGTCACCGGCCCTGACGGTGTATTCATAAAATCTGCCTTCAGTAGTCTGGCGAACCACGATGCCTTCGAGTTCCTGAGCATTTTCGCTGTCGATTCTGGCGAGGCTGACCTTTTCTTCGAAGATCTCGCGAGAAGCAGGCGCAAAAGCTCCTTCAGGCACCACTTTTCTGGCAACCTGCAAATTCGAATTGCTGACCAGGCTGTCAATTCTGCCTACCAGAAATGGTGAGGCCGGCTTGTCTATGCAGGGAATTACATCAGTCTGCGGGCCAATATCTCCATGAATGGTAAAGGCGAAGGCAATCTGTAACATGAACAGCCCGACGACAAAAAACAGGAACAGTCCGAACTGATTTTTTCTTTTTCCTTTGTTTTTCTGGGTTTTCATACCCGACCTCCTGTGAAGCTATAATATTTATCGGCAATTTCACTGGAAGTTTTAGGGCAAAGGCTCAAGTCTTTTCTACACTGAGATTCTCGCCCTTCTGAAGTTCAGCCAGACTCAAACCTTCGATTGCCAGGATGACGAACCCGGCGACCAGGACATAAAAATATCCGATGGAATGAGAAACCAGACCAAACAAAGCTGCCACATCTTTGGGCTGGCCAAGAATGCCATGTAAAGCCAAAACACAGCAGTATTCGTAAATTCCGATCATTCCGGGGCTAGCAGGCAACATTGCACCGATCGACAGAATGCAAATAAGCAGTATGGCATCGGGCAAGCCAAGATTCAGATCGAACATCAGCAAACTTAAATAAACGGTGATAATCGACAACGCCCATGAAATTACCGAAAGCGCAACGGCACGAAAAAACAGGCGAGGTCGCGCAATCAACCCGAGCCCGTTGATAAAAGACTCGCGGGAATGGTTGAGAGTCCGGGCTATTTTTCCCGGAAAAAGATTGAAAAATCGCATGGTCAGATTTTCAAACAGTCGGCGGCGAAACTGCAGCAGCAATATGCCAAACAGGATTACAGCGTAAAAAACGATTGCTGAAATGCTGGCCTGACGAATCAAAGGCGTTGATGGGTACAGATAAAGAGAAAAAACAATCATCGTCACAATGATGATGCCATCGAGAAATCTTTCAAAAACCACTGAACCAAATACTTCTGATGCCGGTGCGGTATCTTTTTTCTTGAGATAGTAAGCACGCACGAATTCGCCCGCACGGGCAGGCAAAAGATTGTTGAACAGGTAGCCAAGCACGATACCGAAATAAGCATGTTTCATTTTCAGGGGCTTTCCCGGCAGAATGGCTCGCCATCTATAAGCACGTGCAAGATGTTCTAGCGTATAGGAAAAAGCGATAAGCAGCAACCAGAAGGGTTCAATTTTGGCCAGGGTCGCTGGAATTGTTTGTAAATCTAAATTTCTCAGGGCCAGCCAGAGAAAGAAAATACTTACAAGAAATCCCCAAAATTTCTTGGATTTTAACATAGCAGGCATGGTACCATTCTATCGAATCTTAAACAACTTTTCTGTTTTAGAAAATCAACATCGTCGAGGTGACCGTTTACGCATGTGGATGGCAATTCAACTGACAATATGTGCAGTTTTTCTGGCATTGGCAGCATATTGGGTTGGACGTTTTTTCGGAAAGCGCAAGTATCTGAAGCTGCACGAAGAAATGAAAGCTCTGGAAATGTCTTTCAACCATCTGATAGAAGAGATGGAGCTCGCCTCGAGCCACAACATGAAGGTTATTGAAAAACAGAGTGAAGAGTTGTCTGAACTGCTGACAATCGCCGACAAAAAGATACTTCGAGTCAATGATTTTCTCAAAGAACTCGATGAAACTGCAGCAGAGCTCAAACGAAAAGCCAATTTCAACAACTCGACGATTGAATCGGTTCATCAGCCTGGCGATAGAAAGTTTCGCCAGGAAATGAATGAAGCTATTGAAGAATTGCAGCATGAAATCAGGCAGTTCTCAAACCGATTGCTCGGCATTGAAAATCAGCCGCCAGCTGAGCCAAAAATCGACTTCGGCGCAATTCGCGAGGCCATTGAAGAAGAAGTATCGCGCCAGATTTCCCGGCAACTCGACTTTCTCGAGCAACAGCTTGAACCGGCAAGCCCCCCGGAAGTTTTCAGTGACCGGATTGTGCCAATAAGGCCAGTGGCAAAAGAAACCGGATTCAGTACAAAATTCGTTGCCAGAGGCTCTGACAAAGAAAATGTCTTTGCTCAGGAAAAATTTGAACAAAATAAGGAACTCAAATCTTCGAACATAACTGAAAATGTTCGCATTCCGAAACGAAAAACCGA
Organism: uncultured bacterium; assembly: GCA_964596185.1. Lineage (GTDB taxonomy): Bacteria > Muiribacteriota > Ozemobacteria > Ozemobacterales > Ozemobacteraceae > DYKG01. The sequence goes on along the minus strand of CAZQUE010000003.1, from coordinate 127,022 downwards.
CCTCGGCCCGGAACCAAGAAGCAACAACCCCGAGCTTAAGCCGGGTTCGCCGGTATATGAAGTTGTAAAAATGGCTGAAGAAGGGGTCAGTTTGCCACAGATTGCTCGTTCAATGGGCATGGGCAAAGCAAAAATTGAACTCATACTGAAGATGTACGGTTCAGAAATCAACATGAGAAACGTGGTTTAAACAGATGAAAAATGACAAAAAGGCGAAAGAAGAGGTTAAGCCTGAAATTACCAAAACAGAGGTTGCGAAAACAGAAGAAAACCCGCTTTTTAAGATGAAAAATCTTCTGATAACAGTTGGGTTCGCATGTCTGTTCGCAATCTGTTATTATCTTTCAAATGTTATCGCGCCATTTTTGATTTCTCTGGTTCTTGCCTATGTATTGAACCCTCTGGTCAAGATTCTGGTCGCCAGAAAATTTCCTCGGCCATGGGCGGTGCTGACCATATTTTCCATAGGTATAGTTGTTTTTACACTTTTTGTCGTTCCGTTTACGATATCGATGTTTTCAGAAGCCAGTGACATGCTGACCAAACTGACCAATCTCGACGTAAACCGGCTGGCTGACAATTTCAAGGAAGCTGGAGCGAGTTTTTACGACAAGACCAAAAGCATTCCATATTTAAATGAAAATTTAAAAGAATTTGTCAATGGAGACAAAATAAGAGAACTGGCAGCCAATGGGGTTGTTGTCGTTAAAGACGGCATAGTTGCCGGCTTCAAAAGGCTGCTTGGGTTTATACTCACCGCCTTTTCTGGAATGGTTAACATGGTGCTGATTCCAATTCTCGTCTTTTACATTCTTTTGGACATGGACGAAATCTACAAAAGTTTTCAAATGCTGATTCCACCTGATTTTCGCACGAGAACCCTCGATATTTTTGCAAAAATAGACGCGCAACTCAATTCTCTTTTGCGCGGCCAGCTTCTTGCGAATTCTATTTTTGCATTGCTGATGACCATCGGCTTATGGATATCAGGAATAAGCTTTTTCCTTTTTCTCGGGCCATTATCAGGAGTAGCGAACTTCATTCCTTACCTGGGCGGTCTTTTTACCGTCATATTGGCATTCTTCATCGCCATCGCCCAGTACGGGTTTTCGTCAACCCTGGTGGGAGTATTGATCAAAACCACCATAGCCATCGTCATCGTTCAGTCCATTGACGGCTGGTATCTCCAACCGAATGTCGTGGGTGAAAAGGCCGGGCTGCACCCTCTGGTGGTCATGCTTTCTCTGGCAATAGCCGCCAGTCTGGCCGGAATACCAGGAATGCTGCTGGCGGTTCCGGTCACCGTGATATTGAAAGTTCTGGGAAAAGAACTCTATCACGAGCTTTATGAAAAGGCTTGAAACCATGGAAAACCCTGCTATTAAAGTTGCCAATCTAAACAAGAATTTTGGACGAAAAGCGGTTTTGCAGAATCTGAACTTCAATGTTCCAATGAACAGTATTTCAGGATTTCTCGGCCCAAATGGTGCCGGCAAAACAACGACTCTGAGAATTCTTATGGGCCTGATTCCCCTGCCAAGCGGGGAAATTTCAATGCTCGGCGAAACCCTTCCGGGCGGACGGACCCAGGCCATCGAGCAAATCGGCGCGGTCGTCGAAAACCCGACTTTTATCGAAACGATGACTGCCTTCGACAATCTGCACTGGTTCGGCTCTTTATATAAACCGGTCAGTCGCGAAAGAATTCTTGAATCAATCAGCCTGGTCGGGTTAAAAGATGCCGCCGATCAGCGTTTCGGCACATTTTCTTCAGGGATGAAACAGCGCCTGGGTGTTGCTTTTGGTATTTTGCACAAACCCCGCATGCTGATTCTCGACGAACCGACCAGCGGAATGGATCCAGCCGGCAGAGTGCAGATGCGCGATATACTGCAAAGAATCCACTCTGAAGAAAAAACGACAATTTTTCTTTCAAGCCATCTGCTCGACGAAGTGCAAAGGCTTTGCGATTATGTGGTCATCATCGATCACGGCAAAACCGTAAAAGAGGGTTATGTCGGTGAAATCCTGTCAGGACACCAGGAGAACTGGGAGGTTCGAATGCCCGATGAGTGCTTTGCCGCAGCTACCGAGATTTTCAAAACTTTTGCCGCTGAAGGCCTGCAATGGAGCGAAGGGCCGCGTGGTTTTACCCTCACCATGGGGGCGAACATGTCGGAAAAAATCAACCAGGCACTGGTTAAAGGTGATGTCAGGGTAAGCGCACTGATTCCAAAAGAGGCATCGCTTGAAGAAACCTTTATCAAACTTACCAGTGAAAATGGTAACGGAGGCCTGTCATGATTCGGCGAATGCTTGTTTTATTAATGTTTGAACTGAAAAAAATTCTCAATCGTAAAAAGGCACTGCTGTTTCTGATAGCCCTTAATGTGGTTCCTCTTGTAGCCAGCATTGCGCTGATCGTCGCCTACGTTAAAGTAAAAAGTTTCGGCTTTGGTGAGCTGCAATTTTCAATGCTATACGAAGTAGTACAAGGACTATTTACCGCTCACATCAAGCTGTTTTCCTACATCGCGCCATTTTTCCTGGCACTGGTCGTCGGCGACAGTTTTTCAACTGAATTCAGCCGCGGTTACATGAAAATGCTGCTGATCACGCCGATTCAACGCTGGCAGGTTATCACCGCGAAAACCCTGGCAGTCATGCTCTTTCTGTTACTGGCAGTAACTATCGGCGGCATTTTCCTGCAGGCCGACCTGCTCGTCGCCCGTGCCATGACCCAGAACAGCGGTTTGAACAATACCGGCCTGGTGCCGGATGGGATAAACCTCGACAAACCCGCCAATCTGGTTGGAACAATGGCCGCCTTGCAACTGCTTTTCATGACTTTTGCCGGCAATTTGATGCTGATCGGCTTTTTCATTTTGTTCTCACTGTTCTTCGAATCAGCGATACTGATGTCTTTTACCAGTCTCAGTGTGCTGATGGGCCTGCATACATTTTATCTGATCGCCACCAACCTTCTGGGCAAACTCGATGCCTGGTATATCGATGCGGCGCAGTGGGTTTTTTCCCGTCATCTTTCTGATCTTTTTGCCATTTCGCGCATAGAGAAAATTCTTGAAGGTAAAATCAGCCTGTTCGATGGTGAAGTCATGGCTTCGCTCGGCTCTTCTTTCGCCTGGGCAGCCTTTTTCTATGTTCTTGCTCTGGCAATCTTTTCACGCAAACAAATTCTTCATTAAGTTACATAAAAATCAATCATGAACCTTTCAGCAAAAAAAGTTCTCGTAGCGCTCTCGGGCGGTGTCGATTCTTCAGTCGCCGCAATTCTGATGCAACAACAGGGCTATGACGTCATGGCCGTCACGCTCAAAACCTTCTGCTACCAGGGGGAAACCGGCCCCAAAGCCTGCTGCGGCCTCGAAGGCGTCAACGCCGCCCGTGCCGTTGCCGCGCATTTGCAGATTCCCCATGTTGTTCTCGATGTCGCCGACTCTTTTAAACAAGAAGTAATCGATGATTTTGTCAATGAATATGCCAACGGACGCACGCCCAACCCCTGTGTGCGCTGCAATGCCACGGTCAAAATTCCTTACCTGCTCGAAAAAGCCAGAAGCTATGGCTGCGATTTTCTGGCTACCGGGCACTATGCGGCGGTAGAGCAAACCGACTCCGGGAATTATCTGCTCAAACGCGGCCTGGACACCAAAAAAGATCAGTCATATTTCCTCTGGGAAGTGCCCGCGAAAGTTTTGCCACATCTGTTGTTGCCAATCGGAGGTTTTACCAAGCCACAAATCCGCGCAATCGCTGAAAAACATGGGCTTGCCAACGCTCAGCGTCCTGAGTCACAGGAAATTTGCTTTGTGCCCGACGGCGATTACATGAATTTTCTTCGCCAACAACTGCCCGCAGACCACCCCGGATTTCAACCCGGCCTGATCATCGGGCCCAATGGCCGAACCCTTGCCAGGCATGATGGCTATATGAATTTCACCGTTGGCCAGCGCAAGGGAGTTGGTGGCGGACATGGCGTAAAACTCTACGTTTGCCGCATCGATGCCGCAACCCGCGAAGTTCATGTCGGATCACGTGAATCCTTGATGGGTAACAAATTTATCGTGCAGAAAATGAATTCTTTGATTGAAACACCGCAGACTGGAAGCCAATTTCAGGTACAAATACGTTACAAAACCGCACCGGTCAATTGCCGACTTATCTCTGCCGATGCTCAATCATGGAAAGTTAAACTCCAGGAGCCTGTTTACGCGATCTCACCCGGCCAATCGGCGGTTTTTTATCAGGGTGACCATCTTGTCGCCGGTGGCACCATCGTTTCGTCTTTTTAAGTTTGCCTTTGTTTGTCTTTGTTTAATTTTTTTTATTTTTGTTTATTTTTGACTAAACTTTGTTCGACATTCCTCCGATATGTATTAAGAACAACCACACGGAGGTCTGAAAATGAACAATCTGGTAAGTAAAAGAAGTATCGCCCTGGTCCTGACTCTTTTTGTATTCACCCTTTTTGGATCGATGATCCAGGCAGCCACCAAACACGAAATGTTTGAAGTCGGCCAGAAAATCAGTGAGCTCAACGAACGGATTCAGGCAGCTTACGAAGAACTTCGCAAACTCAACGAAGAAGGCGGCCCAGAATCCCAGGAACAGGCACAGGTAATCATGATGCAGATCAAGGAAATGAAAGCAGACGTTAAAACCCTCAAAGCCGTTCTGGATAACATGAAAAACAAGGTTCGAAAATAGCTTCTTTGCAAGCTTTCTCCATAAAACTCCTCTAAAATTGTTAAAGCCGCCATCAGGCGGCTTTTTTGCTTTAGGCTTTCAAACAAGGGTTCAATTTTAGAAACCCTCAAATTACCTCATTAAGCGGCAGAGAAAACAGTTTCAGACCTTCGCGCAATGGCCGTTGCCGGTATTCTTTCACCCACTCCTTGATTTTTGCAGCCTGAGCAGGACTGCCGGCAATCATATACATACTGTTTTCGCCGGGCCAGATCTCATCGTTCAATCTTGTGCCGCCACCCTTACCAGAACCGGTGGCCTCAGGAACATGAGTGTAATTGCTAATTTCAAGCCGCTCAAACAAAGCGTCAATTTCATCCTGCAAGGTTGCGCTACAGACAATGATCAGAAACTCCATCATTTTGCCTCCATCAGAGATTTGTGTCTTTTCGGCAGCAACCAGCGACTGAAAAGAGAATACAAAACCGGCATGAATATCAGCGTCATCATCGTTGAAACTGCAAGCCCCCCGATTACGCTCAGGCTTAACGGAACCCAGACTTCCGCTCCTTCACCGGTAGAAAGAGTCATCGGCAGCATGCCAAGCATGGTTGTCGCCGTCGTTGAAAGAACCGGGCGCAAACGACTTTTTCCGGCTTCGGCCAAAGCTTGACGCAATGGTATCTTTCGACGAACCAGAACGTTTATGTAACTGATCAAAACAATACCATTGTTAACGACAATACCGATTAAAATCAGAAAACCAAGCAATGAAACGATCGAAAGGCGAAATCCGGTAATTACCAGAGCGAAAATCGCCCCCATGAAACCGAAAGGTACGCTGAAGCCAATGATAAAAGGTGCAAGCAATGATTCAAACTGTGATGCCATCACCATGTAAACGAGAATCATTCCCAAAAGCATAGCCTGGAACATTAACAGAAAAGACTCTTTACGCTCTTCTTCGTTTCCGGCAAAACGCCAGGAAAAGCCAGGCGGAACCGGAATCGATTCGATAATCGCCCGGGCATCGGCACTGACATCACCTGAGCCGCGGCCATAAACCTGACCGACAATCTGCACATACCTTTCCTGCTCGTTTCTGGCAATGCTGGTCGGGCCGAATTCATTAACGATGCGTGCAACATTTTCAAGTCTGATAGTCTGACCAGCAGGGGTTATCAAAGGAATCTGAGCAAGATCGGTGGTTCTGGCACGATCTTCTTCGCGCAAACGCACGACGATATCGTATTCTTCGCCATCTTCCTGGTATTTCACTCTGCTGTTGCCATTGATATAAGTTTCAATGGTTCTGGCTATTTCAGTTACGTTGAAACCGAAAGATGAAGCCTTTTCACGGTCTATTACGACCTGTAGTTCCGGTTGGGCAAGATCCTGACTGATTTCGAGATCTTTCAGACCAGGCACTTCTTCAAGCTTTGCCTTGAGTTCTTTCGCCCATTTCATCGCTGTTTCAAGATCATAACCATAAAGATTCAGAGTAAACCCGGCACCGCCCGCGCCAATCATATTGGCCAGGGGGTCTCCTGAATCGAATCTGATAACGACGCCGGGAATCTTTTCCAGCTCAGGTCTTATTTCTTCAATTACCTGCTTTATTCCACGCGAACGCTTTTCTTTCGAAACCAGGCGCAGATTTACCTGGCCGGTGTGCGAGTATTCTTTCGAACCGGTAATTACCGAACCTGGATCACCGTTTGGGCGACCATAGCGAACCAGAATCGCCTCAACTTCGGGTACCATTTTTCTAACAACTTTTTCAATCTCTTTGCCTACCTGACCAGTTATCTCATATCTGGTACCGACGGGAAGTTCATATTTGATAGTAAGTCGCCCCTGATCCTGTTCGGGCATGAAATCAGCCCCGACCAGACGGGCCAATCCGAGCGACAAGAACAAAAGCACACCCAGCGCACCAACGGTTTTCCAACGATTATTAAGGACTATTTCAAGAACTCTGCCATAAAATTTTTCCAGATGCGCTAAAGAATCCATCCTTTTTGGTGAATTCTGATTCAGTGCTTCCAGACTGGGTCGCAGCAGTTTGGAGCTCATCATCGGCGTCAGCATCAATGCCGCCAAAAGTGAGGCAACCAATGCCATAATTACGATTGCCGCAAGCTGGCCGAACATGATGTTGGTCATACCGGTTGTAAATACGATCGGTAGAAAGATTACGATTGTCGTCAGCGTTGAAGCCATAACTGCGGTTCCCATTTCGACAGCGCCTGAAATTGCGCTTTCTCGCGAAGAAACACCCCGCTCGAGATACCTTTTGATATTGTCGAGAACGACAATAGCATTGTCGACAACCATTCCGATGGCGATAGCCAGACTCGAAAGAGAAATCTGATTGAGAGTAAAACCCGCCATGTACATCAGCATGAAGGTGATGATCAACGAAGTTGGAATGGTGGTGCAGACAATGATGCTGGCCTTGAAATCACGCAAAAAGAAGAAAATCACGAAAAATACGGCAATACCACCAAAGAGAACGGCTTTGGTCAAATTTCGGATGGTGTTGCTGATGAAATCAGAGGTGTCGAAAAAGATGTGAATCTTGACATCGGGCGGTAGAGCGGCCTGAATTTCGGGCAGTGCTTTTTTTATCGCTTTGGATACCGATACGGTATTAGCGCCCGATTGCTTCTGCACCATGACTCCAATTCCACGCTTTCCGCCAATCAAAAAATCATTTGAACGTTCGAGAAATCCATCTTTGATATCGGCGACATCGCCCAGGCGTACGACTCCAGGTCTGGTTGCGACTACTACCGACTCAAGATCTCCAACTCTCGTGAACTTTCCGGGGGTTCTGATCAGATACTCGAACTGCCCCTGCTTGATATGACCGCCGGGATTGTCCAGGTTCTGTGCCGCCAGCAGCGCCACAATCCGATCTCCGGTCAAACCGGTTGCCTGGATTCTTTCACGGTCAAGATCCACGAGAATGCCGCGTTCGTCGCCGCCACGCTTAATAGCTGTTGCAACGCCCCGGACACGCTTGAGCGAATCGATGATTTTGCGATCGACGATTTTATCGAGCTTTTCCCAGCTTTCGTCAGCGGTTACGGCAAGCATGATGACTGGAATCATTGACGTATTGAATTTGAAAATAAAAGGCTTTTCAGCATCTTCGGGCAATTGACGCGATACCAGGTCGAGTTTGTCGCGAATGTCGCTGGTTGCATCACCAAGATCGATGCCCCAGTTGAACTTTACCGTAACCACTGAAACGCCTTCGAGAGACTGCGAAGTTATCTCATCGACGTTTTCAACAGTTGAAACCCCTTCTTCGATAATTTCGGTAATGGTCGATTCAATTTCCTGCGGACCGGCACCTGAATAAGTTGTAATGATAGAAACTGCGGGAATTTCAAAATCGGGCATCAGATCAAGCCCCAGCTGGGTCCATGAAAATGCGCCGAGTAAAACCATGGCCAAAAAGACCATCGAGGTAGTAACCGGCCATTTTACCCCAAATACTGATAGATTCATGGTTTATCCTCCACCAATATCGGCTTCACCCTGCTCCCGGTTTTAACCAGCTCAGGTCCCTGGGAAACAATCAAATCGCCTGGTTCGAGACCTTCAAGAATCTGGGCGGAAGTGTTTTGCACAATGCCGACACGCACCTTGACTCTTTCGGCAATAGAATCTTTGTTAACTCGAATGGCAACCATATCGATGCCCTGCGTGAGAAGAGCGTCTCTGGGAACTATTACTGCGCCTTTGGCAGTGTCGAGATAAAGACTGATGCTCGTATACATGCCCGAACGCAAAACATTGTCTGGATTATCGATCACCAGTTCAAATTCACCGGTTCTGGTTTTGGCACTGATTGCCGGATAAACCTTGTCAACGATACCTGAAAACTCACGATTCAAAAGGGCTATTCTTACTGTGGCCTTTGTCTTTTTCGCCTGCAGCGAAAGCAGATCTTTTTCTACCAGACTGCCGATAACCTTGACCGGATTCATCTGTTCAAGTCTGAATATCGGCTGAGCCACATTAGCCATCGCGCCAGGGTCGAGCAGTTTTTTGGTAATCACTCCGGCAAAAGGAGTCTTAACAAATGCGTTTTCACGCTGAACTTCTACGGCGTTGAGATTAGATTCTGCTTGCGCCAGCTGTGCCTGCTTCATTTTCAAGGTAACCCGGCTGGTTTCGATACCGTCCTCAGCCTGACGAATCGCAGATTCAGCCGAGACCAACTGTGCTTTGGCAGCATCGTGTCTGGCAACGATATCATCGAGTTGCTGAGCTGAAACGGCACCTTCTTTGAACAGATGTTCAAAGCGCTTTCTGGTCGTGGCAAGATTGGTGACATTGGCCTGTACCGCCTCATACTGTGCTTTGGCAGAGGTCAGAGAAGTCTTTGATGTCTTGTACATTACCTCCTGAACTTCAGCTGCCGCTCTGGCGACGGTAACTGCCGCCTTAGCTTGTTCGAGCTGGGCATCGAGAATGCGATGGTCTATTTCTGCAAGAACATCGCCTGGCTTTACCATGGAACCTTCGCTAACATTGATTTTTATGATTTCTCCGCCGATTTTCGGGTGAATATCTGCACCAAGAAAGGGAAGGACTTCGCCAGACGTTTGCAGCTCCTGGCTAATATCAGCCGTTTTGACCCTGACCACAACCACCGGAGGAGCTTTTTCAGCATCAACCGCCGTCGGCAATGCTGCCATCTGGGTTGTCGAAGCTGCAAATGACGAGTTACAAATTGCGACACAGCTGATAAAAATCATACTGGCACCCAAAGCAAATTTTAAAAGCCTATTTAATCTGTTCAGTTGCTTAGAATTCTTTTTGCACATTTCAAATTTCTCCTGTTTCAAGGTAAAGAGGCTTTTATGATTAAATCGCGCCCCAAACTACCGGTTGCCAGTTGATAAGACACAACTGCCTGACGATAGCTGAAAATTGCCTGTAAATACTGCAAACGCGTTGCCAAATAAGCGTTTTCGGCGTCGAACAACTCAACTTGTGTGAAAAGGCCGTTGTTATATCTGACCCCGGCAAGGCGCAAAGCCTCTTCTGCCTGCTTTAATGCCTGTTTCTGTGCAGCTACTACTTCGCGGGCAGTTTCGATGGTCAAATAGGCCTGACGAATTTCTACGTCGGCGCTTTCATAAGCCTCCTGCAGAGAATTCTCAGCCAGAGTGAGTCGAGAATGGGCTTCCTTGATTTTTCCTTTGCGCATACCGCCGTCAGCCAGAGTAAAGTTGGCAACGACCCCGGCCTGCCAGTAACTCTTGCGTTCATAGTTTCCCATTGATGATTTAGACGAAGGATCCTGAACGCCGCTCTGGGCAAAAACACTTATTACCGGCTGATTTTCACTGCGAGCCGAAGCGATTGACTGTCGGGCAATATCAACCTCTAGTTTTTTCATGCGAAGATCCTCGCGAAGCTGTCTTGCTTCTTGCGAATCTCTGGCAAGATCTATGGAAATTTCGCGCATTTCAAGCTTTTCACTTGTAGTAACCGGTGTGTCGACCGGAAGATCAAGAATTCTAATAAGATTCAATAGCGCCAGCTCACTTGAATTCTGATTCTTGCGCAAATCGCTGCGAGCCTGGGCCAGGCGAACTTCCGCTCTGAGCACCTCGAACTGGGAAACTTGCTGATGCTTGTATCTTGTCGTTACCAGGTCAAAGTGTGCCTGTGCCAGCTCAAGATCTTTTTCACTGACCTTTTCGGCCTCTTCAGCGAACAGCCAGGCTAACCAGCGCATGGTCGTTTCCAGAATGACGCTTTGCCGGGTCAGAGTATGGCCCGCATCAGCAAGAGTGCGACCAAGTCGAGCCGATTTCAAAGCCCAGCGATCTTTTCCACTAAAAAAAACCGGCTGTGACAGCTCAAAATAGGCTTGTTGGCTTTCTTTTTTGCCAAGATCGACAGTTTTCCCGCCGACTACAGATTTGGCGACGTCATCGACCCGGACCTGGCGGAAATTGCCGGTAATTTTTGTTCCGAGAGCTGATCTCGCCTGAAGAACCCTGGCATCAGCCGAATCGATCTGTTGTTTTGCACCTTTCACAGTCCGGTTACGCTCAAGGGCCAGAACAAGAATATCGTCAAGACTGACATTATTTAGAGAAACAGCACTTGAGCCGACAGTTTTCTTAAGGCTGGAATCAGCTTGTTCGCTTATAATCTCAACATCAGTTTGCGCGCTGACCAGGCAGATGCAAAATATTGAAAGCATGAAAAGAAGAGCGAAGAACTTTCGATAATTGATATGCATTGATTTATTCTCCTGTCGAATCGCCGGATTCGGATTTGAACATTTTCAGCAAAAGACTCAGACATCGTTCCGGAGAAAACATCGGGGCGGCAAAAAGCCTGAATTTCAAGTTCAGATCGAATACCTGATGAAAAATAATCGCCATTTGCAGAGGAGTAAGGCGGGTAGAAAAATCACCATTTTCAATTGCCTGCTTGAAAAATTCGGCATAAATACTTGTCCAACGTTGCATTCTTTCGAAAAATTGGCAGGTTGAGTTAGATTTCGACGAAAATTGATTGCCACTCATGACGAATTGCTGGATCAGAGGACCATTATGAGCATGTAAATCAGCCTGAAGTTGAACCAGTTTTTTCAGACGATCGGCAGTATCTCCCGGCCCATCTATGATAATCTGTGCCTGCTTCATGGCTTTTTCCATACCATCGAGAAGACAATGCAGAAACAGATCTTCCTTACTCTTGAAATACAGGTATAGAGTTCCCTTTGCCACACCGGCGGCTTTGGTAACATCTTCGAGTTTGGTCAGATGATAGCCATTGTCGGTAAAAATCTTCAATGCCGCTTCGAGAATCTTTTCTTTTTTATCGGTAACCAAGCAATCTCGCCTCCAGATAGTTTGCAGCCATTTTCAACTTAAAATGACTGACCGCCCAGTCATTTTATCATCGGCCGCTGCTTTCTGCAAATAATTTCACTGAGCGCTTTGTAAAGATATGTAAAGCGACTGATTTTCTGCTATTGATCGGCCTTTCGCCAGCAAACTCACAATTTCATGCCAATTTGTTATGTATTCAGGTTTTTACCCGGGACTCGATTTCGATTTAGGCAGTTCCAAACAGCAAATCTGCTGAACTGACAAAACAATGTTTCAACGCTTTTTTGACCGGTAAGTTCGCAAAAAAAGCATCCCCAGGTTATCTCTATTTTCAAAGAATTATTTTAAGATAGTTTTTCAAAAAAAAAGGCCATCCCTTACGGGACGGCCTCTTTTTGAGTTTTAAAAATTACTTGTTTTTGAGTTCCTGAACCAGAGTGCGCACGCTGTCCTGAGTGTTAGAATCAGCATTGCCTTCGGCAAACACGGCGAAGTTGATCTGGCTGATCAGAGCATTGCTTACGCTGCGGTTCTTTTCATTTGCAGTGTTAACATAATCTCTGAGAGCATTAACATTGCCTTCTGCAACTTCAGCAAGAATTTTCTTGGCAGTTGATTTTACATAGTAATCTTTTACCATCTGTTCCCACATGGTTTCCTGGGCAAAAGCCAGTTCTTTGTACTGAGCTGAGAAGCTATAGGAAGAAGTCGGGAAATAGATGGCCAGGCCAGTGGCGTTTTTGGTATTGTAGCCGCTGAGACCATTTTTGATGATTACCGCGTCGAGAGCTTTTTCAAGCTTGGTAACTGCAGTCTGATAAGCTTCGTCTTTGATGGTATTTTTGGTCAGTTTAGCAAAATGGCCAAGGTCGATATTGGTTCTGTAATAAAATTTCTGAACGCTGTTGAGAGCATTTTTGAATTCTACGGCGAAGTTACCGGCGATTACAGTTTTGCAAAGACCATTGATGGCATCGGCGAGATTGTCGATTTTTGAACAATCAAGAGCTGACTGGGTAGTAGAAGAAGAACCGGCGCTGCCACCGCTATAAGAAGCAGCATATTCTTCAACGATCAAGGAAGCGAGCTGAGCTGGGGTCAGGCCTTTTTTCCAGGCTTTGCCGATATCATCATAGCACCAGCCTTCACCGGGTTCAGTTTCTTCTGAAGCAACCAGGTAACCGGCATGATCTTTTACGGCATAAGCAACTTCGATCATCTGCATCAAACAAGCATCAAAACCGAGAACGTCGAGCTTTTTGCCAAGATTCTTTTCGATTTCAGCAAGAGCGATGGTCAGCTGTGCAGTGGTGATGTGGTTATTTGAAGAATCATCGTAAGAAATGCCTTTGAGGATTTCGCCGTTGGCATCTTTCCAGCCAGAACCGTGATTCCAGATGATTGCGGCATAATTTTTTGCCGGATAAGCTTTTGCGGTTTCAGTTACGAATTTTACAAATTCTTTATAGTCGCCCATGTCAAGTTCGCCCATGTCTTTGATCATTTCAGGGCCGGTCGGTTTGACATAGTTCAAAGTTGCGGGACCATGTTCTCTGTCGATGAGGCAGATGATGTTGCGGAATTCATTTGATCCGCCGCCCATTGCCATTTCGTTCATGTCATCAACGCCAAAAGAATCGAGATTATTGTCGGAATTCAGGAAAACCATGAATGTCCATTCTTTTTCAGCAGCGCTGACAGGGGCACAGAGGGAACAAATCAGGGAAACAACGGCTAAAATACTCAGTACTCGTTTCATTCTCATTACTCCTTAATCTTATACGAAACCTGATACTACTGGTTCATTTTGTCTATTATAAAAACCCCAGTGTACGATGTCAAGAAAATCTGCGATTTTTTAAAGACAAATTTGAACCGGCCAAAACAAAAAATCGGTAAAAATACTTGTTACTTAATCGATTTACCGACGGGCAAAAAACCCGAGCAGGCTTTTCCACCGGCCCGGGCTTTAACTTCTAGTTTACGGAAATTTCAGTGAGGCGATCGAGCAAAGTTAAGAATTCTGACTCGATTTCAGCGGGAACTTTGCTTTCCTGGGTGAATTCAAATTTAAGTTCGCGAGCGATGAATCGGAACAGACCTTTTTCCTGCTGATTGCGTTCAGCGAAAGCCACAATCTTCTTGAGGGCTTCGAGGCTACCAGCTTTAACATCATCAACAACTTTGTCGGCCATATTGCGGTTCATCAATTCGGCAAGCATTTCATCCCACATACTGTCTTTGGCGAAACTCAATGTTTTATATTTTGCTTCAACCATGAAATTGCTTGGCAGATAAATTGCGATACCTTTTGAATTTTTGGTCGAGTAACCAGTTGAACCATTAGCGATAATCATTTCGTTGGCTGCAGCAATGACTTTGTCGCAAGCAGTCTTCATAGCTTCGTCATTCTTGAGCTGAGCTTTGAGAAGGGTTGCAAAATGGATCAGATCTATGTTTTCGGGATAAGAGAATTTTTGAACCTGGCGCAGAACGGTTACAAAGTCACGAGCATATTTACCGCTCATTGAAGTTTTGGCAAAACCATTTATCGCATCCATCATTTTACCGAATTTAGAGCAATCAATCGCCGACTGGGTAGATTCATCATAACCCTGACTGCCACCGTTGTATGAAGCGAGAAAAGCCTTGACCCAATTTTTGCAGAAAGCGTCTGGAGCCATTCCCGGTTTTACATTTTTAAGAATATCGTCATAGGGAGCGCCTTTTCCCGGTTCGGTTTCTTCGGAGGCAATTATATAATTGCTGTAGTCTTTGCAGGCATGGACTACTTCAACCATTTGCATCAAACATGCATCAAATTCAACGATATCGATTTTTTTGCCAATGACTGAGTTGATTTCCTTCAAGGCAACCGAAAGCTGAGCATTGGTAATGTGGTTGTTCGAAGAATCGTCATAAGAAATGCCGCGAACGACGGCGTTTTCGTTTTTGTTTTTCCAGCCTGAACCATGGTTCCAGATGGTTAAGCAATAATGCTTCGCCGGATAATTTTCTTTGACGAATTTCATGAAATTAACGAGCTGACGATAATCACCCATGTCAAGCTCGCCCATATCTTTTACTTTGTTAATTTTGCCTTTTTCAATGTAATTAATCTGAGCCGGGCCATGCTCACGATCGATCAGAGAGACGATATTGAGATGGTCGCTTGAACCGACGCGGCTCATTTCCTGTTGATCTTCGACCCCAAACGGATCAAGATTGTTGTCGGCATTCAAAAATACTGCCAATGTCCATTCTTTCATGGGGGCGGCATGCAAATTTGTGGAAAAAGAGGCAAAAACCAGAGCGGCCACGATTAAAATACTTGATACTCGTTTCATTCTCGGTCTCCCTGAATCTTATACGCTTATCCGGGAATGCTTAAGTCCGGACATTTTTAATCATAATGATCAATAAACCACCCCGCAAGGTACCTAATCGAAAATCTACCGATTTTTCATCGAGTCAGACAAATTTTTTCGGTAAAATGATTCCAGATAAATAAAAGTTGGCATTTTTTGCAGTTCTTGTGAGACTATAAAAAAAACTTCAGGAGAATTTCATACGGTGAGTATTGAAGGGTTTGAAAAAAAACTTTTTTTGGCCTTTTTGAGCTGCTCATTACTTTTCTTCAATGGTTGCTTTGATTTTTCCGGCAAATTGAAACAGAAGCGCAGCGAACTGATTACAGAGCAACACAACTTAAAAGATGAAATCAGGCGAAATATTACTCTACTTGACCACAAAGATCGCCTGAGACAAGAGATCTCTCAACACCAGAAAAAATTGGAGCTGTATCGGGAGCACAAGATCAGAATGCTCAAGGAGCGAGAGCTGTGAAAGTCAGAGTTAAATCTTTTATTCTATATCTGATCTTTATTCTGGCAGCTTTTTCTTTTACTGGTTGCGATATTGAAACTTCAGAATCGATAAACGCAGAAATAGATAAATTAGAAACGGAAATCGCCGATCTGAAAAGAAAAAAGGCCCAATTAGCGGTTATTAAAGAAGAAATTGCCGAGTTAGAAGCTCGACTGGCTGCAACAAAAGCTCAAATAAAAAAATTCGAGAACGAAAACCCGAAAGTGCTTGAATACATTCGTAGCCAATCATCCGAGAATTAAAATAAACAGCTCAATTAGGCTTGTTTAAGCCAGTTTTTCGCAGAATCAAGTTCAAAAAACAAGCCAAACTGAATTTTCTCGCGCAAGGAAAACGCTGCGAGACGACGTTCAAGGCCAAGCGGATCCTGTCGTTCTTCATTTATCACTAAAGCGCATTTCGAGCCAAGCTTTTCACGAAACCGCAATAAAGCTTCAGCAAATCCGGCAACCTCCGTCATTTCACGGTTGCGACTGGATTGTCGAGCGTCGACAAGAACTGGCAATGGAAACTCGATGCTTTCATCGGAAAAAATATTGATAAAAGCTTTTTTCGCCTGTTCAACGTTATTCTCACCTTCAAGAACGAAAATAATCAGATTGTCTTGCAGATGACCTGAAACTCCCATGGCTACTCCTCAATTATGAGCCTCGATCAATATGATACAATCATTCGAAGCTAAAAGCAAAAACCGCACATCAGCCAGCATGCCACAGCTCAATCAAATGATTCCTAACTTTTGCGAGAGTTTCGGGTGGATCTGGCCATTGCTCCATAATGATTGAGCCTTTGAAATTCCTCTTTTTTAAGAATCTCAGCAGATTTTTTACTGGTTCTTCATTCTGCTCTTTTGATAACGAAAACAGCGGTAGATGTTCATCAATATGACCATGATTTTCATGAGCATGAAGATGGATCAACTCAACAGCTTCATCGATACGGTCAAGAAATTGGCCGTAATTATGCCTGGTTTCGCGATAAATATTGGCGTGGCCGATATCGAGACAAAATCCGGCGCAGTCATAAGTTTCTCGGAATTTCCCCAGACATTCAAACAAGCGATTAACATTTTCAGGAGAGCATTCAGCAACATTTTCCAGGCTAAGTGAAAGATTTTTTTCTTTTGCTGCTGTCAAAAGCGCTTGCAGCTTTTCGGCAAAAAACTCCGACTTATATTCCGGAAAAATATGCGTATTGACCAACTTAGCGCCAATTTTTTCGGCAAAATCGATACTTCTCAATATCAGTTGTTGCCCTTCGTCGGTTAGCGGGTCGGCACGCCATGGCGCATGAACGCTGAAGCGAATATTTTTTTGTTTCCCGGTAACTCTTATTTGATCAATCTGCTCGGGGCTGAAACTAGACTCGTTCCAGCCTGCCATTCCCGGATCACTGAACCACTCAAACGCATCAAAGTCGTTTTTAACAGCGAAATCAAAGGTGAGAAACGGGGAAACATTACAATTTGTCTGATTCCCAATTTTAATTTTGTTCATTTTGTGAATCTTCCGCGATCATTAAAATTTAGTTAGTTTATTGATCCTTTATGGTAAATACTCCAACTGGCTCAAAAACTCCTCTTTCATAAATTTTATCAACTTCAATGACGTCTTTTTTGATGCTCTCTTCCATGGTGTCACGCATTCTTTCCAACAACAGGACGCTGTGGCTACTTTGCCCAGATAATTGATGAAGGCGCGAAGCAGTAAATACAGGTGTTCCAAGAAGAGAAACCACTTTTCTTTTTCTGCTGCCGGAAATCATCATTATTACATCTCCGGTATCTATGCCTGTCGCGAGTTCAGTTGCCGGCATTCCTTGCGGTGAGAATTTTTTGTTGATTTCTATCAATTCTTTTTTTATGTCCATAAAACATTTTAAAGCGTCTTTTGCGTGGTTTGTTCTTTTAAAGCAGGCAATCACACAGTCACCCATAAGCTGATGAACAAATCCGCCGTTGTTTTCGACGGCTTCAAAAACAGCGTTAATGATTTCATTACGACATTCTATAAGGGTTTCCTGCGAACACATCACGGGGCTTTGAAAGCCCTTTGAATCAATAAAAGCAACGGTGCCGCTGAAAACACGCTCAAAATTACCGGACGGGATGCCACCAGACTCGCCGACAATTTCAAGGACGTGTGGGCCGGCAAATGTTTCCAGTGCAATTTTCCAATTGTCCGAAGAATCTGCCATTACTGCTTTTTGGCTTGCTTTAGCTGCGTGGGCAAAGACAAGAATGGCAACAGATATTACCAGCAAATAAAACAATTTTCCTTCCATAACTCCCCAATTCCTCCCAAATATAGTTTTCGAATGAAAAAGACTTTTGCGATGCTAGATGCGCTTTCCGCTAAACTACGTTTCTGTTTTGCTGATCGTTGCATGAAGTTATTAAATCACCAGAAGATAGCGCTTTGGTGAAAATCATCATACACTAATCATTGAAAATTGCCACTACGGCCATCAGGAATATTCCAACCCTTAAACCTGAACCTGAAAAATATTTTTGATGCGACTCTCTCCGTATTTTGTTTCAGTCACTTGATAATGCAAAAACGAACCTTACAGAAAAAACAAAACCCCGCATTGAATACGGGGTTTCGAGTGCCGGAAGTCGGGGTCGAACTGTCGCCGGAGTCCGGCTTTATTGCTGATTTTATGGTTTTGAAATTCAAGAGTTATACCACAAAGTTATACTATTTTGTGTCTCGCGCTCGATTTTTCCCCGGTCTATTTTCGATGCTTCCAAAAACTGTTTTAAGATAATTTTGCTATCAAGATTTGTGGCCGGGTCTGGCAAGAATATGTTGCCGATCTGCCGGGAAGTCAAATAGAAATTGTGGCGGCCAGATAAAGCATCTCGCTAAAACGGGAAAGAGTCCTACGCCCAAAAAGATGGACTCCGGGATTACCAAAAGTAAGTGCCCCGTTTTCGGACTCTTTCAAGAACAGCCTTCGGGTATCTTGGCACCGAGTAGCCAGTTAAGGTTAAACGATAACCCCGCGAAGGCTTTAAGGTGAAGACACTCAGCCGCATTGGATACTAAGGTCACCCCTAGTAAACTTACCACCGCATCGACCTGCAGAACGAAAATCGGCGGGTGCCAACTGAGCATCTTCAAGAAGAACGCTGACCGCCTCAGCTTACGTCCGAAACCGTTCCCGCCCCTATAGACCGGTGCTACACATCGGACAGCGCCTTCTATTAAAATGTATCCAATTACCTCATAAATGACAAGCCGAAAAAAATAAGAAGATGCTCTTAGACAGGGCGCAGTCCAGTCAAAACCTCGATAAAGAGGATTCCCCTAGCGCGTTCTCAGGTAAGAGCATCTCTACCTCAAATATAACCCGCTGCCCGGCATAGGTCAATCAGTCCTTTTTATCAGCTTCCATCTGCTTTATGAGCTGTCGCATTTTCCGCATGACGTTATTTAAGTGCTTTCTGTTATCAATTATCATTGTCGATCTGCCGCCATGCTTCAAAGCATTTTTGTTGCCCTTCGGCGCGCCAGAACCAGCAGCGCCGCCGTGCATGCGACAACGCTTTTTTCCTTTAACACATGGGTTGTGACAAGGTTTGCCGCTTCTGGTTCTGGCACCACAGCGCGGGATATTCCGAAAATTCTCGATTGCATGGGGTTGTTTGTCATTCTTTGTCATCAGCCCCACCTTGCCCCCCGGCAGGTAAAGTATTCATCTTGCCGCTGACAATAGCTTTTGCATCGCCAGTTACTTGAATGTGCTGGACAACTACTTCCTGCTTTCCGCCGTTGCGTGACTTCGATAAGGCAAGCATACCTGACTGGTAGGTATTCATTAACCTAGTTGCCTGACTCAGAATCATGTTGAAGTAATCCATATCAATTTTGCCAATGCTGCTAAAGCTGAAGTCGTTGGCTTTTTCCATGAGCTTCATTGAAAGCCGATAAGCAGCTGACATCTGGTGAATCAGCATCTTTTCAATCGCGGTCGGATTCTCGATACCCTGAACAGCGTCAAGGGCAAGCTCTAAGCATTTCGCCTTGTCTGCCAGTTCAAGCCTGGTCTGACTTGCTGCTGCATCAACCATTGTCGGGTTTTTTGCCTTGTGCTCGTATTTTCTGGCTGTGATCTCGTCCTGATCGTTGCCCTCGAAAGAAACAATCTCGCCGCCGGTAAGCTGCTGCGCTGGTTCCGACAAGGCAAGCTCTTTCCGGCCATGTTCAACCAGCATGGTCGATTCAGTCTGCAAAATCGCATCATAAGGCGCGGCTCTCTCTTCCGATTCTGCTGCTGACAGCTTCGCCCGGTTCAGGTTTCCAACCGCGTCCTTGACTCTTGCCCTTTGGCTCTTTGGTTTGCTCATGGCCGCGCCTCATAATTCTTTTGCAGCCGAGTTTTGATATTATCGGTGCTGTTTTCAGAAAGCTGATGATTTGCCGCCTGCTTTTTGAGGTGTTCAAGCCACGCATGTTTCAATAATCGCTCGGTCATCTTCTGGCCGGTCTGTCGATTGTCAGCAAAAACAAAGCTCACCTTGTGGCGGTTCGACCATGCGGCAAGAGTGCCAAGCACAGATTCAGGATTCACCCTTGAACGGTATAACCCCTTCTCGATACTGGTTAAGGTAGATTCAATCACCACCCAAAATCTTTCGAGAGAGTCAGCCCGGCTCAGTTCATTTTCAAACCGTTCTCGGCTGGCAGTTATGCAACCAATGAAATCGTTCAGGGATTTGCGCTCTATCGCTATGGTTGTTTCGAGTCCGATCAGGCTATAGTCTCCGGTCTTTAATGCCGATCTGACTGACTCACAAAGAAAGCGGTATGGTTGCTGCTCTCTGGTGTCTATTACAATTACTGCGCTCTGTGTCTCTGCTTTGCTCATGTTACCTCCGTGTGTTCTGAGCTGTTGGCTACGCCAAGTCGTTCCAGTCGTCCAGAATGAAAAGACTGGCACATATCAAAAAGAATAAAAATCTAATCATCATGCCGCTGCTCGTTCTCGTTTGCCTGTCAAGTGACTCGCGGCATCTTCTGTAACCGATCTCAAAACCGACAGGGCAAAGTCAAAATCATCTGGCCTTTGCTGCTGGTCGATCTGGTCGATTGTCGTCAGCGCCCGGCTGAGTTCTTCTGCTACCTCCGGCCTGCCAGCCTGATTTGCTCTGTGCTCAAGTTCAAGTGCCCGGTATATTTCAAGCGATTCAGCGGTATGCGGTATCGTTACCCATTCGCCGCGCTCCCATGCTGCCAGCCTTTCAGCGTCATCTTCTGGCTGTCGCGCTGGCGTGGCTTGTGCTGCGTTTTGTTCTGCGTTGCCATGTTCGGGCATGGCCGGGGTATTTTGAGTCGCGCCAGAGGGCTGCAAACTTTCATTTTGTGTTTTGCCTGCCATAACCTGAGCTGGCAAAACGTCTTTTTCTATTTCGTGCAATTTCGTGTAATGCGGATACACGAAAATACTCTGCTTGCAATCAAGGTTACAGGCATTTCGTGTATTAAGTGTATTTCGTGTATAGATTTTATTTTTAATGACTTCGCTTACTGGCTTCATGTTGCTAAAACTCGCTTGTAGAGAGTGTAAGAGAAGAAGAAAGCTTCATTTCGCATCTAAGCACGAAATACACCAAACACACGAAATTACACACGAAATTAGACACGAAATACACGAAATTCAGGCGATGGTTAGCCTTTTCTTTTCTGATGAGGGTTTCCGGGCTTTTATTTTCGTGTAACCCGAAAACACGAATTAGCACGAAATACACGAAATTAAATTTGCCCATCGTTCAAGCACCTGAAACAGTTCTTACAAGCGGGATTTATCGAGTATTTGTGTTTTGGATTCCTGCCGCGCCTGTTATTTGTTTCGTGTATTTCGCGCAAGATTTCTCGATCAACCAGAAAATCAAACGATGGTAAAAGCGCGTCGCTGCTTTTTGCCTTGCTTCGGTTACCCGCCCAAAAATCTCTGACGGTGAAAGATTCTTTTTTGTTTGCGGCTATCCACGCAAGAATGTCTTTTGCAAGATGGTATTCTGAACCCATACTCATCAAGCCATAAGCTGCTTTGGCATGTTCAATAAGGTGAAGTCTGCATATTTCGTATGCTGCGCTTATTGTTTCGAGAGATATTTCATTCTGCTGAGGGTCGCCGCCCGTTTCGATAATATGAAAGATTCCGGCAATTCTGGCCACCGCCCCCGCACACTTTGAAGCCCAATCTGATATATTCTCTAAGTCGCAGCCTTTACCCTGCCTCTGTTCTACGTCATTATAAAGCTCTTTCCATATCTCAAGAGCATCGCCGCGCAAATACAAGCGGTGATGTGGCTGGCTGTCGTATTCGTTTGCTGGCTTTGCTTCTGGTTGATTGCAAATAGAGTGTATCGCTGCAAAGTATGCGGTCTGTTTCTGTCTGTTTATTGGTCTGTTCTTGTATAATCGGGTTCCAACCAGACTTTCTGGAATGGCATAAAGAAACCTGCCAAGTAAGCCCCGATCTCTAAACCCCTTTTTCGCAGCAAGGTCTTTAATGACTGACGGCTGAACTGTAACGGCAATCGTTCCGGCAGGTTTTGAAACCTCTATCGGCGGTTTATTTCTCCTGTGAACGCTTAATTCATCGCCTGCGTGCATTTTCAGCCACACGTCAAGATTTGATTCACTGTTGCTGTCATATCTACCGGCAATAATTCCAAACAAACCGCCCTCAGTATCCATAAAAGCAATCTTTCCGCCTTGTTCGCACAACAATTCTGCTGCCGCTTCCGGGGTAGTATCACCAGAAGCTACCAGACACGGAAAGGGAGGTATCTCAATGCTTTGCTGGCAGAGTTCAAGATATTCCTGCTTTGCCGATTCACTCTTAACTGACCGGGTGAGTGCTGCGTCCTTCCGCTTTTTTAACAACTCTGCGTCTGCTTTTGCAAGCTCTATCAGCGGCTTTGATTCTGCTGAACGCTTTCGCTGTTCTATGTATAAAGGCTCAACAATGTCATTGTAAGTATCTGACTTACGGCTGCCCGGCGGCATGGCTATAGCAGTCCATATATTTAGCGGCTCAGAGTGTGACTCGCCAATATAAACGCGGTATTTTCTCGCGCCTGCCGCGCCAGCCACAGCGATAGCAAGTAAGGCCGGAAGGTCAACCGGCACCTGTCTGCTGGCCGCAACATTTTCTACATACTCCCGTATTGAGCCCGGCAAATGGTTGGCCGGGAATTTCGGCAACTTCAATTTGTCGAGAAAGCAAATCGGTTTTTCCCACGGTTCGGCTTTGAGTTGTTCGGCATGTTGTCGGTTGGCTTCTGTCGGTTCAGGCGTTCTTGGCTCTTTTATGCCCTTGTTCCAGCCACTATCAAAAGTTTTTCCTGCTTCCGCGCTGTCTTTATGTGAACCGCCTCGCGCAAGATAGGCATTAACAAAATTGGTTTTGATCTCGTTCTTGTCGAAAAATCCAAGATGAAAAAGCTGTGCAACTTTCATTGCTGCTGTGTTCAAAGCAGAGTTTCCTTCTCCGCTATTCGCGTTGGTAACTCTTTCAAGCTCGCCAGCCAGAGCGGACAAGACATACTTTTCATTGCTATTGCTGGCAACTGGTAGCGGGGCAGATTCAAGGGCGGTAGTTTTTGAAATTGCCTCGTCAGCAGTTGCAACTTCATAGCAAAATTGAACTGCATCGGGATTGTAATAGGCTTCGGGGTCATAGCTGACAAAGCAGAGGCGGCAAACGTCCTTCCCGCTTTCGTCGAGCGTCAGGCTGTGCTTTTCTTTCAGGTAGTTAGCAATGGCTCGATACGCCCGCTTGAATGTAGCGTCATCTGAGAAGTCGGCAGAGAAAACCGCTTTCAGGCCATTCCCGGAAGGTGAAACAAAACAAATGAAGGTATGCGGGTCTGCTGTCAGCCTCGCTTTTGCTTCCGCCAGCTCAGCCGGGTCGATATGGTCTATGTCGAGAACCACCAGCCCGGAAGGTTTTACCAGAGCATCTTTTTTGCGCCGGACAAAAGTGCCGCCAAAGGCGACGGCTGGCAGGTTGCGTTTATTCTGACTGTATTCTTCGGCAGTCATGCCGCGAAGTGGTTCAACTACTGGCCGCCACTTGCCGCCTTGAATATCTGCCGCCAGTTGTTCAAGGGTAGTCTCACCGGCTGGCGTAGTAGCCAAACAGTTTTTAAACATGGAAAAACGAGCTTTCAGCCCTGTTTCTGTGGTATAATCCCTTTGTAATTTAATGTCATCGCTTTGTGTCATTGCCGGGTTCGCCGCCCGGCTTTTGTTTTCTAAGCCCATCTATTACTTTTGACCTCCGTGTCATCATTCAGTGGCACACCGTATCGTATTCTTCTCCGGGTATGAACATCATAACTTTGCCTATGCGCCGACATTCGTTAGCCGTAGTCCTGAGTCTTTCCCCGGCATCTGTCCAGAACTCATCAGATGCTACCCATTCTTTTACCTGCTGAACCAGTCGAGCCTGTTGCTCAGCGTTTTTGCAGATAGGCAACGCTATAGAAATGTTCGCCAGAAGATGTTTGCCTTTCGACATTTCACCCTCTACTGTTACAAAGTCGCAAGTTATAAAACCGTCTTTCTCTATCATGCCGTTACCTCTGATTTGCTCATCTCCTCGATAAGCGCCCGTATATCTTCGGCTCGATAAAACACACAACGCCCGTTTTTAATCGGCGTAATGTTAAAGCGGCCAGTCTTGATACCAGTTAAGAAAGTTGTTCGGCTGACTTGAATAAACTGCAACGCCTGTTTCAATCTCAGCAGGCAGGTTTCTGGTAGTGCGTTCATGCCTTGTCTCCCTTCCTTGCCGGGAATAGCTTTATCCAACAGCCATCATTACTGCTGGCCGGAAAAGCGTCGAGTTTCAGGCTCAGTCCCTTGTCGCTCTCGAAAACTGCGCCGATCTTCAACCAGTTAACCTTTTCCTGCCCGTCTTTCTTGTAAGTGCCGGTTTTTATGCAAGCGTCATAAACGATCTTTGCCATCTGTCACACCTCCGACTTTCCGGGGCGCAACTGATGCAGGCACGGGTAAATGTTATCCAGTAACACATTGAGAAGCCCGGCGATCTGGCCGGGGGTTACATCGTTGCCGTCATTTGTCAGCAGAAGGTCTGATACTGTCCTGAGAGACTCAACCTGTCTTTCGAGTTCATCAATTACTTGTGTTCTACTCATTCGGCTGCACCCCCAACAGTTTCAGCATTGGCGATAAATCCTAGAATGTCGGATTCCCGCCAGACAAAAACACGTGGGCTGAGCTTTTTTCCTGCTGGTGCAACACCGCTTTTTACAAGCCTCTGCCATTGGCTTTTGCTTATGTTAAGCAGTTTTAGAACCTGTCTGGTTCTCAAAAATACGGGTTGATCTGACATAAAAAAACACCTCATAGCGAAAAGTAAGCCGGGCAACTGAAAGGCCGGGCTTGTTGGCTTTTCGTTTCGGGTGTGATAACCTTAACTTGCTAAGGTTTGCGGGTTATCGCGCCCAAAAACAAAAAGCCTCGGTGATTTCTCCGGGGCTTTTCTATTTCTGGTTGTTCTGAAATTTTACAGCCCTGTTGAAAGCATAGGGCTAATATAAAACCTCAGTGGTTTAAAGTCAATGCTATGAGGTTTCTTTTTTTCTATAATACATTCTTTTTGCTGCGTCGGCGTCTCGACAACGTTTTGAGCAATACTCCTGATCTCTCCGCTTTTTCTCAAAGAATATTTCGCATTTCTGGCACATTCCTATCTTTTCAAAACCTGCGCCTTTCATCGGCTCTATATCGTCGCTGAGCGAGAAGGAATACAAGCAGGTAGTTATAGCAACGATAAACCATTCTTTGAGCCTTGAGATAAGGCCATCTCCCTTTTTGCCTTTTCTCAGAGTATGCGCTTTACCCTTGCCCTTCCATTCATAGTTATACTTGGTGCTGGTGAAAACCGATTCAATCGCCTTTTCAATTTCTTTCACCTGCTGCTTTACATCTTTCGGCAAATCTTCATGCCGCTTGCCAGACAGCACAATATAGAGCATCGTCTTAACGAGCTTTTGCAGGTCGGTAAGTTCCTGATCTGTAACCCGCTTGTAAGTATCGTTTCGCTCGAAATCTACTTTTGGCGGTTCTTTGTCTGTGCCATCGCAGCGGCAGATTCCGTTGAATGTGTTCCATGCGTAAGCGTTGGAAGCAGTCTTTCTCAACTGGTCAGGCGTAGCGTTCACGAATGGCAGGGCAAATTTCGCCAGCCATCTGGCCGCGTGCTGTTCGTCTGTAAAAGTCGGGTTCATTCGTCTGCCGCCTTGCAATTCAATGTTATTGGTCGTTGGTTATCGCTTTTTTCGACACTTTATTTTAACACAAGGCTACCAAGTTTACCCGGTTGCTTGTGTAAGCTGCATCAAAAGCGGAAGTAACCCAAGTAATCCTCTTCTTATTCCTCGTTCTCGATCTGCAAGGTCTTTGTCATCTGATGTCATTCTCGATCATGCCGCAAGTTTCCCGGCAGGGGTCGAAGTGGCCGCCGCTTTCAGTTTGTCGAGATAGTCAGCCCATGCCTGCATCATCTCATGGCGGTCTTTTATGAAAGTGGTTCTGTTGTAAGCTCTGCCGTGCATGTCTTTAACTGCGTGTGCAAGCTGCATTTCGATTATCGGCAACGGGTATTTCAGTTCTTCTTCGAGAAGTGTTCTGGCAATGGCTCGCCAGCCGTGGCCGCAAAGTTCTTCTTTTGCTATACCCATGCGCCGATATGCTGCAAGAACGGCGTTGTTGCTCATCTCTCTGGTCGAGCTGGTCGCACTCGGAAAGACAAACTCACCGCGTCCGGTTGCCTGATGCAGCTCTTTCAATATATCTACAGCCTGTCGGCTCAGCGGCACTGCATGAGGTTGCTTTGTTTTGCTGGCGGTATATCTCCACTCTCTACGATCAAAGTCTATATCTGACCAGAGGGCGTTTCTCAATTCTCCGGGTCGAACGAATACTAGTGGGGCAAGCAAGAGCGCCGATCTGACAACAAAGCTGCCGGTATACCCGTCGATCATGTTCAAGAGTCTGCCAACTTCTGCCGGGTCAGTAGTGGCGGCCATGTGCTTTTCTTTTGGCAAGGGTTTCAACTGCTTCTTTGCCGCTGCTGTCGGGTCAAAGTCTGCCCTGCCGCCCGCAATGGCATAAAGAAAGATGTTGCTGCAATAACCGATAACCCGGTGAACCGTTTCGGTCAGGCCGCTGGCTTCCATGCGCCGGGCAATATCGACGATCTGAGGCGACTTGATTTCTGATATTGGCAGGCCGCCGATGAACGGGAATACATACTTTTCAAGGCCGTATGTAGTGCGGTATTTTGACTTCTCGGTAAACTCCTGCATCTTTACCGCCTGCCATTCACGCGCTACAACTTCAAAGCTGTTGGCGCTGGCTTCGGTGATTGCCGCTTTCTGTGCTTTGCGGTTCTCGGCAGGATTCACGCCGCTTTTAATAAGGCTTACCATCTCAAGCGTTTTTACTCTGGCCTCCGCCAGACTGACAGTAGGGTAAGTGCCAAGCGAAAGCAATATGCCTTTTCCCTGAAAGCGACTCTTGAACCGCCAGTATTTTGCGTCCTTGTCGGTGATGAAAAGGTATAACCCCAAACCGTCATGTATGCGGGTTTCTTTTTTACCGGGTTTATGCTTGAGACTCTTTACCTGCGCGGCATTTAATGACATGGTATAACACCTCTCTGGTATAAGCTGGTTATACCATAAAGTTATACTATTTTGTGGTATAAATCAATGAGATTCAACCATGTTCTATGTAATTCGGACAAACAAAAAACCCGCATTTCTGCGGGCTTTGTGGAGTTTATTTTATCCTGTTGAACTCCTGTTCAGTGCCGGAAGTCGGGGTCGAACCGACACGCCTTTAAGGGGCGCGGGATTTTGAGTCCCGTGCGTCTGCCAATTCCGCCATTCCGGCTGGCAGGTTCAGTATAACACAGCCGGAAGGTACAGGCAAGCAAGTTTGAACCAAAAAGAGCAAAGATTTTTCAATCTTTGGCCGCCAATCTTATCAGAGCCTTACATTTAGGGCATACCGCCCATTCTTCGCCATATCTATCTACGACGATTTTTTCCGGTTCAAAAGCAGTGCCGCAGGAGCATTCAAGACAGACAACATATTCATTTGCATCTCTCATAAATTACCTCCTGACAGACAATTTAATTTTCATCCTCTACCCCTGAATTTAATCAATCATAACTGCAAGTAAAGCAGTTGTGTGATTCAGGCAAAAAGGTTAGACTGACGGCAGCTCATTTCTGGAGAACTGCGCACATGAAAAAATTTGCGACGATCTTTCTTATGTTTGCCCTTTGCCTTATCAGCAGCAATGCTGTAATGGCTCAGCACGATAAATTCATGTTCAAGACCATTTCCGGCCGGGCGGTTCTTTCGCGCACCGGCGGCTCGACCTGGCTTGCTCTGCAAAGCTACCAGCCGGTCGAAGTCAAACCCGGCGACCTGATCAACGTCGAAGGCGACGGCCGCGGTGAACTCTTTTACCCCGACGGGAGCATCGTCAGAATTAAGAATAATGCCATGATTACCGTTATGCGTAGTGGCGTGCAGATGCGCCTGGGAAATGCCTGGTTCAAAATACGCCGGCGCTCAGACATGTTCAAAGTTTTTACACCATTGGGCTCCTGCACTGTTCTTGGCACATCCTTCGATGTCAATGTCGACCGTTTTGGCCGCAGTGAGATTCGTGTATTTTCTGGAATAGTTGCGGTAAGGGCAGCTGAAGATCCGCGCAACCGCCAACTGGTTCTTCAAAACGGCATGAAAACGACACTTTCCCAGAAAGATCGCGTCGGCGAAAAGCCAGAAAAATTTCAGGCCGCTCCAATCGAAACCCAACTCATTGGTGAGTGGGAAAATCGCGATCTGGTCACCAGACCCACGATAACGACAGGTCAGCCGAACAAACAGCTTCCACCAATTCGCGATGAAATACCCGCACGCCTCGAAACCCTGCCGCCGATTGAACAGATTATCAGCGGTGAACAGAGGGCGGAAGAGAAAACAGGTGATGTAAAAATTATCGCCCGACAGCGTTCTGCTTTTCTTGAACATTTGCGCCATCAGACCCTGGCCAAGGATTCGGTAATTGGCGGACGCTTCGCAGAAAAGGAAGAAATGCAAAAAGACGGTCACAATCGCGAACTTGGCCAGCACAAGCAGCTACCCAGACTTGTTCGCACTCGCAACGACCTTGACCGGGAATATGCCAATACCAGAAATCGCATGCTCAGAGTTCAAAGTCAAATTCGCCAGAAAGAGCTGGAACTTAATTCAATTGTAGCAAAATCTTCAGTGTCTTCGGTACAGCGGCGGTCGGTGGCAATCCTACAGTCCCAGCTGCTTGAGCTCCGGGATGAGCATCGGGCATTGGTGCAAAAACTTAGAGATTTTGAGAATTTGAAGCAATAAATTTTTCTTGACCCTATTGACAAAGCATAAACCTGCTGGTACGATTGGTTTATCTTCGTTCTCTACTAAGTTTCAGGAGGATCCCAATAGTGAAAAAGATCGAACTCGTGCGCGAAATCGCAAAAACCACCAACATGACCCAGACTCAGGCCGCTCAGGCTCTCGATGCTACTTTGAACATCATCAAAAAAGCATTGAAAAAAGCTGACGACGTTCGTCTGGTAGGTTTTGGCTCATTCAAGGTTACCAACCGCAAAGCCAGAACTGGAATCAATCCACAGACCAAAAAACCCATCAAAATCCCCGCATGCAAAGTTGCTAAATTCGTGCCAGGCAAAGAACTGCGCGAAATGATCAACAACAAGAAAAAATAATTTCGATCAAAAAAATCGGGCCGTCCCAACCTGGGATGGCCTTATTTTTTTGCCTGAAAACAATAAAGACTTGCCGAAACAAGTTCGTTTCAGGTAAATTATTGCCAATATGAATACACAAAAGAAACGTCTGGGCGACATACTTATCGACTGTAATCTGATCTCAGAAGAGCAGCTTAAACAGGCACTGACTTTCCAGCGAGACAAGGGGCTGAAGCTGGGTGAAGCTCTATCTGAGATGGGCCTGGTAACAGAGGACGACATTATCTGGGCTCTGGGCAACCAGCTCAATATTTCGTTCATCCATCTCAACCCTGGAATCGTCGATAATGAAGTCATGCAGATGGTTACTCCGGAATTTGCTCTTGACCACCGGTTGATGCCGCTTTACAAAGCGGGAAACCAGCTAAGTGTCTGCATGGTTGATCCCCTTGACTCAAGACCGATAGAGTTTCTTGAAGGCAAATACGGCGTTTCTATTTCGGTTTCGATCTGCACCCTGTTCGATTTCGAGCAAACCTATGCGGCAATTTACGGTCCGATCGACGTGGCCGAAAAAGCTGGGGCACAAACTTTCGAAAAGCTCGATAGCAATGAAAAACAGAACCTTGAACGGGGAATCCCCAAAGGGATGGAAGGCCCGGAAAAGGTTATCAACTATATTCTCGGCCAGGCAATCATCAACCGAGTTACCCGCATTCACTTCGAGCCCTCTGAAAAAGGCGTCATCATCCGATTCCGCTCGAACGATGTTCTTTCAAGAAAGATCGAAGTGCCGATGAAGGTTCACCATGAAGTGATTTCGCGCCTGAAAAAACTTTCGCAGGTCGCCGACAATGAAGCTTCGCGAGAAATCGTGCAGGTCGGGCACTTTCGCGTAACCGTTTCCAACCGTCAGGTTAACGTGCAAAGCATTTTCTACCCGACCATCAACGGCGAAATGGTGATTCTCAAGCTCAGCGATTTCGGCAGCATTACCGACCAGCTTGGCCGCAGCGGCAAATCAGAACTAGAAACGATCGGCCGCACGTTACATACAACTCACGGCGTTCTTTACGTTACCGGTCCTCGCGAATCCGGACGCACAACGACCCAATATTGCCTTTTAAGCAGTTATAATGCCGATGAAAGAAAAATAGTCACAGTTGAAGAACCCGTGGTTGCCACCTTACCGCGCACAACCCAGATCCAGGTCGGGGCAGGCGGAGTCGCCGACCATCTTTCCGGGCTTAAACTTGCTCTGCTTCTAGATGCAGACGTAATTTACGTCGATCACGTCGAAAAGGTCGAACTGGCTGAAGAAATCGGTTTCGCCGGACTCGGCGGAAAAACCCTGCTGACCTCTTATCTGGCGCATGACGCCGCCAGCGCGATTGTAAAATTGATTCAAACAGATGTCGACCCGGTAGTCATCGCTTCCTCTCTGTGCGGATTCGTCTGCCAGAGACTTATTCGCAAGATTTGTCCTAGTTGTCGCGAGCAGGTCGCCATGCCCTCGGAATTGAAAGAAAGAATCGAAATTGCCGACCACGACAAAACCATCTACAAAGCTAAAGGCTGTGAAGGTTGCAATAACACAGGCTACTCCGGAAGATCACTGATCATCGAGTTCATTCCCGACAGTCCGACTCTCAGGCAGATGATCATCAATAAACAAAATTATCAGGACTTTAACAACTATGCCCGCAAACAAGGCATCAGGAACCTCGAAGAACAGGCACTGGCATTACTGCTCGCCGGTGAAACCAGCCTCGAAGAATTTATGAGATTGTTCTAACCATGAGTGACAATTTTTTTGGAAAACTGTTCGGCGGAAACTCAGACGAAAATTCTGACAACGGCAACAAGCCGAGAAGCCCGGCACCGGCTCAGCCTTCTCAGCCGGCGCAACCACGCGCCCCCCAACCAGCGGCTCCGGCAAGACCAGTCGCTCCACAACAACCAGCCAGACCGGCAGGGCCGCCACCACAGCAACCGGCCCGGCCAGCAGCGCCAACCGGCGTGCCGACATCTCCTGCCGCGCCCGCTCCAAGACCAGCTGGCCCGCCGTCACAACCGGCAAACGCTCCGGCAAGACCAACCGGAATTCCATCTGCTGCGCCTGCCAGACCAACAGGGGCTCCTCAGCAAAGAAGCAGCTCGCCTGCAGGCACCATCGGTGGTGGTGTTGACGGCGATGAAGAATACAGCATCGATGATCTGCTAAAGCTTATCGTTGAAAAAAGCGGATCTGACCTGCATTTAACCGTAGGTTCGCCGCCAATGCTGCGTTTACAGGGCAAGCTCTGGCCAACCGATCTACCAACTTTGACAAATAAAGAAACCAGACGCCTTATTTACCAGTTTTTGAGCAATGAATACCGTGAACGCCTCGAGCGGGATCTGGAACTTGATATTTCTTACGAGCTCGAAGGGGTGGCACGCTACCGCTGTAACGTATTCTTCACCCGACTCGGTCTTGGTGCCGTTTTTCGCGTTATTCCAACCCACATCAAGTCCCTTGGCGAGCTAAAATTGCCGGCGGTACTCGGCGATCTTGCCCGAAGAAACAAAGGTCTGATCCTGGTTACCGGCCCCACCGGCTCCGGTAAATCAACGACACTCGCAGCAATGATTGATCAGATCAACAGTGAACGCCAGGATCACATTCTGACCATCGAAGATCCGATCGAATTTGTCCATCGTCACCGAACCTGCCTCGTCAACCAACGTGAAATCGGGCCAAACACCAAATCGTTTTCCAATGCTCTCAGATCTGCTTTGCGTGAAGATCCAGACATCATTCTCGTCGGCGAAATGCGCGATTACGAAACGATTTCTCTGGCAGTAACCGCTGCGGAAACTGGCCATCTGGTTTTTGCTACCCTGCACACACCGTCTGCCGCCCAGTCTGTCGATCGTATCGTTGACGTTTTCCCCGCGCACCAGCAGGATCAGATTCGAACTCAGCTGGCTGACGCCCTGCAGGGAATCATCGCCCAACAGCTTATTCCAACTATCGATGGCATGAGCCGTATGTGTTGCCTTGAAATTCTCATCAACACTCCCGCCGTATCAAACCTGATCCGCGAAAACAAAACCTTTCAGCTGCCGTCGATCATGCAAACCAGCAAACAAATGGGAATGCAAACCATGGATCAGTCACTGATGGATCTGGTCAAACAGCGAAAAATTTCGCCGCAGGAAGCCTACAGAAGAGCCTTTGACAAGAAGGCGTTCGAACAGTACAAACCCCGCGATTATTAGGGTTAAATAATGCCGGCGTCAGGGCTGGCGCCCATTTTTGCAAATGTTTTGTAGATCCGGCGCGCGCGGTCAATAAAATCCACGGGTCTGACGATATCGATCATTCGGTTTTCACCGTCAGTCCGGATTTCGATCAAACCGATGGTTTCAAGAAAGTCCACGGATTTTTCAATCTCGTTTCTGTCTAGTTTGCAGCTGTTAACCATGCATTCAACGAATCCGTCATAGCGAATTCGATTAAGCCGATCATGAATGATCAACAGATTAAGGCTTTCGGTGATGGTTGTATAAAGTTCGGGACTTTGCGAAATGCGGGCATTGGTCTGTTCGAGTCGATCGACCATCGCCTTCAAGACTGCGGCGATCAGCTTGGGCGATTTATGAAAGAATTCATCAAAATCCTTACGCGATATTTCTGCAACCTTGGCAGTCGACAAAGCGGTTGCAGTAGCGGTTCTTTGCTGATTTTTGAGTAGCAGCGCCATTTCGCCGAACACAGAAACCGGCTTGAGAACACCCAGAACCGTCTTGCTTTTTCCGTCTATCATGGCAATTTCAACGGTGCCTTCGGTTAAAATATAAGCGTTATTGCCGACTTCGCCACGATGAAAAATAGTCGAACCTTTAGAGTACTCGCGAATTTTTGAATCCATTTTCCAACCTCAGCTCTATTTATTAATTCTAGATTAATCATCCTCTGGAAAATTTTCAACCGGCAAGTATTACAAGCATTAACCTCAAGAAAAATGGCTGCCCCAAAGTTTGAGACAGCCACCTTAACTCAGGAATGGTTCTGAGGTTTATTTTTTATCGCCGATATTTGCGAGAATGAGTTCTTTATACTGGGGCAGGCGAACGTAAACGTTTTTACCAGGGCAGGATTTTGATGAAAAATCACAGTGACCATAAATGTTTACGCGTGGATCTATACGGTAATTTGAGGCGAGCCAGCTCAAAAGCTTGAGCAAGGACTGTTCCATTACCGGTGGAATCGGATCTTTTCCCGGATCATAATCACCGATAAGACAAACGCCAACAGAATTGGTGTTTGGTGAGCAGTGAGCACCGACGACGGTTTCAGGGCGCCCCTGATAAATGGTTCCTTCTGGACCGATCAGGAAATGGTAACCTATATCGTTCCAAAGAGTTTTTGGGTCATCCATGTGGTAATTCTGAATGCCACGAATGCTCGCTGCGCCTTTATATTGCGACTGATTGGGAATATAGCTGTGATGGACAATCAAGCGCTGGGGAGTGTGAGAAGAATATCCGGATTTCGGTGGTCTAGCGCCCCAGGCGGATCTGCTGACTACTGTCGGTTTCGGATAAACCTTCATAGGCTCAAATGGCAAAGGTTTTTGAATGAAATATTCCATTTGTTCTTCAGGAATGTAATTACCGTTTACGGTAACGGCATTGATTCTGCTAGCGCCTTTTTCAGGGTCACGCAGAATATACATCATCTGATAAGCTGCCAGGGTATCGACAGATGAGAAGTGATACTCACCTTCAAAAGCCATGTATC
The DNA here is from genome assembly GCA_964596185.1 of uncultured bacterium. GTDB lineage: Bacteria > Muiribacteriota > Ozemobacteria > Ozemobacterales > Ozemobacteraceae > DYKG01. The sequence goes on along the minus strand of CAZQUE010000003.1, from coordinate 92,953 downwards.
TTGTCCATTTACCGCTTTCGGCATACTGAAAGCGAACATAGCCTCTTAACATGGCTTTTTCGGCAACATCTGCATCAACCATGACGATGACGTTATTAACGGCAGTGTCCATGTTAAAAACTTCGGTTTCAGCCTTGTCATAAGTTTTACCGGAAACGGCAAAATCAGGATAATGGGTTTTCTGATAATCGGGCAGATCGACATCTGCAAAAACCGCGGCAGAAAAAGCAACAAAAGCCAGTAACAAAGCAATACTGAATACAAAATTCAATTTCTTCATATCAAACCTCTTATACTCCTTATACTTCTTAGGTTAGATTATAATAGAACAGAAGGTACAACGGAAGTGATTTTCGCATTGTAAGGCTATTACGCACAACTCAGCAGTTGAGTAACAAATTTTATAAAAAAATCCATTACATAGCTCGAATTACACACGAATCAGTCCCAGCAGACGCCTTCTATAGATTCAATACCCATTCCGGGAGCTTCCGAAACCCGCAGCATCGGGCCATCGATCTCCACTCCGCCCCGAATTGGGTCTGAGCTACAAAGCGATGGACTATCAAGGTCGCAGCGGGTAATGATCGATTTTGCACAAGCCAGGTGAGCAGCTGCAGTCACACTCAGCTTGCTTTCCATCATGCAACCCATGAAGCATTCGACACCGTGCATTTCCGCCAAAGCACAAATTTTTAAAGCAGCGCGAATTCCGCCTGTTTTCATCAGCTTGATATTCACGAAATCCGCAGCCCGCATATCGATTATTTTAGCGGCATCGAGAGGTGAAAAAACAGCTTCATCAGCAAGCACCGGTGTTTTAATCGCTTCAGTAACCGCTTTTAAGCCCTGATAATCACCGGCAACTACCGGCTGCTCGACCAGCTCTATTCCGAGATCCGCGGCTTCGAGCTCTTTCATGATTCTTATCGAATCGCGAACGGTCCAGCCCTGGTTTGCATCGACTCGAATCAGAGCTTGAGGTCCAGCCGCCTTGCGCACGGCCTTAATTCTTTCAATGTCCAGCTGAGGATCGAGCCCTACTTTTACTTTAAGAATTCGAAAGCCGCGATCAACGGCTTTAACAGTGTCATCAGCCATCTCATCAGGACTGTTTACACTTATGGTTAGATCGCTTTCAATCTGCTGGCGATAACCGCCCAAAAGTCGATAAAGAGGAATCCGGTAAAGCTTGCCGAAGAGATCGAAAATAGCCATTTCAACTGCTGCCTTGGCGCTGGTATTTTTTACAAGTGCCTGATCAAGCGAATTCAGACAATCTTCAAGATTGGCAATCTCTTTACCCTTAAGTCTGGGGAGAATGAATTCATTAATCGCGCCACGAACGCTTCCAAGCGATTCTCCGGTTATCGGGCCGGTTGGATGCGCTTCACCATAACCTATCGCCCCTTCGTCAGTTTCTACGGCAACGATCATGGAACCGATGCTGTTAACGGTTCTCAAAGCAGTTTTAAAAGGGGTTATCAACGGTATTGAAATGGTTCCGGTTTTGATGTTTACGATTCGCATATTACCTCTCCGATGTCTTAAAAATTGAATTCACGGGCAGCATAAAGCCCTTCAATATACATTTTGCCGCTGGACAGAAATGTCTTCAGAAGCGGAGTAACAAAAACGCATCGAGTTTTTGACGATTGCATGGTTCCGTCGGCACCCTGCGCCCGAAAACCGGCAAAATCGTGAATAATGTAAAAATCATCGTTATAGCTGCCCAAATAAAGCATGGCATGGCCATTCATGTAGATCGGCGTTGCCGGCAAATTAGCAAAAATTTCCTTTCGTTGATCGAGAGTCATATCCTTTTCAAATTCATGCTTAACCCCAATCGACAATTTGCCCTGCTCGCCAGCGTTTCTTGGCAACAACACACCCATACTTCGGAAATTATCCATAATAAAAGCGCTGCAATCGCGCGTATTGAACATGCCACCCCAGCCATAGCGCTGACCAAGAAATTTAAACGCCTGCTTGATAATATTGCGACGGGTGAACGGCAGATATCCGACCCTAACGTCATCAGCCATGGCGATCAGCCCAAGCTTGAACTTCAGACTTCCATCAGAATCACGCACTGGCAGTTTAACCACATAGTTTCCCGCCGGATGCTGCCCGTCGATATCGAGAGGAATTTCATCGCGACAGGCTAGAGGCACCCGCACTCCCATGTCCAGCTGTAATTCCGAAATGTCGGGATTGACTGGATTGAAAGCGGTTAAAACACCTTTACCGGTTACGACGAGAAAGCTGGAATTGTCGAGATAGGAAAAAAGCATGCCCTTGTCGGCAACCGCAACCGCTTCGACTGGTACCCAGGCCAGATAATTGTAGGCTTGAGCCAAAAACCATTTCTGGTCTGCACTCTGATGAAGAATTACCAGAGGTTCAACTGGATAAAGTGCGGTTTCGATGAATCGATCTGTTTCCAGGTCATCAGGTTCACTGAACACCCGGTCAAAAGTCGGGAAAGCACGCATTTCCGTGCGCCGAACCGTTATGCCGTATCGAACCGGAATAATTCGGGCAATACTTTTCAAGTTCAAATTTTCTTCTTGACCGGCAAAATATTCATCGCCGACCTCTTTGCCATGCAAATAACGTTTACTTTTTGGCCGGGCACTCACTTTTTCAATCATTTGTCGCAACTTGTCACCGCTGATAACACGGCTGTAACTGCGCAAATCTTTTAAAACCTCACATTCCCGCAAATTTTGCCGGTTAAACAGTTCAATCTGGTCAGAATTCATGATCACCCGGTCTGGATCTGCATTACGCTCAACCCAGAAATCCGGATTGAGCATGTCAATGCTGACTCCAGGAATGTTCAAATCATATTGCACATAACAGTCTGAAGCCCAGGAGTATTGGGCACCACACAAAAAACAAAAAGCCAAAACAATTAAACATTTTTTTAAAAAAAACCTCATAAATTTCTCACCTTTTCAACTACATCGCCGAAAGAATCTTGCCGACCAGAAGGCCACCACCGGTTCCAACCACATAACCAAGCATTCCCATCAGAATTCCAATCGGCACAAGCGCTTCGCTATATGCCGCCGCCAGGATTGGGGCAGAAGCTACTCCGCCAATATTGGCCAAACTCGCCACCCCGCAGGTAAACAGGTCAAGCTTGAGTAATCTGGCAATCAGGGCCAGCAGAAGAACATGAACTGCCAAAATCACAAAACCAGAAAAAATATAAAATGGCGCCTGCGAAAGCTCGGAAAAATTGGCGCGAGACCCGACCAACGCAACAATTATATAGAGCGTCAAACTTGCCAGCTGAGAAATACCCGGAGTCTGCCCAAGTCTGGTCATTGCCGCGACTACTCCGAAAATGGTTACAATAAGAATTGTCCAGGTGTTTTCGCTCAAGAATGCCGAGACGGGCAAAAACCCGGCCAGATATTTTGAAACGGCAGCGAAAAACATGCTCGAACCGGCAAGCAGTGAAAGATGGGTAAAGCTCATCGGCGTTTCCACCTGTTCAGCTTCCGTAGTAAGCTTGGCTCCGATCTCGTCGATCATCGAGGTGTCGGCACCAACCCAGGCATTGAATTTATGTGCATAGGGGACGATCGCCAGCAATATCATCACCCATACCGAATAGTTAACTGAATCCATTAACAGGGTATAGCCCATCTGTGAATCGGAAACCCCTAACGCTGCCTGAATAGCAGCCATGTTACCGGTACCGCCCATCCATGAGCCTGACAACGCAGCGAAAGTTTTCCAGGTATGCGGCTCATAATGAGATTTGAACAAAAAATAGGTCACGACAAAGCCTATTCCGATGGTCAGAGACGCCGAAAGAAATCCAAGCACCATCCTCGGTCCCAGTTTGAAAATTTTCTTGAGATCACAGCGCAGCAGCATCAAAAAAATCATAACCGGCAGAATATTGGCTTTAACATGCTTGTAATATAGATTAACCTCATCAGTCTGTTTCCACAGACCCAGAGAAGAAAAGGTCATAACCAGAAAATAGATGACGACAATTCCAGGTACATAGCTGAAAAATTTTTCAAATTTTTTATCAAGCTGAACAATCAATGCAATGGTGAACAATAGCGCAGCAAGATAAGCAAAACCGCTTTCAATCATAAGTTATCCTTTCGCAAAAGCTGATGTCGCCAACTCGTTTTGTCTTTTATGCCTTTGATTATAACCATATCACTTTGCCATTTCTATCTGTTTGTATTTTTTCCGGCAAAGGCTATAATGAAAAAAACGTTTTCAGGAGCAAACAATGAAAGCTTACAAACTGACAATTCTCTGGCTTATCATTTTTACGGCAAGCCTGACAGGTGCTGAGCTCACACTTATTGTAACGGTGCCGGCATCAACCCCCGATAATGAGCCAGTTTGTATAACCGGCAACTCAACCCAGCTGACGAACTGGGCCGGAAGCGGCAAACGACTACAGGAAATCGGACCAAATCTCTTTCAGTTCAAAGCTGATTTCGCTCCCGGAACCGAACTGGAATACAAATTTACCCGTGGCAGTTTTGCCAGCGTTGAAAAAACTGCCAAAGGCTATGAGCGCCCCAATCGAAAAATAAAAATAGCGAACCAGCCAATCATCGAGCGAATACAGATAGAAGCCTGGGCAGACCAGCTTCCGACGCCGGCTTATCAACCTGAAATCACCGGAGATTTTCAGGTTCTCCCTCAGATTGGCTCTAAGTTCCTTAAACCTCTGCGTGACGTTATTGTCTGGCTGCCGCCCTCCTATCAGACCAGCAAAAAGAAACGCTATCCGGTAATTTACATGCACGACGGCGGCAATCTATTCGACCCCGGCACCTCTTTTGGTGGTGTTGACTGGGGAATAGACGAAGCAATGAGTGATGGCATTGGCAAAGGTGAGCTGCGCGAAGCAATTGTAGTTGCCATTGGCAACACTTCAGAACGCATGAGTGAATACACACCTTTTCCTGATCCTAAACACAAGGGCGGTGATGGTGAGAATTACGCCAAATTTCTGGTTAAAGAACTCAAGCCGATGATTGATAAAAAGTTCAGAACCAGAACCGGTCGAGCCGACACTTTTATCGGCGGCTCTTCTCTTGGCGGGCTTATTTCGCTCTATATCGGCGTTTCTCGCAAAGATACTTTCGGCGGCATTATTGCCATGTCACCCTCGATCTGGTGGGCAAATGGCGGAATTATCGACTGGCTGCTCAAGAACCAGGTTTGCGAATTCAAGGGTAAAATCTGGGTCGATATGGGTACCCGCGAAGGCGAAGAAGCGATTGCCAACACGAGAAAACTGGCAGCAACAATGGCCGAGCAACTTCCCGAATTCAAGGGTCTGATTTACAAAGAATTCGTTGGCGGCACCCATTCAGAAGGCTCATGGCGCAAGCGCATGCCTCTGGTTCTGCGTCAGTTAATTGGTAGCCGCTGACTATTCTCGCTCATATTTTTCTCCACTTAAACCGGGAGCATCGCTGTTTTCTTCTTCATCGTCTTCAAGCTCTTTAACCGGCTTTTTAAGGATCTCTTTCTGCTTGTTGCTCAATGATTCTGTTTTTTCGTTTCTGTACTCTTCAAGTTCTTTCTTCATCTGCTTGTGAGCCTCTAGCTCGTCCAGGGTCTGGCAGTTTGAAAAATAGCTGGTGAGATTTTCTTCCAGCCGGTCGGCGTTTTTTTGCATTGCCCAGACCATTATTTGTGAGACCAGAAAAAACATAAGAAGAAGCGGAAGAAGCGGCGTAAGAGCCAGTCCTTTCACGAATGCCGAAATTGCGATAAAAATTAGAATTCCAAAAGGCCAGCCCCCCACAATCAGTTTTGTCGGGGTGCTGAGTCTGGTATTGCCCGTCCAGGTCACGTTGGTGCCACCACTGCCATCGTCAGAGAATTCCACGAAAGCCTCGATTTCCTTACCATGAGGGTGATAGATTCTGATTGCACTGTTAGAACCTATTTTGATAGTGTTGTGGTCAATTCTCATTGGCTGATGCTGATGAGATGTATTGGTTTCCTGCATGAGAAAGTGCTTTAAAAAAGCCTCTTTAGCATCATCAGGTGAGGCTGACAGGTGAAATTTCTTGAATTTGTTACCGGTTTCAGAAATGGCCTTTTCGAGAATATCCTGGCTTATGCCAAGTCTGGATGCGGCTGAATGCAAATCTTCAGCTGAATAGCTGCTTTCGCTTTCTTCGGTTTTCTTTTTCTGCAGACTCTGTAATTCAAGGGCCCGCTTCAAGATCTGTTCAAATTCTTTTCTTTCCATGTCTTTTAAAGAATCCTATTTTTCAGTCTGACGTAACTCAGAAATGATTATAGCGAGAATCTGCGCTTTCAGCCAGAGTACAATTTTGATAATTGCGCCCCAGATGAACTATTTAAGCAGCCTCTTTATCCCTGAATTTCGACGACAAACACTGCGAGTTTTCTGAGAGCTTCAATATCTTGCGGACGACTGTAAACAGCCTCGAACAGTCTGTAACCTTCTGCATCATGCTTCTGCAGATATTGGAAGCTTTTTTTGTGGCCAAGAAACCATAAACCACGAATATCAAAATACATTTTCAACAAATCAAACTGCAGCCAGGTTCTGCGGTAATTTCCGTCTATATCGCCATTAGCGGCCCGCTCAAGCATTTTGTTAACCCATTGTTTCAAATGACTAAGGTCGCCGCTTGCCATTGGCTTTGTGCCCCGCTTTTGCAAAGCTTTTACCTTTTCAATGAAAACCTTGCCAAGACCGCGCTCATCATAGAGAACAGCCCCGTCTTCGTAGCACAAGGAAGCATCAGAGACGTTTTCCAAAGTGCTGGTCGGGTGAATCCAGGCATCGAGATAGATTCCATGAAAAATCCGGGCGTCTTTCAATTCTTCTTCTTTGTCGCAAAAGCCGGCAATATCAAGGTCACTGGTTTCTGTTTCTTCGTTTCTTGCATATGATCCATACAAAATGATTGTGTGCGGCTGGTATTTTTTCTTAAGTTCATCAACTGCCAACGCTACTATTTCTTTCATTATTAACCTCTTCGAAGAAATCTGAAGTTTATTCGGGCAAAAACTCTTTGAAGCATTGCGGCGCGGCGGAATTCCACAATCTCTACCATGTCTTCTCCACGGCTTCAAACTCGCGTCTCAGAATGCTGAAGACAAGATCGGAATATAGCTTTCCATCTAACTCGTGATGCTCGCGCAGGGTTCCGTCGAGATGAAAGCCCGACTTTTTCAGAAGCCTGATCGATGGAATATTGAATTCAGCCGTCTGACAATAAAGCTTGTTGAGATTTTCATCGCAAAAAATCTTTTTCAGACCCATCCGGAGCATTTGTGTGGCAATGCCACGGCCACGCTGAGCCGGGTCTACCATGTAACCGAATTCTGCCGAACGATTTCTTGAGTTAAAGTCAAAGAAGCTCATTTTGCCGACAGGTTTTTCACTATGAGTGATAAAAAAAGCGAGGGTAATCAGTTTTGACTCGGCAGCAATCCTTTTGCCGGCGACAATCGGGCGGCAGGTAAGTTCTTCGATGCGACAGGCGCGACCCCATTCAACAAAGACTTTCTTGTGCTCTTCAGAGGCCTCACACACATTCAAATAAGATTTTGATTCCATAATTAATTCTACACACCAGACTCTTTTTCATATCGAAAAAACACCTTTACAAATGCATTATACATTTTTTAACTTTGACCTCTGCAAATTCTTTTGTTAGGCTGCGAAAAAGAGACTGCGAAATACGGCTTCCAGAATGGAGAGAAACATGGCTTCAGATCAGGATTATGTTGATTTCATTATTGAAATGCTGAGTTCACAGCTTGAAGTGACCTGCCGCAAAATGTTCGGCGAGTATGCGATATATCTCGATGGAAAAATTGTTGCCCTGATTTGTGACAACCGGCTTTTTGTCAAAAAGACCGATGAAGGCGCAAAATTTTCGGGTAATCTAACTGAAGAATCACCTTACCCCAGCGCCAAACCCGCCCTGTTAATTGAAGATCGTCTGGAAGACCACGAGTGGCTGACCGAGCTTGTTCGCATCACAGCAGCGGCGTTGCCAGTTCCCAAAAAGAAAAAGTGACCCGGTAGATTTGCTCAGAATAAAAACCTGGAATCTCATCGTTGATTGAGCGCATTGTTTCTCTGGAAATCCGCCAACAATCAAATAACCACTTAAAACCTCACCAGGAAGCCTCAACGAAGTTTGGTCAGTTCATAAAGTGGGTATTCGCGACTTTTACCTTTGATAGCAACCCGTTTTAAAAATTCAACTCCAGCCTTTCCCCTTAAAAGACGAATGGTCGAGGGGGCAATGATAATACCGGTATGTTTTGCCGACTTAGCCTCTGTTTTGAGCCGTGCCGCCAGGTTAACCGTATCACCGATCACAGTAAAATCAAGCTTGCCAAGTCTTGAGCCTATTTTTCCAGAGATAACCGTGCCCGAGGCAATTCCAGCCTGAATTTCGCCTTTTTCCTGGCGACAGGCAAGACTAGCCTCAAGAACAGTATTTGCAGCCTTTAAGGCATGATTTTCTCCCCGAAAAACAAGCATGATTGTGTCTTCGATTATCTTATCTATAGTACCTGAATATCTAATTGTCAGACTCTCGATCAGCTCCATGAAAAAGCTCAAATGACGAACGATTTCTTCTGGTTTCTTCAATGAACTCAACAAAGGCATACGCACAAAGCAGACCGTTGATTCCACTTTTTCTCCGCCAGGCTCCAATCCTGATGTCAGGTTTCCATGAACCGCATCCAAAACATCCTGCGAAACAAATTGAGACATCGTCTCCTTCTGTGAAATACCCTCGATCATTTCGACAAACGCAGATTTCAGATGCAGAAACTCATCGCGGCTTTTTATCTGAGGACAGCAATTGAGTTCATTTCTGGCAACACTTCTGGTTACCCGGACAAATTCTTGAATAGGATCAATGTAGATTTTTCCCAGTACAAGATAGGCAAATACCATCAGCAAAATTATGGAAACAGCAACGACAAAAAAAGTTTTCAAGTAGAATTCTTCAGTCTCAATTTCATTTGATTCAACATTGATTATCATCGGGAATCCTGCCAGAAGCTGAAATAGACGAATTTTTCGCCCGGAACCGTCAAGCAAAGTCCCATTACCTTGCAAAGCATCATTCAATTGCTTTTGCAAATGCTGGTTTTCAATTCTCTCGTCGTTAAAACAATTAAAAAACCTTGGTTTATCCGCTTCAAACTCATATCGAAACAAACGCACTCTTCCCATGTTGCCCAAACTTTGGTTTTGCTGAAAAAATTTTTCAGCAAAACCTTTTAACAAAGATTTTGCAGAATACCTTACTATTACCAGTGCTCGAGCTGAAGGTTTGCCAGCAAACAATTGAGCTACGATGGAATAACGGTTTCCAGTGCGAAAACGACCGTATTCGAAAAGACGACCAGACGAACAAAGCATTTCATTGACAAAGGCGGGATTAACGGCAGAAAAAGAATTATTAACCCCATCAATATAGCTCAGATTGAAGTTTCCATTTTGATCGAATGTATTCAGCAATGTTCGCGAAGCATCCTTTAGTATTTCTTCCTCATTCTTTTCAATGCCAGTTGGTATTTCATTCGACACAAAAGTGGACCCGGAGACCAAATGATCGTAACCCGCCATTGATGCCCCCGTTGCCTCAATAAAGCGTTTCAAACAATTCTTTATGCTTTCACCAGACATAACGACTTTTTCATTTTCCAATTCTTTTGCCAGATTCAATGTTTGCAATTGAGAGTTGGCAAGATGGTCATTGAATTTCTGTTGCGCCGATTCAGCAATATTGCGGATCCGACTCTCGTTAAGATAACGTTCTTCAATAAAGCTGAACTCTGACCAGGTGACTGTTGCCACCAACAACAGCGCGATTGGTAAAAAAGTTATCAAAGCAAGACCTATAAGAGCCTTTTGTCGCAGACCAGCCCGAAAATTCTCTCCAAATAAATGCAGATGTAAAAGCATTATTGCACCGAACAAGATGCCTAGCAGCAAGCCTTGCCGAAAGTTTTCCCGATACGGAAAAAGGAGATGCTGCAGGTGCCTGTTCGCAATAGATACACGTAAAACCGGCATCTTTTTAACCGTTGTCTCGATTCCGTAGGGGAAAAGGGTTCCGCGTTGAATCAGGTCAACCACCATTTCCTGCAAAGGCATTCCGCTCAAAGAATAACCTTGAAGATCGGTTGTAAAGCTGCTGATGATCGAATTGTTGTTATGCATGCGCCGGGGCAACTCAAAACCAAGTTTTTCAAAACTCCTTTTTATCAAAGCATTTTCAGAAACCAGAGACGATTCAAGGATCCTACGGTAATTTATTTCTCTACCAATAATCATTAGAAAAAAACCTTCAACAGTTTTTCCCTGAGAACGTTTCGGACAATAATAGAAATAAACCGGGCCTCGAAATTTTCCGGAAACCGACTTGCAAACACGCGAAACAACCAAAGCAGGTTCGGCAATAAGCATGAACTGCTGCCTTAAAAATAATTTACCCTCATTTGCAATGCCATCTTTGTATAATTCCAATAGAAATCTCTGGGTCAATTTTCGTGGCAAAACATTTATAAACTTTGAGAACTCCTTCGACTGAACGATCTGCAATTCTTTTGTGCTTGCGCCATGCCTTACTAAAAGCGCAACTTTTGCTCCTGTTTTTTCCTCAATCAACTGCACCAGCTCATTCTTAGAAAATTTATGATCACTTTCAAACATTTTATTGAAAGAATCTTCAAGCATTTTTTCAAGAGCATATTCGGTCGTAGCCTGTTTTTTGAATCTGGTTAGTTCATTGATCAGTTGATGGTTGACCGCACGACAATTAGCCTTGAAGGTCAAATCAAACAACCAGTCAAGGCATAACTGAAAGGTAATTGCCGGCAAAAGAAAAATGAATAGCCAACACAACAATAAAGTTGTTGCTGAAACCCGGCGATCGATTCTTATGAATTTTTCAGTCATCTCTCCAACCCTTAAAATCATAAGCCTCAACAAAGTTTTCATCCGATTTCAATAGAACCAGATCCGCTTTTTTCTGCAAAAGCTGAGCGGATTTTTCGCAAATTATGATTTTGTTAAAATTAGAATTCTTACTCTTGGCTTCCAGATTCTCGGCAATCTGGGTGACCTCACCCATAACACAAAATGCCTTTCGCCCTTTCTGGGAACCGGAAATGCCGGTAACCGCCACCCCCGTGGCAATACCGATGCCGTTTTCGACGGCAAAAAAGCCTAGATTTTTACGTTGATGGTTTAATCGGAAAAGCGCTTTACGCATCTCAACTGCCGCATTAACCGCGGCCGCACAATTTTTATCAGGACTATTTCCCTGAAAGACAGCAACAACAGCATCACCAACAAATCGAACAATCACACCACCCGCCCCGGCAATAGCAGCTTCCATCTCCGTAAAGTAATCATTTAACAAAAGCACCACTTCATCAGCCGGAAATTTTTCACTGATACTTGTAAAGCTCCGAATATCAGAAGCCAATACGCTAACTTCTTTTTCCTGTAATTTTCCGAAAGCCAGTTCCTCGTTACGTTGCTTAATTTTCCAGAAAAGATCTTCAGAAATAAACCGCCGCAGACTCTCACGCTGCTGCAAACCGATTGCCATCAAGTTAAAACTCCGGGCCAACTCTGAAAGTTCATCACAGCCACCGGCCACAACCCTGGTCATGAAATGACCGGCTTTTATTGAAAATGCAGCGCTAGCAAACCCTTGAACTGGCAAGACGAACATCGAATTCAAAACGTCTGAAAACAAAAATATCGAAATTATTGAGAAAAGTAGCAGCAACAAGGGGAAGACCCTGATCACCAATTCAAGTAGATAATCAGGAGTTGCATGAATCTCTCCGGCAAAAATGGAACTGTCGCCATTAGCAAAACGCCAGCTTTCCAAATTTATTCGTCCTTCTTTTAAATCCAATAATTGCCCATTACTGTTTGTAAGTGCCACAAGATCAAGCAATCGTTTAAGATTATTGCCAACTCCAACATCGTCAGGCCACCATCTTGAGACCGAACCCTCGCCACGCCTTATACCCAATGCCAAATGAGCATCAGCAAATTTTGATTGTCGGTAAAAAATGTCACGATGAAAACAATGCTGTTGATAAATATTGGTGTTAACATCAGCCACATTTCCGAAAGCAATTGCCTTAACAGGTGCTGAAATCCGCTCATTCTCTGGAATCAAAAAATAGACCATCCGGGAAAAATCGTCTATCTTGGCAATGTCCCGCGTAACATTACCTTCAGAGGCAAGAATAAAATGCTCGAGGTTTCCCTCGCGCAGTTCTGAAAGGAATCCATCGGTAAGCCTCGATATTTCAAGATCCTTACGTGCCGCCGGCTTATTTTTATCCAGAGCTCCGATCTGCTCGAGATATCGCGCTCCAAGTGCAGTTAAAAACCTGTTTGGTCTGGTGCTGCCACGAAACCCGGAATCAAATTTTCTGGTGAATGCATCATTACGGTAAATATAGAAATTTGCATGAAATCCAGGTTCTACAACCTCATGAGCATGTAACTCGGCAAATTCTGACACCGATAAATTTACGTTTCTAATAAATTGTTCTTTGGCATAAAAAAGCCGGATTAAATGCTGAATCTTTTGGTCATGATAATAGTAATCAAGTTCGTAAAAATAACGCTCAAGTTCTGCTTTCACCTCTTCAACATGCAAATTCTCAAGACTGCCGAAAATTATGTAGGTAAGATTCCCAAGAATCAGATAAGGTATGAAAATTACTGAAACTACTACCGCCAGGAAGCTCTTTCTCAACTGGGAAAAGCCAGTTATTCCAAATAGAAACAATCTTATCATTAGAAAAAATGCGATTAGAACCGCTAAATTTCGGACAAAAGAAAGGCTTTTCCTAAATTTATTTAAATTGAATATTTCATTTGAAAAATCAATGCCAACAAAAATTTCTTGAGGCAAGGGGCTTTTTTTAGATGACAAATCATGATAGCCCCGCAAATCTGAGGACATTCCGCTGCTCAAAACAAGGTGCGAAGGAGTAAATGATTCGCGACTATATGCACGCTTTACTCCGGCAAACCCCAATTCTAAAGCTTTATGCAAAAAAAATGCCGGCTTAAGATCGCGACTGGCAAAAACCAGCATGTAGCCCCCGTAAAATTTCTCACGATCCTTCAAACGATTATAGTGAACGAACAAACGCAAGCTGTCGAATCGATCACAGCATATTTCATAAGTATTTGCCGAATAGCGTGGACTATAGGCCATTTCAGAGAAGGCTTCCCTAAAGGAGAAATAAAAAGCATCAGCCGAATTTTTATGACTGCCACGCGCCTCGATCAATCGCTGCAAAAAATTGTCAGCAGCGTTTTTATCAACCGTAACCGGGTCAATTCCATTCAAATCAGTTATGTAACAGCTTATATTAAGGTCAAGCAGCTCCCTTTTTGCTTGAGAAAGCCAGGAAAAGGGCTGCCCGGTCCATGACCAGTAATTTCCAACATCGGCTGAAGCAACTCCAAGATAAATCGGTTGTAAACCATGATCTTTAGCCAAAATCGACAGTATCCGGGTCAACATGCCCTGGTCGTAGATCTCAACGAAATCTTTCGAAGAAAAATTTGGTAAAGTCTGTTTCAGAGCTACCAGTCCCGCGGATTTCTCAACCTCATTGATTATTCTTTGAATCTGGTAGCGGGGAACAAGGTCAAGCTTGAATCTTAACAAATCGTTCTGTAACAGCAGATACTTACGCATCAGCTTATGTCGAAAGTCTTTTCTGGCTAATTCATCAAGATTTTCCGCCATAAAGTTTGCGGGTAGAATGATCAGCAGAGCCAAAATCGCTCCGATGATCATTTGAGGTCCTATTTTGTTACTGTTTTGCAAAAGCAGACCACCCGATCAAAACCAGGCTTTTTCCCCAAGAAAGCAAAAGGAGCCATCTCGCTTGAGACAGCCCCCTGTTTTAAACATTTTAAATCAGTTTTTCATGCTGTGAACCGGTGGCGGAATCCGGCCGCCACGACGCACAAACACCGAGGGTTTTTCTTTGGAAACGGCAATAATTGGCCCTTTGCCAAGCAGTCCCCCAAAATCGACAACATCGCCGGCAACCATTCCTGGAACTGGAATAAGTCGACAGGCAGTAGTTTTATGGTTAATCATGCCAATTGCAGCTTCGTCGGCAATGATACCCGCGATAACATCAACGGGCGTATCGCCGGGAATGGCAACCATATCAAGCCCGACAGAACAAACACAGGTCATGGCTTCGAGTTTCTGAATATTCAAAGCGCCGGCTTCAACCGCTCGACACATACCCGCATCCTCAGTCAAAGGAATAAATGCGCCAGACAAGCCGCCAGCATAGGTTGCGGCCATCATGCCGCCTTTCTTGACCGCATCGTTGAGCATTGCCAGGGCAGCCGTAGTGCCGTGGCAACCTGTGCGTTCAAGACCCATCAATTCTAGAATATCAGAAATTGAATCGCCTTCTGCTGGAGTCGGTGCCAACGAAAGATCGATAATACCAAAGGGAATACCGGTAGCCCGAGAAGCCTCACGACCAACCAGTTCGCCAATTCGGGTAATTTTGAAACTGATCTTCTTGATCAATTCAGATAGTTCACCGAAACTAAGATTGCCGGCACTTGCCAGGGCGGCGCGCACCACGCCTGGACCTGAAATTCCGACATTGAGAATGGCTTCCCCTTCTCCTGGACCATGAAATGAACCGGCAATGAAGGGATTATCTTCGACGGCGTTACAAAAGACCACCAGCTTGGCGCATGCCAGGCCGTTTTTATCTTTAGAGCGCTCGGCTGCTTCTTTAACGATTTCAGCCATGCGATAGACACCATCCATGTTGATGCCGGCCTGAGAACTACCAATATTAACGCTTGAACAAACTCTATCGGTATGGCAAAGAGCATCGGCAATTGAATTTAACAGAATCTGATCGCCACGGGTAATGCCTTTTTGAATCTGGGCGCTGAAACCCGCAACATAATCGATGCCAAGATCTTTTGCTGCCTGATCAAGTGCCTGGGCAATCGGCACCGCGGTCGGTTCAGTAAAAGCTCCGGCAAGGTGGGCAATTGGTGACACCGAGATTCTTTTATTAACAATGGGTATACCAAATTTCTTTTCGATACTTCGGGCAGTTGGCACCAGATCTTTGGCCACTCTGGTTACTTTTTCATAAACTTTTTCGGCGCAACGGTTTACATCCGGATCGATGCAACTGTGCAGATTGATGCCGCAGGTAATGGTGCGTATATCAAAGGTTTCAACCCCTACCTGAGAGATGGTTTCGATTACTTCTTCAATAGAGAAAAGCATTGATTTCCTCCATTAAAGCCGATGCTGAAATCTGAATACATCTTCGTGTTGAATGAAAATTTTCACCTTCAACTGTTCAGCAACTTCCTGCATCTGCGTCTGAAAATTCTCAAAGCTGCAATTAGCCTGAGAAAAATCGGTCATCATCATCAGGGCAAACAAATCCTGCATGATTTTCTGACTGACGTCTTCGACATTAACGTTGGCATCGGCGATGGCCCTGGTAATTCCGGCAAGAATTCCAGGCTTGTTGGCGCCAAGAACCGTTATTACCACCTGTTCTTTCTGAAACTGGTTCACTTATGAACCTCCCTGTGCGAATACAATGATTATCGAAGGAACTTAATTCGGTACCCCGAAATATAACAGATAAATGTCACGGGGGCAAAACAGATTTTGTAATTTCAGAATAATCAGGCTTAACTCTGGCTACAAATTAAACCGAAATTTGCAGTTTTTTGCAATCTGTGAATCGGCCACAAAAACTGCGTTGTTATTTTTGAGTCGGCAAAGAGCTTTTATCTGTTAAAACTTCATTAATCACTTGTGAAAGCTCAATCAACCGGTATGGTTTTTGAATGAATGCTTTAACACCTTCATCAAGAATCTTTTGCGCCTCACCATTTACACTGTATCCGGAACTCAAAAGCACCTTCACTTCAGGATTGATCTGTTTTAAAGCAATAAATGTATCTTTGCCGCTTAACTCAGGCATTACAATATCCAGAATTACCAGATCTATGCTTTGCCAATTGTCTTTATAAAATTCAATCGCTTCTTTAGCGCTTCTGCAGCCTGAAACCCTATACCCAACCTTCTCAAGCATTATCGTTGCAGTCTCGATTATGATTTCTTCATCATCGACAAGAAGAATATTTGCATTGCCTGAAACGACTTCCTTTTCTGTCTTTGCCTTGTATAACCCCTCTTTTTCATCCAGAATCATTGGAAAATATAACTTAATGGTTGTTCCATGGCCGGGTTCACTATAAACGCCTATAGCGCCACCATGATTCTTAAGAGTGCCATAAACTGATGATAGCCCCATTCCCGTGCCTTTGCCCGGTTCCTTGGTCGTGAAAAATGGCTCAAAAATCCTCATTAGGGTTATTTCATCCATCCCGACACCATTATCGCTTATACACAATTGAATATAATCGCCGGGATTGATCTCATACGGATGATTGGTACAATATTCTTCGTCTAGCGCCACCACAGAAGTTGAAAAAAGCATTTCGCCACCGTCGGGCATTGCATCGCGTGAATTCAGGGCGACGTTCATCACAGCATTCTGGATCTGAGTAGGATCGCCTAACGTCATTTTGTGTTTTGCATCAAGGCGTTGCTTAATAACAATACGCTTGTCTATTGTTCGATAAAGAATATTGACAACTTCTCCAACAATCGAATGAATATCCACCGGAAGTGAAAGATACTTGCCCTTTCGTGCAAAGGCCAGTAATTGCAATGTCAGATCTGCAGATCTTTTCGCTGCCAGAAGGATGCTATCTACATAAGAAGACAATTTCGGGGTGTCAGACAATTTTCCTCGCAGAATCTCAGCACAACTGACAATTCCGGTAAGTTGATTATTGAAATCATGAGCAATCCCACCTGCAAGTTGTCCAATCGCTCTCATTTTATCAGTTTGATTAAGCTGTTCTTCAAGACGCTTGCTATCAGTAACATCCCTCACAATTCCCATTATTGCAGTAATATTACCATTCTCTACGCTAAGAGATGTTTGCAGGGTGTTAAAAGAACGTTGCTCTTTTCCGATCATAAGCTCTCTTGTTTCATTTACCGTTTCACCAGCAAACGTACGGTCGTCAACTTCTCTGACTATTTTTCCCTCATCAGGCCCATAAATTTCTTCGGGCGTCTTTCCAAGGATTTCATTTTCCGTGAGTCCGAGTAAATTCCTCATGGCTCTATTAACAAAGGTATATCTTCTTTCCTTGTCCTTGATGAATATATAGTCAACAGCATTCTCGGTGATTGACCTGAACCGGTTTTCACTCTCTTTCAATGCATCAGTGGCTTTCTTTATGTCGCTTATATCAAAGAAAATAGTTGCGAAAGAACCCTGTTGAAGAGAAATGATCGAAACATTGAAGTATTTATCCATTGGCGGCCAAAAAATCTCAAAAGCATCTGCTTCGCCAGTCTCTGCAACTTTTGCAAAAATTTTGAGGAATGGCGGCTCACCTGTTCCGTATAATTCAGAAGCAAGTTTTCCAATTGCCTGATCTTTGGGAATTTTAGTTATCTCTTCAAATGAAGAATTAACATCGGTAAGACGATAATCGACCGGTTTTCCCTTGTCGTCGAAAACAATCTCATGAAAGGCTACGCCTTCTTTCATATTCTTGAATAGCGCTTCAAGACTCTGAAGCCTATTATTTTTTAAATCTGGCATTATTATCCCCAGGCTTTTCACTAGCCGTAAACAAACATTATTTATTTGGAATTCATGTCATTCTTTCATCTTCAGCAAGCATTGTCCGGACTGTGCTCCATTAATAGAAACTTGATTTCTCTGAGAAAATCGCTTGATGAATAAGGCTTGGAAAGTAACCGCCCCTCAATTTCTACCATGTATTCGTCTTTAAGTAGATCATCGCCATATCCGCTGCAAAACAAAACCGGTATGTCTGGCTTGATTCGCTTGATTTGTTCGTAGGCATCGCGACCATTCAAATTTGGCATCATCACATCAAAAACGAGAATTTTTATCTGGTTCTGGTGCTCTTTGAACTTTTCTACAGCATCAACTCCATCATGGGCCTGAATTACATTGTATCCAGCCTTTCTCAACACTCTTGTGGCAAAATCCCTGACCATTTCCTGATCTTCTGCTAAAAGAACCGTTTCACCAACAGATTTGTCGTCTTCAGCAGTCTGTGAATACTTGGCAAATTCAGCTACTTTTTCAACAACCGGAAGAAAAATTTCAAATGCGGAGCCGACATTTTTTTCACTTTTGACATTGATAAAACCATGATGGCGGGAAACGATTGCATAGACGGTGGCAAGACCCAATCCCGTACCTTTACCGATGTCCTTGGTGGTAAAAAATGGTTCGAAAATATTATTCAGCTGCTCTGAATCTATACCTTTTCCCGAATCTCGAACTCTTATGGCAACATACTTTCCAGGAAAACTTTCAGGAAACTCAAGCTTGTCAGTCTGGACAAACTCGCGACATGAAACCAACAGCTCAAGATTACCTCCGGTTGGCATAGCATCGCGGGCATTCAAACAGAGATTTACCAATGCCTGCTCGATCTGGATAGGATCAGCAAGAATCCAGGCCTCTGAAGTTTTTATTTCAAGAGAAACTTTAATATGATCACCCAATAAACGATTCAACATCCGGTAAATCTCTTTTATCGAGTTAACTACATTGGTGTGAATCTTTTGCGACTCCTGCTTGCGACTGAAAGTCATAAGCTGCTTTACCACACTGCTAGCCTGATCAGCCGCCTTCAAAATCATGGCCAGATTTTCTCTGGCGCTCTCCATTTCCGCCACATCTTCGCCCAGTAAAGAGCCATAACCTAGAATCGCCTGCAGCATATTGTTAAAATCATGGGCAATGCCTCCAGCCAAACGGCCGACAGCATCCATCTTTTGCGCATGCTGCAATTGCCTTGAAAGTGAACGCTCCTGAGTAACATCTTCAATCAGAATGAATATGGCCTCGACCTGCTTTTGTGCATCTAGAATGGGAATCTTGGTTATTTTTACTTCGCAATTTCGACGACCCAGAACCAGATTTTGCTCACTCAGGGCAATAATATCCGGTGAAGCGACAATCTGTCGATCGTATTCAGCAAATCTTTTTGCCGGTTCTTCTTCGAGCAAGAAATTGATATTCTGTCCGATAACTTCATTGCGAGAAGCCTGCAGAAGTTTTTCGGCAGCGGGGTTGCAAAGAAAATAGCGAAAATCGTCGGCAGGTTTTTTGGCCAAAACGGCAATCGGCATATTTTCAATCAATTCTTCAAGAGTTTCTTTTTGTCTGGTAATTTCCTGACTGTATTCGAGAAGCTCTTTTTCAGCCTTTTTTCGATTATTGATATCTTCAACAAAACCAATGATGACTCTGGCCTGCCCCTGATCATCATGCTCAGAAACGATAGCACTCAATCTCAGCCAAAACAAAACTTCATGGCGCATGATTCGGAACTCAACAACGGCGGAATCGGCATGACCACGCAAAATTCCACCTATTTTCCGAGTGATCATCCTTCTATCTTCTCGATAACAAAGGTTAAAAAGAGGTCTTAGAGAAAATTCTTCACTATCGAGACCAATCATTTTTTTTATGACCTTGTCGATGGTTACGCGATCATTACATGGTTCATAACGCCAGAAACCAAAACCAATTCCATCACACAGAAGAGACAACATGGTTTGCTTCTGCTGTCGTTCTATCTCTAGTTGTTTACGGAAAGAAATGTCGGATATGGTACCAAGAACTTTCAAAGGAACCCCGGAGTCGTCAAATTCGATAACTCGCCCACGTGAAAATACCCATTTCCAGTCCTGTGTTTTGTTGACTAAAATTCGAAAGTCATGCTCAAGAACAAAGTTACCTTCAAAAATTCTCTTGAATTGCTCCTTGAAATTCTCCCGGTCTTCCAGAAAAATAAAATCAACGAAATCTTCAAATGAAAGCCTTTTACACCGACAATCGCGGTTAACGATCTTCATCCATCGATCGCTTAAATCAAAAAAGCCATTTTTGACATCATAAGACCAGATTGCGTCGTTGACTGCATCCATGGCCGCCTGAAAGCGAATTTCACTTTCGAGAAAGGCAGATTCCGCGGCACGAAGACTGGTTGTGTCGGTATAAGTGAGAACTATCCCCTTGATAACGAAAGATTCGTCTCGATAAGGCAGCATGCGAAAAAGAAAAGTTTTCCCGTCACGCCTTTTAATCTCGCATTCAAATGGATAGCCATGATCAAGAGTTTGTCTGGCATTGCTTTCAAGAGAATCGATATCTATCAGTTCAGAGCGAATTGAGGTAAAACTTCGATCGATATCCTGGGAACTCAAGCGCAACAATTTCTCAGCTACGGGCGTAAACCTACGAATTCGCAGATTCTGATCGAGAAAAACCAACGCCAGGTCGGTACTAATCAACAGATTCTTGAAATCATTGTTTACCGAGATCAGCTCACGAATCTTTTCTTCATGTTCGAGGCTGATGGCGTGCAATTCTTCATTTGAGCTTTGTAGCTCTTCATTACTGGCCCTTAACTCTTCGTTGCTTGCCTGTAATTCTTCCTGGCTTGATTTTTTTTCTTCGATCGCACAATAAAGGCTGTTTTGCAGCTCTTTAACTTCAATTTCAAGGTTTTCAATGCGGTTTTGCGCCTCTTCATCGAGATTGAAAGCAAATTTTTCGGCATTCTGTTCTTCGAAATCACCCTTTTCACAGACCTGAACGAAATAATAGACTTCGCTTTTCAATGAAAATGGGCAAACAGAAATCTCACAACATTTCAACTCGCCGTTTAACATCAGCCGGACGTTTTCAACCGAAACCTCAGCGTTTATTTTACGCGCACGAGCCAGAGCTGTTGACAAGGAAATTCTAAGCTCACCTTCAGCCCATTCTAGCAACTGAGAGGTCAATCGACCTCTAACGGTTGGGAAATACTTCATGACGTCGCCATTGATATGAATAATTTCATAACGGCAGTCGACAATTATGCCGGGTACACATTTTTTCGACATCAAAGAATCGTATATATCAATCAACCTGGCGTTCGGACTTAAACGCTCACTTCGACCATCGGCATTGAAACGGTTAACCTGCACTGGTTCAGGTTTCAGGCGGTGGGCTTCAAATGGCAGGCGAACTTCTGAATTCTTGCTATAAATTCGCCAGCGCGAATCAATCTGATGAAAGCCGTGATTTAATGAACTGAGACTTTCGCTGGTTCCCAGGAAAAGAACGCCGTTTTCGCGTAATGAAAAATGGAAAGTGCTGATTACCTGCTGCTGAAATTCCGGCTTGAGATAAATCAGTAAATTTCGGCAACAAATCAGATCAATATAGGGAAACGGCGGGTCAGCCAGTATATTGTGGCGAAAAAAGCTGATGCGCGAGCGCAACCTTGGGTGAATTCGGCAACGGTTTTCATCAATAGAATAAAAATAACGCTTTCGCAATTCTTCTGGAAGCTCTGCCAGCATCTCATTGCTGTAAACTCCGGCAGAGGAAAAAGATATCGCTTCATCCGAAATATCAGTTGCAAAAATGCGAAACGAAATTTCCCTTTGGGTTTCATTAATCGCTTCAGCCAATAATATTGCGATAGAATAGGCTTCCTGCCCGGTTGCACATGCAGGCACCCAGATTCTGAGTTCGTCGACGTCTTTGTTGGGCAGATTCTGAATGACATTTTTCTGTAGCGATACGAATGCCTCAAAATCACGAAAAAAACTGGTTACCTCAATCAAAAGATCGTTAAACAATGCTTCAATTTCAGATGGGGTTCTTTCGAGATAATCTATGTATTCATCTGCAGAATTACACCCCACCATGGAAACTCGCCGGGCAAGGCGGCGAAAAACCGTCTGCTCTTTATAAGCATGCATATCAAATCGATTCCAGCTGCGAAGCAAGGCCACAATTTTTTCAAATTGCTGTGAAGAGAAATCGGGTTCTTTCTTTTTTCCGTTCATGCTCGCCTCATCAAACATCGACTTAAATCATTTTAAATGAATCTAAGTAACAGCGGCAACTTTTTTGATTCAGACAACTTCAGCATCAACAAAAAGCACCTGGTTGGTGAAGCCATTTTTTTCAATAAATGCCATGGCCCGCGTTATATCCGCAACATCTTCAATATTCTGATGAACGTCACAGCCTATTGAAAGCCTTACATTTCTGAAAAGGTCGGGGGAGAACCGGTCAAAAAACCAGCGATTCCTTTTACCACCAACGACTTCAAGCGCCACTGCGTTTTTTTTCAGGCTTTCGATAACTTTCGGCAATGAAACAGTCTTGTGAAGATAATCAAGGTCGGAATGGGCGAGAATCATGGGAACTTCGCAGAATTGGCACAATTCTTCCAATTGTTGGAATGGTATGCCGCCAACGCATGTTTCGCCAACGTATTCGACAAGAACGTAGTCGAGGTTTTCATTGATTTCAGACCAGGGAAACCTTTCAAAGCCTCCCAATGTGCGTGACAGGCAGGAGTCAATTTCAATACCAGCAGCAACGGTTATTCGTTCGGCATAATAACGTTTGAGCTCGGCAATGGTGGGCAGATACTTTTTCCAGTTTTTTGCATACCATTCCTGATAACCGATATCACGAAAAACCTTTGTCGTAAAAAAATGGTCGGAAATACCGATCAAGTCTATGCCGCCGGCAATAGCCGCTTCGATTATTTCTTCCGGCAGAAAACTGCCATCACTGAAAAGCGTATGGTTGTGAAGATTCTGTTTATGCAAAACCCCGAACTTTTTGATCAATCAAATTCTTTCAGACTACATGATATCACGCTTGAGGTTTCTGCAGGTAATCAGGCGACGAAGAATAAATTCTTCATTGCTGTCTTTATCAGAAGCCACTTTCAGCTCTATCAACATTGCCTCTTTAATTTGCTTTTCAGCGGGAATATTGAATTCAAGGTGGCGAAACTGCAGCTTCAGATTCAGGCCTTTGCCGAAAATGTGCTTATTGGGACCGGAAATGCTGTTATTCTCGTGACGTTCAAGCCCATCGGGCAAAAGATTGAAAATGACAGTGCTGTTGCTGCCGTCTTCTCTGACAAACTGCCATCTGGCTGCTGTTTCAACAGCGTTTACGGCAGGATCGTCAATTTTAGTCGCCCGTAAAAGATCGTATTCAATCTGGGCCATGATGATGGCTGCCGTCTGCATATTGGTCAGGTGTGCCATGCCCTGCTTCGAGCCTTTCATACCTCCGGCGAACATGCGCATGACAGCAGTCATGACCAGGCTGAGAATAATCACCCCGACACAGATCTCTACCAGGGTAACGCCGAATGTTTTTCGCCTTTTAAACGCCTTCATCGACCATCACTCCAGTCATTGCAATCTCTTTTTTGAGGTTTTTGCCCTCATTCCAGACAACGCTTACTTTAATCAACTTATAAGCATAGCGCCAATTGGCCGGTTTAATTTCTTCGACAGATATGGTTCTTGAAAAAATGTGCTCCATATCCAGGTCAACCGGGTCAGGCCCTGCAGAAAAGCTAACTTTCGCTACAGACCTACCTGCTCCGGGCTTGAGAAAATCGTCGTTATAAGCAAGTGAATAGGAATAATCGAGCAGATTAGCCGCATGCTGCCGGGCAAGAATGTCGTTACGATTATTAACTGTTCCGGTACTGCTTGCAGAAAACATCGTCGTCAACGGAATCAGAACGACAGAAAGACAAATAATGGCAATCATGATCTCGACAAAAGAGAAGGCTTTTTCTCTGTTCATTCGATCAACTCCGGCTCCGGATCAATGCCGAACATCAGCAAAGCTTTTTCAGACATGTTTTCAGCGGTTTTTCCAGGTAGAGCTGCCAATTCTTTGCGGTACTTAACCTCAACGCCGCGAGCGGCATTTGATGCCAGACTGCCTTTGACCATGCGCTGCATGGCAATGTTTCCTATGATGACCGGAAGGTTGGAATTTACTGTTCCAGGAAATCTGACCTGGCCGCGATCAGAACCACTTCCGGCCGCAATAAGCGAAACATTCAATTCGCCGCCGACATCAACATCGATATTGCCATCGAGAGCTATCAGATGCAAGAGTCTGTCAGACCCGCCAATAGTACTGCGAATTTCGATATTACCTTTTTCACAGACAATGCCGCCATGGCTGGTAAGCTGCAAAACCTGATCGATAACAATCTTTTCTGAAGTCTGAACATGCAACCAACCATTGATATCGAGCTGGTTTTGCCTGAGAAATCCCTCATCTTTCAGCCGATTCAGCAGTTTTTCACCTTTCTTCAAAACAATTGTCTTCAAGGCTCTTTCTCCCGGTACACCGATTTTTTCGAGCATTTTTTGCATATCGTCAAGATCGGAAATATCTGAATAGATTGTCGAATATGGAGCGGGAATTTTATCGGCAATTCCTTTGCCTACAGCCTTGCCTTCGATAAAATCGAAAAGAGGATCAGAGTTCGAAATAATACCTGATTTCATCGGTTTTGGATTCTTATGGTTGGTGACGATATAGCTTAAAGCTCGATTATAAGGCACTTCCATTAAAGTGCTGGCATACTTACTGTTATAATCAGAGCGGCTGATATTGCCAACCACGCTCTTGAAATAGCCGATGTCAAAATCTTCGCTGCCGCCAGAACAGATATCTTCAAAGCGAGCCTGGTTGTTAACGTAAGGTAGCGGTCCAAAAAATTCATTGCCTTCTTTGAAGGCTTTGGCACAAAAGGTTCGGCTATAAACATTGCCGAAAACCAGAGTCGGCGAGCGCAGCATATCCGTTCCCATAAGGCGCATCAACGAATTTCGCTTCGACATATCATCATAACCATCCTTAATCATTTCCCACCAGTATCGCGAAGCATCATCGCTGATATCATTACAAAGACCGGTTTCCCAGTTGAGAAGTGCCATATTGTCGATGAACCCGGTGGTGTAGAGACCGTCACCACGGCCTTCGGCAAGCAAATGAAACCCCTCACCGTATTTTCCAACGATATTCCAACCCCTGCAGGTACCGAGGACGACTTTGCCACCACCAAGATAAATCAGCCCGATAGGTGATTCCATGATTTCAGAAAAACGGGTGGGAAAACTTGAACTGTTGACATTGCCGTTATCGAAGACCCATGGTCGATATGTCGAGCCCTTTAGATTGCCGTACATGTCTGTGTGAACCAGGTTGAATCGGTCTTCGCCCTCGCCACAAACAGCGTCTTTGATATAGCAAGAAAACCGCGACAAAATCGGTACTATGTTGGCGGTAACCTTTATATCAACCGCATAAAGATAATCTTCGCTGATAGTTCCAGAAGTCCCTGGCTGCTGGTAAGTCAGAGTTACCGGGATAAAGATTCTACCACTTTTTTCACGCGGATATGATTTAATTAAATTTTTAAAACTGGATTGATCCAGTCGCCATTGAGCCAAACAGCTCAGATTTATCAATCCAGAGTTACCCTCGACCAGCTTCTTCAAAAGATTCTGCAGATCACCTGAAAAGTGAATTGTTTCAATAACCTGTGTTTTCATCTCTTCAATAGGCAAAGACAGTTGCTTATAAAGCTCAGAATCTGTATTTTTTATCTCTACTTCCTTCAAATGATGGGCGGCGAGAGTAGCCACCGCAAAGGAGAGTTCGCGAGCCAGATAGGCCTTGTTCAATTTTCCGGTGGTAAAACGCCGGCCAGTCGAATACTTCAAAAATCCGCCAAAGAAAAGAAACAGAGCCATGATTACGGCTCCGACAATGAATATTGTACTTCCTTTTCTTCTATTGGGCCAAAAGCGATTTTTCATTACATAGGATTACCTGGTGTATGGATCTACGGTCGACAACGTCGGCAAAAATCTTTTGGTTGCGTTCTTTTCAGCCTCGGGGTCATCAAATTCGGTATATTCGGTTATCTTCACATAAGAACTGTGAACATAGACTCCAGTGCGGCCAACAACGTTAACCTTATACCAACTCCCTTTAACATCGGTTATTTCAACTGCAGTACCATACGGAACCGTTTGCAAAACCGAATAACTCATGCCTGGACCGGTTCTGACGTTCAGAGCACTGGCGGTTGTTTCACCACGCGAAGGCATTTTATAAGCCAATACCACCGTTGACAGCAAACACAAAAACACCAGCGCCAAAATTACCTTTTTTTTCATTCCTTACCCTCCTCAATCAGGGCAGATCAAACTTAACCAAACTGAAGTTTCCTTCAGGTGCCTTGCTGAAATCGCCGACGCCGGCCCAGATTTCAGTGCCATAATTATCGATAAAACGATTCATTGCAAATGGAACTTTAAAATCTTTTTTTGATTTAATCTTGCCATCAAAGCCGACCCGGGCAAGTATCAGGCTGGCCTGATAATTCTGTGCGGTTGCAAAAGTAATGACGCATTCCTGTTTTTCTTCGTCAACCCACCAGAGTTCGGTATTGAAATGTTCACCCAGATCGAGTTCACGCTCCATGGTCAGCTTTCCTTCGACATTAGCCGAAACCAAAAAGGAAGTGCCGCTTTCTGGAGCAAAGAAAAGGCGATAAACGATATCGGAATCGGGAGAAAGTGCCATGCCGGACCATTCCCATGGCATTTCAACAATCAGTTTGCCCTGCTGATCGAAAGCAAAAATACTGCGAGCACCTTTGTCAGCAACAAAGAGCAGACCAGAATTGCTGATTTCGAGTCGATAAGGCTGAATCATTTTTTCTGAAGAAATCTTGCCAAGCAGTTTGCCATCGTCGGCAAATTGCAACAGCGAATTGCTTAACGCATCGATCACCCAGAAAAATCTGGCCTTTCCGTTTTTGTCGGCCACAACGGCAAGATCGTCAAAAAGCATGTCTTTGGGTTTATCCGTAAGCTTAAGCGCAGTAACGGCTCCCGTTTCCTTATCTGCTGCGATGATCTTGCCACCAACGCTATCAGCAATGTAGATAAACTTGGAAGTAACCTGGAAAGACAACGGGCCAAGAGGCAGGGGTTCTTCTATTCCGGGGTTATTGTTCTGATTGATGAAAGCAGCCTGCTCGGGTTTGTCGCCGAAAGCAATGGTTACTTCGGCCGACAATGACATGCAGACAACACTGAAAAAAACTGCGAAAATGAAAATGTTACTTTTTGCCATGTTGGTTATAAACCTCAGACCTTTCTCAATACGCGACATACCGGACAATATGTTGCAGAGTGCAGGCTAGGGCGCCTTCTACTGGACGAGTTGCTCATCGCCTGAACATTGTTGCCACTGTTCATGATGATACCTATGTGGGTGTCGTTGTCCATTACACCATCACCAGTACGGTCATAGGTTTTCCAGGTTATGACGTCGCCGGCCTGGTATGGCGGAACATTGACTTCGCGCCAGCCTAGAGACTTAAGCTTTGGAATTGTGGCAAGAACGCCAAGCTGAATGCCGGTATTTACCCCGGCAGCCATTAAAGCAGTAGTTACCACCTGAGCACAGCCAAGGCGGCCACCATTGGTCGCTGCAGCATAAGGAAACGAGCCCGAAGCGCTGTATTTACTTACCAGATTCTGGGCGGCCGCCACAACTTTCTGCTGAACACTACCCTGGGCTGGAACCGTAACTAGAGGATTTCCGCCCGCACTGCCACCTGTGTCTCCGCCTGGGCTGGTAGAAACATACCAGGAATGAATATAGCGCACCTGGCCATTATGCATGATTTTATACCAGTTGCCTTCTTTACCAATAATTCTGACTTTATTATTGTTGTAAAGACTATCGACGATAGTGCCCCAGGGGCCGGTGCGAACATTCAGCGAAGTATTGACGCGGACGTAACCATAATCAGGCAAATCCTCATCGGATTGCACAGATCCGCTTTCATCGGCTTTGGCCGAACTTGAGCCAGAAACGCTGCCGACATTGTCGGAAGCGTCATGACCGCTCAACGTTTCGTTAAAGTTCATTGCCCAAAGCGAGCATGAAAAAAGGACTATCACCAACGTTGCCAGAATCTTTCTCATAATTCTCTCCTTTTTTTATATCTACCTGAAAAGTATACCATTTAAAAACTCAAAAGTTTTTTTATCTGGGATTTATTGTCGGTTTTAAATTAGCATCAAAAAGTTCGCCCCTCTCTACAGGGTCCAGGGGCTGGGCACTGTCATCGGCGAAGTCGGTAGAAAAACTCATTCCTGCTTCGATCAACACACTTGCAGTACCATTGTTGCGTCGAAAACCAACTTTTCCTTCATCGACAGTAACCCGTGTTTTTTCAGAAGAAGCATCAATTCGCAAAACTGTTCCCAGGACCGTTGCAACTCCGTGCTGAGTTTTGATTTTCAGCTCTTTGTTCTGTGGAGTGATTTTATAAACAGCAGTGCCTGACATCTGCTGCAATTCTTTCTCTTGGTAATTTTTTATTTCGAGAAAGCTATTTTCACTCAGGGCAATCAGGCTTTTATCCTGTATCAATTCAAGCGTGACTTTGGCTGCTTCGCCAGTCTTAACCGAATCACCGGAACAAAGCTTCTGACCAGCCAGAGCATCAGTAAAATCAACGGCAGGTATTACCAAAACCTGGACGGTACCTTTTTTTTCAGCAATAGCGGCAACCTCTTCTTTCTGTGCGCCGCAACCACATAGCAAAACAGCAGACAATAACCATGCATAAATAATTCTCTTCATATATGAATTCCTTTCTAGAAAACTTCATCGACTCCTGGAGGCTGTGGTGGGTCAATGCCAGAAGGCGTGTGACCCGGAACCTGGACAAAATTCATGTGGCTGTAACCGGTAATTCCATTGTAGGTCAATTCGAAAAAATCCTCGCGCATACCAATCACCACGAATTTGCCACCTGGGGGAATCTTGCCGATGATTTCACCCCAGGGGTTGTCTCTTATTCGCAGGGGAAGGTTTTCGGTTATATTTGAGCCCTCGGCGGGATATTTTATTTGGTCAACAACCTCGACCAGACCGTTAAGCTCTCCAATGACATTTTTAATTTCGATTTTGTCTGAAGTTGAAGGCTTGGTAGCAATCTGAAGGTTCCCGGGACGCAAGCTGTTGCCTTCGAGGGTTTCGTCGGATTTTCCCGGGGGTAATGCGCCTATTTTGTCAAGAGCATCTTCAGGATTTGCAGTATTTATCAGTTCTTTGTTGATTTTCTCGGCAACCGCCTTGTTTTCTTTAAAGTTTTCGAGCTTTTCATCGACGATCTTATCAAGTTCAGCCTTTCTGGCGGGTTCAAACAGTTCAGGTTCAAGGTCACCAAAGAAAATCGGCACCGTTAGCTTGGTAAAATCAAGCATGTTCGGAATGTATTTCTGGCGCCAGTAAAACAGATTGCTTTTTCCTGCCGAAGTAGTGCGAATTTTTACGTTAAAAATGAAATCAGCGGGGTTGTAATCTTCGACACAGACGTCATAGGTTGAGTTGAACAGTTTCTGGTTTACGGCAATGAAAGGCTTTCCCTTGAAAAAGCGCTCATCCCATTGCTTTTCTTTAAGTCGGGCGAGTTGCTCGACACAAACAGAATAGGCAACATTCAACGAGTGCTGGTAGGTGTTCAGGTGCATCAACTGATCACGGTGCGAAGTTTCCAGCTGATGGAGTGCAATGATGAAAAAAGCGATTGAAAGTGTGGCCAGCAGAATCATCGGAAAAACGTAACCTGCGCGAAACTTTTGTTTAAAATGATTTTTCATTTGATTTCTCCGTTATTCCACACTTGCCCAACCACGATAAAACCCCTTACCGCCCACAGCGTTAAGCATTTCAGTTAAAGTAATTTCTCTAACGCCGCTCCAGCCCGGCGATCCAGTCGTTACTACGATAGGATCACCATCTTCGGAGTACTTTCCGGTGGCGATAAATATATGTCCATAGGGATTTGAAGGGGTAGCATCGGTAAACATTATTGCTCCGGCAGGTGGTCTTTCATCACTTTTCAATTTTCCTGCGGCGTCGAATGATCTCATGCTGGCTACAGCACTGCCGGCCTTTAAATGATCGATTTTGTGGCCGTAAGCCGAGTTGACAAAGGCAAGGCACCAGTCATCCCAGGCTGTTTCATCAATCGATGTCATGCCATTATTCTGGTTCAATCCTTTTCTTTGCCCGCTTTTAAGCTGATCGCGAGCCCAGGTTACCGCTCCAGAAACCGAGCCATCACCCTTGGTCTGACCGACAACACCTGCATTATAAAGACTTCCACCAGCAGTGCCCGCCGGAATTACCTTTAGAAGCTCTTCGATACTTTTAAACAGCTTACTGGTAAGATCGCAGGCAAAGTAGCGTTTTCTGATCGCTTCATCGCGGGCAAATTTTTTCTCCTGGGAGGCCAGACGAAAAATAGCCGGGTCTCTGGTTTCAAAATGAGCTAAAAGAGCCTGCAGAAAATCAAAATATTCAGCTTTGATAACATTTTGAGCATTAGCTGAGCAGAACACCTCGTCGCTGCAAAAACTTCGGTTCGAGTACATTATCCGGTGCATGCTCAAGCATCTTTCAACGAAAAACCTCTGACTTCTGAGGGCGCCGGCTTCTTTTATCTGCTGTTTATAGCGACTTGCTGCCTCGTTCACACAGATGAAGAAAAGCTGCTGCAGCTTGGCCATGGCATTGCCACAACGATACAGATAATCATTCATTCTATACCGGTAATAGGTTTTCATCGACTCGGCCGCTTTGATATTCTTGGCAACGTATTCGATATGCGGCTTCAGATAAAGCATTAAATCCAGGCTATCCCGCGCAATTTCAAAATATTTTTCTGTTCCCTTGGCAAAGCGTTCCGAATCAGCAGATAAGGATTCGCTTTTAATTTGTTGAGCCTCTGCACTGGCAGATTTAAGCTGTGAAGAAGATAAAAAACCCGCCGTGGAAAAATAAATGCGTCCGGTTGCTAAAGCCAGCTCTGCGGCGCTGGGTGAAGGTATGATCGCAGCCAGGGCGACGTCTTTCCCTCCGAGAATTCTTTCAACCACCTTCTTTTCAAGCTCATTTTCAGGAAAAGCAAAGCTCGAGGTTGCATGCTGCTTCATTACATAATCGGGAAAGTAGCAATCGTAGGCGAAATTACCTGAACCTGTCGTCGCCTCCCAGTCGAAACTTGTCGTCACACTAAAATGATTCTTTTTAGAGCCGTCGGTTTGAATTTTTAGAAGAAAATCCTTCTTTATCTGGTTGAAAAGCTCGGGATTGTCCTTTTCAGTGATCTGAGGATACTTGAAAAAAACTGATTGTCCATCGGTAATCAAAGTCGAAACCTTGAAAGGCTTTTTATTTTCGTCGGCAAGCCCGAGAGCTTCGATTCCATAGGGGTTGATCTCGGTTTCCTGTAGACAATTTTCGACAACTTTGCCAGCTAACAGGGCAGCGATAAAATGTTCAGAATAAAACTGACTTTTGCGCCGCGATAGATTCATCATTTTGAAGTAGACCATGGTAACGCCGCCAATGATAAGAAAACCAATCATCAGCTCGATCAGACTCAAGCCTCTTTTGCTCTTTTTCATTTCACTTCTCCAGAGTTCATCAGTGAGCCTTCGGACACAATCTGAAAGGCTTTTTCGTTCTTCTGGAACTTAAAATTTATTACGACAGAATTGGCACTGCTAAGCCGAAACGATATATCTTCGATATCAGATGTAAGCAAGCGCAGGTTTTTGGGTTCATGAGTCGGATTAACAGGATTGATGGTTTTTGAATCGGTAGTGTAAAGATAAAGATCAAAAATATCTTTATTCAGCTTTTTGCTGGCTTCATGATTTTTTATGGTAAAAATCGCTTTGTGATTGTTTTCAAAATCAGAGAAAATTAGAATCGGCGACTCTTCGTTGAGAGCCGGATAAATGAATCCGGTACCTGTTCTGATTGCCCGCAAGGTCTTATTCACCCCCGTGACGACTGCAGACTGCATTTGCAGATTCCCGATCAATTTTGTCTGCGTAGCATTGGATTGAAAATAAAACCGAAACAGTAAAGCAGAAAACAAGCTGATAATAACTATGACCACCATTACTTCGATCAGGGTAAACCCCCTTTCTGAATGGCGATTTTCAGCAAAAATTACAGCGCAGGGCGTCCTGGCCTGCGACAGGCGACAACTTTTATGCATGTATCTCTCTATTTCTATCTATATTTATTATACTGACTGAAGTCAGATTAGTTTTCGCAATCTACGAAATTTATTACAAGGATGGTCACATCATCCTGAAAACTCCTTTCTTCAGTGTATTTCCGCAAGGCAGAAAAAATGACTTCGATTGTACCCATGGGAGTTGGTTCGATTTTTTCGCCAAGAAGCTTGCGGAAATTTTCAAAACTGAAAAGCTGATTTTGCCAGTTTACTGCCTCAATCACACCATCCGAATACAGTATAAGTTGACCGTTTTGTGGTAGGTCGAATTCGGTAAAGCCACAGCGATGCTTTCTTTTGGAAGCTCCCAAAGGCATTCCTGGTATAGGAAACTCTTTTACCGTTCCCTTTTGCGCCAGATAAGCAGGCAGATGGCCGGCAGAATAGAGCCGTATCTTTTTTTCCTGAGGCAAAATCAAACCGGATACGGCTGACATCATAATTTTTCGGTCAGAAAAATGCCGGATCGCCATATTTATGTCGTCAAAAAGTTCGGTGATTGAAATTTCGCCCTTTTCCCGATGAATTGAAACTATCGATTTTGCGGCAGTTGTTGTCATGCTCGCCGAAATCCCATGCCCGGAAACATCGCCGAGAAAAAAGAAAACATTACCGTCAGGTAATTCAAAAAAGTCAAAATAATCACCACCAGCGTATTGAAAGGGCTGGCAAAAACCTTCGATCTCGATTCCAGTTTTGGTTTTTAGACCTTGTGCCGGAAAAAAGTTCTGCTGAATTTTGCCGCAAACTTCGGCCTCATGCAAACTATTGCGGACAAGCGCAATCTGATTGAAACGAAAAATTATCAGATTTATCGCCGCAAAAATCACATAGGATAACAAAGAAGATGCAATCGGCAAATGTATACCTACCAGAAAGGAGCTGCTCAACAAAAGACAAAAGAACACTGCACCCACCAGTAAAACCACCGACAAATTGCCGCCCAGTTGATCGGTAAAACAGATAAGGGCAACAATAATTCCTGCAATGACAAAGAAAAGCTGCAGCCAGAAACTCTCATACAAAACTTGAAACCTGGCACTATTCAGAGTGTTGATCGAATTTGCCACAAGCTCTGGGCCGGTAAGAACTCCGACCGGAGTTTTATGATAATCGTGCAGAATCGGCGCATTGGGGCCAATGAGAAGTTTTCGGTTCAGTAGTTGCTCTCGTGAAATGTTCCCATCGATGGCATCCTGCAGTGAAAAAATTTCGCTAGAATTTTCCCGTGCCTTGAACCTGAAAATTGTTGATACTTTCTTCAGCGCGGGCAAAGATATATCCGGCAAATTACCGGTGAATTTTAAAAATTCGTAAGAAATATGCTTTTTATCAAGTCGGTAGTCAGATAAAACAAAGGTGCGAACTGTGCCATCAGAATCAATTGGCTGTTGAGAAATACCCCAGTAAGCTGCGCTTTCTCTCAAAGCCTTGATCGGCGGGAAAACTTTCAGTTCAGTTCCCGCTATGCCGAGACTTTCTTCAAAAATACCCACCAGTCCGGTTTTTTTGTTGCGTTTCATTTCGGCGGCGAGAACTTCAACGCTTTCAACATTCTGTTGATCGGCCTGAAAATAAATGTCGATCAAAAAAGCTGCCGGCTGGTAACGAGAATCGATTCTCTCAAGAAGTTGGGCCCAGTAAGAGGATGGCCAGGGCCATTTATAGGGCGATTTTTCAAGACTACGACTGTCGATTCCCAGAATTATCAGTTCAGTTTCTTTACCAGTGTGAAAAAATTTCTGATCGATTCTTGCCTTGAAATCAAGCAAAGCTCTTTCAAAACCTTCAAAGCTGCCAGGTGAAAAAATCAGAAACAAAAATGGCAAAGCGGCAAAAAAAGACCAGATAACCAGATCTCTTTTTGGCAGCAGAATACTTATCTGTTTTAAATTCAGCTTCCAGGTTTTCAGCATATATATTTCTCTTTGCCTGTGAACATAACTTTACCAAAGTAACCGTAAAAAGTTTAAATATTTTTGATTATTAGTAAAATAAAAATAGGGAAAGAAAATGATAGGAGGATCTGCCAATGCCGAGACACGAAGCTCACAATAAGCCCAAAAAACGCATCAGGGGCGTTGTTGACCGAATTGTCGCCGGAATCGTCGTAGTGGTGGTCAAACATCCCACCGAGCCTGATCATTTCATGGAAATCCACGTTCCGAGGGAAAAATTCAAAAAAGCCGATCTCAAAGAGGGGGACCGCGTAACAGTTCTCGTCGACGAATGATTTGGCTGAAGTTTGGCTAAAAGGAAGAATCCCCGTGTTACCGGGGATTCTTATTGAGTTACTTGATCTTTAAAATCGGTTTCCCTTACTGAAGACATTTCGATTTGCGGTTAACCAACGCCGTTACCAGCTTTGGTCACCCCTTCCTGTCGTTACATGCCTTTTAGAGTCTTATCATGATTGCGCTATGACGCGCATTGGTTACGCCAAGCCTCAGGCGTTCATCGCCCTCGAGGCCCTCACACAATCACCAAGCCTTAATGTTAAACTAAGTCTTACCATCCTCTTTTAGACTTTTGCCGACTTCAAGGTTCAACACAGATCTTCATTGGCCGGATACGCCAACGCCTTCTCAGGTTTTTTCCCTCTCAGCGCCATCACTGTCCGACGTGACAAACAGAGTTTCCAGCTCTATCGCACTCCGCTCCCAGGTTTTCTCAACCTCTCAGCAGAGACTACGTCTGCAACAGCTTGTGAGTTTGTTCCACCCCACAGGCACTCGCAGGGTCACGGTCTTCAAAGCTTTACCCTGAATCGATCGACAACTGTTTCCAGCAGTCCTGCTTCTTCGTCGTTACCTCCTCTACATGGATTTCTTCCGAAGATTACTGGCAGTTCCCACTGCCTGACCGCCCTGACTTACATCAGACCCGATCCTGGTTTTCTTCGGCCCCTTGCTGCGAACAGCCGGTTCCCATCTTGAGTTTTAGCCAAACCTTGAAGCTTTAGTCCCGGTTCAGAGCGTTTCCTACAACCTCAGGTTTCACCCCTCGATTGCGATAACAGCTCTCTTGACCTTGCTTTCCTTCGGGGTATCTGGCTTAGCTGCCCTGGATTGCTCCTTCCTCTTTCAGGGTTTGTTGCCCTCTTAGAGTTTTTCTGCAGCTGAAGTTGGTATCTCCGTCGATGCGGAGCCCGCCCCCCATGGAATTTCTGCCTTTTGATCCTAACTTCTGATTAAATTTCACGCTGCCCTGGATTATTGGTTCTCCTCAGAGTCGTTTTGCCCGTCGCCGGACATCAGCACTCGTCTTCGGGTCACTGTCTGAAATCTACCGGAGTTCAGAAGTTACTACCTTGCGGCTACCGATTTTATTATCAAAGATCTTTCGCTCAACAAATTTAGGTTACATGTTTTATGTCTCTAAGTCAACACTTTTTTTTATTTTTTTCAAATGCGAGCAAACACCCTTTTAAAAAGGCTTTACAAGAATTTGTTTTTACAAATTTTCGTTAGTTGGCAAAAAAAATTTAACCACCGAGATGTTGGGCAATGAAATTCATGTCTTTTTCGATGGCATTTGCCAGGTTATCAGGATTTTCATACCAGTTCTTCAATAACTGAGGAGAAAGTGAATAATTCTGATTAACCAGAGCAATCCAGCGAAGATAGTTACTCCGAGTCAGATCAAAAATGTTGATATAATCTTCCTGGACAACGAGAATTCGCCCGGCAACCGATTCTTCAAGAGCCAATATTGGGAAATTGCCATCAATTTCTGCAAATGGCGCAATTATTTCAAAGCCAGCCGGCTTCAAAGCTCTGGCCAGGGCGTTGAAATGACTGGTAGGTTTTTCAATAACTTCTGGCCCAACATCTGGCCCGAGCACCACCAATGGCACATGATATTGCCTGATATCTGCACCGGTTCCGTGACCGAGACAGCCATTTTCGCGCAATGATTGTCCATGATCACCAAAGATAACGAAAAGAGTTTTCTGATCGAGATTTCTTCGAGCAACATCGCCAAAAAAGTTATTCAAGCAATAATCAAGATAGTGAACCGAATTTCGATAACGATTGCGAATCATTGCAATATTCTCCGGGCTTGGCCACATCACGAAAATATTCGTGTCTTCCGGGCATACGGGTTTGAATTTCCCGAACTCCGGCGGAAAATAATAGTTGAAGTGGGTGTTGAAAACATAGGTCAAAACCACTGCCTTGCCGGGCTTTTCAAGCTCTTCAAAAGTGCTTTGCAATGCCCAAGGTGTCGTTTCCCAGGGCTGCGCAGACTTTTCAATAATTCGTTTTCGGCCCCAGACATCCGGAGCAGCGTTTCCGATCAGATCCGGCTTGATCAAAACCGTTTCAAAACCATTTTCCAAAGCAGTTTTTTCAAAAATTGATTTTTCTTTGCGAAGCTCCGAAAACTGCAAATCTACAGGAAAATTGCCATGAAATATTGAGTAAAACGCGCTCAGGCTAATATTGGCATTGGCAAAATGCCTGGTAAACAATTTTCCGGTGGCGGCCATTCTTCTGGTCTGCGGCATCAATTCTGCAAAAGCATCATAACGCAGACTTTCGACGCCGATTAGAACAATTTTTTCATATTCTGTCGGCTGATAACTGACCTTCGCCGGAGCATAACACTTTTTCAGATCGATCTGAACATCTCTTGATAAGGCGGCTTTAAGCTTTTCGCTCGCCCCCAGTCGTGGATGCAATGGCAAGGGCAGCAATCCGGCACTGATGCGTAAGCCAATATAGTTATGCAAAGAAGTCTTCTGGCTTACCGGATAAAAAAGCAGATATTGAACCCCGACCAGAATTGCAACAACGGCCACTACCGGAAATTTTACGCGAGAAAAGTTTTTTTTGTCCGAAAACCATGACAGCACCCACCCTAGAAAAAGCGGTAGTAGAACCAGAAAAATAGTTTCTCCAATAATCTGTCTGCTTTCAACGCCGAGATATCTGGCCGCTTTCATCAGCAAAGCCTGATCTTGCCAGATAACTGAAAGAATCTTGAAGCTAAGATGAGCGCGAGTTACGAAAAACACATGCCAGTCGACCTGCAAAAACGCCAACAACATAAGGTTTAAAAGCAGCATGAAAAGGCTTAGCATTTTTGAATAGAAACTCAGAAAAAGCTCTGCTCCCAAAAGAGTCATAAGCACAAGAGCTGCAAGAATAAGCAGCCAGAGAGGAAATCCACCCCAGGCAAAGACAGCACAAATGCCGCCCGCTACCCCAATAACACCGGCAAAAGCGAGAAAAACCGGCTGAATTTTAAACCAGCCCCGATTCTGAATCAAAGCCAGAATTGCTGTGGCCAGCACTAGAAAAACTGTCGGTGAAATCCACAGATCAGATAACAGGTTGGCATTACTGAGAAAGACTTCCTGCACGATTTTCGCCGTGACAAAAAAAGCCGTTATCAGCTGCAGACACGCAATTAAAAAGAAACTTTTCAAACTCATCACCCTGATTAAAACTTAAACCGGATGATAAAGCAAATTAAAAGGTGACGACAACTTTGGCGTTGAGTACCACGGCATCATAACCATTACCGGTAAGACCTGCCGATGAATGTACTTTTTTAAATTCGCCATCGATAATGGTGTCGGTGCCGATGAATTGCGAGAAATTCAGGCCGCCCTCGTAGTGAGTGCCGCTTTGGGCCGAAGTGATATCTTTGTGATTGAGGAAAAATTTGTAGCGCTGACTCTTGGAGAAGGGCGTCAGAATCACGGCCAGACGCTTTTCCCATTCGGTGCTCGGGTCTTTGGCATCGATGATGTTATGTTGCAAACCAAGCTCCATGCTCGCCCAACGATTGAAATTGCGCTGAAAACCAAGAATTTTGCTGCGCACATGCCGATCATTTTCATCAGTGTATTTTTCGTCTTCATCTGTTTCTTCATAGGTTGCATCGAGAAAACAACCCTCATAAAATTCATGGCGAATCTGAATAGATCTGATATAGTCGCGCAACTCGCTTTGCGGATTGAGAATCTTGTTAACGCCCTCTTCTAGCTCAGTGGTAATCAACATCTTCTCTAAGGGAGTGTAACGCAGTTCATAAGTACGCCGGTCATTGGTGGAAACCGTGGTATCGGTTGCCTGATCTATCAACTCACGACGGCGCCAATCGAAATACGCCTGCAGAAAACGATTGATGCGATAATCGGTCAGGAAATTCGCAGTCGTTTTTTGAACCGGGTTTTCAAAAGTATTGACGATCTCCTGCTTGTCTTTCTCAGAGTTAGGCAGACTGTCAGGAATAATATACTTTTGCGGGTCAAGCGACGGATCGCGCAAAATTTTCGAGGTATTTTCAACCTTGTATTTGAGCTGAGTTCGCAAATCACGGGTCGGTTCATAGCGAAATTGTGAGTCGGCTATTTCCGTGTCCATGCGTGAATTGGCATAAAAATCATCTTCGCGCCGCCATTGGAAAAGGCCACGGGCATTGAAAACCCGATTAGGCTCATAATTAAGATCAAGGCTGTAGTTGCGCGTTTCCGAGCGCAACTCATCTTTGCTCAACTCATCGTCAAGAGCTATCCTCGACGCCCCGATATTCCACGAAAATGTTCGATCAGCTTCGGCGCCAATGTTTACACCCATTTCAAGCACTGAAGAATCAGAAGCCATATTTATCGAGTCATCATAAAAAGTATTCTGAACCTTTGCCTGGGTATTGAGTTTGCCGAACTTCTTATCCCAAACAGCCGTGGCCGAATCACGAACTATATCTGAATTCAGGTTCGGGCCGGTTTCTCTGTCGCTTTGCCGGCCGCCACGCACTTCTATGCGCATATCATTGCTACCGGTATAAACAAAACCGGCATTGTTATTGTTAAAGTCAATGCTCTGCAAAGTCGGATCGTCGGAAAGATTGGTCTGGGATTTTTCACTGTCGGCAAAAGCCTTCAATTTACTGCTTATGCGATATTCCAGCCGCGCTTTGCCGCTGAGAATATCATTTACCAGACCACGCTCGCCAAGTTCGGTGACTCCGCCTTCGCGCCCAACAACCTTGAAATCCTTATCGATTCTTTTAAAGGTAAGATCGCCGGTATAGCTCTCACCAACCGCCTTCAACGCAAGTTTGCTCGCATGGCCTGTCAGGCATTTGTCAGCTGGTGCCAGTTCACTGTTCTTGTTTGGATCAAGAAATGAAACTGCCGTCTCACCTGTTACTGAGTAGTTGGGCGAAATTTTCCAGTTGACATCTGCACCAACAATATCGTGCTGCATTGGCGTTGCAGTAGAAGAAGCATTGTCGCCCGCCTTTGGCGTTGAATTATCGACCTCCCTGAGCCAGCTTAAACCAATTTCGCGCCCCATTGAATGAGTGTAAACATGCCTGGTTCCGAACAGATTGCGGCTGAAGGCCAGATTTTCATCGGAAACTTCGTATTCAACAACGATCCAGCTGGTAATTTCGATTGGTAAAATATGGGGCTGGAATTTGATCAGACCATCTTCGTAATCAACCAGGTAATCCGTACCGCGAGTGAGCATGCGCCCGTCGACACTGACGCGTTCGGAATTCTGCACGACCGGACTGCCCTGCATTCTGAATTCCTGCTGCTGGCCGGCACCGCGAAACTGTTCACGCCGGGCCTGACCCTTAGATTGAGAAAACAGAAAAATCGATTTGAATTTTTCGTGAAACGACCCTTGAGCCATGATCCCGCGAACTTCTTTGCGAAACAGGGTAAATTCTGTCCCTTCGAGAGCCAGCGGAAAATCGCCCATGACAAATTTCCAGACCGGCCCATCGATATTGATGGTAAAGCGCCGATCTTCATCGTCTTTATCATCTAAAACAGCGTGCACGGTCGAGTTTTCGCTAATGTTGCCATCGATTTCCAGGTGAAGGCTCTGGTCAAGATGAAAACCGGGCATAGAATCGTAATTTTCTGTTGAAAAATGACCCACATCGCCAGAAACATCAGCTTTTTTCATTTCAAAAGTTTTGGTTCCGGAAATGGATATATTATGCTTGTCAACCTGTTCTGAAGCTTCATCCCAGAAACTGCGGGCATATTCGACCACCTGGGCCGGTGGTGTTTTGATACGCTGGGGTTCATGCATAGGCATAGCTTCTAGAGCCACATCATCGGGGCCAATGTTATCGGAAACGGCTTCGATTTTATAAACCGAGGGTTTTTCAGGCTCAATTGCCATATCGTTGGGTGAAATGGTAAGAGTTTCGACTGCCAGAGTGTTTTCGGTCAATTCAGACAAAACCAGTTTTTCTTTTTTCTGCGGCGCAATTGGCACGGTTCTTTCAACGATTATTGCTACATCGTCTTCTTTGATCGCTAAAGGTTTTTCATCGACTCTGACATTGCGCAACAGCTTGATCTGCATTGGCCGAAAGTAGCTTCGTGGCGAATTCGTTTCGGCTTCGAGCATTTCTCTGGGAAAAAGGCTGAAAACAAGGCAAAGCAGAAGAACGCGGGTAATGAAACCGCGCCATTTACTGCTTTTTGCTTTGAATAAAGTCATTTGCCTCTAGGATGTGCCTGCCTGTGGATATTTTTTAGGTCTTTACCAGTAAGATGGGTATAGATCTGGGTTGTAGAAACATCGACATGCCCGAGCATTTCCTGCACGGCAATGATGCTGGCACCGCCTTCGAGCATGTGGGTGGCGCAGGAATGTCTAAAAACGTGCGGCGAGATTGGCCGCCCGATTCCAGCCTGCAATGAATATTTTTTAACGATTTTCCAAAGCCCCATGCGCGACATCTTTTTGCCATAGGGGTTTAGAAAAAGTGTTCTTTCGCTAATATCACGGCAAAGATCGTTGCGGCCGCGGCGCAGATATTCGTTTATCGCAGCAATTGCGTATGAACCGACGGGAACGATTCTTTCGCGACCGCCCTTGCCGATAACCGTGAGAAATTCGGCATTAGCATTGAGGTTGCCGAGCTGCAGATCAATAAGTTCAGACTCTCTGATACCGGTAGCATACAACACTTCTAGTATCGCCTTGTCTCTAAGCCCAAATGCTGTCGAGACATCGGGTTGTGACAAAATTGCTTCAACTTCCTGAAGAGAAAGAACCTTGGGAAGTGCCCGGCCAATTTTGGGCCGTTCGAGCAATTCGGTCGGATCTTCACTGATATGGCCTTCACGCAGAAGAAATTTGTAAAAGCCTTTCAGAGACGATGATTTGCGAGCCATCGAACGCGGTGACATGCCGCGGTCGTGTAGACTCACCATAAACAGAATCAATGCGCTGTCTAACGAAGTTGCGGTAACGCTGCGACCGCGCTCGGCAACAAAGTCGAGCCAGTCTTGCAGGTCGCGCCGATAAGCTTCCAGAGAACGGGGGCGCAGGCCTTTTTCGACTGCAAGATAATTCAGAAACTGCTCGAGCAGATCTGCAGACATGTTTGCTCCTGTTTACCGTTGTTTATTTTTCTCTCTAATTATCGGTAAACAGCCGCAAATTTATGAAAAAAAACTTAAAATTACTCGCGAATCGCCTGGGAGAATTTTTGGAGCGCTTCGACAAATACTGTATGCGGGAGGCGATTTTTGCG
Source organism: uncultured bacterium (assembly GCA_964596185.1). GTDB lineage: Bacteria > Muiribacteriota > Ozemobacteria > Ozemobacterales > Ozemobacteraceae > DYKG01. Next base: position 51,243 of record CAZQUE010000003.1, on the reverse strand, counting down.
CGATTCTTTTAACAGAGGCAAAAGCGCACGCATGTCTCCCAGTTCAGCCAAAGCTTCGACAGCGTTTTTGTAGACGATTTCTTCAGAATCGGAAAGCATATTCAACAAAATGTGCGTGCCTTCGCGATCTTTAATCTGACCGAGAGCGAAAACTGCCGATGACCGTACCCAGCGGCTTTTGTCGCGGGACATTTTTTCGAGCTCGGCAAAAACTTCTTCGTGGCCGCTTTTCCACAAAGCAATCGCGGCATTGACGCGAACCCGGTCATTACGGTCATGCATCAGCTTGTGACATGCTTCGGGCAACCCAAGCCAGGCAAGATCAGCCAAAGCTTCAATTGCATTTGCCCTTACGCGTGCATCTTCATGGTAAAGCTGCGAAGCGACGATATCGGCAAATTCGTGTTTGCGTGAGCGTCCAAGAGCTGAAACTGCAGTTGCACGCACCCACACATCGGTATCTTTATGCCGTAAAAGCTCGATCAATTTCTGATACAGGCCGTCATCATGAATCGAAGCCGCAGCTTCAACTGCATTGATGCGCAGCCAGCGCTCTTTGGCATCGAGAGATTCTTCAACTACCTGTACCACCTTGTCGCCGCCGATTTTACCCAGAACCAGTATCATTTGTTCTCTAATAACCAGCGGCATGCGGTCAAAGTCGATAATGATGCGATCTGCTATTTTTTCGCCCATATCGGCAATCGACTCGATCACCATGTTTCTGATTTCTTCGTCTGATGATTTCAGATTGTGATAGAACTCATCATAAAACAAAATAGAACGCTCTTTGCTCGCTCTTTTGAGCAAAAGTTTTTTAACCTTTTTGTCAGTTTCCCTGGTCAGCCAATGACGAAGAATAGTTATGCGCTCATCGGCACCAAAAAGTTCCAAACCCTTCAGAGCTGCTTCGCGAATCGAACTTCGGCTATCTTCAAAAAACATCTGGTAAATGTTTCGGTCTTCAATCAGTGGATACTCGTTTATTGCATCTACAATCAACTGGCGCACTTCGGCATTTCCAGATTTTGCCAATCGGCGCACCTGAGAATAAGCTCCTTCATCTTTTAGACGGGAAAGAGCGAGGCTGGCAGCTAGCGCTACCTCCCAATTACTGTTGCCGGCAAGCATTTTCAGAACCGTATGCCGCTCAGAATTGGGATATCTTATGAAATACTGAATTGCCGCCGCAAGTAAGTCATGATCTCTGGTCTGACCGAGAATTTCATTCATCAGTGACGCAACTCTGACATCTTCGTAACCACCGAGAAGGTCGATTATTTTCTTTCTTATTTCATTAGGCTGATCTGAGCTAGCTGCCTGCAAAGCAAATGAAATGGAAGGCAAAAGATTCATCTGCTGCAAAACCGAAATGGCGGTCTTTGCAAGCTTTTCTTTGTCTGAAGAAACGAATTCAAGAATATATTTTACCGAAGCCGGATTGCCGATACGTCCCATGGCTATGATTACCTGCTCGACAATCTCTTCATCGGGCGAAGCAAGCAAGTCGACAAGCAAATCAGCATGTTGTGAAACTCTCAATATCCCCAAAGCGGCGATCGAAAGCAATTTTTCTTCTCGATTCGCACTTTTCAGCCCTTCAGTTAAATGTTGAAATCGGCCTTTTTCGGCTTCTGACATGGTAAAGCTCCTATTCGTCTGTATCAGGGTCTTCAATTCTCTCTATGCTGGCTCCCAGCTTTTGCAGCCTTCCGGTAAGGTCTTCATAGCCACGGTCAATGTGGTAAACCTGGCTTATTTCTGTTTTTCCTTCGGCAATCAGTCCGGCAAGAACCATGGCTGCGCCGGCTCTAAGATCGGTTGCTGAAACAGGAGCGCCCTTTAAAGATTCAACACCGTTTATAACCGCAGTACGGTCATGGGTATTCACATTTGCGCCCATTCTTGCCAATTCTGAAACATGCATGAAACGATTTTCGAAAATAGTTTCAGTAATAAAAGAAGTGCCCCTGGCCACACACATTGCAACCATCAACTGCGCCTGCATATCGGTCGGGAAGCCAGGAAAAGGTAAGGTTTTCACTTCTATTCCCTTAAGTCCTTCTGGGGCTGAAACATCGACAAAATCAGATCCGATGTCGATTTTTGCCCCCATTTCTCTAAGCTTGTTGATCAAAGCATGCTGATGTTCAGGATCACATTTTTCGACCCTGATTTTACCTTTGCAGATCGCACCAAGAACCATAAAAGTTCCGGCTTCGATGCGATCTGGGATAATGCTGTATTCGGCGCCACCAAGCTTTGGAACACCGTCTATCTTTATTATCGGGCTTCCTGCTCCGGTAATTTTTGCGCCGATGGCGTTGAGAAAATTTGCCAGATCGATTATCTCAGGTTCCTGGGCCGCATTTTCGATCGTACTGCTGCCTTCGGCCAAGGCTGCTGCCATCATCAGGTTTTCAGTAGCTCCAACCGAGGGGAAGTCGAGCATTATTTTGTTGCCGATAAGTTTTTCGGCGACGGCAACAGCGCACCCGCCTTCGATAGAGACCTTTGCCCCAAGAGCTTCAAAGCCTTTGAGATGTATATTGACCGGTCTAACACCAATTGCGCAGCCTCCCGGCAAAGGAACCCTGGCTTTTTTTAGCCTTGCCAAAAGCGGCCCCATGACGAAAAAACTGGCGCGCATTGTTTTTACCAACTCGTAGGGGGCTTCTTCCACTATGTTGCCAGAGGCATCGAAAGAATAAACACCTTCATCGAGCTTTTTATAGCTTACTCCAAGCGCCTGTAGCACCCGGGCCATCGTGTTGACATCGTTTAGGTCAGGTACGTTTTTTAACAATACCGGTTCGGTACTGAGCAAAGTGGCGGCCATTACCGGTAAAGCTGCATTCTTTGCGCCACTGACTCTGATTGAACCGTTTAAAGGTTTGCCACCCTGTATTAGAATTTTGGCCATGAATCAGTCTATTTCTATCCTTTCCAGCTTGATTTTTCCCTCTTCAAGTAGCTCGAGAGAAAGATCATCGGGGTAACTGCCCAGAAAAACAACTCTTTTTATTCCGGCGTTGATTAACATTTTAGCACAAGTGACGCAGGGTTGGTGAGTACAATATAATTCACTGTCTTTAAGCGAAACGCCAAAAGCCGCGGCCTGTAAAATGGCATTTTGTTCAGCATGAAGGCCTCGGCACAATTCCTGTCTTTCACCGGATGGAATTTTCCTGGCTTCTCTAAGACAGCCATAGGGCTTCTGGAAGCAGTGGGGAACGCCGTTTGGTGCGCCATTATAGCCGGTTGCCAAAATTCGACGATCTTTTACGATTATGGCGCCAACCTGGCGCCGCATACAGGTTGATCGCTGTGCTATCAGCTGGGTTATTCGCAGAAAATATGTATCCCAGTCGGGGCGGTCTGCAATGTGATCGGGCAATTTTACGTTTTTATTTTGTTCCATAAAGTCTGTCTCCGGCATCTCCCAATCCGGGAAGAATATAGCCTTTTTCATTCAATTTTTCATCGAGCACACAGGTGAATATTTCAACATCAGGATGGGCTTTTTGCAGACAGGCAACCCCTTCCGGACATGACACTACGCAAAGAAAACGGATATTTTTTGCTCCGGTATTCTTGACCATTTCAATAGCATGGGCGACAGAGCCACCGGTAGCAAGCATTGGATCAACGACAAAAACTTCCATGTCGGCAATACCGTCAGGCAACTTGCAATAATAATCTATCGGCTTGAGACTGTCATGATCTCGATAAAGCCCAATGTGGCCAACTCTGGCCATCGGCATAAAATTCAACAGGCCATCGACCATGCCCAGACCGGCACGTAAAATTGGAATGATCGCGATTTTACCGGTAGAAATCAAATGGCCTTTAGTTTCCATCAAAGGTGTTTCGCAGGTAGTTTCTTCAACCTGAATACCACGAGTAGCTTCATAGGCAAGAAGCATCGATAGTTCCTGCATCAACGCTCGAAATTCCTGAACTTCAGTGAATTTTGAACGGAGCAAAGTAATTTTATGTTTCACCAATGGATGGTCTACCACCGTTAATTTGCCCATAACTCCCCCAGAATATTAAATTTCTTCTATCTTCCTTACCCGATTGGCGTGTCGGCCGGCGGCGAAAGTGGCGGCCAGAAATTTTTCAAGAATGTCTATAGCCAGAGCTTCGCCGGTAATTCTTTCACCAAGTACGAGAACATTGGCGTCATTATGCTGTCTGGCCAGTTCGGCTTCGAGACTACTTCGACAAAGAGCCGCTCTGACACCCGCGTGTCTGTTTGCTGCAATTGAAACACCTATTCCCGAGCCACAAATCAGCAAACCAAGAGCCCCTGAATCCTCAAGGACTTTTCTGGCGACGGCATGTGCATAATCGGGATAATCGCAGGAATCGGTTGAGTGAGTGCCCAAATCTACTACTTCGTGCCCCATCTGCTGTAACTTTCTGATCAAAGTGCCTTTAAGATTGAAACCGCCGTGATCAGAACCTGCATAAATCTTCATCTGAAATCTCCTTAGTGGCGGGATGATTTATAATACACAGTGAAGATATAACTTTCAACCTTTGTCAGTAACCAGTACCTTCATACCTCTGCGTTAACTGATCGTATGCTGCCAGCTTTGCTTCGAGCTTGTTGTCATCCATGCCGTATCTGAATCTACCGGCATCGTCAGGGTATGCCTTAAGATAAAATTCTATCCAGAATTCTTTTCTTTCGTGATTGTATTCTGCTCTGGCCTCCCAGCAATGCAGATCTCTGATGATTCCTATCGTCAGCGGCGAAAACTTTTTGGCAAGATGATTGTAATTACCGGTTGTATTGATTTTCCAATGTGGACGAATGGTTGTCTGGTAGTTGAATGAAGTGTTGGTTACCCGGCCGTACTGATGTGGATAGGTGATACTTGTATCAAACGACCAGAGATTTGAAGACATACGGTAACGGGCATTTGTGGTTCCCGGTTTCAACGCATTAAGATTGAATCTTGAGAGTGAAACGTTTTCGGGAATGTAATCGCGGCGGATGAAGAATTCCCAGTTTCTGTAAGCGTCGGTGCGTGATCTTCTTGAATAATCCCAGTAAACCTGTTCAAGTCGATGAGAAACTCGATTATAGTTGAAATTTATCGGATTTAACGACCAGGAATTTTCAGCAAAGCGCAAACGGGTCGAAAATACGTCAGTCGAAGTGAATGAATCGAATTGAAAAGGTGATTTACCCTTTGATGTCGAAACATTGTAGTTGAATTCAAGATTGGTGACTTTGGAAAAACGATGATTGGCTCTAACCATGGTTGTGCCGTTTTCTCTTTCGATTCCACCACTGTAATAACTTTTGAGAAGATTGTAAGATGGAGTTATATCAAAGCGCTCATGAACCTGAATTGTTGGAACGGTAAAGTTGGCCCGAAAATCTTTCTTTTCGGTATCTTTCTTGTCACTGAGATTTCCTTCTTCATAATGCCCATACATACCTGAAAAGTTCAAAGTAAGCGGCACACCCGGGAAGGTATAGGCGGGAAAACTGAAATTGATTTCCGGTAACCGATTCAGTAACTGATATCCATTATCAAGGTTGTAGTCATCACCATCGAGATCGTAAAACTTGTTGGCAGTGACAGTCATGTTCATGAATTTCAAAACCGGGCGATAATTCAATTGCACGGTCAAATCTTTGTTTTCGGCCTGGCCGGCATATTTATCACCGGTATAATTCATGCTGGTGTTAAGGGTTTCTCCTGAAGCAAATCTATGACTGTGAGTAAGATTCAGCTGGGTATTTTTGTGATTTCTTTTGGTTTCGTTCAATTGATAAAAGTAAATCGAGCCATTACCGCTGGTTCCGTTGGTCCAGGTGCCGTTGAAACCAAAAGCATTACCGCGTTTCTCAAAGAAGTCGGCAGAAAATTTTCCTGAAAGCGATTCATTGACCATCAGATCGGTCGAAAATTTGAAGTATATGCCGTCAATCTGTGAAATCCCCTGCTTGGTATGAAAGAATTTTTCACTTTTTCGAAAAGAAGAAAAATCGCGTTTTTTATGATAAAGAGTTTTGCCTTTCCACTTAACCCGGAGGTTTTCAATGCTCATTGAATGGCCAGGATAAGTTTCAACTTTGTCGGCGGCGATGCGATAATGCGGATGATCAGTGTTCTCACAGGTTGTCTGCATCATATCGCGAGCAATGCTGTATCTTGGGCTAACATAGACATCTTTTGCCTTGAAAAAGTTACGATTCTTGATGATTGCCGCATCACGCATCCAGCCTTCACCAGTTTTCATGTTGTATGCAAAAAAATCACCGGTGGTCTGATCGTAACCTTTCCAGAAATCAACCTTACCCTGAGCAAAAATGTCTTCAGTTTTGGTATTTGCCTGAATATTGTCGGCGCTGATCTTCATGTCCTTGTAGGCAATATAAGCTTTGCCTTTGGTAACGACCTGCTCAGCCTTGGTTCTGTATTCAAGATAATCGCCGTAAATCTCGATAGGAAACTTCTGGGAATCGATTGATGGCACATCAAAAGCGCATAACAAGGAATTTTCAGCAAAAAATGCTGAAATAATGAGCAGTACAACTAAAATCTGCCGGATCTGTCTGCCTGAAATGGTTGAATAAACCAAAACGATTACCTGTTTACCAGATTCGCATCACAGGCTTTTTACCTGTTTCCGCAACTCTTATATCGGTAATCTGGGGTTATTTATGAAGAAGTTTTTACAGAATCGAGCAAAACATCATGAAGGGCAGCAATACATGTCTGTGCCTTCTCTTTTTCAACCGAGACGCTCATTCTAATTTTGTCCAGATGCCACAAAACCGGCACAATATCAATTTTTTCAAGAGCTTCCAGGAAAACTTCATGACCAACTTTTCCAATGCCACACCCAACCATTGAAATGGTCTGTAAGTTGGCATGACAGAAAACCTCTTCAGCATTAAGTCTCGCCGCCTCTTCCCAGCAAAATGGTATTGCTTCGAAAGAATCCTGGCGCCTGAAAGCGAGGCGTAAACTGCCGTTTTTTTCGTGATAACGCAACCATTGCATAATTGAAGGCATAAACCCGGCACGCTGCAAGTTTGCACTGAAAATTGGATCCGGCATCGAGATTCCATGAATCTTAACCACGACAAATTTTCCGTCAGAAGTAATACTTTTTACAGCCAGTTCCCTATCTCCGTCTGGACCGACAACACTTCCTTCTGCCCTGGTAAAACTGGATCTGACATGAATTCTGATCTCATCATCTCTGGCACAAGAAATCGCCCGCGGATGCAGAATACCGTTACCAAAAGCTGCTAATTCGAGCATCTCCTGATAATCAAGATGCCAAACTTTTCTGGCATGTGGAATAATACGCGGATCTGCGGTAAAAATTCCCTCTTCATCGGTATATTTTTCGCAAACTTTCTGCCCAAGCTCACGGGCGAGCACTACCGCCGTCAAATCAGAGCCCCCCCGGCCAAGCGTGGTAAGATCGCCTTCAGCGGTAATTCCCTGAAAACCGGCAACTACCGCAACACTTCCAGGTTCGAGAAAACGGGCCAGATTGTTGCTGCGGCCAACCTGAATGATGCTATATTCATCGTTCTGAAGCTCAGACAGTAAATGCAAGTTAAAAGCATTGAAAGAACGAGCTCTTACACCCAATTTCTGTAAGGCGCTTGCGGCAAGAGAAGCGCTGACCATTTCACCGGTTGCCAGCAACTGATCGTTTTCGCGCCGGTCAGGATCTATAGAAACTCTGTTCATAAGCCCAATAAGATCATCGGTAGTATCAGCCATTGCTGAGACGACGATAACCATTCGATGGCCACGGCGGGCTTTTTCAGCAATTCTTTCGGCTACTCGATTGATTCTTTCGACAGAACCCATTGAGGAACCGCCAAATTTTTGAATCAGAACTTCGCCGTTTGCAAACATGACTTTACCTGAAAAGCTTGAAACAGGAAACAACTGTTGCCAGTTTTATCTGTTCTTCGATTCGATTGATAACCAAAGACAACTTTGCCTGTTCTGTTTTTGCTGTTTGAAAAATAACGGTACGACTGCTTTCGGTTTCTCGTGAAACTTCTATTTCAGGTTGAAAGATCTCTTCGACTTCTATTCCGGCAGCAGAAAAAAGGTTGAGTATCTGCGCCATGGTACTGGTCAGGTTTACCAGTGAAAATCGCAAATAATAACGATCACTAAAAGTTTCTACCTCAGAAACCACTTTTAAATGGCGGTTACTGACCTGGTCTCTCGAAACTTCGTCAAGATCGGAAATCACACCCTTTACCAGCGTTTCAAAAGAGGTCCCGGGGCAAGAATAAATTTGTGCCTGCTCTTTATCGGAAACAGCATAGAAAATTTCCGAGCCTTTTCTGGCCTGGGCCAGAAAATATTGGCGAGGCAACATGCACGGCTCGACAGAGGCGCGAACTCCATCTCTGGTCAACTCTGCTACACCTAAAAGTCTTATTGAAAATCCCATGAAATCGGCAATTTTCACATCATCCAGAGAAAGCGAACTGATCCCAACTGTAGGAATTTTTTCTGGTGCTAGAATACAACCAAAAATTTCGGCCATTTGAAGAATTAATCTATTTCTGGTAACTATCCCGTGCAAATTAGGACTCGGATTGCTCGAAGCGATTTTTTCCCATTGGGCTGTGGCGATTGCTTTATCAAGAGAACACAATTCGTTCTCCATTTGCGCTAAAATAAATCCGGCAACAGCATCGTTTTGTACATAGAATTTGTTCAGATGCTTTTTATCATCTGCAAGCATTTGCAAAAATGGATAACTTGCGCCTATTGAACCCTTATAAAAAGTATTGCCAGTTTTCCCGGCAAGCAATCGCCTGATTGCAACCTCAGCATCGGCAGTAATGATCTTATCTGGCAACCTTTTCAAGCGATAATCATCGCTGAAAATTATGCCCGTCGAAACCGCAGAAAAAAAGTCTTCCGGTTCCAGGGCTACCCATGGATGCTCCACGTTCTCAGTACCCAAAACTGGAATTCGCAGCAGATCGCTACGGTTAAGTTCGTTGAGAATTAGCTGCAGTTTATCCTGCCATGGCGGTAAGTTAAGAAAACCCGCACCAATCATATATCAACCATGCACTCCACCTCCAAAGGCATTTTCTACTGATTCAAGAAATGCCTCTGAAAGAGTCGGATGCGGGTGGATCATTCGCCCGAAATCATGGGCTTTTATAGCAAATTGAGCCATAAAAGTACCCTCATTGATAATATTGCTGGCCTCCGGACCCCAGATAATTGCTCCAAGAAGTCGGCCATCTTCAGAAAACAGGGTCTTGATCTGCCCATCACCTTCACCGGCAGTTAAAGCCTTTCCATTTGCGGAAAACAGGCTTCTTCCGGTTTTATATGCAATATTTGCCGCTTTAAGAGATTCTTCACTGCTGCCAACCCAGGCTATTTCAGGGTAAGTATAAACACAGGATGGAACCAGGGAATAATCGGCACGGACTTCTTCGCCTTCCCATTGTGCTGCAAGGGTCATTGCATCATAGGTGGCTTTATGAGCCAACATTGGCCCCTTAATGGCATCGCCAATAGCATAAACGCCAGAAATGTTTGTGGAAAAATTCTCATCGACCTTAATAAAACCATTTTCAAGTTCCAATTTGAGGTCTGAATTCTGCATAAAAGCATGATTAACTTTACGGCCAACCGCAATAAGCACCTTGGAAAAGTTGCGTTCAAAGCCGTCTATTACCGCAACTGCATGCTCCTGTTCCTTGAGCAGGCTCTCAACTTTTTTGCCGGTTAGAATCTCAAGGCCAGCTTTTTTGAAAACCGGCAAAAGTCTTTTTGCCGTAGCTGTATCAAGACCCGGCAAAATTTGTGGCATCATTTCAACAATGGTAACTTTGCTGCCAAATTCGTTGAATACCTGACCAAGTTCAAGTCCGATAACACCTCCGCCAATAACTAACAAAGATTCGGGAATTTCATTTGCCTGTAAAGCTTGATCAGAGGTCCAGAAAATGTTTCTGTCATCTGGAAAGACAGCTGGCGCGGCAGGAACAGAACCTACCGCCAAAACGATTTTTTCAGCCTGAATGCTGACGTCGGAATCAATTATCTGCACGATTTTATCAGGCAAAAGCCTGGCAAATCCAGGAAAAATGGTCACGCCAGACTTTTCAAGCAATTTGACAATACCTTGTCGCAATTGATTAACAATCTGATTTTTTCGATTCTGTACTGAATTCCAGTCAAAATTGATCTGATCAACCTTCAGCCCAAAAGAGGAAGCATTTTTTAAAAAATGCAATCCTTTCGCTGAGGCAAGCAATGCTTTTGTAGGAATGCAACCCCAATTAAGGCATGTCCCGCCAAATTCACTTTGTTTATCGACGACCGCAACCTTCATGCCTTTTCTGGCACATCTTGCAGCCAGAGGATAGCCGCCTGGGCCGCCACCAATAATGATCAAATCAAATTTCTGCATATCATTCACCTATATGAAAAAGAACGATGCCCTTTTCAACCGGTTGGCCGTTTTCAATCATTATTTTAGCAATTTTTCCGGCTTTATCGGCCTTGATTTCGTTCATCATCTTCATTGCTTCAACAATGCATATTGTCTGGCCAACGCTTACTTCATCGCCCTCTTTTACAAATGGCGGAGAAGTTGGTGAGGGAGCGCGATAAAAAGTACCGGCCATTGGTGAAGAAATTTTATGAAAATTGTCCTCTACAGCAGCGGTTTTTTCTGCTTCTTTATTAAGTTTCGGCTTAACCTGGGTATCAGCGTTGACCATTGTTGGCATGGAAATTGGGGCCATGATCGGTTGAGTTACTGGTATAGCAACATTGGCTGAATGAACATGCTTTTTAAGCTTTATCTTCAGATCTGAAGTTTCAAGCTCAAGTTCAGCCAGGTGATTGTCACCCATGAATTGAATTATTTCAATGACCTTATCAACGTTTTTTCCATTGCTATCAACAGTTTTTCCAGCAGTTGCTTTTGTTTTGGGCATATTTTTACCTCTTTCTGAAGTGAACCGAGTATAACAGATTGGAATTTTGACATCAAGCATCGATTACTGATGCTGTTTTAAGTTGAAATTTGTTTTTCTATATGCCAAAGTTTGTTTGTTCATGTTTGTTTTTGCACTTTTTCTTATAATATTTATGTACACATCTTTTTTTATTTTAGTCGTATTATTATTAGAGAAGGTGGAAAAGTGGAAAACCACACCTTTAGCTTTATATTAGAGGGTTTTAAAATGTGGAAAAACTTGTTGAAGCATTTCCTGGTTTTTTAACAATTTATACAGGTTTTTTCAATTATGACCTTTTCCACAATTTTTCCACAATTTTTCCACATGGTTTTACAGCTTATTATCAAATCATTGATGCAAAAAAACCTTGCGCAAACAAGCACCGTCTGTTATGCTTGAGCCATCCCGGCAAACAAATCGAAAACGGCATCGATCGTCGTTTAAAGCCTGTTTTTATTATTTGTTTGTTGTACATAACAATAAAGAGGTTGATGTACATGACATCGTCGTTAGAGACACTCTGGAATAAAATCACTTCAGAAATTACTTCTGATGAGGCAAATAGCTATTATTCAAAAATGTTTTTGAATTCAGTCCGACCGGCAGAAATTGCCGATAATTACCTGGTAATGGAAGCTCTCAATGATTTTTGCCGTGAACTGGCTGAAATGAAATTTTCTGCTTTGATCGATCGTGTTCTCGATGATGAAAAAACAGGCCTTAAACATCGTCTCGTCACCAGAAGCAAGCCGAAAAAGGAAATTCTGGTGCAACCCACCCTTCCAACAATTGTTGAAGCCGTTGAGAAACAGGCAAAAACCGAGAAAGAGAAAAGCGTTTCTTCCAAATATGACGGAATGTTCAACAGTAAATACAGTTTTGATTCTTTCGTTGTCGGCAAAAGTAACCAGTTTGCCTACGCTGTTTGTCAGTCTGTCACCAAAAACCCTGGCCATCTTCACAACCCCGTTTTTATATATGGTGGCGTAGGACTTGGCAAAACCCATCTGATGCAGGCAATTGGTCAGGCAATGTTGAAAAACAACCCAAGAACAAGAGTGGCCTATTTGTCTTCAGAAACTTTTACCAACGAATTTATTGATTCTCTGAAAGATAAAAAAGCCGAAGCATTTCGTTCTAAATACCGGAAAATCGACCTGCTGTTGATTGATGATGTTCAATTCTTTGCCGGCAAAGAACAAACACAGGAAGAATTCTTTCATACTTTCAATGAACTTTTTCAACAGAAAAAACAGATTGTATTAACATCTGATTCACCGCCTGAAAAAATTCAGAAACTGGAAGAGCGTCTGGCGAGCCGCTTTGCCATGGGAGTAGTTGTTGACATTCAACCTCCAGACCTGGAAATGCGGGCGGCAATTCTTAAAAAATGTGCCGCAAAATCAATGGTTGAAGTTCCAGATGATGCAATTATGTACCTGGCCCAGGGAGTTACTTCCAACATTCGCGCTCTTGAAGGAGCATTTAATAGTGTTCTGGCATTCTCCGGGGTCATGGGAAAGCCAATAAACAAAGATCTTATTGATCAGGTTTTGAAAGATCTGCTCCGCGAAACATCAGGCGGAAAAATTACCATTCCCTGGATTCAAAAAAGAGTTGCCGAATTTTATGATATTTCTGAAGAAGAAATGATTGGCAAAAAACGTTCGCAAAACCTGGTATTACCAAGACAGGTTGCGATGCGCCTGTGTCAAATGTTTACCGACACTTCCCTAAATCAGATTGGCGAAAAATTCGGTGGCCGTGACCATACCACAGTCATGCATGCCTGTGAAAAAATTAACCGGATGTTGAAAAACGACAAAGGATTCGCCGATGAATTTGCGAGGGTCAAAAGGTTTGTTGACCCTGAAAAATCCTGATCGTTATCACATATCAGAATCTTTTCGAGCTGCAAGTTTTCTTGAAAATTTTGCTGTTTTGAGGTATCATTACAGACCCACTAAAATCTGTGGCTGATAATGATATAGTCACCAGAAGATGATGAAAATCCGCGCCTGGTTTCAGGCAGACCTTTCTGATTGGTGACCGTTTAAACAGGTCGTAAATAATGAGCGTTCGAAAATCTTCCGCTAAAGGCAGGGTCGGTGCAATTGCACCAGTTGATCATGCTTTGGTAAAAATCCTTGCCGGAATTCGGGAAAAGAATTTTCGTAGTTCGTCAGACGGTGGCCGATTCAATCTAACCGCCAGGGAAATGCTGGTTTTGGGTCGATTGAAAAGCAGTTGGAAGGATGTGGTTGGCATTCAACTGGCTCATAAAACATGTCCTACCCGGCTTCTTCGCGGTAAACTTTATCTTTCTGTTGCTGACAGTCAGTGGCTGCAAACTTTGATTTTTGTTAAAGGCAGAATTCTTGAGAAACTCCGCCAGATTTTTCCCGAACTTAAAATTACCGATGTCATTGGCCGACCCGGAATCATACCTGAAGAGGTTGAAGAACTGGTAAATCAGGCAGATTGGCCCGACTGGCATGAAGTTGAAAAACTTTCATTAAAGGGAGATCTCGACGAAGAATTGGCAGAACAGATCAATCGCTGTCGACAAAGATTGGTTGCTCGTAATCAGGGGCTGCTGCAAAAGGGTTACCGGGTTTGTCGTGTGTGCAAATCCTCTTTAACGAGCTCAAACAATCAGGTCTGTGCTTTTTGTGCCTCAATAGAAAGAGGTCAGACTCTTAAGCCTGTTAAAGAACTTCTCAAAGAAATGCCCTGGTTGAGTTTTGACGAGGTAAGTAATTTTCACGATTCGTTGAAATCTTACGAATATGAAGCAATTAAAGCTGAGTTGCTCGAGGAATGTTGTGAACTGGTATTTGAATTTTCTCAGCAACTTAAAGAAAGTTTCGACGAAGAAACTTTTGTGCTGATGAAGAAAGAAATGGTTCGGGCAATAATGTTGCATGCTAACTGCATGCCTGATCAGGTAGATCTTTATCATTTGCAGCCTGATCAGATTGTTGATTCGGAATGGCCTGCATTGCTAAATTCGGTCAAGGAAGAAGAAGTATGTTGATACATATCGGGCAAAATGAATTTGTGGACTTTCAGCATTGTGAAAGCATTTTTAATTTGCAAACCATTGACGAAGATTCACGTAACCGAATTCTTTCTCTTTTACCTGAAGAAAATCGTGCGGAATTTCGGGCGGCCATTTTAACCACCGAAGGAAAATGGCTTGGTTCAACTCTTTCTCCTGAAGCATTAGCTCAACGAGGAATCTGCCATCCTTTCCAACATGCCTGTTATTTGAAAGAAGAATGGAAACAAAGTTCCCATTATCGTTATTAATGGTGAATAATAAGGAGTTATACAATGACTGAAATGGAAAATCCTGTGATTATGCAGCAGGAAGCTCCTGAGAATCAAAACGAAGAAGCCGTTGAACTTGATGAAAACGCTGAATATTCAGCGCGAAACATCAGAGTTCTTGAAGGCCTGGAAGCAGTTCGAAAGCGCCCCGGTATGTATATCGGCGGCACAGGACTTGCCGGTCTGCATCATCTGGTATGGGAAATCGTCGATAATAGTATCGATGAGGCTCTTGCCGGACACGCCAGCACTATCCATGTAAACATGCATGACGATGGTTCGGTTTCTGTTCTTGATGACGGTCGCGGTATTCCGACTGATATTCACGAACAAACCGGAAAATCGGCTCTCGAAGTTATTTTAACCGTTTTGCACTCAGGCGGTAAATTTGACAAAAACTCCTATAAATACAGCGGTGGGCTGCATGGCGTGGGTATTTCTGTCGTAAATGCCTTGTCTGAATGGCTTGAAGTAACAGTCTGGCGTGATGGCAGCGTTTTTCAGCAATCCTTCAAACGCGGCGTCGCCGTAAGTGAAATGACCGTAAGCGAAGGAGCGGACCGCACAGGCACTAAAATTCGCTTTAAACCAGATGCTGAAATCTTTGAAAGTATCGAATTCAGTTTTGATGTTTTGTCAAAAAGGCTTCGTGAACTGGCTTTTCTGAACAAAGGCATCAAAATAGTACTTCGTCAGAAAGCTGAACAGAAATGTCATCTTTTTGAATATGAAGGTGGGATTTCAAGTTTTGTCGAGTTTCTCAATGAAATCAAGAATCCGCTGTTTCGCGATGTCATCTATATGCAGAAAGAAAAAGATGGTATCGAAGTCGATATGGCTTTGTCCTATAACGATGGGTATGCTGAACAATTTTACGCTTTCGTGAATAATATCAATACCATCGATGGTGGAACTCATGTAATGGGTTTCAGAGCAGCTCTTACCAAAGTTTTTAACAATTACATCAAGAAGAACCCCGATTTACTCGGCAAAGACAAGGCTAAACAGAAAGAGATCAAGCTTACCACTGAAGATACTCGTGAAGGATTGATCGGCGTTCTTTCGATAAGAGTTCCAGAACCGCAGTTCGAAGGTCAAACTAAAGCTAAGCTTGGTAATCCAGAAGTTCGCGGTATCGTTGATTCGGTCGTCAGTGATTTCCTTGCCGATTACTTTGAGCAGAATCCCAATGTTGCCAAGCCGGTGATGGATAAAATTCTCACCAGCATGAAAGCGAGATTGGCTGCCCAGAAGGCCCGAGAACTTACCCGGCGAAAAACCGCCCTCGAAGGTAATTCATTGCCTGGAAAACTCGCCGATTGCTCAGAGCGTGATCCGGCTCAATGCGAATTGTTCATTGTCGAAGGTAATTCTGCAGGTGGTTCTGCCAAACAGGGCAGAGACCGCAGAATTCAGGCGATTCTTCCCTTGCGCGGTAAAATTCTCAATGTTGAAAAAACCAGACTTGAAAGGGTTGTTGGCAGTGAAACCATTCAGGATCTCATCAATGCCGTCGGCACCAATATTGGTAAAGACGATTTTGATATAGAAAAGATCCGTTATCACAAAGTCATTATCATGACTGACGCCGACGTTGATGGTTCGCATATCAGAACCCTTCTGTTGACATTCTTTTTCAGATATATGCCGGAAGTTATCGACAAGGGCTTTTTATATGTCGCTCAACCGCCTCTGTATAAGCTGAAAAAAGGTAAGCTCGAAATGTATGCTTACAGCGATGATGAAAAAGACAAATTGCTCACCACCGAATTCGGTGGCGGTGAAAAGGTTACTATTCAGCGTTATAAAGGTCTTGGTGAAATGAATCCTGAACAGCTCTGGCATACCACCATGAATCCTGAATCAAGAATTCTAAAAAGAGTTAGAGCTGATGATGAAACCGAAGCAGACCGGATCTTTTCTGTTTTGATGGGCGATAAGGTTGAGCCAAGGCGCAATTTTATTACTCAGTATGCAAAACAGGTAAAGAATCTCGACATTTAATAAAGGGGTCAGTAAATGGACACCAACAACGAAAATCCAATTGAAGGAAATCCCGGCGATATTCAGGCTCCTCCGCCCCCGCCACCTCCAACGGTTGGAAATAGATTTATCAACATTGAAGATGATATGAAATCTTCTTACATCGATTACGCCATGAGCGTAATCGTTGGCCGCGCCCTTCCCGACGTTCGCGATGGACTCAAGCCGGTGCATCGTCGCGTTCTTTACGCGATGTTCGACCAGGGGTTTACCAGTAAAAAAGCTTTTGTCAAATCGGCAAGAACCGTCGGGGAAGTCCTGGGTAAATATCACCCCCATGGTGACGCGGCTGTTTATGACACTCTGGTGCGAATGGCACAGGATTTCAGCCTCAGGTATCCATTGATTGATGGACACGGCAACTTTGGTTCAGTTGACGGCGACGAAGCAGCGGCAATGCGTTACACCGAAGCCAGACTTAAAGCTCTTGCAGAAGAATTGTTGCGTGATCTGGAAATGGAAACCGTTGATTGGATGCCGAATTTTGATGGATCTCTCAACGAACCAATCGTTTTGCCAAGTAAATTTCCAAATCTTTTGGTAAACGGGTCGTCGGGTATTGCCGTCGGTATGGCTACCAACATGCCATCTCACAACCTTACCGAAGTTATCAATGGCGTTGTCGCATTGATT
This sequence comes from uncultured bacterium, assembly GCA_964596185.1. Classification (GTDB taxonomy): domain Bacteria; phylum Muiribacteriota; class Ozemobacteria; order Ozemobacterales; family Ozemobacteraceae; genus DYKG01. Next base: position 34,226 of record CAZQUE010000003.1, on the reverse strand, counting down.
GAAAATCCCGATCTGAGCATCGACGAGCTTATAGAAATTGTTCCCGGGCCCGACTTTCCAACCGGCGGAATCATTATGGGCACAGAAGGTATTGAATCAGCCTTCCGTACCGGTCGTGGCAGTATCGTCATAAGATCCGTCGTCAATATTGAAGAATTCAATAAGGGGCGTGACCGAATCGTTGTCACTGAACTTCCATATCAGGTGAATAAAGCGCGTCTGGTAAAATCAATCGCCGATCTGATCAAAGATAAAAAAGTTGATGGAATTACCGACCTTCGCGATGAATCAAGTCACGAAGGCATGCGTGTTTGTATCGAACTACGCAAAGGCGTGAATACCGACGTAGTGTTGAACCAGCTTTATAAGCATACGCAATTGCAATCAAGCTTTGGTGTGATCAATCTGGTTCTGGTTGAAAATAGGCCGCTGGTGCTGAACCTCAAGCAGATGATGGAATTTTATATCGATCACTGCCGCGAAATAATTCGCCGTCGCACCATGTTCCAATTGCGCAAAGCTGAAGAAAAAGCCCACATTCTTGAAGGCTTGACCATTGCCCTCGACAACCTCGATGCAGTGATTCAGCTTATTAAAGAATCTCCAGATCCGGCAGAAGCAAGACAGGGACTGATGGATACCTTCATGCTTTCCGAAAAGCAGGCTCAGGCGATTCTTGATATGCGTTTGCAGCGCCTTACCGGACTCGAACGCGACAAAATAATCGCTGATTATCATGAAACTCTGGCTTTGATCGAAAAACTCAAAGGAATTCTTGAGTCTGATGTCAAAGTTCGTGAGATCGTTAAAAACGAATTGATCGAAATCAGAGAAAAATATGGTGATGCCCGCCGGACAAGAATCAGTCGCTCAACCGCTGAAAAACTCGACATTGAAGACCTGATGCAGGAAGAAGATATCATCATCACCGTTACCAGAAATGGTTACATCAAGCGCATGTCTCCAACTGTGTTCAGGCAGATCAGTCGCGGCAGTAAGGGCAGCACAGTGATGGGTGTCAAAGAAGACGATGTCGTTGAACATATGTTCCTGGCCTCAACCCATTCCTACTTGATGGCCTTCACTTCAAATGGCCGAGTTCACTGGATCAAGGGTTATCAAATACCTGAAGGCGGACGTCAGGCCGGCGGTCGCGCTATCGTCAATCTGCTGCAGCTTGAAGAAAATGAAATCGTAACTGCTTTGCTGCCGATCAAGAAGTTTGATGCCGTAAGAAGATTGTTTATGGTTACCAAACGCGGTATCTGCAAAATGGTCATGCTTTCAGCATTTTCCAGGCCGACAGCTCGCGGAATCATCGCTCTTAAACTCGATGATGGCGACGAACTGGTTGGTGTAAAACCAATTCTCGGCGGAGAACAGGTGGTAATTGCCTCGAAAAACGGTTATGCAATTCGTTTCGCCGAAAGTGAAGTGCGGGTTATGGGGCGCGCCGCCCGCGGCGTTAAGGCGATTACCTTCAGAGATGAAAACGATGAAGTCGTTGGCATGGAAGTATTCAGCACCGCCAGAAGCAAAGAAGAACTCGATGCATTGCTGGCTGAAGGTCAGATAACTGTTCCGGTGTCTGCCGAAGAAACCGGTGAAGAGGCCGAAATAGTCGAAGAACTTGTCGTCGAAGAGGAAGTAGCTGAAGAAACTTCTGAAGAGGTAACCGGCGAAGAAATCGATGACAAAGTCGTCTATGAAGGAAAACTGCTTACCGTTTCTGCTCTTGGTTATGGAAAACAGACGAACATCAACAATTATCGCGTGACTCATCGCGGTGGCAAGGGTGTTATAAACCTGAAAATTATGGAAAAAACCGGCGAAGTCCTTTCAATCAAACGAATGTTTGAAGGAGACGAGCTTATGGTCGTTACCACTAATGGCAAGGTTGTCAGACTTGATGCCGACAAAATCAGAAATACCGGTCGCGCAGCTTCCGGAGTTAAGCTGATAACCCTCGATGATGACGATAAGTTGATTTCTGTCGTCAGAATTCCTTCTAAAGAAGAAGCGGCAGATTGATAAAAATTGACCGGGGCGAGTTTATTCGCCCCGGTTTTAAACAGAGTTTATTCTATGGCAGAAGAAGCAAAAACTGGACGAAAAAAAAGAGTCAGATTTTCAACCGAAATCATGTTCATTTTGTCGGTCGTCTTTTGTGTTGCCTTGTCGATAACCTATTTGGTCAGATATAACAACATCAGAAACCTTCTGCAGCGTGAAGCTGAGCTGAAAGAGAAGATAGAGGCGCTTGAACGTGAAAACAGGCATTTGAAACAAAATCTCGATATGCTTTCAACTCCCGAAGGCATCGAACGACTGGCTCGCGAACGATTAGGTTTGGTAAAACCTGAAGAGCTGGTCATTTATACTGTCAATGAACAGCCAAAACCCGAGAATCTGCCAAAACAATCTGACCAGGCTTCACCCACGACTAATTTGGATTCCAGCCCATAAAGCGATATCGTTTTGCGAATGTTCTACGACTGAATTGCAACAATTTTTTTGTTGCTTTTATTTTGTACCTGTGGTAAATTAAAAAACACTTGGAGGAATGGCCGAGTGGTCGAAGGCGTCGGTCTTGAAAACCGAAGGGCGAAAGCTCCGTGGGTTCGAATCCTACTTCCTCCGCTTTCTACTCTGGAGAGATGGGTGAGTGGCTTAAACCAACAGTTTGCTAAACTGTCGTACTGGGTAACTGGTACCGGGGGTTCGAATCCCCCTCTCTCCGAAGTAAAAAAAATGCGCCCGTAGCTCAGTTTGGATAGAGCACCAGATTGCGGATCTGGTGGCCAGAGGTTCGAGTCCTCTCGGGCGCGCTGTTTTTTGCCGGCGAATCAGAATTTCTTTGGCAAAAACCCCTGGAAAGGTGGCCGAGTGGCTTAAGGCGCACGCTTGGAAAGCGTGTGTAGGTCACACTACCGCGGGTTCGAATCCCGCCCTTTCCGCTGTCGTGCTAGGTGGAGGGCTCGGGGTCCTCTATCAACCGCAAACCCCCGTCAGGCGGACTGAATCCCTGGCAGAGGGCTTTATTGGTAGTACCGGCCGGTTCTAAAAGCATCGAAGGATGGGTTCCACACGGCGAGAGTCCGTGAACCCCGCCAGGATCGGAAGATAGCAACGGTAAGCGATCGCTTTCGGGTGATGTGGCAGCGCCTGTCCGGAGCCTATAGTTCAGGACACGGGCTATTGATGTAAGTTCGAAGTCAGGTGCACGACTTTTAAAAACCCCTTTTTAAAAGGGGTTTTTATATTTTAGCCCGATTTGCCTTAAACCTGGAAAAAGGTTATTAATATTAGACCCGGAAAAAAAGCTATCAGGAGTTAATCATGTCAGTTCCAGCTAAACAAAACCTTTATCGCAAGTATCGTCCGATTCGTTTCAGTGAGCTTGCCGGTCAGGAACACATTTCCCGCACGATTCAATCTTCGGTAGCTTCAGGTCGTATTTCACATGCTTATATGTTTTCAGGTCCACGTGGCACAGGAAAAACGACCAGTGCCAGACTGCTGGCAAAAATTCTCAACTGCATCGAGCCGATAACAGATTCTTCGGGATTGCCCGACTGTTGTTGTGAATGTGAAACCTGTCGGCGAATCGATCAACAGAACTTTATGGATATCATCGAAATCGATGCGGCGAGTAACAACAGTGTCGAAGATATTCGCCAGATGCGTGAAAAAGTAAAATACAAACCTGCGGAAGGCAAATACAAGATATATATTATCGATGAAGTTCACATGCTTTCAGGTTCAGCTTTCAATGCTTTTCTAAAAACACTTGAAGAACCGCCGGAAAACGTCATTTTTGTGCTGGCAACCACTGATCCTCAGAAAGTTCCGGCAACCATCATTTCGCGTTGTCAGTGTTTTGATTTTCATTCTGTATCTCGAAAGACCATTAAAACAAGGCTTGAGGAGATTGTTAAAGCTGAAAGCGAATCCGGGCAATTTCCCGAATTCGACTCCGAAGCACTTGGCATGATTGCTGAATGTGCGCAGGGTGGATTTCGTGATGCTCTGAGTTTGCTCGATCAAATTTCATCATCTACGGTCTCGGGACGTATCGAGCTAGATCAGGTTTTATTGATGACTCGAAGACTGAGCTATTCAATCTTAAAGGAATTATCGCAGGGAATTTTCAACAAAGAGCCGGCTCAGGCAGTAAAAATTCTCAACGAGTTGTTTTTCAAAGGTTACGAACCGGCAACTATAGCCCGCGATTTTCTTGAATATCTGCGGCGTTGCATGTTACTGAAAATTGATTCTGGAGCCAATCAGATTCTGGATTTGCCGGTCGAGCAGGTTGAAGAGATTCTTTCCCAGATCAGAAATCTGTCGCCGAAATTTCTTGTGTCTGCTGTTACCAGAGTTGAACGGGCTATAATGAGCTTGCGAAATTCTTTTCAGGCGAGGATTTTGCTTGAATCCGAAATGATCAGGCTCTCGTTTGGAAATGATATTTTTTCAGCAGAAGAGTTGGATAAGCGAATTGAAATGCTCGAACAAAAGGTTGCAGGAATTAAAAGAACCGGAATTGTCAGTCGTCCAATAGTTTCAAGGCAGCGTGAGCCATTACCCCCGCCTCCGGAAGAACTTACGCGAAATATTGTGAAAGACCCTATGCTTGATTTTAGAAATGCTGTGTCTGCAAGATCCAGAGTTTGCGCAGCCCTTCTGGCAACTGCCAAAATTCGCAAACCAGAAAATGGGGTTTTACATGTTTTGATAGAGCAGGATTTTGCAGCTAACAAACTTATGGAAGAAAAGAATCTTGAAACTCTTCTTGAAGCTGCCAGAGAAGCTTTTGGAAAAATTTCCAAAGTTGAAGTGGGGATGCCCGGCAAAATAACAAAAGAAGATAAAGAAAAGCCGGTTGTACGGATGTCACACCGGGAGCAAATCGCTAAAATTGACGAGGCTGCACGCAAAAGAGTTATGGAAAAACCAGCAATTGCTGATGCAATCGATATTTTTGGCGGCGAAATTCTTGACATAGAAAACTAATATCAAAAAAATGATAGTTGCGAGCTTTTTTTTGTGAAAAAAATGCTCATGTTTTTTTTTCCGTCCAGTAAAAAACAATCAAAACCCTTATATAAAAACAGTTTCCGAATGTTGTGCATATGTCCAGAGAGGTACACGAAAAAATAGTGGAAATTGTGGAAAACCATGGGGAAAAGCATTAATACTGAATTGAATGTTGTGGAAAAAGAAATAAGCTACCCTCTTGACAAAGACTGTTTATAAGCCTTTGCGAACTTCGATAAAAAAAACGAAAAAAATCTTGCAAAAATCGAATTACTTTTTGTCAACTCTGTGTACATAAAATTTTTACACATAAATTTTGTTTGTGTGAAAATTTTACAAAAAAATGGTAAACGCTGTGTTGAAAAGGAACGCTTAATAAGGTGAAGTTTACATAAAATCATGTACACAGATTTATGTAAACCTGTGTACATGATTTAACTGTTTTTCCTCAATAGAGTTGTCGACAAAAATCTGTGTTTTTTTTACGAAAAATGGGCAAAGATTTTTGAATCGAAGATCGCTTGTTGATGCAATAATGGCTTTGGAGTAGAATGCTTAGGACTATATTTTAGAAGTATCTTAAGCGAGGTTTTATGAGGAAAAGAATTTTCTGGGTTATCGTTTTCTGCTTTTTTGTTGCATCGACAGCAACTGAAGCAGCTGAGATTTTTCTTATGCTCTCATTTAGAGATTCGGGGAAAGTATTTCGGGTTAAAACTGATTATGAAAGACTTCGGCCCATAGGTCTTTTTTTTGATTGTGATCGGGCAGATGGCTTTTATATTGATAATCTGAAAGATTTTCGAATGCTTTCATTCAAGTCTCCAGAAAGCTTCGCTCCGGTTAAAACAACTTTATTCAGGCAGGTATTCGATGGCCAGATAAGTTTGGCGGATTCAGGTGGAAAAACTTCTTTGCATCAGGACCAAAGAAATCAACTTATCAAGGGCAGTGTTGCCAGACCGGTTTATCGAACCGTTGGAGCTCCATTAAGCTGTGGGCCAGGTCGAAAGATCTCAGTGCGTCCCAACTCTGGGGATTTTGCCAAAGATGAATTAGAAATACTACCTGAGCACAACTGGTATCAGATTGCTAATTCCAGCTGGTATCAGACCTGGCATAAAAATGCTGATGGCTCTTATCAGGTATTTTTTGACGAATGGCAGGAAGGTCAGGCAGAAGTTGTCGAAACTCTTTGGCGCGGTCAAAACCCTGCTTATGCAGCCTCGCGCCCAATTCATCATTACCCACAAAGACGTCTTTTGCGAGCGATTACCGACGGAACTCTCGAAATCGTTAAGGGCTATGAAAAAAGTTTTGCCGTAACCACAGATCCTACAAAAATTTGTTGGGCCTTTGAGCCTGGCTTCAATCTAAACAAAGGCAGCCTTGTCGTTTATTCATGGTCAGATAACAATCCTGGCAGTTACTCGTTTATCAACCATCAGCGCCGCCCAAAGCTTCTAATAGAGTCTAGAGAAGCTGAAAACCGTCACATTGGTTTCACAAATGACGGGATGATCGTAGTTGGCACAGATATTATCCGGAAATGGCTTAAAGAAACCGGAAATGGAAAAGACGCGCTGAAAGCAACCTGCGATCTTGCTGCCTTCTATAATGTTTATTATGAAAACACACTGAAGGTTGCAGTATTTTCCAAAGCAGATAGTTGTCTGTACATATTCAGTTTCGATGAGGAGAATTTGAAGGTCAAAGCTGGTGTTTTCAGAAAACAACTGTCGTTAAATCCCGATGCTTTGTGTTTCGACATTGGTGGAAACGTTCTTTTCACGGCAATGAATGAGGCTGAAAGCCAATTTTTTCCAGGAATTGAGCCTGGTTGCGGAGTAGAAACCATGCAATTCGAAAATGTTGACAACCTGGCCGAATTCGATGAAGAAAAGGGGCGCTATGTTGAAGTAAAAATGCCTGAAAAGATTATCGGAAAGATGGTTTTTTCAAAAGAATATCGACAGGAACTTTTTGCTTTAGAGCCTGATTTGAATGAATTAACCCGCATCAATGATGTAAATCTCGGCAAAAAATATTTTTATCGAGAGTTTATTTTGAACCAGCCCCCCGAAGATTTGTTGAATTTCAACTATCAGCAGGTTGTCGATCTTGCCAGAAAACCCGGAAACATTCTGAGTGAGCTTAAATCAGACGTTCCGGGTTTTCCTGATCAGTTTATAAAACCTGAAAAGGTCTTTATCGGTTTTTACCAGCAATAATCAGCTTAACTCATCGAGCATTTTTTCAAGTTCTGGATCATCAAAGGGTTCGTCCTGACTTTCCCTGATCATGAATACCAGCTTTTTCAGTTCGAGATCTGAAAGGTTGCCCTTGTCTTTGGCAGGTATCTTATCAGCCTCTTCTTGAAGCAGTTTCTTGATGAATTTTTCTCGGGTTTTGCTGTCAGAAATTACCTGATAAATTTTTTCAGCCAAAACCGTTGCATCAACCATTTTATAGGTGCCGTCCTGCACCTGGCGTGCAATTTCCTGTAGTCGTTGCATTCTGGTGAGCTGCTGCTGTTGCAGAATCTTTAAATTGTTCTGCGCTGGATTGAGCGTGGCATTATTGGCAGCAGCTTTTTCGCTATTGCCAGCTTTATCTTTCAAAGCCTTGTCAAAAGAATTGTCTTTTCCTTCTGTTTTTTCTTTTGGCTTGGGCTTTGTCGTTATAATTATTCTTTTCCCAGGTCCATTGATGGAATCAACCATTATTTCACTCCCTTGTAACTTCCATGTTAAAAAGGCATTTTTTCCCTAATCCCAATATATTTATCGGCAGAATAGAGCAAAAAGTTTACCCCTGAATTTTTTTGCCTGTTATTCTGGCAAAAATTTCGGTTTAGCTATTGCCCCGGATTTGTTAAATTGTTGTTTCCTTGTATCTGGAAAGGAATCAATGAAAACTTTTGTTGAAAATTCAGGCGAATCGGTGCCCCCGAGCTGTTTCAGTATTTTCTGGACCTTCTTCAGGGTCGGGCTTTTTACCCTCGGAGGTGGACTGGCAATGGCAACAGTTGTCAGGCACGAGCTGGTATTGAATAAGCAATGGATAAAGGACGAGGATTTTCTATCGGAAATGTCCACCGCAACCCTGGTGCCTGGTGCAATAGCTGTTAATATTGCCTACTTGCAGGGTCGTCGCCTGCACGGGTCTCTTGGTGCTTTTATGGCTGTTTCCGGAACTGTTCTGCCTTCCTTCATAATAATTCTTATGATTGCGCTTTTTGCGATGCCGTATTTTTCTAATCCCAAGGTAGAAAATTTTTTGCGCGGGTGTGCAATCGCAGTTGCCGGCCAAATAGCTTTCGCGGCATATATTTTTGGTCGGAAACGGCTTAAAAACATTAAAGGCACGATTGTTTGTGCACTTGGCATCTTTTTGGTGATCTATTTGAATTTTCATCCGGTTTGGGCTGTCTTATGCGCTGGGTTTGCAGGATATTTCTTTTGTGATGCCGAAGAAGAGGCTCTCGATAAGTCAGTATCAATTGATAAGGTTGAGGATTCAAGGAAAAATCAATGAATCAGATCTTTTTACAATTAGTTAAAAGTTTTATGCTTGTTGGTCTTGGGGCTTATGGCGGTGGACTGGTCACGATTCCATTGATTCAGCATGAAATAATAGTTGTGAACGGATGGCTGGCAGTCAAAGAATTAACTTCTCTTCTGGCCATAGCCCAGATGACGCCAGGGCCCATTGCTATCAACGCCGCAACTTTTGTTGGATACCGGATGGGAGGTTTTGTCGGATCTGCACTGGCGACTCTCTCGGTAATTCTGCCGTCCATTTGTCTAATTGCCATCGTTGCCCGTTTTTTTGATAGGGTCAGTGCAAACAAGCATGTAAAAAAGGTTCAGCAGGGCTTTCAACTGGGTGTTTTGAGTCTTATCATTTGTGCAACCTGGTCTTTTGGCTCTGTCGCAATTTCAAGCTGGCTAGAGCTTTTTTTTGGCTTCGTTGCATTTGCTATATTGATTTTGACTGAGGGAAAACTACATCCAGCCGTAGTGATTTTTGTCAGTGGACTTGCGGGGCTGATTTTCTTTTGATTGCCACCAATCGGTAAAATTTTGGGGTGAATTTTGCCGACGATCTAGACGATATACCGGGTAAGAAATATAAAGATTCTTATTCGGAGGCAGAGTTTTGCAGAAAAATTCTATCGCTGCGTTTTGTATATTGTTGTTACATCTTGTATTACCGGCTTTTGCCGATCTTGGCGAAATGAAAACCATCTTTCAAAATGGTGAACAGGCTTTCAGAAACAATAATTTCGAAATGGCGGCCAGTCATTTTGCCAGGGCGATAAAGCTTGCACCTCAGGATATAAGAACCAGGTTTCGCTACGGCCAGTCTTTATTCTCGCTTCACCGCTTCAATGAGAGTTACAGCCAATTTCAAACCGTACTTGAAAACTCGCCAAACAATATTATCGCCAGAGTGTATCTTTCAGAAAATCTGATTAAGCTAGGGCGCACCGAAGAGGCCGCAGCTCATTTGCAATGGATATTGAAAGTTCAACCCGGGCACGCACGTGCATCCGAACTTTTAGGCGAGATAAAAAATCCCGGCAAGGAATCAATACCCGATGGTTTTCAGCCTCTTCCGGTAAAAGATGTTGAGCTTACGGCAGATGATCCAAAAATCGATCTTGATGAAACATCAAAGCAGGTTAAACCAGGAAAAAGGGCCGCTGCAACTAATAGAGTTGAGAATAAAAAAGAAAATAAAAAAGAGAATAGAAAAGTGGCCCTGCCCCCAAACGCAGTTGCGGCAGAAAGCTGGGATGTTTCCAGTTTCATCAGCGAGAATTCGAATTCTTTCCTGGTGAACCTTGAATACGGCCGTTATGCGATCGAAAAAGGCGATCTGGTGACTGCCCGTGAAAGATTGAAGATGTCTGAGCGCCTGGCCAAGGAGCAGCAGGATACTCGCCGTTTTCTTGAAGTTCAGATTCTTACCAGCCTGGTTTACGTTTACAGCAAAGATTTTCTCGCCTTTGGCAAACATTTGATGAAACTTAAGCCATTGCTGTCGGAAAAGTCTTACCAATCCTTCCTGGACATTTACAACCAGGCCAGAGAACTGAAAACGGATTCTGAGATCACTCGACTGTCTTCTGGTGTGGCAATGGGGGCCGGTCATTATGCCGTCGCGGCCGAGTTGCTGAAAAAAGCTCTTGAACAATCGCCCGGCGACGATTTGTTGTTGAACCTGCTGGCAGAAGCTCAGATGCAGAATCTTGATTATTCCGGTGCTGAAATAACTCTTTCTGAAATTGCCAGGCAGGATCAGAAAAACGCCGAGTCCTATTTCAATCTTGGCCGCTTTTATCTGACGGCGTCTTATCGTCCAGATATGGCGAGAAAATGCAGTGAATATGGCCGTTCTCTCAAGCCACAGGATCCCCGTTTTTCAGTGTTGCTTGCTTTGCTTGATTATTCAGAGGGAAAAATAGATACTGGCGTTGCCCGTTTGCAACAATTACTGCCCCAACTGGATGATCCTGCTTTTAAATCTGTTTGCCAGCGCATTATCAATGATGGCAGATATGCTGACAGTAACAACGGCTCTTCCCGGATCGATTTTGCTGAAATCATGGCCTTGCCGGGGGCAAACCATGCACCAAAAAGCAGTTTTCGGCTTATTGCTACCGATTATCTCAAACGCGGGTCATTCTTTTCTGCAATGCGTTATTTTATGATGGCCCAGGATCTTGCCGAAGTTGGTCGAACGTATCTGGGTCTTTCATCTGCGCTGCACCTGAGCAAAGAAGAGCGTCCCGCTGCTATTGCTGCCGGTTACGGTTTAAAAGCCCTCAACGAAGAACTTGTGAGAAACCCGCAATCAGCACGTGCCAACTTGTATCTGGCTCTTTATCACTTTGAGCGCGATGAATTGATGCAGGCCGGTCAGGCAGTCAAACGAGGCTTGAGCAGCGATGCAGATCGTAATACCCGCCAGCGTCTTACCGCTTTATTGGAAACGATTGCCCAGCCAGAAAAAATGATGAAAAAAAATTAGGCCGGGCAAAAAATTGCTGAATACTTTCCATAAGCTTTAAAAGAGTCTGGCGGCAATTTTTTAAAAATCGGAACAGGTTTTGTACAAAATGCAACACGTAAATGGGTTGCATTTTTTGGTTATTTCTAATTATAATCTGCTGTTAAGATTCCAGAATTTCCGGAGGATTCCAAATAATGGCCAAAACAATACTTGTGGCTGAAGACTCCTTGATGTTGCGCAAAGTCGCCTGCTTTCCATTAGAGAAAGCTGGTTACAAGGTGCTCGAAGCCAATAACGGTATCGAAGCTATCGAAGCAATGTCAAAGAACGAAGTCGACATAATTATCACTGACCTGAATATGCCTGGCATGGACGGATTTGAATTGATCACCCAGGTCAAGGAAAACGACAAGTTCAAGCATATTCCCATTATTATTCTGACTACCGAAGGCAAGAAGGAAATGGTCATGAAAGGCCTGACCCTTGGTGCCAATTCATTTCTGCAGAAACCGATCAAACCAGATCTGATGCTTCAGGAAGTTGAAAGACTTCTGAGCAAATCATCAGGGAAAGGAAGTTGATTATGGCTAGTTCAGCTGTGTTACTTGAACAGTTAAGAAATTCCGATCCCGGGTTACGTCGCAAGGCAGTGCGTGAGCTCGTTGATTTTGCCGACAACAAAGAAGTTGTTGAAGCGCTGTGTGAAGCCCTTGGCGATCCAAACAAGGGTGTTCAGAACATTACCATCGAAACTCTTTCGCAAATGATGCATGAAAACGTCGTGCATGGCTTGATTCCAGTGGTTCGCAGTTCTGATTTGAACACCAGAAACGCCGGCATGAGCATTTTGCGTAACCTTGGTCCAATGGCGATCCCACCTCTGGTAAAAGCTATTCAGGCTTCAACCGATGTTGACGAAACGATTCAGATTCTCGTCATTCTTGGTGATATACGTTCTCCGCTGGCGACTGAAACCGTTCTTGGTTTTATCGAACATGAAGACGATAACGTTAAAACTACAGCCGTCGAGTCTCTTGGCAAGATTCAAGATCCAAAAGCTGTTGCCAAGCTGGTAGAAACCTATAAAAATACTGATATTCTGAAATATTCTATTGTTGAAGCTCTCGGCAACATCTCTGTAGATGAAGCAATGCCGATTTTGCTAGGTTCGCTGGAATCTGAAGACATTCTTGAATATTTCACAGGTATTGGCGCTCTTGGTGCCATGGAAAGCGTTGAAGGCATCAATCCTCTTTTCAACAAACTGGTCAAAGAAGAAGACAGCGGCACCCGCCGGCTGATTTTCAAATCACTTGCTCAGATCGAAGATGCCAATCCAGGTTCTCTGGCTAATCTTGATAAGGGCTCTTTGCGGCCGATTCTGCTTGGTTTGCTCGAAAATCAGGACGCAGCAGAATATAAATTCATGGTTAAGGTCGCTGCCTCAGTTGGCGATGATTCTTATGCCATTTCTCTCATTAACGCCCTTCAGAGTAGTGAACAGGAAATTGTCGATATCGCTTTTGCCGGTATTCGTGCTCTTGGCCGCAAAGCTGTAAAACCAGCCCTTGAAAGAGTTGGCCGGGTTGAACCACCAGCAGCAGCGCTTTTGCTGCAATTCCTCGCCGAAAACCCAAGCCCGGAAATTCCTGGCGCGGTCTCGCTGTTCTCGCAGAATCCTGACGACAGCCTGAGGCAGGCTCTTGCCAGAACCCTCGGCGCCAATCCTTCAGATATCTCATTTGCCACACTGAAAGAAATGCTTAACGATGCCGACGAAATGGTGCGCAAGCTTTCAGTAATGGGCATTTCAAAAATGCTTGACTATGATGGAGCTTTGACCGCTCTTATCGCCAAGTTGAAAGATATCAACGGTCATGTAAGAAGGGAAGCAGCTCTAACCCTTGGCAAGTCGAACTCAAGCCAGGTTGTCGAGCCTCTTTTCAATGTCATCAACACCGAACCTTACGGCGATGTTCGTGAAGCCGCATCTTCAGTTCTTGCCAGTCGCAAAGATCCTGACATTACACGCCGCCTGCTCGAACTTCTTGACAGCGACAATTCACGTATTCGTGAAACGATTTCGCGCACTATCTGGCAGTGTGGCTCAACTCTTGCCGTTGATTCCCTGATTCAAAAGCTTTCAGACAAAGAATGGCGCGTGGTTGTGAATTCATGCAAGTCTCTTGAAAATATGAAAGATCTTAAATCGATCTTTCCGCTTAAAGAGCTTCTCAAGAATGGTGACTGGCAGATCAGAATTGCAGCTCTTTCGGCGTTGCGAGCTTTCAGAAGCAAAGAGTTGAAGCAATTCTTCGTGCCGCTTCTCGCTGATGAAAATCCCCAGGTTGCCAAACTCGCTGTCGTAGCTTTGAGCGAACTTGGCGACAAGTCTCTTGACAGCGATTTCCAGAAATATCTCAGTCATAACCGCTGGGAAGTCAGATATCAGATTGTTAAAGCTCTTGGCAGCATCAAAAGCCTGTCCAGTGTAAATACCCTGATCCGTCTGGCTGAAAAGGACGAAAACAATGCGGTTCGATCAAGAGCTATTCTGGCTCTGGCAAAAATAGGTGAAAAGACTGCTTGCGAAACTATTTTCAAGATTCTCGACCATGAAGATCAAAATCTGGTCGTGGCAGCAATAAAATTCTTCTGCGAATCCGGCCTGACCGACCAGCCTGGTCTCGAAGAAAAGCTGCGGGAAATTTTCCTGAAAAGTAACTGGATCAAGAATTATTTCATCAATACCTTTGCCCAGAATAAGTCTGATTTTCTTGAAAAAGTTCTTGGCTCGGTCATTGCACCTCGCCAGGCAAGATACATTGCCGCTCTCAAGCTTAAGACCTCTGAAGAAAAAGGCATCAATACCGAAGAAGCACTTCTTCTGCACGACATTATCGCTGATCTTTGCGGTATTGAACTGTCGGATAAGAAGGTTCTCGAACAAAAATTGCAGAGAAATCTCGGCAGGTTTTTCATTACCTCATGGATCGAGTATTACCATGCTCTCAGATACGGCGCTGCTGAAGGCGATGAATTGTTGATCAGCCTTTATGACTCGATTACCAACCCGGTAACTGAATTCTTTGGCGAAAGTGAACAGAGCAAGGTTCTTGTCAACACTATCATTCCAGATCTTATCGAAGATCGTGCCAAAGAAAATGTCGACGAAATCAAGATTCTTTGCTGCGGCACTTCCTTTGGTCCTGAAGCTTATTCTGTAGCGATGAACATTCTTGAAGACGTTCATTCTGACAAGGCAAAAGTCTCGGTTACTGCCATCGATATCTCGCACATCTGCCTGAATACTGCCAAACGTGGTATTTACAAGCGTGAAATGTTCAGACAGGTCGATCAGAAATATATCGACCTTTACTTTGAAGATGATCGCGGTGATTTGCGGGTTAAAGATCAGGTCAAAAACCTTGTTGATTTCAGATACACCAATGCCGTTAATGCCGAAGCCATGGATCAGTTGGGCGAATTCGACGTGGTAATCTGCCGCAACATTTTCTCTGATTTCTCTCAGCGAGGAAAAGAAAGAATGGCCGAGAACATTTACAACATTCTCGTTCCTGGCGGTGTTTTGCTTATCGCTGGAAAAGAAACCCTTTACAATGTAACCAAGGCTTTCAGACTGCAGACTTTCGAAAAAGTCGTTGCTTATCGCAAGCTCTGATACTTAAGCGCAAGAAGAGCCGTCTCGAAGATGAGACGGCTCTTTTTTTTGGTGGCTGGGGTTCTATTCGCAGCATAAATCTGCTAACATTGTGCACAAAATTAGTTTGTGGAGATAGATATGCACCAGAACAAAATCTTTTTGCTCGGTCTCATGCTTGGCTTGCTAATCTCTTTTACCGGATGTTTCGGTGGCAGCGACAGCAATACCGGTCCAGCTGTGCCAACGGAATTCGTGACCCTGAGCGGAGTGCTGACAGCCCCGGTGCAACTGGAATCTTCCTTGTTGCCGAACATGCTTCAGAATACCGATAGCCAGGTCAGAGAAGCATATCAGAAGGCACAGGTTTACGTTAATGGTGCACCAAACAGCCTCTTTTCAATAGTTCCTCTTTCCTCTACACCTGATTGGCAGTTCAGAATTCCCAATGTCGGCAAGGCTGCTGATGGAAAATACCGGGTCGAAGTCGTCGTTGGCAGAGTGAATTTGAAGTCACTTGTGAGTGCTGAAAACATGAATGACTTCAGAATTAATCCCGAAACCACTGCCACTTTGATGCTTGCTGATGCATTAGGAAAGCCTACGACAGAATTGCTGGCCTCTTTCCCGTCTTTTATCAGCAGTGTTGAAAACTCTTATCTGGAAATGTGCAAAATCGAAGCTGCGAACCATGCCGGCGCAATCGTGAACTCCGCAACCCTGACCAGGGTCATTCAGCAGCAGAAAGAATTTTTCACCGGGCTTGGCGATATTGAAACCACCGGAAGGCTGGCATATTTGCAGTTGAGTAATGACATCGATGGTGATGGTAATCAAGATGTTATCATCCAGCCAAACATTGAAAACAATCGTATTCGTTTCAAAACGGTTCTTTCAGAGAAAACTTCCATTTTAAGTGAAATAGCCAGTCTGGAGGCTTATTCTGATCAACGTCTTCTTCAGGATTTTCAGGAAAATCTGACCAGTGAATCTCGCTATTTCGCTGCTGATGCGGCCAATTTCGCCCTGGGGCTGTTTTTTAAAAAATCTGCCGCCGCCGATGTTTACCTGAAACTTTTTGTGCGTCGGATAGATCTTGCCGATGGCGTTTTCAAAGGCGCGGTCGTCGAATACAAATTCGTCGAAACCGAAAGTACGGCAGTTTTGACCGGAACCAAAACTCTGCTTCTTCAAGGAGCGGATGCCGTAGATGGTGCAGTGGCTGCAACCAATTTTGTTGCCGATGCTGAACCGGGTCCTTATGTTCTTACTTTTATCAGCACCGTTGCAGGTATTGGTTGCAGCAGTGGCGACACTCGCCTGGTCAAGGCAAAGGAAATTGCTGCGGATTTAACCCAGTACCGAAGCGCAGAAACCTACCTAGAAGGTGGCGGAAACTACTATGTCGATACCAGCAGTGCTTTAAATGAATGGAATCTGAATCGAGGTATTGAAGTTGGCGACGTGTTCAGTGCGTATTTCCCCAACACGAAAAACTATGCCCTGTTCAAAATTAAAGCGATCAATTCAACTTCGATAACCGTAGATTATATGGTTAATACCGCTGAAAATGAACCTAGATTCAAATAATGGAATTTTGTTGATGCGGGCGGCAGAATACTATACAAAACAGGAAGATGGCAGCGTCAAATGCCTGCTGTGCCCGAATTTTTGCGTCCTGAATGAGGGTCAGAATGGCAAATGCCTTGGACGAGGTGTTCGCGGCGGTGAAATGCGTCTGCTCAATTATGGCCGGATCGTTGCCGAAAACCTTGATCCGATTGAGAAAAAGCCTCTTTACCATTTCTATCCCACCGGAGTTATCTACTCGGTGGGTTCTTATGGTTGTAATCTCAAATGCCGCTTTTGCCAGAATTCCGATATTTCTCAGTTCGAGCAACCATCAGTTATGGCGTCGCCGCAACGTATCGTGCAAAAGGCTTTCAATTTGGTTGGCAACATTGGAGTGGCTTTTACATACAATGAGCCGGGAATCTGGTTTGAGTTTATTTGTGACTGCGCTTTGCTTCTTCGTGAGGCAGGATTAAAAACAGTTCTGGTTACCAATGGGCATTTGTGCCATGAACCCTTTAAACGTCTGTGTGAAATCAGCGATGCCATGAACATTGATTTGAAAGCATTCTCGCAGAAGTTCTACCAGGATGAATGTCAAGGCGATCTCGAAACGGTAAAAAGGAATATTGCTACAGCGGTGGCGGCCGGTATTCATGTTGAGTTAACCAATCTGGTCATTCCAGGCCTAAACGATGACGAAGACGAATTCATCGCGATGGTTGACTGGATTGCTGGTTTGTCGGATGAACTGGTATTGCATATTTCCCGTTATTTTCCCCGCTATCTTGAAACTGCGCCCGCCACTCCGCCTGAAACAATAAAGCGTTTCGTCGAAATTGCCGGAAAAAAACTAAAATACGTTTATGCCGGCAATCTGGGTATTGCGCAAAATACCCTTTGCCCCAATTGTCATGAGGTTTTGATCGAGCGAACCGGTTATAATACCTGTATTTGCTTTGAGGGCCAAAAATGTAGTTGCGGTCAGGATTTACCGATAATTCTCGAAAAGAAGGCAAAAATTTGAACGAGCACGAACAGAAAAATTCCGGGCGTCGAGATTTTGACTGGGGTCCACCAGCTAACAGTTTCATTGAAACCATCAAAGAGTGGCTGGTATACATCTTTTTAATGATTCTTCTGGGCCTGGGCATCTGGTTTTTTATCGACATAAGTTCGAGAAAGACTCAAGCGGTAAGAATTGCCCCGGTGACAGCTAATAAGGTAGCAAATTCGCAAAAAGCTCTACCAGCGACAGTTGATTCTAAGAGCCAGACAAAAAACGCCGGTTTTCTTGTGCAACTGGGTGCATTTGCCGACAGAAAAACCGCTGAAAACGCCATTATTTCACTGCAAAGTCATGGCTTTGCCCCGAAACTGTCTGAGCCTGATTCGGAAATAGAAATTTACCGGGTCTCTGTTGGGCCTTTCAACAACGAAGAAGAAGCCGAAAAAACCGTAGAAAAATTGAATTCGTTAGAGTTTCATTCTTTTGTGGTAGAATGCTTCTGACATATTCCCGGGGAGGGCAAGACTTTGGCTATTAAAAGTTCAAAGGAAACCACGGTTGCAGTAGGCTTTTTGTCGCCATTTATGCTGCTTTTTGTGGTTTTTCTGATTTTTCCCATTTTTTATTCTTTTTACCTGAGTTTTTTTGGCGCACAGACAGATTATAGTCTGTCAAACCTTGAATTTGTCGGTCTGCAGAACTATAAGCGTATTTTAACCGACTTTCAGTTTTGGTGGTCGCTGATGGTAACCGCGCTTTATGGGGTAATGACCATCCCCCTGGGAATAGCGGCTTCGTTGGGCCTGGCGCTTTTACTCGACAACAAGCTTTTCGGCAAAAGCTTTTTTCGCAGTGCCTTCTTTTTACCAAACGTTCTCGACATGCTGGTGGTCGGGGTTATCTGGACTTTGATCTATGCCCCTAAATTTGGGGCTCTGGCACAAATAACCACTTTCTTCTTTTCAGAGGAAAACTTTTTCAATACCACCGGGCTTCTTGGCAGTCCCTACACTGCATTGCCGGCGGTTGTCCTGGCAATGGTTCTCAAAGGTGCCGGCTTCGGCATGGTGCTGTTTCTGGCGGCTTTGCAGAATATCCCTCAGGCTGTTTATGAAGCGGCTGATATCGATGGTGCCAATGAATGGCAGAAGTTCTGGCAGATAACCGTTCCTCTTCTTCGCCCGATCATAATATTCATGGCCATAACCGGGGTAATCAGTGCCTTGAACGCTTTTACCGAAATTTATGCAATGACCTCAGGCGGGCCACAGCGCGTTGTCATGGGGGAAACCGTCGGCTCGACCTCGGTGGCCGGCTACTATCTATACAAACAATTCGAAGCCGGTAACTACGGTTACGCTGCGGCTATTTCATACATGCTGCTGATCATAACTCTTGGCATAACCTGGATACAACAGCGGTTTGCCGAAAGAAAAGCAGCACAGGGAGGCGCAAAATGACAACTTCAACCGGCGGAAAAATGAGTCCCTTTCGTGTCGCTGTTTTCATGGTGCTTCTCGCCGCTTTGATCTCAATCTGTTATGTGGTGTCAGGGCAACTATTCAAATTCGGGGCGATGGTAGTCACTGCTTTCGCCACTTCCGATCAACCAGCTACAGGCGTTTCTGCCGCCATTCCTACTGCAGATATGATGACCCGGCTGGTGCCAGTTTACAATGGCCTGGCCATAATTCTTACCATAGCGCTGGTTATGCTAACCGTCCGAAAATACATCGGTACAAGAGCAGAAGAGCGCAGCACTTTTTTAAAGAAAATGTTTTTGTATGAGGCTTTGGTTGTTGGCGTCGTCGTGGTGCTGTTTCCATTTTTCTGGATGCTTTGCACTTCTTTCAAGCCTTCTGGCCAGGAATTGATCATAAACAAAGCCAATCCCTTCGATATTGTCCCTTCTGAACCAACCCTGCTAAATTTCAAAAAAGTGCTTAAAGTAGATGAAAACTCGCTGCTAATGGCTTCTGAAGATCCAATCGAACAGAAAAAGAACTTCGGCACCTATTTTTTGAATAGCTTGCTGGTGGCAACCACCGCGGCATTTCTTGTTACCTTTTTTGCATCGATGGGAGCCTATGTTTTTTCCAAGAAAGAACTGCCTTACAAGCAGCAGATTTTCATGCTCTTGCTCGCAACGATGATGATCCCTGGCATGATGTTCATGGTTCCGCAGTTTTTCATGGTTTGCAAAATGGGGCTGTTCGGCACCAAATGGGCAATGTTTTTGCCCCATCTGGCATCGGTTTTCGGGATTTTTATGCTTAAACAGTTCATGGATACCATACCGAATTCTTTGCTCGAAGCGGCGCAAATTGACGGAGCTTCCGAATGGCAGGTGTTCAGAGTCGTTATCGTGCCGTTGGCTTTTCCGATAATTCTTACCCTGTTTTTGCTGACTTTTCTCTTTCATTGGTCCAACTTTCTATGGCAGCTGATCGTTACTAACTTTGAAAACCCGCTTAGCATAACCTTGCCGGTCGGTCTGGCGCTGTTTCGAGGTCAATATACCTCTGAACTTGGTCTGATCATGTCGGCATCGTGCTTCTCGATTGTTCCTATTGCCGTGCTGTTTTTGTTTGCGCAGCGCTACTTCATCGAAGGCATGACCCAGGGCGCGGTAAAGGAATAGGGGGCAGAAAATGGACGAGAAGAAAATTTTTGCGGTTGCCATAATTGCTTATCTGGCACTGGTCTCGGTCTGCTGGGACGACTCAATCAGCACTACCCGCGATGGCCGCACTATTCTGGCTTTCTGGCATACTTACAACGATCTTGAAGAAAAAGTTCTCAAGGATATTATCAAAGACTGGGAAAAACTGAACCCAAAATTTACCGTAAGGCCAGTGCGAATACCTTTCGATGGTCACAAGCCGAAGTTGCGTACCGCTCTAACGGTTGGCCAGGGCCCGGACATGGCTCGTGTCGACTGGTCTTTCGTCTGTGAACTGGCACGCAAGAATGCGGTTATCGATCTTGAAACCTTTGAATTTTCAAAAATTCGCAATCAATATTTGCGAGCGCCTCTTGAAACTGGCTTTATTGACGGTAAATACTATGGAATACCTGACCAGACTACCTGCGTCGCCATGTTTTACAATAAGCAGATGTTTCGAGATGCCGGTCTGGAACCTAAAGTTCCCGCCACCTGGGAAGAGTTCGTCGAAATCGGGAAAAAACTTACTGATTCAAGCAACGGTCGTTACGCATTCGCCATGCTCAATACCTTGTGGTGGAACCTGCCGTTTTTCAACACCTACGGCGCAAGAATCATATCTGCCGATGGCAAGAAATGTGAACTCGATTCAGAGCAGGCAATCGCAGCTCTAGATATGATGTGTAGCTTTGCCAATGAGCATAAAATCGAAGCCGGAGCCTGGCGCCCCGGGGCAATTTCACCCGAACAGGGCTTTGTTAACGGCAAGTATGCCATGATTTTTATGGGGCCCTGGAACCTGGCAAAATTCAAGAATACCAACATGGATTTTGGCGTCGGCTTGATTCCTGCAGGCCCAGAAGGAAGCTCTACCAATGTCGGCGGCACCGATACCGTCGTTTTCAAGCATTCAAAACATGCCAAAGAAGCTTACGATTTTCTTACTTTTTTCACCAATGCTAAAAATCAGGCACGATGGTGCTCAGAACTGAACCAGCTGCCGATCAATCTCGGCGCCTATGATCTGGTCAAGTTTGAAGATGAACACCTGATGACCTTCATGGAGCAGATGAAACATGCGCGGGTTAACCCGGTGGTAACCAGTTATGGTTTGCTCGAAGACATCGTTAACCCTGAAATGGAAGCAGCTCTTTCAGGTCAGAAATCGGCCCGGGACGCGCTGACCAGTGCTGCAGCCAAGGTTCAGAAACAGATCATCGATTTCTAATTTGTCTGACAGGAGGCCTGTTTATGAGGCAGGTGTTTTTAACTGTTATTTTTACTTTTCTTTTGGGCTGCGCTTATGCTCAAACTCCAGAGATTGTTGCCCTGATGGAAAAAGCCCAGAACAATGATCCCGAAGCAATGCTCGAATTGGGTGAGCGCTACTGGGATGGCAATGGCGTCGAAGTCGATCTTGAAAAAGCCTGGCAATGGTTCAGAAAAGCCGCAGAAAAAGGTGACCCCGCCGCGCAGCATGACTACGCGATAAGAATCATCGAACTGGGCCTATTTGCTGATTCGGGCAATAATGAAAAAGAAGCTTTTCAATGGTTCGAAAAAGCTGCACTGGCTGGGCATGTCGATGCGATGGCCAGCCTTGCCCACTGCTATCACACCGGAATGGGCGTGAAAGAAGATCTCGGCAAAGCAGTGGAATGGTATAAAAAAGCCGCAGAAAAGAAACATCCGGAAGCATTGCTGGCGCTGGGTGAGCTTTCTGAAGAAGGTCTCGGGCTTGAAAAAAGCCTGGCCAATGCCGTCTATTTTTTCAAGCTCGCCGCAGAACAAGGCAGCGAAGAGGCTCGATTCAACCTTGGCTATATGTATTTTGAAGGCCGGGGTGTTGAAAAAGATGTGCCCAAAGGCATTGAACTGCTTAAACAGGCAGCCAAAGGCGAGCAGGTTGATGCTCAATTTGAGTTGGCCCGTTGCTACGCCGAAGGAGTTGGCGTCGAGAAAAATGATATCGCTGCCGTTAAGCTATTAAAAAAAGCCGTGGCCCAGGATCATTTTGAAGCACGCTTTTACCTGGCCGATCATTATTATCACGGTCGTGGAGTCGAGAAAAATCCGGCCCGGGCCTACGCGCTGCTTTATAATTTTGCCGCTTTCGATCCAAGTGGTGATGAAAACTCGGAAATATTGCAGCTGGCCGCCGAACTCGCCGAAAGTATCGAAGCTGAACTGACTCCTGAACAATTTGCTGAAGCAGAAAAAATTATTGCCAGCGACGAGATTGAAAATGAAAAATAGCTTTTTTATTGTCTGTTGTCTGCTTATTCTTATTCCGGCAATGATTGCTGCGGTTGAGTTACCGGCCGGAGTTCTTTTTGTCGGCGTAAAAAATGAGTCATCAGACATATTTATCTGGCAGCCCGATGGTAATTCGGGCAAGATCAAACCTCTAACCAGAACTCCTGAAAAAGAGGGAAATGCCTGTTGGTGGCCGCACCAAAAGCTTATTCTTGCTTCCCGTGAAATTGAAGAAAACCGTTATGGCCTTGTCGCTATAGATTCTGAACTGAAAACGGTCTGGGTTGCTGAAGACCCGATTGGTAGCCTGGGTTGGCCGGTTCCCTCACCCTGGGACAACAGAATACTATGCGTCAGAGAGGGCGGAAACGGCATGGTTCAGCCTGGAATGATCGTTTACCCAGATGGCATTTTTGAACCTTTCGACTTCAACGGCCTTTCTGGAGGGCAGTTGGCCTGGCTGGCTCCTGAAAAGGTTCAATTGTCGAGGGTCACTCAAGGCGGGTTCGTCATCACCCAAAGAGACCTTACAACCAATGAAGAAAAGATTCTGGTTAGCGGTGGCAACAACTGGCAAAGCCATATCAATGCCAAAGCTGACGTTAACCTGTTCGTGCGCCGTGTGGGGCAGATCGGCAGTATTTTCAAACTGTTCAAAACTTCTAACGGAGGATGGGATTACGAAAACCTCACCAATGCAAGAACCTATGACTGGCAACCCGGCCTTTCTGCCGACGGAAAAACCGTCATTTTCAGATCCTTGCGTAACGGTTTCTTTGTGACTGTCGTTCGCGGAATCGATGAAGCTGCAGAACAGGAGAAGACATTACCAATTGAAGGTTTTGCACAGATTTATTTTCCCTCGATTCTCGAACCGGAGACGGTAAAAATTCTAAATCAGGCTGATTTAAAATAATTTCCAAAAAAATTCCCGTTTGTTGGTACGTACCACCGCTTGACCGCGGTGGTTTTTATTTATGATTGTTTAAATTCGTTTGTTCACGTCTGAATCTTTTTCGTAAACAAAACATCACTTTGGTTCGAAAAGGTTTATGGATTTGTTTGCCTCCTTATTTTTCAGTCCGGGAAAGCTCCCGGATTCTTTTTTTTAGCTAAAATCAGTTATACTATTCGAGTATGAAGAATTTGTCCCATAAAACCAATCGCATTCTTTTTTATCGAATTTTGGCTCTGGCAGGACTTTTTATTTTCCTGTTTCTGCCGCTTGAGTTTTTTGAAAATCAGGCGCAACGAATTTATGAAAATGAAAAAGAAGTAGCGATTACCGACCTGAAAGACCGACTTCTTCAGGAAATTTCTGATTTTCAACTTGATCTTCGCCCTGAAAACTACATTCAAAAAGTTTTTGAAGAGTTTGAAAATGAATTGTTCAAGAATAAAATCGATGTGTTTGGTAAGGCTGATCAAACCAATTCTTTTGCGCAATTGGATTGCAATAAATTCAACTTCCAGATGCAGAAACATCTGTGGGACAAGTTTAAAATTAAGCCGGTTTTTATAGTTTCAACTCCTGCAGATTTCTCTGAGGTAGTTTTGGAAGCCGGCGAAAATCTCGTTAAAAATGGGTTCAGTCATAAAGAATTAACTCATTTCTTTATTGATGCAGGGTTGTGCACTTCGGCAGATAATAAAGGGAGACGTTTTCATGACAAGGTAAAAGAATTATATCGAACATCAGAAAAGCTCTTTTCTACCTACAACAATCAATTGTTGGAAAATGGTCTTGTTAATCGCGTTTTTTCCGACCTGTACGGTTTTCAGAATCTATTTTTGTTTCATAAGAAACTGGAGTTGCATGGAAAAACCATTGGCTACTTTTCAGCTGGAATCATTGAAAAGAGTTTAAATCTCGAGGCCTGGGAAAATTTTGCCGTAAGTCATGCCAGTCCAAACACTCGAAGAAAACTTCTGAATAAAATTGATGCTGAAAAATTCGGCTTTGGCTTCATTGATACAGAAAAGGGTCTTGCTTTTACTGATCGAATTTCAGCTGATTACGCTGCAGTTATCCGCTCAATTTCAGAGAAAGATGTTGATCTGAAGAATTTTGAAAAAGTTTTGCTGGTTGAGTCTGATCCGGAAAGTCCAACCTCGCTGATAAAGCTTTTGCAGGCCTTAAGGTGGATTAAAAAAATTGTTTTACTTTTCTTTTTTGCCTTTGCAATTCAGCTTTGGATCAATGGGGTATATATTCCCCTGAATCTTCGGCGAAAATTCATTCTTATTGCTGCAACAGTGCTGATTCCACCAGCTGTATTGTTAAGCATCTTTTTGATTTTGACTGAAGAAAGAGTTCGTTCAGACAGGTTTGCTCTGGCTAAAAGTCGATTGAACCTAAAGCTGCAGAATGCAGATATGCTTCTGCAGGAAAGCAATATTCGCCAGTCAATGGCCACGATGGCTTTAAAAGATCATCTTATGAGAATTCCTGCAGCAAGCTTCAATCCAAATCATATTTCTCATGAAGTTTTTAAAAGGCGCATGCCCTATATGCGTATGGGGAGTTTTTATACCTCACATGGAAAATTCATCAGCTCGGTTTTCGGTGACGACGCCATAGCCAAGGAGGCGTCGATGCTGGTGGCCAATAATAGTGTCAGATTTCTCAATAATCTTATCGAGCTTGATACGGGCAGGGAGCTTGTGCGTAAGCAGCTTGAAAAACTTCAATATACCGATGCTTTTATCGGTGATTTTATTCAGCTTTTTGAAGACATGCCGTCGATAATGGCTGAAGAAGTGATTAATAATCCGGATATAACCAAGGGTTCTTCTCTTTCGCGAATGAACTTCTGTTTATTTCCTGATTTGGCGCAAAAGCCAATTAAGCCATGGGCAATTGCTTTTTTTGACTCTTCCCGATTTTCAGTATTCAAAAACCTTTTCAGACGAGAAAAGAAGCTGCCGATTTCATTGCTTTACGAATCGGACTCAGAAGTGGAATATTTTATCAATTATGCGGTCAGAAACACCCATGAATTAGAATCTATAGACTTCAAAAATGTTTTTCGCGGTTGGCCAGACATGACCGGAATTTTTAACAATGCTATGGCCACTGGATCTTCTGGCAGCAGAACCATTCGCAGTTCTAACTATACTGAAATTCACATGTGGATATTCAATGAAACTTCAGCGATTTTACTGGCGGGAATTTGCCGGATAAGGGAAGGCGAACAAGGCTTTTTGATTGGGTTGTTGCCATTATTTTCGCTGGTGCTTGTTTTGATTTCATTGCTTGTATTATCAGAAATTATCGGCTGGTTTTTTCTTCAGCCGGTTAGAGCCTTACAATTTTGCGCCGACAGTATTGCCAAAACCGGTCAGTTGAATGTTGGTTTGAAAATTGAAAGTAACGATGAATTTGCGCATATGGGGCAGGCATTCAACCAAATGGTCGGCGAACTGTTACAAAAGCAGAGGCTTTCGCGACTGGTATCCGGTCGCCTGATCAGCCGCCTGGAAGGCGTTTCTGTCGGTCAGAAACTTGCCGAAAGAGTTTACGTCAGCATACTTTTTTCAGATTTGCGCAACTTTACAACTATTTCCGAAAACAATTCCGCTGTTTCGGTCGTCGAAATGTTGAATCAGTATTTTACCGAAATGGAGAAAGCTATAGTGGCCTGCAATGGGATTATTGATAGATTTATCGGTGATGCAATCGTTGCGGTTTTCTTTCCGGACAACTGCCCGGAAGCGGTTGAAGTATCTGCGTGCCGTGCTGCTCTGAGTATGCGAAAAAAGCTTGCAGAGCTTAACCGTGAACGCAAGCTTAAGGGGCTTTTTACCATCGAAAATGGAATTGGTATTGCCAGCGGCGAAGTCGTTTCTGGCAGCATCGGCCAATCAGGGCAGCGAAAGGAATATGCGGTTATTGGCAAGCCTTTTGCTCGGGCTGCTGAACTTGAAAGTCACTGCAAGCTGGTGGGCTCAGCTGGTGTAATTGTTGATGAGAATACTTTTGTCAAGGTCGGCGACCGGTTTCATTTCAATGAACTGAAACATTTTTGTGGCGAATTCCATTTAGAAAAAGAGAAGAGCAACGATGAGTAAAGTTATTGTTGAGTCTAGCAGCCGAATCTCGTGGAAACTTTCTTTCTGCGGCTGGCTGGTTCTGTTGGTGACTCCTCTGATTCTCTTAAACATAGCATTTGAGCAATATGATTCCTTCGTTTTCAGTCGCAATGTCGCTTTTAACAGACCTTTTCTATTCAATGAACTGTCTTCATTCAGCGATGATCTTTCACTGAAAAAATGGCTACAGAAAAAGTTCGATGGCTTCAATCGAAACTTTGACAAGGTCTCCTATGAGGCTGAGAATTTAAGAGTTTCTTTGCAAAAATGTCTCGGAACAAAAGTATTGGCAGTTTTTCATCAGGATTTCGCTACCGGAAGAATCTCAAGGGCGATAGATAATGGCGAAAGCCTTGAATTTAAAGCGCCTCCCGATGTTTTTGTAAAAAGAATATTTGAGGTTTTTGCAAAATGGCACCTATTAGACGATTCTGAGCGGCATAAATCAGCCGAAATAAGACTATTTAGATCGTTCTTTGGCAATATAGCCGAATTTGCACTGCTAAACGGCAAGATTTTCAAAACCATTTCGGCAAAATTTGGAGATACGGGCCCAGTCTATTTTCAGTTTTATCGAGATGAGAAAAGCAAGAATTCTTACCTGGCTTTGATAAAAGAAAAGTCCATTAAACCAGAATCAGTGATTGCTGCAGCAATAAATTCGGCAAAAGGTGAAATAAAAAGAAGGATAGTGTTTCCCAATAAAAGGCTGGCTTTACCCTGGAATTTTGAAGCTTCCAGACTCAGCAAGCTTCGTGAAAATTCGCAAGGAATCAAAATCAGACAATTGCTGCCGCCGGAAAACTTTGTTCATATTGTCCAGAAGGGCGGTATCGTTCCTCAGAGCCTCGATAAATATCTTAACGATCCTCCGATGCTGTGCGTTCAATGCAACAGAGAGCATTTGCAGGGTAGTTTGTCGCATTATCGCCGCCCCTTCTCTTTTCTTTCACGGCTGCTTTTCTTGTTTGGAACCATGATGTTTTTTCGTCTAAGTCTTTGGGGTGCAAACTTTAAATTAAGTATCTCAATGAAAATTTTCATGTCTCTTTTGCTTGCCGGACTCTTTCCGTTATCGATTTTTGTATTTGCCTATAGTGCATTTACCGAATATGGAAAAATCAATCAGGTGCAGCAGGCTCAAAGAGTTCTGCAGCAAAAGGTTGCCGCAATCAAGAAGCGTTTGAATTCCGGTATCAGTCAAATCGAGCTGGAAAACGTTAAAATGGCGATAAGAGTTCAACAGGCTCAAAATGTTGAAGAAAGAAATCGTTTACTGAGAGAGTTTCTTGTGGCGAACAAGATCGATGTGATTTTTTTGCAGGATTTGTCGGGAATTCGGGAACTATTTTTTCCTGCTGCTGAAAAGCCTCCCGACGAAAGGTGGCGACCTCAGGAAATGAAAGCTTTTGAGGTTTTTGTTTTTCAGATAATCGAGATTCTGAACTTGTCTCCAATTCTTAAAGGTGAAGTTGGAGCCTTTGGCAGAATTATCGACAAGGTCGCCGCAAACAGAACCAGCGTAAACATCGTTATTGAAAGTGTTGGGAAGGTTCAGCGGATAGAAAAGCTGGCTCACAAATTCTGGTTTGCCTGTTTGCTGCTTTTCGGAGAAAACGAGCAAAAAACGAGGGTGCCGCAAACGTTGCTTTTTCCAGGGTTTTTAGTAAAAAAAATCTTGAATGAGCAACTTCATAAAGCATACAAGCAGTTTCCTCTCAGTGAAAAACGCGCAAACTGGCAAATCGATATGGCAATTGCCTTGATTAACGGCAAAGAACTTGCATTGTCGCCGGAAAACTGCTCCGTAATGCTCGATAAAGACAAAATTATGGACAAGCTTAGATTGGCAAACCTGTTGAAGCGTGACCTGGTTTGGGAGGCAGATGGCGAAATTGAAGTTGCTTTGTTCGATGATGCTCTTCCTTACATCTGTTTTGGGCGAATAAGATCGACTTTACCCAAAGAGGATCTCTTAAGTGGTGAGAATTTGAAAGTGGTCTTTTTCATCATTCTTTCTGGAATGATGATACTTCTGGTTGCCAACCTGTTTTTTGTTTCTCCGGTTAAAAAAGTTGCCGATGAAATGATGAGAGTTGGAGCCGGTGATCTTGAGTTTTCTTTCACTTCGGGCACTGGCGATGAGTTTGATCAACTTGCGGGATCGTTGAATTCAATGCTGCGTGGAATAAAAGAGCGCAAGATTCTTTCTGAATACGTTTCTGAAGATGTTCAGCAGGAAGTAGCAACTGGCCTTGATGCAGAGTTTGCCCCCGGTGGCGAACTGCTTGAGGCGGCGATTTTATTCTGTGAGCCGATACAATTCAATGCCTATGCATCTGAAAGTGACCCGGAAAGAGTTCTGGCCTATCTCAACGTTTTTGTTACCGAGATTGCCCGGATTTGCAGGGATAATGGTGGAATAATCGACAAAATGATTGAAAATTCGCTCATGTTGGTTTTTCGGCACAAGACTGGTGAGGAACAACACTCCTTAAGGGCTGCCAGAGCAGCAATAGAAATCAGCAGGCTTTTTAGTGAAAGCTTTGACGGGTTTCCTTTTGCCTGCAAACTTGGACTTGCTTCTGGCGCGGTGATTTCCGGAAAAATCGGTTCCAGGATCGGTAAACTGGACTTTACCGTGATCGGTGATACGGTAAATTTTGCCGCCCGTCTTAAAAGCATGGCTGAAATGGCTGGAACGACAAGAATTCTTACCTCTGAAAAAACTGCCATCGAATTGAAAAATAAGGTGAAAACAAGATTTGTCGCTTCTGTAGAAATCAAGGGCAAAGCAGGGAAACACGAGGTTTTTGAGTTGCTGGCGCTGTAGTTTCCATAATTTGTCAGTTCCAAAGCGATTTTGCTGATTGTGGCGAAATTTTGACTTTTAGTGCCAATTTTCAATGTTTCTGTTATTTTGTAGGATAACAGTTTGTTGTGGGGGTGCTGAGTTGAACAAGAAAACCTGTTGTGGATGCGGATGTCTTTTAATCATCATCATTATCATTGCCATCGTTGTCGGTGGCTATTACGGCGTTTCATTCCTGCATACAGCCGGCAAAGATTTTGCGGCGGCGACATTTGAAAAAGGATTTGAAATCGTCACTGAAAAAGCATTCAATCAGGAAAATCGCAAAGAAATCATCGCTGGCGCAAAAGAAGTCGCTAAAGGCATTAAAAGTGGTGATATCGGTCTTATTTCAATGTTTGCCGAAGGTTCACAGCAATTGATAGAAGGCGTTTACGGCAAGATCATTCTGCTGGCTTTTAAAAATCATTACATGCTTCAGGCCGAAGATGGCGCCGAGGCTACATTCTCGGTAGAAGGGGCCAAATCGGTTGATCGCATGCTTTACGGTATGCAGCAGAAACGAATTCCTTTCGACCATGTTGCATCGGTTACCAACAAGTTGACTCAGCATATTCACGAAAAAATCCCTTCCGAAGACGGAAAATCCAATGTTAAGTTCAGTGGTCGGCGCATCAATACCAAACTTACCCGAGATGAAGTTTTGCAATGCCTCGATTTGATCAACAAAACCTGCGAACTCAATAATATTGGACAACCTGGCGAGGATTTTGAGCCCGAAACCGAGGTTAAAAACGAAATTCTCCAAATGTTCGAGCGCATGAAAAAGGGTGAAAGTGCTAAGTTGAAGGAAGAGAAGGCAGATCCAGATGTTGGCCTTAAACATGATCCGGCGCCAGACCTGGCACCTGAATCAATGCCTGAGTCGGCATCCGGTGCTGAATCCATCGACAATTCTTCCGGAGATAACACCGATGATCTCTGAGTGGAAAAAATTTTTCGATACCATCGCTCCAGAGTATGATTCAGAATCATTTACCCGCAATACAGTTGCTGAAGTCGATTTTCTTATCGAAGAATTGAGACTGCAGCCTGGAGCAACCATTCTCGATATTGGTTGTGGAACCGGTCGCCATAGCCTTGAGCTTGCCCGGCGCGGATATAAGGTTACCGGTCTCGACCAGTCAACGGGAATGCTGAATCAGGCACGCAAAAAAGCTCGAGCTGAACATCTTGAAATCGAATTCATTGAATGTTCGGCCCAAGACTATAAGCCAGAGCGAAAATTCTCGGCGGTAATTTCTTTGTGTGAAGGCGCTCTTTGCCTTTTCGAGGAAACAGATGATATCTGGGCCAAGGATATGGCGATTTTTGCCAACATTGCCGATTCTCTCGAGCCGGGGAGCCCATTTCTTGTAACTGTTTTAAGCGCTTTCAGACCAATCAGAAAATATTCTGATGCAGAGGTGGCTCAAGGAAGGTTCGATCTGTTCACACTAAGTACCCGAGAAGAAGAAATCGTGCAGCGAAATGGTATCGAGGCCAGAATTTGCGGCATTGAAAGATACTATACTCCATCGGAAGTCGTTCGCATGGTTAACCGGGTTGGTTTAAAAATAGACAATTTTTATGGCGGCACCGCCGGCGACTGGCAGCGCGGTCCGATCAAACTTGACGAAATCGAATTGATGGCCGTAGGTCACCGCAAAGATCATAAAGGCCGCTCTGGCTAAAAATTCAAAGAATCATTTAAAAATAAAAAAGCCGCCTTTAAAGGCGGCTTTCGATACTTGTGCTTATCAGCGCTTAGCGTGATCTGTGTGCATCGTCAAAATTCTGCAGAGTTTTATATTTTTCCATATATTCACGCACTGTTGCCAATTTCATATCAGATTTCTTCAAACTGTTGAAAGCTGTCTTCATATTTTTGCGACCTTCAACGGCTTTGATAAAATTGCGAACTCTAAGAATCTGCGAGCGATTGAAATTGAAACCTGTAAAGGGATCGGTCATGTCAATGCTGATTACCGGAGCATTTTCAGGCTTTTCCACAATTCTTGATCTGGGGCGATGGTATGAACCAAGATCCTTGTTTTTGGCAATCTGCATGATCTGCTGCTGGGTAAACGCGTTGTCAGCAGCTTCGGCCAGCAACATGCATTCGCGATAGCCGAGCGGACACTTTTTGGCGGCAGTCAGCAGAAATTGATCACTGATATAGGAGTTTTGGCAGGTTTTGGCAAGATCAACGATGGTGCGGGCGCTCATCAGTTTGAAGGCTTGTCCGTCAGCCACGGCGTTGAAAAGCTGTTGGCGCATCATATCGTTATCGATAGCGGCAGAGACATCGACAAATTCAAAACTGCTTACGTAGTCTCGATTGGCCATGTTTTTGGCCAGTTCTACCAGAAACTGGTCACGGGTGTAGCTGTTGTTGATGAAACCTGCAAGTTCGATCATGCTTTTCGGGCTGAAATCACTGAAAGCCTGGTGTTTGGTTACTTTATTAACCAGCTGGCCACGGGTAAAATCGTTCTCGATGGCTTTGGCCAGCGCAACGAAATCTTCACCGGTTCTGGCACGGCTACTGCCTTCGAGCAGCATCTGGTCGCGGGTGAAAGAGTTGCTGATGTCTTCGGCTATCCGTAACAGTTGTCTGATTTCCCGGGAGATGCCGGTGTGATGGTAGTTGTGGTCATCGTCGTGGTGGTTATTGTTGCCGCCATTATTGTAGTTGTCGTCGAAAGGATCGGTATTGCCGCCAGAACCGACGTTCAATTCCCTGAGTCGGTCAGCTGATTTTCGGCCAAAAGAATTGCGCGGGTAATTCTTCTGGCAGCGACGATAAACTCTGATTGCAGAACGTCGATCGCCTGTTTCTTCATAAACTCGGCCCAGAACATAAAGGGCATCAGGAATGAATTCTCGGCTGATACCGTCGTCATATTTTTCGAGAAATCTTTCAAATACTCTTACAGCCTGCCAGGGATCATTGTTTTTAACATGGCAGTAACCGATGTAATACATCGCTTCTTTTTTTACAGCTTCAGGATTGCGTGGTGACCGGGCAATATCAGTGAATTTTTCAATCGCATAGGCGTAGTCGCCACGTTCCATAAGGCTTTTTGCCCAACGCAGATCTTCGTTTCCGTAACCTTGTGCAGAAACAACTGAGCAGATCAGGCATAGAAAGAGAACGGTCATCAAAACTGCAGTTCTTTTCACAATTACACCTCGACAAAATTTATTGATGGTTGGGCAGAGACTTCAGCAATTCATCAATCTCTACCGCCAATGGTTCAATTGCATTTTTAAGTTTTAGACAGGCTTGCTGCCAGTATTTCGGATTGGTTTCACGGGAATACCAGCTGTCGGCTACCGCAGCTTTGGCTGCGGCCTTGAAAAATTTAATGGCAAATTTCAGGCGCCAGGCAGGAAAATCGTAATTGCCGACTCTGGCGGCAGTCATGCCTGCCTCATTTCCGGCAAGAATCGTTGATCTTGCAATTTTCTGCCAGGTCTCGCGGGCGTTTTCATCCGATATCTGCTCGGAAAAAGATGGTAACATCTCTCTGACCCGGTTAAGTCCCGCCCTGGCATTTTTTGCCCAGACAATTTCGACCGCCCCGGGCATCGGTTCTGGCCTGGCCCAGAGACTGAGTTCTTTAAGACCTAGATCGCATGAATTGGCAAAATCGCGGCATTGAAATTCATGAACCCGACTGGTTTCAGTTTTGTGAGGGTAAATGTGGGTGCCAAGCATGAATCTTTTGCTGAAATATTTTGCACCCAGCCTCATGCGGGCTGAAAATCTGTGCTTCTCAGTCATTTCCAGCAAAATTTGTGAGCATTTGAAACAGGCCTTGGCAACCGCGACACGAATTTCATGCCAGCTTTTACCGATCAATTCTTTGGGGAGTTTGTCGGGGAACCCAGCCTGAGCACTGAAGGGGGTAATTATTTCCCGGCACTGACTGACAGCCTTTTCAATAGCTTGCTGATGCAGCAATTGCCATGGGATATCCACCTCGGCATGCAGAAAAGAACAGGTGAAAATGAAGAGCATCGATGCCAAAAGCAGGCTGAACGTTCTCATTTAAGACTCTCCTGAGTGTGCTAAGGTAATTTTACCATTCCCGAAAGAAAAAACCAAACAGTTGTACCTTGCAGACAAATGAATTTTGAATGCTTCTGCCGGGAATCAACTGTGTCATTGTAATACCACTGGACAAAAAGGTTCTTTTTTTTATTTTTTTGGTCTTGGGTTTTAAGATTTTTTTGAGGAGTTTTCAGGTGAATGCAAAGAAAACGCTAAAACTGCTTTTGCTAATTTCCACTCTGTTATTGCCCATTCAGAGTTCAGCTGTCGGTAATCCGGCATCGCGAGGGGTGATCACCATTGACGGAGTTCCAGGTATGTTTATCAACCCGACTTCCGGTACTCTCAAAAAAGGTGAGGTTTCACTGCAAGCCTGTATTTCAGATCAGGACTGGGTTGGGGACGATTCTTACTGGAAGGGGATTTTTCTCGGCTATGGCCTTAGCGACCGTTTTGAGCTGGGCTTTAGTCATTCTGGTTTTGACAATCGTAGCGATGACAAGGCGGTTGACGCAAGTGGCCCGGCTTTTCGCTATCGTTTTCTCGACGAAGATGTCTCTGGCTGGGAAGGAAGCATAGGAGCGTATCACCGCCCCGGAACCAAATATGTTGCCCGAACAGGAGGCAATATCGCCTTCTCCAAAAAAATTGGCGAGGCCGGTTTGAACAAAGAAGTTCGCCTGCATCTGGGTGCGCGCACTTTCAAGCAGGATGGCTGGTGGACCGGCAAGTGGCTGGGAGCTAAGAAAAACAGTCTTGCCAACGATACAGCCAGTTTGGTTTATGGTGGCATAGAGGCTCAACTTCAGAAAAATCTCTATGCTATCGGCGAAGTTTCCAGTACCGGAGGTTTTTATATCAAAACTCCATGGGCAGTAGGCCTTCAGTATAAATCTGGTGGATTTGGATGCTCTCTTGGAGCGGTACAGCCTGGCTATGCCGGTCACATCAAATCGACTGGGTAGGTCTTTTTCCGTTGCGCGATAAACCGATATTTTA
>CAZQUE010000002.1:139334-143429 GCA_964596185.1 uncultured bacterium | reverse complement strand
GCGGGAATGAAACAATGGGTTCGGGTAATTTCGGTAGTATAGAGAGGTCCGCACCCGGGTTATAGATTTTTCAATATGATTCTGAGGTCAGCCTTGACGGCGAAAAGGGATTAAAATATACTGGTTGCAGCTGAATCATGCGAGAAATCGGGGTACACACATGAACGTCTTAAGCCAGGAACACCCTTTTCTAATTCGGGAATGGGGTCTCAACATCCTCGAAATAATCAATATCGACACAGAAATAGATGCATCCCACCGAGCACTCGGAGCAATGTTCATTCTGTCGAGAAAGTTTGAAAACCTGGTCTTTACCCTGCCCCCCGACAGCAATCTCGGCGTCGACGTCGGCCCACAACTGCGCGAACTGGCGAAAAAGGTCAACCTCAAGATCGTTTTCATGAGCAACGACCAGGTCCCCTTCAGCCTCGATTTCGTTGAGACCTTCAACTCTTCTGAAGACGCTGTCCGCCGACTGAAAAGCGCGATCATTTTCAAAAAAATCGCCAAGGAATTCGCTGACGTCACACCATTCAAAAGCTCTGCGCTGAGCCTGCTTGGCATGATGAACGAACCCGACATCACCTTCGCCAAGCTCGAAGAAGCAATCGCCCATGAACCGCTGCTGATCGCCAGGGTTCTGCAAACTGCCAATTCCGCCTTTTTCATGCGCCGCAACAAGGTCGAAGACATCGGTCAGGCACTCGCCTACCTTGGTCTCGACGGCTTCAAGCAGGTTCTGGTTCAGCTGATCTTTCAAAACCTCGCGACCCGCTACTTCGCCAATCAGGAAGAACGCCTTAAACATTCGGAGGCCGTTGCCCATCTGGCGGTAAAACTCGCCGAACGCAAAACCCGAGATGCAGTGCTGCTTGGAAAAATTCGCGTTGCCGGACTGTTGCACGATATCGGTGCTCTGGCCATGCAGTTCTGCTTTCCCGATGAATATAAAAAGGTTCAGGACTTCCAGAAACAACAAAACGTGACCATAATCATGGCTGAACGCAAATACTTCGGCATCGATCACTGCGAAGTCGGCACCAAACTCTGCCTCGAATGGGGCTTGCCTGCTTACCTGATGGAATGTGCGCGGGAACACCACAATCAGATCTGCAAAAACCACGAAAACATCATCATGCCGGTCATCGTTGCCAATGCTTTTCTGAACGTCGAAGTCGAACAGGTTCAGACCATGGATTACAAGCCACTGCTCATCACTTTCTGCCCGGGCCACCCGGCAAGCGAAAATGAAGCGCGACTCGATGTGCAAAGCTTTCTCTATGCCCAGTGGAAAGCATATCAGCAGAGCCTGGATGTCCCGCAGAGCTAATTCAGCTCAAAAAACAGTTTTAGGGATACCTGGCAGAGATCAACGAAGTCAGGCGAGAGTGAGAGTTATTTTAAGCGGCTGGGCCAGATCATAATTTTCAACGGGTATTTCGACGGTTTCGCCCGACTCTTTGCCGGTGTAACCGGGCCGACAGATAAAAGGCAACGACGCGGGCCGCTCAACTCTCTTAACAAAGTGATAGCGATCTGGCAGCAAAAAATTACCGTTCAAACAAATTGATGCCATGCGCGAAAATTTGGAAAAATGCAGGCGCACCAGCCAGCTTCGGCGGGAAAAGGCGTGCACAAACTCCCCGGCCGGCGGGGTTATTTCCAGCTCAACCTGACCTGAACGGCGACCGATACGGATCGAGGTCGTCGAGTAAATACCTTCGAGATGATCATTTGAAATACCGTCATCTTCGTAGATTTCCTGCTGACAGGTACAGCTGCGCTCGGGCACGAAAACATCGAGCACCAGCGATTGCCATGATTGGGAACGGGTATTGACGATTTCCGGCTGAGAAACGATTATCGCACCATCTCGGGCAAAAATTGGCGTTATCCAGGCATGACAGCGCAAAAATTTGCGGCTTGGCCCCTGATAAAGCTTGCCGGTCCAGACATCGTGCCAAACTCCCGGCGGTATCCAGACTTCGCGAATAACATATTCGAGAACGGCGTTGGCATATTTCTTTACCGGCTTGAAAATCGGCGCAACCAGCAGCTGCGACGCAAAAAGGTATTGATGCGGCCAGGCTGCCTCGGCATATTCTGGCCATTCAAGATCGCAACGCTGCAACATGGGCTCGGTATTTTCATAAACCTGGCGCAGCGCCGCATACAATGTCGGCAACAACTTGAGACGCAGGCCGAGATAGTTGCCCATAACCCGCTCGACCTCTTCGTTGAAATGCCAGGGATCGCGCACCTGACCACTGGTACAATGCAGACGAAAAACCGGTGAAAAGCAGCCAAACTGAATGTAACGCGACATCAGTTCAGCGTCAGGTTCGCCAAAGTGCCCGCCAATGTCATCACTTACCATGCAGAGCAAAGATTTAATTGCCTCATTTACCGCATTTTCTACAGCCCGCTGCAACGACAACCACTCGGGTTGGGTGTCACCGGTCCACCAGATCGGATAGCGATGCGCAGCGATATTTGTGGGGCGAAGTCGTTCGCCGTTCTTGATTCCGGGAACGTTGGCCATGATCATCACGCGCTGCAAAGGCCTGCATTTCTGAGTAATCTCGTAAAAAAGCCGCATGCCCCAAACATCCTTACCAAGCCCGGGGGCCGGCTCGTCGAGAGCCGTCTTCCAGTTGCGATCATACCACCAGCTGTCGAGACCGATCTTTAGCAAGCTGCCCAGGGCCTTTTCACGGGATTGCAGCTCAAGTGGTGAAAGGGCAATATGATCGAATGGCTCGGGATGATCGTTGAACATCAGGGCAATGTTCTTGTCGTGCATAATCTTGAAAAAAGTGCCCAGGTCAGGAAAAAGCTGATGATTGACCTCATAGCCGGTCGAGCCACCCTCGCGCCAGTCGGTGTCGACGACAAACATGTCAATCGGCATGCGCCGCACGCGATATTGTCTGACCAGTTCAAAAATGTCCGAATCGGAAAATGCGTGATAGCGACTGTAAATGAAGCCTAAAACATGTTTCGGCAGCATAGGAACCTGACCGGTCAAATCGACGAGCTCGCGACGAAAGCGCCGATAGCCCGATGCACGGGGAAAGAAAATATAAAAATCTTCAAGCGTATCGCTGATCTGCCAGCCCGAAAGCATGTCGTCGGCATACTCGGGCGGCGGCGCAGTCGCGCCGAACTCAGGCGGCACAAGCCGGGGATAATCTGCCAGCAACCAGTAATCAGGCAACTTGCCGGGCTCGGGCAAATCGGCCGGCACGGTTTTGGCTTCGGCAATATGGAACCAGCGACCATTACAGCGAAAACGAATCTCTTCAACCTTTTTCAAAAAAAGCGGCAAATCGAATTCAATCGCTGAAGTGGCAATGACGCGATTACCTAAAAAGCGCACGCGAAACGAAGGCATCGCAAAAAAGCGACTGACGATATGAAAGGTCAGCTGGTCTTCAAACACCGGCGTATCATCGAACGAAAGACGATCAGCGCGCTCAAAACGAATCAGATAATCCGAAAGAATCTGAATACGCAAATCGCCAATATAAATTTCCGGTGAAAATGAGCTACTGGTCAAGATTATCTCAGTTTATCGGCCACTTCAGACTGTGACAGAATCCATTCAAGCGCTTCATCACGAAGTTCGAGCGGGCCAGTGCGATGCCCGCCTTCGAATTCTATCCAGAGCGTGTTCCAATCATGCTTCTTTAAAAACTTTTCGTCTTCCTTCATCAGCTTGTAATTGAAGTCGGTCGGACTGGTCAGAAAAACGCAGGCTTTGTTGTACGGGTATTTATCGAATTGCTTCAGACTGTTTTCGTGAATGTAGCCGACACTGCTGATTACCCCGGCCACTGTTTCCGGATGGAAAAACGAAAAAAGATGCGAAGCCATGCCACCGCCGGAAGTTCCGACCGCAATTATACAATCCGTTTTAATCGGATATTTGGGCGCAATTCGCTCATTGATCAATTTAACGATACGCTTTAGATAAACCGGAATGTTCATACCGTTCTTAACGATCTTGGAAGCAAAAAGCACGCAGCCATGCTTATCGGCAAGGCCCTGCCAATCCTTGATCAGCCCTCGACCATTACCGCCGGGGGAAAATGC
>CAZQUE010000002.1:106447-139234 GCA_964596185.1 uncultured bacterium | reverse complement strand
CAAGGCCCTGCCAATCCTTGATCAGCCCTCGACCATTACCGCCGGGGGAAAATGCGACGATGAGCGGGTAAAGCCGACCGCCTGCAAGGCCTTCGGGGGCATAAAGAAAATACTCGTTTTCTTCAAGCAAGCCCGGCTCATAATCGGCTGCGGCTGGGGCCGTATCGGCTTCGGTGAAATCTGACGGTACCGGGGCACCTGATTCTTCAGTTGCTGCATCAGAGGTCGGAACAACGTCATCGCCTGTCTCGGCACCGGCAACTTCTTCGCTCTGAGCCAGAGCGTTTTCGTTTTCGGGCTGGGCCTGCGCCACCAGCGGCAGACTCATGGCCAGTAACACCAGAACGAGAAACAATTCTTTGAACTTCTTCATTGCTTCACCCTTCAATTTTCCAGCCGTCGTCCAAACCTCGGCAGCGAGGCCCAGCACAGCTATTTTTTATCGTAAGAATCATGATAAGGACAGGCGACAAGATGGCCGGGATCTACTTCCAGAGTTGGCGGCAACTCGTTGGCGCATTCAGGTCGGGCAATGGGACAACGGGTTCTAAACCCGCATCCAGATGGCTTGCGTAGTGGAGTCGGCACATCACCTTCGAGAACGATGCGCTGCTCGCGCTTGTTAACCGGATCAGGCCGCGGAATTGCCGAAAGTAGCGCCCTGGTATAGGGGTGTCTCGGATTCTGGAACAGCTCATCAGATTTGGCCAGCTCAACGATGTTGCCGAGATACATAACCGCGATACGGTCAGAAATATGCTCGACTACGGCCAGGTCGTGGGCGATGAAAATGTAGGTCAGGCCGAATTCTTCCTGCAGATCCTGCATCAGGTTGATAACCTGGGCCTGAATCGAAACATCGAGGGCCGATACTGGTTCGTCGGCAATAACCAGTCGAGGATTGGTCGCCAATGCGCGGGCAATGCCGATACGCTGGCGCTGACCACCAGAGAATTCGTGGGGATAGCGCAAAGCCTGCTCGGCTGACAGCCCAACCTTTTCCATAAGCCAGGCAACCTTGTCGCGTCGCTGTTGTTCAGACAAGCCCGGTTCATGAATCGTCATCGGTTCCATGATGATGTCACTGACGGTCATGCGCGGATTTAGTGAAGCATAGGGATCTTGAAAGATCATTTGAATTTCTGAACGGAACGGTCGCATCTGATTGTTGTTAAGCTGCGCAATATCGACCTTGAGCGGTGTCGGAATCGAAAAAGCCGGAACCTTAACCGAAGTGCCGCCCTCTTTTACCGCAACCACCGGCACTTCACCGGTCAGCTTTGAATTGAAAAGAATCTGGCCGCCGGTCGGCTGATAAAGATTGATGATACATTTGCCGGTTGTCGATTTGCCGCAGCCAGATTCTCCGACCAGGCCGAGGGTTTCGCCTTCCCTGAGGGTGAACGACACTCCGTCGATAGCCTTTACATCGGCTACTTTGCGGCGAAACACACCGCCAAGCACCGGAAAATACATTTTAAGGTCTTTTACTTCAAGAAGGGTTTTGGAATTTTCTTTTGAATTATTCATTTAATCACTCCTTCTTTCCGTTTTGGGCCATTGGTTTAACCAGGTGACAACGAACCTGATGTCCGGGAGCGACTTCGACCATTTCGGGCATTTTCGTTTCGCAGATATCAATCTTTTTCGGGCAACGGGTGCAGAAACTGCAACCAGCCGGAAGATTGAACAGCGAGGGCACCATGCCTTCAATCGTCGAAAGGCGGCGCACCTTCTGCCCTGGTTTCGGCAAAGAGGCGAGCAATCCCTGGGTGTATGGATGCTGAGGTGAGGTAAAGATGGTCTTTACGTCAGCGATTTCCTGAATTTTGCCGCAATACATGACGACGACGCGCTGGCAGGTTTCGGCCACTACCGCCATATCATGGGTGATCAACAGAATGGCAGCGTTTGCAGTCTTTCGTTTGACTTCTAGCATCAGTTCAAGAATCTGCGCCTGAATGGTAACATCGAGAGCTGTCGTCGGTTCGTCGGCGATCAGCAAAGATGGGTTACAGGCCAGCGCCATGGCGATCATGACGCGCTGACGCATTCCGCCAGAGAATTGGTGCGGATATTCGAGCAGACGCTCACGGGCCGAGGGAATCCCGACCAGTTCCAGCATCTCGGCAGCACGATCGAACGCTTCGTTTTTATTGAGGCCCTGGTGCAGAATCAAAGCTTCGGCAACCTGGTAACCTACGGTAAAAACTGGGTTCAGACTTGTCATCGGCTCCTGGAAAATCATCGAGATCTTGTTGCCACGGATTTTCCGAATAGCGTCATAATCTTTGTTACGGTAAGCCGCCAGCAGATCCTTGTCTTCGAAAACGATCGAGCCATCGACGATTTCGCCGGGCGGGTTGGGAATCAGCTGCATTATCGACAGCGAAGTAACCGATTTGCCCGAGCCAGACTCGCCGACAATTCCGAGAACTTCGCCTTCGTAGATATTGAAGTCAACGCCATCAACAGCTTTGGCAATGCCAGCTTCGGTTCTGAAGTATGTCTTGAGGTTTTGTACGCTTAATAGTTCTTTTGCCATGACGCTGCTCCTTACCGCAATCTCGAATACTGTTTCGGGTCGAAAGCTTCACGAATGGCTTCGCCGATGAACGAAACAAGAAGCAGGGTCAGAAACATTGCCAGGGTTGGGGAAAGAATCAACCATTCTTTGTGCAGGTTGCCAAGCCCCTGCCCGAGCAGTTCTCCCCAGCTGGGCGTCGGCGCCGGCAGCCCGAACCCGAGAAAGTCGAGCGACACCAGTGCGCCGATGTTGGCAACAACGGCAAATGGCGCGAATGAAATAACGGGAGTCAGTGCATTCGGCAGAATATGCTTGAAAATGATTGCGCCGTCAGTGCAGCCGATAGCCTGGGCAGCGGCGACGTAATCCTTGGATTTTTCGCGCAGAAATTCACCGCGGATGTAATAGGTCATGCCCATCCACTTGAAGAGCACGAGGATGATAACCAGCATCCAGAAATTCGGAATCATGATCGCGGCAAAGATCATCACTGTGTAAAGAAATGGCATTGCCGACCAGATTTCAACGAAGCGCTGCATGATGATATCGAATTTTCCGCCATAGAAACCAAGAAGCGCCCCGAAACTGATACCGATCAGGTAACAGAGGAAAGTCACCACCAACGCGAATGAAACCGAAGTTCGAAAGCCGTAAACCATGCGGGCAAAGACATCGCGACCGCGGTCGTCGGTGCCAAGCAGATGCTGAAAAGTCGAGGGCGTTTTAACGCCTGGTTTCAAATCGAGCAGTCCGGCGAGGGCGAGCTGCTGGCAAAGCTTTGCTTCGCCAAGTTTTGCCCATTCCGGCCGGTTGTATTTTTTGGCAATCTCTTCTGCAGGTGGCATAAAGTCGGGCAGAACGTAGAGACCTTCGTCAAAGTATTCCTGACGCCATTTGCGCTCAGCCCAGGTTGGCGGATGCGGCGGTCGGCAGGGCAATTCGTCGAGCAATGATTCAAGAGGCCCATAGGGATAAACAGGCAACAAAACCCAGTCGTCGCCCCACTCCTGATATTTCTTGTCATCCTCGGTGGCAGTGCCTTTGGCGAGGCGATCTTTGCGTTCCTGATTGCGCACCTGATAAATCTGCTTCATCTGGCGGTAATTGGGAATACCGTAGCCCTTGAGCCCAAACGATCTGGCGCTTTCGAAGCTGAACAGGGTGAAATGAATCTTACCCTGGTATTTTACGAAAATCGCCTTGCTGTTGATCAGAAACTCACTGAAAAACGACAGGCCAAAGATAATGATAACGAAAATGAACGAGTAATAACCGCGTTTGATGTTTTTGAATTTGTTCCAGCGTCTTTTGAAGATCGGGCTGGTGAAAAACATGCGAAACGAATCGAGGCCTGAGGCAACGATCGGATAAAGCCAGATCAGCGCAGCAATGGCCAGCCCAAGTATGACCGCGCCTTCGAATGGGTCTGAACCGGCGGTAGTGTTGGCTGTGCCAAAATCGGGCATAACCCAGGCAATAAAGGCATAGAAAACGATAAACGCGATCAGTTTGCTTGCATATTCTTTGATAATTTTCTTATTCATCATGAAAACCTGATCCTTGGGTCGATTATGCAGTAAAGAATATCTGAGAAGATATTACCGAACAGCTTGAGCAATGAACCGATTACGAGAATGCCGAGGGTGACCGGGTAGTCTCTGGCAATCAGCGATTCATAACCGAGCAGACCAAAACCTTTAATATTGAAAACCTTTTCAATCAGGTAAGACCCGGCCAGAATCAGCGAAAGCATGTGGCCAAGTCCGGTCGCAATCGGAATCAATGAATTACGCAACGCATGTTTAAAAATAACGGTCTTTTCAGAAAGCCCCTTGGCAAAGGCTGTTCTGACGTAGTCCTGGCCGAGATTCTCCATCAGTGAATTCTTCATCAGCACGGTCATCGAGGCAAACATACCCAGCACGTAACAGAACACCGGCAAGACCATGTGCCGGGCCTTATCGAGGAACTGACCGAATCCGCTCAGGTCAGAATGGCTACCGCTTTCAAGCTTGCCGCGCTTGCCTTCAGGCAGATGTTTGAAGGCCGGGTGTCTGACATTGATGGTCGTATCATCTTTGAGATCAGGAAACTCTTTGCGGGCGTCTGCGGGCAAATCTATGGCCTTGCCGCCTTCGAGCAGGTAGCCGGCCAGATAAGTGTCTTTAACGATCGTCGTGCTTTCAGTGCCGCCGAGAGGCAGGACATCCCAGTATGAACCGCCGCCAAGCAACATAAGCAAAATCACGCCTGCGGTCCAGCCTGGCACGGAATAGGCAACAAAAACGAAAAACGAGCTGGCGGTATCGAATACCGAGCCATGCTTGACCGCCTTCCAGACCCCGAGCGGGATACAAATACTGTATGACAGCAAAAAGCCTGTCAATCCGAACCAGATTGAAATCGGGAACTTCTCGACGATTAGATCCCAGACTGGGCGCGAATAGGTATCAGAAACGCCCAGATCGAGGTG
The DNA here is from genome assembly GCA_964596185.1 of uncultured bacterium. Lineage (GTDB taxonomy): Bacteria > Muiribacteriota > Ozemobacteria > Ozemobacterales > Ozemobacteraceae > DYKG01. The sequence goes on along the minus strand of CAZQUE010000002.1, from coordinate 134,234 downwards.
AAGAACCCGCCAGAGCCAGTGCATATAAGCAATGTAGAAAGGCTTGTCGAAACCATAAATTTCTTTAAGTTTCTGCATCATCTCTTCGGAAATCTGCCCCTTGCGATCCATCGAGCTTGAAGTGCCGGCACCGCCCTCGCCTTCCTGGGCAGCGGCCTGCTGATAACGCAGAACGGCTTGTTCAACCGGGCCACCTGGAACGAAGCGGGTTACCGTGAAACACAAAAAAGTGATTCCGATAAAAGTTGGTATAATCAATAAGAAGCGGCGGATAAAATAACTGTACATTACTTTATCTCCTCAGCTTTGGTATTGGATGCCGGGTAATGCTGATCCCACCATCTGACGATTTCAGCGCCAACCGGCAAGGGGGCATTTTTGGCTTTGGCCTTTTCAAGCTCTTTGGCCTTTTCTTCATCATACCACCAGATACTGACCAGGCTACGCTGATCTCCGGTTTTAGCAAGAATGTAATCGGGCATGCCGAACTTGTTCCAGTAAAGAAGGCGTGTGTGGGCGGCAAACCAGCCAAGCGCATAAAGATGCATACCGCAGACGATTCCGTCGATTTCACGCACAGCTTTAATGCGTTCTTCGGCATCGAACATCAGGGGGTAGGCATCGCAGATTTCGTCGATGCGCTGGTTTTTCAGGCCCCAGATGTTATTGTTATTTGGAAGATCTGCGAATTTTGAATGAAAAGAGCTTTCCGGGTTCGGAAAAAGAATACCGGTGTAAGCGCGTGAGCTCATTTCAAAATTGCGTTCACCGACTTCTTTGATATCGGTGGCCCAGGTAACCTGCTTGAGGTTGAGCTTGATACCGACATCTTTGAGGTCTTCCTGGAAAATGGTATAGATGCGTTCTGAGCTTTTCTGAACATAGTTCAGGCTTAGTTCGAAACGCTGGCCATCTTTAACCAGCCAGCCTTCGCCGTCGCGATTTTTCTGCAACCAGCCGGCTTCTTCAAGCAAGCGGACTGCTTCATCAGGATCAAATCGCACTTTGGGGTTTTCTGGGTTTGCATAGGGCGAATTGGGGTAAAATGAATCAAGGTATTCGTATTCATTGAAGAAAAGCTTGTCCATCATTTTTTCGCGATTATAAAGATGGGCGATTGCTTTTCTGACGCGAATATCATCAAACGGCGGTTTGCGCATATTGAATGCCATGCCGGAAACACCGATAGCGCGGTGGGTATAAACCTTGCGTTTCTGGATCCAGCCCTTGGCTATTTGCGGCAACATTGCGGGGGTGAAGTCCTGGTGCCATTCGCGAGCCACATTTACATAAACCCAGTCGAGTTCGCCTTTTTTAAATTTTTCTTTGATCAGGTTTTCATCCTGTATGAAGATGAACTGGAGTTTGTCGAAATTGTAATAGCCCTGAGCGCGAGGCAGATCCTTCTGCCACCAGTCGTTGCGGCGACTGAGAATAATTTCTTCGTTAACTTTTGAGCTTTCATAGGTATAGGGGCCGGAACCGGGCATCATTTTAAACTGGTATTCTTCGAGATATTTCTTGCCGTCGATTTTGCTTAGGATATGACCGGGAAGGATGATCATAAAGCCTGCCGACATGAAAGCGCGCCAGTTTTTGAGTTTTGAGCGAATCATGACAATGCGCTCTGAAACAGCTACCGGTTGTTCGTATTTGTTGTAATAATCGTTTGAAAAAGGATCTTCAATGCCTGGGTCTGTATAGAGCTTCCAGCTTTGCACAACGTCATCAGCCACAATCGGTTTGCCATCAGACCATTTGGCCCGCTCATCGATTTCAAAGAAGAAAGAAACTTTGTCGTCGGCGACGGCCCATTTTTTGGCGATACTCGGCGCATAGCGCAGGGTAATGGGGTCCAGGTCGAGCAGAGTTTCATAGCTCATGCCGGTAAGCATGCTCATGAAGGCTGAATTGGCATTTTTTCCGCAGGTTCGCAGAGTTGGTGGGAATGAAGACTCGACATACTTGAGAGTGCCGCCTTTTTTAGCATCCTTACTGCCCATACCCTTGTATTCTTCGTTGGTTTCCCACTTAAGGTTTTTGAGCAGTTCTTTGACGCTAGCGTCAACACTGGAGTCGACGTCAGAAAGATCGGGTGCTGCAGCAGCTGTACCCGGCACCGACATCATTCCGCCTTTTTCAAGCAGTTCGGTAAGTCTTTTTACCGCAGCAGTATTTTCTTTCAGCGCCTGAGTATTCTCAGTTAAAGCTGCGGCATCCTGGGCTGAAGCGGCACCGCAAAAAAGTACCAAAATCAGCATTACAACAAAAAAACAATTTCTGTTTCTCAAAGTTGTGGCTCCTTCCCTTGCCAGATTCTATTTTTGCATAGATTGTAGCACAAGTTTGTCAACATGTCCCGGTTAAAGTTGGTCGCCGGGCTTAAAAAACCCGGTAACCTTTGTGTTGGGCAATTTCAAGCATTTCTCTGTCGCCACGGCTGTCACCGTAGGCGTAAACTTCATCATAGTCATCAAGATTCAGGTATTCTCGAATGCGTATTACCTTTTCAGGGCCATAGCAATTGCGGGTGGCGAATCTACCGGTAATGCGGTCGTCAACCCACTCAAGGCGGGTGCCAATCAGTTCGAGCCGGTGTTGTTGGCACCAGAACTGCAGATAATCTTCAAAAGAAGCGGAAACGACGATTACGCGGTGCTGCTGCTGAAGGTGCCAGAGAATTTTCTTCATGGCTGCCGGCCTTACGAGGCGGTTGAGACGCTCTTTAACGAAGCTCTGGGCAAGTTCGTTGAATTTTTTGCGTTCGAAGCCGTTGAGGAACCACTTAGTGACCATGGGCTTGACGAGATAGTTTGGCAAAATTCCGAGTTTGAAACCGAGCAGCAAAGGGCCAAGCAAGGTCACGCCGCCGGCAAAGCGCAGGTCACCGACGATAAAGCGCAACAACTGGGCATAACTGTCAGTGGTTGTGATGGTTCCGTCGAAATCGAAAAGGGCCAGAGCCTTACTCATGCAAGCATCCCGAGTTGCCAGCGCAAAAACAACCATTGATCGGTTTCTTCAAGAACTCTAATTTCAAGTGGCTTGCCTTCGCCATGCCCGGACTGGCGATCGACCCAGAGAAGAATCGGCGCATCGGCGGCGGCACTATGCTTTTGTAATGCAGCGGCCATTTTGCGGGCATGCATGGGGTGAACTCTGGTGTCGTTTTCACCGGAGTGGATATAGGTAGCAGGATACTTAACGCCGTCTTCGATTTTCTGATAAGGCGAATATTCGATCAGCCATTTGAATTCTTCAGGATCTTCAGCGCTGCCGTATTCGGGAACCCAGAAACGTGCCATGAGAAAGTTCTGATAACGTAGCATGTCGAGCAAAGGCACCCCGCAAATTACGGCTTTGTATAGATCCGGCCTGCGGGTCAGCGCGGCACCGGCAAGTAGCCCTCCGTTTGAGCGGCCCATTACAGCAAGACGTTCCGAACAGGTGATTTTTTCGCTGATAAGGTATTCGGCGGCGGCTTCGAGATCGGCAAAAACATTGGTCTTTTTATCGCGCATACCATTGCGGTGCCATTCGTCGCCATATTCATTGCCGCCGCGCAGGTTCACCATTGCGTAAACTCCGCCATCTTCTAGCCAGGGGCAAAGCAAAGGCATGAAAGACGGAATCATGGCAATCGAGAAACCGCCATAACCATAGATCAGGGTCGGGTTATTGCCATCAAGCTGCAGATTCTGGCGATGAACGAGAAACATGCTGACTCTGGTACCATCGGCCGAGGTAAACCATCGCTGTTCGACAACAATGTCATCAAGATTTACCGGCACCTCAAGCTTTTTCCATAAAGCAGCGGCGGCATCGAAATTTTTATGATAAAAAACCCGATGTGGGGCGTTGAAAGAAGCATAGCTGAGAAAGAAGTCGGCACGATCGCTGCTGGTGGAAACACAAGCCCGACCAATTCCGGGGAGTTCGAGACTACCGAGAAAATCACCATTCAGGCTATATTTGTCGATGCGGGTTGAAGCCTGATAAATGTATTCGACGAGCAGGCCTTCGCAGGTGAAATCCCATGATTCCATGACTGCGTCATGTTTCTCGGCGATGAACTCACGCGCATTTTCGATGGCCGGGTTGCTTAGCGATGCCTGCAGAAGTTTTCCCTTCGCGGCCTGATGATTGGTGAAAATAATTAACCGGTCATGGTTGACGCGGGCAAAAAACGCGGCGTCGATGCCGACGGCGATAGTTTTCATTTCAAGCTTGCCGGTTGCCCGCCAGGCGGCAAAGTCAATGAGCCACAGATCATTGGCGCGAGTACTGGTGTGATAACCGAGAATCAGCCATTTTCCGTCGTCGCTGAGATTGGCGAAGGGGCCCCAGGTCGTCGCAAGAGGGCCTTCTTTATACTGTTCAAAAATAACCCGATCCTGAGAGGGGTCTGACCCGAGCAGATGCAGGCAAATCTGACGTGAATATGGGTTTTTAACATCAGCCAGCCGCGAATAAACGAAACCAGAATTATCAGGAAGCCAGAACACTCCGACGACTTTGCCCGAAATGCGGTCAGGTAGCTCGACATCTTTCTGTAGATCCCTGAGGTGCAGGCAATAATTTTCGTCGCCGCTTCGGTACTGACCCCAGGCGACGAGGTTGCCGTCCTGGGACGGAGCGATCCAGGCAACGGCCGTCAAGCCATCAGCATCGAGCTGGTTTGGGTCGACAAGCACCTTTTCTTCGCCGAAGGCGTTATCGGCGTAATAGTTTACCGGCTGGTTCTGATCGCCCTGACGGCGAAAGTAAAAAATGCGTTCGCCTGCCATTGTCGGCAGAGAAAAGGCTCCGGTTTCAAGCAAAGGTTTGATTCTGGCTTCAAGTTCTTTTCGCTGCGGCAGTTTGTCGAGAACGCTGCGGGTAAAAGCATTTTGTTTTTCGGTCCAGTCAACTACTTCGGCGGTTATTTCGCCTTTTTCATCTCCTTCGAGCCAGCGAAAATGGTCGACATTGCGATAGCCGTGAATCATTTCCTCAACGGTCTGCACTTTACTTTCAGGATAATTGAATTTCTGCGTCAAAATGTTCACCTTTCAGTTGAATCAATTCTGCCGATAAAATTGCCTCTGGCAGAGAAAGCATTTTCGGGATATTATTTTAATAGGTATGCCAGTATCAGTAAAGGGAATTCAATATTCTTATCAAATTGACTTCTTCAATCAGGTCCCGACGCGGCTGAAGAGTCAGATTCACGACCTGCCGGTTTTGTCTGTACAGGAACCGACTCCGATCGACAAAAATGTCGGACAGGGTGCAGTAGTTCCCAACAACGAACAACGGCAAAGCTACGCGGGAGTTCGTGCCGCCTCAACCGGCCGCGTCAACGTTGAAACGGCCGTCCCTTCAGTTCCGACAAGTAACGATGAAAATGTCGTTGCCCCCGTCGCGGCTGCTCCCCTACCCTCGGCACCGATGAACAACGCCATAGATAGTGGCTATCGAGCGACCCCGGCCAATCTGCTCGCCGGACAAAACCCGATTCAGCTGAGGTTCGATTTTGAATACAATTTGAACCGACAGCGACCGGAAACCACTGAAAATCTCAGCGCCCCACCCGCTTTCCAGCCGCAACTCAACACCAGGACCAGTCCGGCCGTCGAAGCTGAAGATTTTCCCGTCGCTGATGTAACCCCGGGCGAACCAGTAAAGGCTATTCCCAAAGCGCTTTTTCTGCAGGCTCAACGGGCTTACAAGCCGGACTATGGCTCATATCTGCAGCCTGCGGGCTATGAGTCGCCGCTACAGACAGGGGCTGTAAACATGGCTGATCCGGCACCGATCGCCTCGCGGCCTCTCGAAACAGAAGCTCTCAACGGCCAGGAATTGGCCAATACTTCTATCGAGCCCAGCATTCAGACAGCTCCGGAACCAATTGGCCAAACCGACAACCAGAATCAGGCCGGCAACATGACTGAGGATACAGGGCAAAACCAGGCTCAGAATCTGAATCCGGCGCAAATGATGCAGAGTTTTCTCGACCGTCAGGCCCAGCGTCTGTATGAAGCTTTCGCCAATACCACGGTGCTCGGCACCGCGAATCGTATCGACCTATATTTCTAAAAGGCCGAAATAACGATTCTGAAGCTTCAGAAAGATTCAAACAGGTGGTTAAGCAGGGGAATCACGTTGATGACCGGCTCTTCATAGGGATGCGCGGCACGGATCGCCAATAAAACTTCAGCGATGTATTCACGGGCACAGTAGGCCTCGATCTTGATTTCGTCGGCGCAACAGAGTTCATCGAGGCTGCCGAGATAGGGATTGGCACCCGCAAGCGGGCGCCAGTATCCCTTAACTTTTATCTCAGCGGCAGCGCAGTCATAGTCGCCGAGGCGACCGGCACCGGCACGGTGCAAAGCCTGCTTAACCTTTTCGAGGGCTTCTGGTGGAACATAAACCTCGATTTTTGCTGCCTTGAAGTTCTGCATTGCTTAAGCCATGGTCAGCGAATAAATGACCCCGATTACGCCGATAATTGCGAGAGCAGCAACGGTTTTAGCCGGCATTTCGCCTTCTTTTTCCATGGCCGCACCGAAAATACCGAAGACCAGCGGATGTACGAGAAACGGCATGGCAAAGATGAATGGAATCAAACTCGATGCTGTTTCGCCGAACATACCGCCCTGAGTCGCTGCGAAAAGGCCGAAATGAGAGATTGAAGAGGATTTGGCCATGGCTGCGCTGGAGATATCCATGCCGCTCATGTGCAGCAGGAAAAATCCACCAAACACAGCGGTAATCTGCCAACCAAACGAGAACTGCATCAGCCCCTTAACCTCTTCAGACTCTTTTGCCTGGGCTTTGTTAAGAGTTTTCAACGACCAGGCCGTCAATAAGACCCCAATTACTGCGACCGTCAGTGCCGCCGGAACGATCAGAGCTCCACGTTCAACGCTCATCGCGAGAATGGTAAAAACGAAGATGTGGCCAAAAAACGGGACGTTGATCATGATCGGCGCACGGGCAGCAGCTTCACTGCCAAGATCGCCGGCGGTACAGGCACCGGTCAAACCGGAGTGCGACAGTGACCCGGCCATACCAGGGGCAAGATTGCGGACATTGTTGGCTTTTCCGAAGTAAATCAGCAGAGCCAGACCGCCGAACATCCAGAACAACTGACCGAAGAAGCCGTAGGCCATAACCGAGGTCATGCCTTCAAGCTTGAAAGCTTCAGCAATGCGCGATCCGCCGATCATGAAGTTGGCGGCAAGCACGACCGGAATACCGGCAAAAAGCAGCGAACGACCTGTGGGGCCCATTATCCAGCTTGAAAATGCCACACCCAGTCCGGCTGAAATCAACATGGCAAAGAAAATCTGCGGCAGAGCGATCGTCGATTTGATCGCCATGGCGATATGATGGCTCAGAAAAAGAATGCCGGCGATGGCAATCAATTCATAAAGACCTTTGCGAATGTATTGGCCCTTATTTTTAATCGTCGCCTTGTTGTCGATAAGAATTATCGAGCCACAAACGCCGACGTAAGCTACAAGCGGATAAAAATGCGAGACGGGATCTTTGGCATCGACACCGATCAACAGGCGGAAAATGCCTTCAATACCGATCAGCACGAAAAACGAACGAATCAGGAAATAAAGCTGGGTGCGCTTGGTGCCAAGAATGGTTTCTTCGCTTGAATAAACGACTATATCGTCGAGTTCGAGATGGTCGCCGCGAAAGATCTTTTTCAGCTCCTGACCACCGACAAAAAACGAAACCACCAGTGCCACTATCGTAACCTTACTCACAAGTGCTACCAGGGGAAATTCAGGAAGACCCGGGCTGCCGATATCGCTTTTAACAAGCGCGTAGCCCATGCCGAGACCGAAAAGAACGATGATCAGAATTGGCGAGTAACGAGTTCCCGCAACGACCGATCGAGAAATGAGAACCATCGGAATGATCAGAAAAAGTGTCATCCAGAAATGGTTCAGAAATTGGAGTTTGGCAATCTGCTCAACGATTTGTTCCATTGAAAGTACCTCATTTGCTGATATTTTTTTAATTGCAGCCGGAGGCATTTTAACCTATCGAAGCAAAATAAGCAAAGGAATTATGCACGCCTTTTTAAAGTTCGCGGGCCGCCTGAAGATGATTTTGTAACACTTCCACAAGCTTTTCATCGTTCGAATTTCCCTCATAGTCGGGAAAAAGCAAACATGCCAGCAAATTAATCAGGGCTGGATGCTGCTTTAAAAAAGTGCGGCAACTTTCATGAAAAAAGTTTTCCCACATGGTCAGAATTCTGGCCTCATCTGAAGAAAAACCCAGATCCTCGAGAACGGTGGGAAAAAGCGGGTGTAAATCGCTTTTATATTCAATTTTAAAAAGCTCATGAAAAAAGCTCAAGAGCAGGTTCAGCGGCACGGGCGCCGGCGTTTCGCCTCGACGCATACGCCAACCGCATGCTGTTTTAATGTCCAGAATGGTTTCGGCTTCGAGATAGCGCTTTTCTATCTGGCCGAGTAGCTGTTCAAGGGTTTTTCTTCGTCGCAGCGCCAGAATGCGGTCGACAAAAGGGTTTTCAACCAGACCAAGACGATGATCCAACGAAGTTTCTACCTCAACCGCCCCCATTCCTGGCAAGCTGGTCTGCGTAGGTTGAAATCTTTTTTTTCGATTCTTTGGCAAGCGACCGTTCTTTTGCATTCGCCAATTTTATAATAATTTTGCCGGGGCTGCATAATTATTTTACCAAACTGCTCGCCGGCTTGAATTGACTTGTTTAAACCCAATAGGCTATGCTGCCAGTGAACAAAAAAGTGTTCCGGATTGAAAACTTAATGAAACATTCACTTAGCCAGTTCTTGCCCCGGCTTACAAGGATGAACAAAGAGTTTTTAAATATAAGCGCATTTATGTTGGAAGGGATCAATGGAAACAATTCTGCCCCGCTCTCTCTACGCTGCCTTCGACACCTTCCCCGCCCCGAAAGGAGCGGCGGTACATATTCGCGAATTTTCGCAGACACTTTTCGGCATGGTTCCACCAGGGCTTTTACTTACTCTTGGCACTTCAGAACTGCCAAGCTGGCAGCTTGAAGAAGACCTGCAGATTCGTCGACTGGTTTCTGAAAGCAACAATTTTCTGCAGCGAACCATCGAATTTTCAAAATTCGTGCGGGGTCATGTCGAAACGGTCAAAGAAGGCCTGCAGATCGCACATTTTCGTGATCCCTGGGGTGGCTTGCCCATAGTTCGCTGTGAAAACCGTAAATTCAAGACGGTTTTCGAGGTCAACGCCCTTCCTTCAATTGAATTGCCCGCCAAATATCCGGGTGTCAGCAGGTCGACTCTCGACAAAATAAGAAGTATCGAGCTTGAATGCCTCGATCGAGCCGATATTCTGGTTTGTCCGTCAAAAACGATCAAGATGTTTCTTGAATCTCTCGGCATGAAGGAAAAGCGCATTGAAGTCATAAGTAACGGAGCGGATATCCCCGCCGAGGTTCCTGAGAGGCCTGAAGAGGCCCCCAAAAAATTCCTGATTTATATCGGTGCGGTTCAGCCATGGCAAGGGTTGGAAGTGCTATTCAAAGCCATGCAGTTTTTGCGTGACTTTTCTGATCTTTATCTGGTTTTGTGTGTTTCGGGCAGCAAGCCCCGGCTGAAGTATCTTCAAAAGCTTGCCGAGAGAATGGAAATCAACGATCGCCTGGTCTGGAATCTGCGCTTCAAGCAGCCAGAAGTCCATCAATGGCTTGCCCATGCCGCCTTTTCGGTTGCGCCACTGGTGGAATGCTCACGCAACCTTGTTCAGGGCTGCTGTCCGCTTAAAATTGTTGAATCCATGGCTTATGCCGTTCCGGTGATAGCCTCAGACATACCGGTGGTTCGCGAATTGATCGATCATAGACAGCATGGCTGGCTGGTCAGGCCTGACCGGCCGGCAGAACTCGCCAGAGCCATCAGGGTTTTGCTGAATAATCCACAACAGGCCCGGCAACTTGGCGAAAATGCGCAAAAACTTGTCGCTGACCGGCTAACTTGGCAGGCTTCCCGGCTAAGCCTGCAGCAGATTTATGCTAAACTTTGAATGCTGTTTAAACTGATGTTATACTGACTTTATAATAAATAGAGAGGGGTATCGGATGATACTTGTATCGGCCTTCAAAAAGTATTTTGCCCTGGATGACAAGCAAAAAGAGTTTATCAAGACCGGCAACCGGATTTTCATGACCAGGCCGGCAGAATTGCTCAAATTTCTTCAGCCTCTGGCCAAGTTCGACCAGGAATGCGATGCCGCACGTGGCCAGGCCGGAAAAATCATGTTGATCTGTTTTCTTGTCGGCATTCTTTTTATCATTTTGCTGGCGTCTGAAGTTCTACCGAAGATGCTTGCACCGATCATTTTCGTGCCGGCGTTTGTTTTCGTGCTGACTCTGGTTGCCTATCTGATTTTAAAAAGCGTCGACATTCACAACAATCTTCGCGAGTTTGTCGTGCCGGTTCTCAACACCATCAGCCAGGATATGGAACCCAATGAAAAAATCAGGGTCAAGATTGATTTGCGCGGCAAGTGCATTGCCCCCAAAAAGCTGCGAACCGAAAAAAATGATCCGGGCTGGTTCAGTTACCCGAAAACTACCAAAAATTTCTACAAAGATGCCTGGTTCGACGGTTCAGCCAATCTTTACGACGGCTCACGCCTGTTTTTCTCTGTTACCGACATGGTCACCCACACCCACATTCTGAAAAAGAACAGACGCGGCAATAAGGTAAAAACGAAGAATAAATATAAGGTCAAAAGCATTATCAAGACCGGCCTCGCCCTGAAAAACAAGAATTATGTAATTCAGGAAAGCGCGGCGTTAACCAGCGCAGGAGACCGGGTCAAGCAAAAGCAGGGAAATCGCCGCAACGTCATTTCCCTTACTCGCGTCGAATTGTCAAGCAGCCTCGAAACCGCTCTTGAACCGGTCAGCATGCTTGCTTTGATCGGCAAGATCCTCATGAGCGCCCGCCCTGCGGCCAAACAGGAGTAAGACGATGACAAAATGCCAAATGAAAAAAGGATTTTTCTATCTCAGGGAATGTGACAAAGATGCTGTGGCAACCTGCACGGTCTGCGGGCGACAATTTTGCAGCGCCCACATGCGCATGATGCCGGGCCAAAACCAGCCCGCCTGCCTCGATTGCCTCGGCAAGCAGATGCAAACCGCCAAAGCCGCCCAGAAAAATCGCGACTATGATGACGATTACTATTACGATTCGGTCTGGTGCTACGGCTATCGCCACCGCTACTACGACAATACCCGCTATTCGCCATGGTATGACGGCGATGATTTCGAGGACAGCTATTATTCCGATCTCGATGTGAGATCTTTTGACGACCAGGTTGTCGATGGTTCCGGAGAAGTGCTCGCCGAAGAATACGACGACGACGCCAACGTTTTCGACAGCTGAATATAATGAACGTTTTATGGCTGAGTGAAAATTACCCGCCCCGCCGGGGGGGAATGGCCCAGGCCTGCGACCGCATTGTCAATAATCTCAGACAACGTGGCTTTTTGATCGATGTCGTTCATTTTGGCCCGCACCGCAGCATCAAGGTCGTTCAACAACAGAACGGCCGACTTATCAATATTCCTGACGGTGAAGGGCCCGGCCACACACTCAACTGCCTTTACAACCTCTTGCGCTCACCGGAATATCCCACAGAATATGGTCTAATCATGGCTTTTGGCGGCTATCTGCCATTGGTGGCCCTACCGATTTTCACGGCCTGGTTCAATACCCGTAGTGCATTGTTGTTACGTGGCAACGACTTTGATCTCGGCATTTTTTCACCCGGCCGGCGCCATCTGCTTTTCGACGCCTTTTCAGCTGCCGATCGGGTTTGCGTCTTGAGTACTGAAGTCGAAGAAAAAATCATGCCATTTATCGATCCGGAAAAAGTCGAGCGGATTGCCAACGGCATCGATCTGGCAGATTGGGCCACCGATCCTTCCGACCAAAAATCAGCCGAAGCCTGGCGCAAAAAGAATGTCGACGCTGAGCACAAAGTCATCGGCCTGATCGGGCAGTTCAAAGCAAAAAAAGGCGGAACATTTTTTCTTGGCAATGTGCTGGCAGCGAATTTGCACGATAAATTCCACTTTCTGCTGATCGGCGACGTTGCCGAGCCAATGCAGGAATGGCTCGAAGAGCATCGTGACAAGCTTCACTTCACCCAGTTACCTTTTTTAGATCATTTTGAGCTGCTGCGCTATTATCCGGCCTGTGATTTCATCGCCCTGCCCTCTTTTTATGACGGAATGCCCAATGTTATGCTCGAAGCCGGAGCCCTCGGCATTCCCCTGATTGCTGCCAGAGTCGGCGGTATCAGCGATGTCGTGGCTAATTTACCCGAGCAGGCCGATCTGCTCTTTCACCCCGGTGACCGGCATGGCTGTCGGGCCGCGTTATGGAATGCCGACCAGATGACGCCAGAGCGGCATCGCCAGGTTAGCAAAGCTTTGCGACAGCATATTGTCGAGCATTTTGATTCCGGTATTGAAACAGAAGCCTATGTTCAGCTTCTGCAAAAACTTGCAAAAAAATCTGATATTGGCTTTATGAAAGCCTGACAGGAGAATGAAGATGAAAAGATCTGCAAATCTAATGCTGGCGGTGTTTTTTTTGACAATATTGGCTTTGACCGGCTGTGGTGGCGAAAAAGCCCCGGCCACTTCGAATTCCGCGGTTAGTAAACCAGCAGCTAACGCCATAGCCGAGGATTCCGGCGACAAGCTCAAATTCAAAACCGCCAACGATCAGGAAGCCCTGGTAATAAAAAAATATGCCGACCACGAAAAAATTGAAATAGATTACTCTGGTGAAAAGGCTACTTTAAAGGCCCGCGCCAATGAAAACGGCCGTTTGAAATACAAAGAAGCTCTGGATGATCAGGAAAAGCAACTCATCGCAGAAGTGAAATACAAAGACGACAGCATCAAACTCGTTGATGAAAAAGAGCAGTTGCTCTTCAAAATCAAGTTCAAAGACGAAAAAATCAAAATCGCCGACAACGAAGAAATGAATACGCCCTTTGAACTGAAAAGCAAAGGTCCTGAAAAAACTGAAATTCGTGACAAGAGCGGCAACGAAATCGGTAATGTCAAATTTTACCCCGAAACCGGCAAACTCAAAGTAAAAGATGCCGCAAACAACGAAAAACTCATTCTCAAGAATTATCACAACAGCGCAGCACCAGGCGTTATCCTTTTTGAAGAAATCCCCGTTAAAATTCGCTGCATCATCATCAACGAACTGATCAAAAAGGGGAAATAAGTGTGCTTTACTATTGCCTTGGCGGAGGCTATGGTCATTTGACCAGGTTTCTCGCCTTTTGCCATACTTTCTCACTCAACCCTGAACTGATAACGGCCAGCGCAGATCTCATCGAAAAGTTTCCCCTGCCAACCAATATCAGAGTTCATATTCCCAACGAGCAGGCAATTGCCAATCAGCAATCTTTTTCAATCTGGCTCGAAAAATTGATTTTCGATAAAAAGCCGCCGTTATTCTTTGTCGATGCCTTTCCAGGAGGCATTTTGGGTGAATTGTGTAATCTGAAAATTCTCGAAGAAATTGAATGTGTTTATCTGGCAAGGCTTTTGAAATGGCAGGTTTATTTACAACGCATCGGCGGGACTTTTCCCAGGTTCAGCGAAATTCTGCGCCTTGAAGAACTCTCGCCTGAGCATGAACGTTTTTTAAAAGATTGCGTCGGTCCGATCAAAGACGTTGAATTAATTGACCCGCCAGTTGAAAAGGTTTCAGACATTCCTGCCAGGTTCTGGCTGGTCATTCATTCAAACTCCGGCAATGAACTGGAGCAACTCTGGAATTATGCCGTCGAAACTGCCAGCCTGCAGAAAGTTTCGCCATATTTCGTGGTTGTCGCACCGGGCAGCCGACCGGATTACCTGCCCGCCGACGCCCTTCATCTCGATATTTACCCGGCGACCAGCCTTTTGCAACATGCTGAAAAAGTTTTTTCTGCAGCCGGGTTCAATATCTGTCGGCAAATGCGGCCTTATCGTGAAAAACATCTGGTCATGCCTTTCAATAGAAGTCTGGACGACCAGTTTCTTCGAGCAGAAAGATTAACCACCGAAAAAAGCCTTGCAGCCTCAAAATAAAATCGGTCATAAATCTATTTCTGATTTTATGACCGATTTTTCTTTATAAATTTAGCCGACAAACCGGTTTTACCCGATTTTTGGCGGCTGAACCCGTCGATTAACTGAACTCAGTCTTCATTTTCTTCTTTGGGTTCTTCTTCAGACTCTTCTTTTTCTTCTTCGTCGTCCTTAGGCTCTTCGTCCTTGGGTTCATTGTCTTTTACTTCTTCATCCTTAGGCTCTTCATCTTCGTCAACTTCTTCTTTGGGCTCTTCTTCCGGTTCCTCTTCTTCTACCTTTTCAGGCTCATCCTGTGGTTCTGGCTCTTTATATGCCGGTTCAGGAGCTGAAGCCGAGCGAATTTCGCTCCAGGTTTCAACCGTAATTTTATTGCCATCAACAGAACCGCTCACCTGAAGATCTTTGTGCTCATACATTTCAGCAAGCGATTTGCCGTTTTCATCCATGACAATTTCGTATTCCTGGTTACCAACGTGCAAACAGGCTCCAATAATCTGGCGACTGTTGTTTCTTTTAACCGAAACTGTTCCTTTCAAATCGCCGGCATATACGGCAGAAGCCAAAACAACCATAACCAGCAGTAAAAGTGTTTTTGTTAAAAAGCGGAAATTTTTCATAGTGTTTCCTTTCAAACCTGAAACTTTTATGTACGGTTCAAATCATCAAAACCGGCCTGACCGGTAGTCAACAATTGTTTCTCGAGTTTCTTGAGCCGCTGATAGTGGCCTTTGAAACCGCAGGCAAGAGTCTGCATCGGCACCTGGAATTTGCCGTCGATGTTTTTCAGAACATTGCCGAAGTCTTTTTCACTAAGACTAAGTTCAGTGCTCAAAGCATAAGTTATGGCGTATCGCGCCGAGACTTTACCCTGTCGGATATCTTCAAGATTTTCCTGAATCTGTTTGCTTATGAGCTTGATAGTAGCAAGGCTCATCGAACCAGGCACCCAGGACTGAGGTTCATTTTCAATATCTTCAATTATCTCTTCGACCAAATGAGCGTGGCCGATTTCTTCAAGTTCGAGGTTACGAAATTCGTCGGCATGCTCGGGGAACAGCCGGGCACATTCGGCATAGAGCTGTGCCATAAGCAGCTCATTCTGCTTGATTGTGCGGGCAATTTCAAGAATTTCCATGGCGATCCTCTAACTTTCAAACTTCTTTTATTTTAATCCTAAATCTATATGCAGGCAATATTTTAACTAATATTTCAATCAACGGTTTATTGGGTCAACCCCCGAGGTTTGTTACCCCGAAAGGAATGTGTACCGACGGAATGCTTTTGCCGGTCGATGATTTAAGATGAACAAGCTGATCATCAAAAAAGATGTGGGGTTTCATAATTTCAAGCACCCTGCCCTTTTCCATGCCGCCCAGGAAAAAAGCCTCATCAACGTGAATTTTCCATTTTCTAAGCGTGTTGATGGCTCGCTCATGGGCGGGAGCACTTCGCGCAGTAACGATACAGATGCGCAGAAAACGATGATAACCCTCGCTGCGCTTTTCCTTCAATCGATCGAATTTTTGAAAGACCGACAATTGGCGAAATAATTTAAACAGTGGGCCAGGGTCAAGCGGCTTTTTTGCCTGCTCCATTTCGGACTCATGAAATCGATCGATATCATGGGTGTCCTGATAAACTTTTTCGGCGGCATCATCGACAACGACCCCATCAAAATCGAAGGCAATGCGCAGTTCGTCGTCGTCGGGATCGTCATCAAAACTGTTGCCAAGAACCGTGCCTGCGGGAAACCCCGCCTGAATAGCCTGTTTCACATCTTCGGCATCTGCTGAAAGAAACAGGGAGGCATTGAAAGCCGGGATATATTTTATCGGCGATTTACCATTGAGAAAGCCAGCGCGAATTATTTCCAGCCCATAATGATTTATTGAGTTGAAAACACGCAGGCCGGTATCGGGGTCGTTCTTCGACAACAAAACGACTTCAACGGGCTTGCGAACCGGGAAACGGCGGTTGATATTGAGCAATCTTCTAACGAAAGGGAAAGCAACGCCCTTATCCAGGGGCACATCCTGATTTTGCCTCTGATAGCGCCGATAACATTCATAGCCTTTTTTCTTAAAAACATCGTCTGACAGGCTTAAATCGAAAAGGGCGCTCGAGGCGACGGCAACGACTAGTTTATCTTTTATTTCGAATGGCATAAATCTTTAATCGGCACCTATGTGCATTTAAAGAATACGGCGATTTTCAATTTTCTGCAAAAGCTCGGCATAGGTTTTATTGAGCAGGTTCAGTTCGATCGACAAATCGACAGACTCCTTGTTTTTGATGCGCTGTTCTAGCTGTCTGGCCTGGCGGGAAAGCTTCTCGGCCCCGATGTTGGCGGCAGAACCCTTGATACTGTGGGCAAAGGTAGCGGCATCGGTGAGATTTCCTTCAGAGAAAGATTTTTCAAGTTTGAGAATTATCGAGGGAGTCTCATTTATGAATGACCTGATAAGGGTTTTGACCAATTTATCATTATTCATCATTCGTTGCAGGACGTCAGAATAATTAAAAATTTCTGAATCTACCTGACCTGGTAACGGCCCCTGAAAATGAGCGAGAGTATTATCGGGGTTCAATTCGATCCAGCGCCGGATTACTTCTTCGAGCTCATGAATTCGAAAAGGTTTGGCAATATAATCATTCATGCCGGCATCGAGGCATTTTTCACGATCACCGGCAAGAGCGCTGGCGGTCATGGCAATTATCGGAACGCGACGATTGTTCTCGAGGCCTGAATTTCTGATCATGCGGGTGGCGGCAAAACCATCGAGCTCAGGCATCTGGCAATCCATAAAGACCATATCATAGTGTTTTTCAAGCATCATGTTCACGGCATCTACGCCATTACCAGCAATTTCAACCATAAAGCCAAGATTTTCTATCATCGTCGAAGCGACGATCTGGTTGGTTTCGTTATCTTCCACCAGCAAAGCTTTCAAAACCTTTTTATCTGAAGGGGTTGAGTCATTTTTCGGCAATGGCAGCGGCCGATCTTCAGGTAAATCAGATCTTTGCGGCACGACTTCTTCGATAATCTCTTCTTTCTTTTTCTGAGTGATCTTAAAGGGAATGCTGAAGAAAAACTCTGAGCCGACGCCGACTTTGCTGGAAAAATCCAGATGACCGCCCATTAGCTCAACCAGCTGTCTCGATATCGCCAGGCCGAGGCCAGTGCCCCCAAATTTTCGGGTAATAGAACCATCTACCTGGGTAAAGGCGGAAAAAAGACTTTTTCTTGCTTCTTCAGGGATTCCAACACCTGTATCGACAACGGCAAAGCGAATCACTGCCTTCTTTTTTTGCCTATCTTCGCAGGTCACGCCGATAGTGACGCTACCGGTTTCGGTAAATTTTACCGCATTACCGATCAGGTTAAGCAACACCTGCCGCAGACGATTCGGGTCACCGACCAGCATTTTCGGAATTTCATTGGCGACCTCAACCTTCAATTCGATTTTCTTTTCGCTTGCAGCGAGGCTAAAAAGATCGACAACTTCGGTTACAATCGGCAACAACTCGAAATCGACATTTTCAAGTTCGAGTCGGTTGGCTTCAATTTTTGAGAAATCGAGAATATCGTTGATAATCGCGAGCAGCTTTTCGCTGCTGGTTTTGACCACTTCGGCATATCTTTTCTGATCTTCATTCAACGGGGTTTTTAACAGCAGGTCGACCATGCCGACGACACCATTCATCGGAGTCCTGATTTCATGGCTCATATTGGCAAGAAATTCACTCTTGGCAACATTGGCTTTTTCAGCACTTTTTCTAAGCTCTTCCGCCCGGTCATTTGCAGAATGTAACTCATCGATCACCTGTTCAAGCTCGAGCAAAGTTCTTTCTATCTCTCGCTCGGCATCACGCCTGGCGGTAATGTCCGTCAATGAACCCGCCATTCGGTATGGTCGACCGTCGCCATCGCGAAGGGCCAGGCCACGGGCCTGGTACCAGCCGTAATTGCCGCCCTTGTTCCGACAGCGAAACTCGATGGAAAACTCTTCAGTCTCACCATGCAGATAACTCTCGAGAAACTTTTCAAACACCGATTTTTCTTCGGGATGAATAAGTGAAATCAATGAATCGAAACTGTCAGACAAATCCCTTTCATTGTAACCAAGCATCTCTTTGAGGCGAACTGAAAAAAAGGCCTGATTCTTTTCGATATCCCAGTCCCAGATGCCGTCACGACTGCCCTTTACCGCGAGCATATAGCGTTCACGGCTCTTTTGCAGATCTTCTTCAGCCTTTCTTTTTCCGGTGATATCGCGGGCAATGCCGCGAAAGCCGACTAATTTTCCGTTATCATCATAAATTGGCACACCGCTGCTGGAATAGTAATATTTTTTACCGTTTTCAAGCACATAGAGATTTTCAAAATCAAAAAACGACCGTGGATTATTGAGCATCGATCTGAAAAAGTCATAAGCCTGCTGTTTTCGGGCCAGACTGGGAATCTCGTAAAATTTATGGCCAATCATGCGTTCATGCCCGATCATGCCTTCTTTAATGGCGCTGCAGTAACAATAAGTATAAACTCCGTCCAGATCTGTTTCCCATATCCAGTCAGAAAGGCTTTCAACCAGATCGCGGAATCTCGCTTCACTTCTTCTAAGCTCGAAGGTTCGCTGTTCTACCTGAATTTCCAGATTTCGATTCTGGTATCTGGCCATGCGAATCATAATCGAAACTGCAACGAAAACGAAAAGACAGGCAATGGCCATTGCCAATGCCGGCCCCTTTATTCTCCAGAAAACAAGGCTCGTCGACGGTTGAAAAAATCTCAGTATCAGGGTTCGATCAAAAATGAACAAAGGAAAATAAAGTCCCTGGTTCCTTGACATCAAAAAAGCCGGGGGAATCTTTGGGCGAACACTTTTTGCAAGCGCCCCAATCATCGGTTTTTCTTCGCCCAGCAAATAAAGAAAAGCATTTTGCCCTTGAGCTTTTCCGGTATTGCCAGCAATGTTGTAAGCAAGAAAACGATCCGGCGAAATCAGATAAGCCCCAACCAGAGGCTTACCCTGCGAATCAACGATCTTCTGCATCAGACACAATCTTGACGATTCATCGATAAACAGGGTTTTTGCGATCTTTTGACCGGCGATCAACTCTAATGCAAAATTTTGGAAAATTTTGGAAAATTTGCCGGGGCTCTTGGAATCGAACAGCATCATTTCAGCAAACGGAAACTCATCCCGACAATTATTTGCATAATTCAAATCGTTTTCCTGAGCTGGGCTCGGATTGGCAGTGCGAAAAAGAAAATCATCAAGATGCGTCTCAAGCCGCGAAAAAGAGTCCTGAACGCGATGAAAAATCAGAGAAGAAACTTTGACCTGCTCGTTCTGGTAGAGGCTTGTCTCGAATTCGGTAACTGCAAAAAAAATCACTGCCGCGAATAATCCGCCAAGGAGAATTAGCCCCAGAGATTCAGCGTGGTGGATTGTCTCATAGCAATCAAAATCTTTGAGAGACCTGCGATACCTTATGACAGCAATGGTTGATCCGGCAATCAAGAAGACAAGAATCGAAATGATGTTAAACCACAACCTGCTGGAAAAAAGAAGAGCGGAAAACGCCCGTGCATCGACATCGATACCGACAACGCACAAGACCTGACCATTTTTGGGGCAAACTACCGGAGCAAAGGCTGAAACGAATTCACCATATTCGTCTTTGAATGGCCCAATTGCGAGACTCTTTCGACTTTCAAAAACAGCAAAAATTCTCTGATCCGGCGGGGTGTATCTGGTTCCAACCGGCGAAGCCATCGGATCGTCTTCATGGTAGTTTTCCGGCCCAAAAATAAGCGTGCCATCTATCTGTTTCATGGTATAAATTCCACGCAAATCCGGGAATAGTGAAGCAAATTCGATCAATTGCCGGCGAATCCTCAAAAAATGGGGGTCTATAACACTGCGCGGTTCGAAAGCAAGCTCGCCGACGGTTTTTGCATCTAGGGCGGAGGCAATTCCTTCTGCCTTGAGAAGAATGTTCCCTTTTATTTCGTTGCTGGCAAGGGTGTTTAACCAGATGACTCCGGAAACATTCATGGAAATAAGAACAAAGCAGGCAATGAAAATCGAAAAACGGCTCTTAACAGTGCTTTCAGGCTTTTCCTCTGGCAAATTGCCGTTTAAACGACTATATAGAAAAAAAGTCAGCAATGCTGCCAGAATTCTTATGGATCCCGACCAGGTAAAGATTAAATAGCAGGATTCACTTAAAGGCAGGCTCAGAATCGCCGGAAGCAGGTAAATCCGTCGATTGAAAGTCGATGACTCATCAACTTTCAGTTTAAAAAAGTTATAAAGTATCAACAACCCAAGAATGCCCTGAATAATTGAAAAAACTGCCTGCTGCCCGGAACTCAAACTTATAAGCTTTAACCAGTCGATGCCTGCATTCAGAAGAAAAATCAGGTTTAGCGCCTCAGTAATGGGCCTGTTTCCATGAAAGTGAACCTTCAGGAAAATAAAAAACCACAAAAGACCTGAAATCAAAAAAACCAGATCATTGTAGTTTCTGGCAAAGTTTTGCAGAAAATCAAACAAACAAGGTTCTCCAACCAGCGCTTTCAGAGCACTTTCAACCCATGGTTTTCAATTATAATTGGTTAAATTCTACCTTTAGATTATATTATATAATCAATGACAAACCAATAATTTTGCATCTTACCCCGGAACGATCATGTATAAAAGAATTTCAATGCTGGTTACAATGCTGTTGATTCTATTAAACAGTTCAGCAATTGCTGCCGAGGAAAAATCCTTTCCACCGCTTTATATTTATAAAATCGCGCCCGGCGACCAGATGACCAGCTTCGATCTCGTTGATCTGGATGGCAAGACCTGGAGCAACCGGCAATACCTTCCCCGCCCCATGATTTTCATTACCGGCAGCTGGAAACTGCGCCACGACGTGCGCAAATGGGCCGACTTTCTCAGCCTGCGTTTCAACCCGGTTGCCGACGTTATCTGGCTTTTCAATCCCGCCGGCACCGAATTTGCCGACCATCACCAGCGAATTGTCGCAGCCTTCAGCCGAATTAGTCCGCCGATAGCTACGGTTATCGATCACCATTCACTGATTGGCCGAAGTTTGCGCATCGATTACCGCATTCCGACCATTATCGGCCTGACCCGCGGCAACCGCCTGGCCTTTACCTTTGCTTCCCCAATAAATAATAAAGGAATCGAAGAGCTGGTAACACTTATTAATACTCGGCTTCTTGCTGATTAGAAGCGGTTGGCACAATATCGCCCGAGTCAATGTGGTTGTTTTTTTAATGTTTTTACGATAGAATTGCGCCGAAATTTTCAACGAACTGCAAATATACCCCGGAGGCTTTAGCTGAATTATGTCAAATCAACAATTATGTGCCTGGCCGGCAATTCATCAACAAATGCATCATGGCTGGTGGATCGGCGACCAATCGAAACTCGTCAGCAGTCCAGCCGAGGTAAGCACTCTGCTAAGAGACCTGAAAAAGCCGGTCTTTGCCATTCTGCATGATGGCAAGCTTTCGTTTTGCACTGAAGGACAGATAAATTTCGATCTCAACACTCGTCCTGCCGGCAGTTTCCCATTAATGGGACTTTCTATGCCCAAGAATCTGGAATTTCTTGGTGATCCGTCGTTTTGTAACGACCATGGCCTGAAATACGCCTATATTGGCGGTTCTATGGCCCACGGAATAAGCTCCCCCGAAATCGCAATTGAGCTTGGCCGCAACGGCATGCTCGGCTTTATCGGTGCCGCCGGCGAATCTCCGGCTCAGGTCGAAAAAGCGATTCTGCGCATGAAGAATCTTGAAGAACCTGTGCCATTCGGCTTCAATCTTATTCACAGCCCCAACGAAAAGGGACTTGAAGACGAAATCGTCGACCTTTATCTCAAGCATGAAGTTCGACTGATCGAAGCATCGGCTTTTCTGACGATGACCCTGCCGCTGGTGCGCTACCGTGTCACCGGCATTCATCAGGATCAAAACGGCAACATCGTCGTTCCCAATAAAATAATCGCCAAAGTTTCGCGGGTTGAAGTCGCCAGTAAATTTTTCGCGCCACCCCCCGAAAAAATGCTGCTCAAGCTTGTAGAATCAGGAGTTATAACCCCTGAACAAGCCAGGCTTGCCGCACGAATTCCCGTTGCACAGGATCTCACTTCTGAAGCGGATTCTGGCGGCCACACCGATAATCGGCCGGCAGTATCGCTGCACCCAACAATGATTGCCCTGAAAAACCGTCTGCAAAAAGAATACCAGTATGAAATGCCGCTACGTGTGGGTTTTGGCGGCGGCAACGGCACGCCGGCGTCGGTTGCGGCTGCATTTGCCATGGGTGCAGCCTATGTAGTTACCGGCACGGTTAATCAGGCCTGCATCGAGTCAGGAACCTCTGACGCGGCGCGAATTATGCTCGCCGGAGCCGGTCAGGCCGACATGGCCATGGCACCTGCCGGCGATATGTTTGAGATGGGCGTTACGGTTCAGGTTCTCAAAAGAGGCACAATGTTCGCGATGCGTGCTCAAAAGCTTTATGAGATATATCGTCAATACAACAGTATTGAAGAGATACCTGCTGCCGAGCGCCAGAATATCGAAAAAACGATTTTCAAGGCCAGCCTTGCTGAAATCTGGCAACAAACCGAGCAGTTTTTTCAGCAGCGCGACCCGTCTCAGGTTGAGCGTGCCAATCGTGAGCCGCATCACAAGATGGCACTGGTCTTCAGATGGTATCTAGGCAAATCGCCACGCTGGGCGGTCAGCGGCGATGAACAACGCAAGGTCGATTTTCAGATCTGGTGTGGCCCGGCGATGGGAGCTTTTAACGAATGGGTTAAAGGCAGTTTCCTTGAAGAATGGCAAAATCGCAAAGTATATGATGTTGCGATGAACCTGCTTTACGGCACGGCTCTGGAAATGCGTTTTTCTCAGCTGCGCATGCAGGGTATCGGATTTGCACCCGAAATCTGCGCCCTCACTCCGCTCAAAGCAGCAGAGATCACTCAGCTCATCTGAATTATGGTTTTTAATACCGGTCAGTTGCAACCTCCAGAGCATCACTGCGACCTCTGGATCGTCGACCTTCAACAGCTGGTCGATCACGCGGAAGAATTGCAGCTACTGCTCAATCATGACGAAAAGGCGCATCTGGCGAGGTTCAGTAATTCTTCTGCCCGACGCGCCTTTCTTGGCTCGCGCGGATTTCTGCGCCTGCTGGCGGGGAGTTATCTGCAGGCTGACCCGGCGACTTTGCGGCTGGCGACCGGCATACACGGCAAACCATCGCTGCTCGATTTCCCAGAGCTGCAGTTCAACATATCTCATAGTCTGGACCGGCTCGTGCTGCTTTTTGCCCCGTGCCAGTGCGGCATTGACATCGAGAGTCTTAGTCGACCGCTTGATTTTGAACCGATCATGAAGCGTTTTTTTGGACCCGAGGAAATCGCATCCTGGCAAGCTCAAAGCGAGCCGCGCCAGGCGTTTTTTCGCGGCTGGACTCGTAAAGAAGCTTATCTGAAAGCAACCGGCGATGGAATAGGCGGCCTTGGGCGGGTGCGCATTTCATTCGCTCCTGCCGCAGGCCTTATCGGCCTCGAAGGCGCAGAAAAGCCTGCCGATTTCTGGCACTTTAGCGATTTTGCCCTTGAGCCTGATTATGTTGGCTCTGTTGCCTTGGCGGGAGTCGAACTGCCCCTGAAAATACAAAAAATCATTTAACTCGATTAATCCTGCACTACCGGATTGGGATTCGAACGAGCCGATTGGTTGCCGCCTGCACTTGTAAAAAAGAAAAACTCTGGCTTTGTCCAAAAAATCTTCTGACCTATCGGAAAGATAAATAAAACTCGAAAAAAAATACGTGGCGTGTTAACATCTTTGCAAATTTATTGCGAAACACGACAAAAGGGTTTTTGCCTAAAGCAGCGCCAACAAAGGTTTTAAACCAAGAGTTGCCGCCGGGCCACAGGCAAAGACATTTGTCTTATATTGGTTTACAAATCTATGAACAGGACTACAGGTATGAAGCAGAAAAAACAAACTTTCGAACCCCTGGCGATTGTCGGCATGAGCTGCCTTTTTCCCAAGGCGCAGACTCTTGAAGATTACTGGGGCATCATCAAAGAAAAGATCGATGCAATATCTGAGGTTCCTGAAACGCATTGGAGCGGCAATGATTTTTACAATGCCGACAAGAAAGCGGCTGATAAAGTTTATACCAAAAACGGCGGGTTTCTCGATGCCGTCGACTTTAACCCGGCCGAATGGGGAATTAGCCCATCCGACCTAGATTCGATCGATACTTCGCAACTTTTGAGCCTGGTTGTCGCCCAAGGCGCACTCGCCGATGCCGGCTATGCCGGTCAGCGCGAATTCAACCGCGACAACGTCAGCGTCATTCTCGGCTTAACCGGAACCCTCGAACTGGTTATTCCGCTGGGCGCCCGCCTGGGACACCCGATCTGGCGGCGAGCCATGCTTCATGCGGGTATTCCTGAAAACATTACCAATGAAGTCATCGACAACATTGGCAAATCTTATGTTTCCTGGCAGGAAAATTCTTTCCCCGGACTGCTCGGCAATGTAGCCGCAGGACGCATCGCCAATCGCTTCGACCTTGGCGGAACCAACTGCGTTGTTGACGCCGCCTGTGGCAGCGCCTTGAGTGCGCTCAACCTCGCCGCAATGGAGCTTTGGGCCGGGAAATCAGATATGGCGATTACCGGTGGCGTTGATACTTTCAACGACATTTTCATGTATATGTGTTTCTGTAAAACTCCGGCATTGTCGCCAACCGGACAGGCCCGTCCGTTCAGTGAAGACAACGACGGCACCATTATCGGCGAAGGTATCGGCATGTATGTTCTCAAGCGACTTTCTGATGCCGAACGCGATGGCGATAGAATTTACGCCTGCATCAATGCCGTCGGCACTTCCAGCGACGGTAAAGGTAAGGCGATTTATGCGCCCAGCCCCAAAGGTCAGACCAAGGTTCTTCGCCGCGCCTATGAGCAGGCCGGCATTACCCCGCGAGACATTTCTTATCTTGAAGCGCATGGCACCGGCACCGGTGCCGGAGACGAAGTTGAAGTCAACGCTCTCAAAGAAATTTACGGCAATTCCGACACCGAAAAACCCTGGTGCGCCATTGGCTCAGTCAAATCTCAGATCGGCCACACCAAAGCTGCCGCCGGTTCGGCCGGACTTATCAAGGCTGCGCTCGCCCTTCACCATAAAGTAATTCCTCCGACAATCAAGGTTTCAAAACCTGCTAAGGCACTACGTAGTGAGAACAATCCGTTCTGGCTGCCCGACAAGATCAGGCCATGGCTTCACGACGGAACCCGATATGCTGCAGTAAGCTCTTTGGGCTTTGGTGGCAGCAACTATCATGTTGTCCTTTCAGAATACAAGCCGGAAAAGCTTTGCTATGACTGGCCGCGTGGTATCGAGATCGCTTCGATTTCCGGCAACTCTCCAGCGGCCATCAACCAGGCTCTCGATGAAGCAATCAAAGCTGCTACGCCAGCTGCAAAACGCACCTGGGCCGCAAAAACCCGCCAGACTTTCGATGTGAAACATTCCCACCGACTTTGCTTCGCTTTCGACAGCCACAACGATGAGCTTGGGAAAATAATCGGCGAAGTTAAGCAGCAAATTGCTCGTGAGAGCCAGAGCTTCTGCCTTCCCAACGGTGCCTGCTACGAAACCAGCCAGAAAAACGCCCCAATCGGCGTCATTTTCCCTGGCCAAGGTTCACAATATGTCGGAATGGGCCTCGACGTAAACTGTTTCGCTCCCGAAGCATTTGCCGAACTGGCAGTAGCAGACTCGGCCATTGGAGCTCTCGACGAACGGGGTTACCGACTAATTGACCGAATTTATCCGATACCACAATACGATCCTGAAAAAGACGGCCGGGTCGAGGAACTGCTTCGGGCCACCGACGTCGCCCAGCCGGCGATCGGCACCGTATCGATCGGCACCTGGCGCTTTCTCGAAAAACTCGGAGTTAAAGCCGAAGCCTTTGCTGGCCATTCCTATGGCGAGCTTGTCAGCCTCTGCGCAGCCGGTGCTTTTGACAGTGCCACCCTCGCCCAGATCTCCCGCCGACGCGGAGAATTGATGGCAAGTGGCGAAGGCGATCGTGGCGGCATGATTGCCGTTGCCGCGGAGCGCAAGGCTGTCGAAGAAATTATCGCCTCAGAAAAACTTGATCTGGTAGTTGCCAATCACAATTCTCCCGCTCAGGTCGTTCTTTCAGGACGAACTGAAGAGATAGGTCGCGCCCAGAAGATATTCAAAGAAAGAAAAATGCGGGGAACCGTTCTAAAAGTGGCCGGAGCATTCCACAGCAGCCTGGTCGCCGACGCCGCCGCACCCTTTTATGACTACCTGAAAAAGCTCAAATTCGGCAAAATTAAAGCAAGGGTCTATGCCAATACCACTGCCGAAACTTACCCCGAAAAAGATGCCGAAGTGAAAAAACTTCTCGGCAACCAGCTGGCTAACCAGGTCAGGTTCGTCGAAATCATCGAAAAAATGTATGCCGACGGCATTCGCACCTTCATCGAAGTTGGCCCTGGCGGCAAAATGTTAAACCTTATCAAAGCCATTCTTGAGGGAAAAGATTTTACCGTTATCGCTACCGATTCCTCGGCAGGCCGCCGATCTGGTGTCGTCGACTGCGCCAGGGTAATCGCCCAACTAAGTGCCATGGGTTATCAGATTGACCTCAAATTCTGGCAGAACGGCGAATTATGGCTCAATCAACAGGCCAACAAGCCTAAACCACGCCTTACTTTCCCGGTTTGCGGCGCAAACTACAAATCTCCCGCCCAGCTCAAAGTCATTGAAGAGCTGGACAAGCCGCCTGTTAAACCGGCCATGAACTTTGATCAAAACCAGGCAAAATCTGCGCCCCAGATCCAGACAACAGCATTTTCTGCATCGGTCGGGCAGCAACTGCCAGGCCAAACGCCCACAGCTTCATACAATCCGCCGGCACAGCCAACCGTTAGCCAAGCTTTGCCGGTTCAGTCGGTTCCTGCCGCAGCACCCGAATCACTGCGCCTGGCCCGTGAAACCCTGGGAGCTCTGCAAACATTGCAACAGCAGACTGCCGACCTGCACCGCCGCTTCCTCGAAGGGCAGGAACAGGCCCAGAACACCATCCTGGCACTCATCAACAACAACATGCCGACTGCAAATGGCGCTTCGGTAACGACTGGCTCCGTAATCCAGCAACAACCGGCACAAACTCGGCAAGCTGCTTTCCAGCCCGCTTTTGTTGCCGAAAGACCGCAAACTACCCCGACGGCTCAAGCCTCTGCCGCAATGCAACCGATTCGACCTATCAGCACGCCCGCTCCGGCAAATGTTGTAACTATGCCGCCTGCCCAGGCCCAGCCTGCAGCCAATATCGCACCCGTTCTGCTCGAAGTCGTCAGCGAAAAAACCGGCTACCCGTCGGATATGCTTAATCTCGAAATGGACATGGAAGCCGATCTCGGCATCGACTCGATCAAACGTGTCGAAATCATGTCGGCAATGCAGGAAAGGCTGCCAGACGCGCCGGTAGTGCAGCCAGATCAGCTCGGCAAACTGCGCACCCTCGCCCAGAT
>CAZQUE010000002.1:0-106347 GCA_964596185.1 uncultured bacterium | reverse complement strand
ACGCGCCGGTAGTGCAGCCAGATCAGCTCGGCAAACTGCGCACCCTCGCCCAGATTCTCGAACATCTTGGCCAGAACGCCACGGCCAACGTTTCGGCATCCGCCATGCCTGCCGCTCAAGTCCAAACTGGCGCAGGTTCCGCCACGAATATCGTGCCGGTTCTACTCGAAGTTGTCAGCGAAAAAACCGGCTACCCGTCGGATATGCTTAATCTCGAAATGGACATGGAAGCCGATCTCGGCATCGACTCGATCAAACGTGTCGAAATCATGTCGGCAATGCAGGAAAGGCTGCCAGACGCGCCGGTAGTGCAGCCAGATCAGCTCGGCAAACTGCGCACCCTCGCCCAGATCCTTGAGCATCTTGGCCAAAACAGTTTGCCTGAGCCCGGCAACCAGCCGGCGACTGCCTCACAGGGGCATATCAATGCAACATTACTTGAAGTTGTCGCCGACAAAACCGGTTATCCAGTAGATATGCTCAACCCTGAAATGGACATGGAAGCCGATCTTGGCATCGACTCGATCAAACGTGTCGAAATCCTTTCCGCCTTCCAGGAAAGAGTTCCAGACGCACCGGTAGTGCAACCGGGCGATCTTGGCAACTTCCGCACCATTGGCCAGATTATCGATTTTCTCTGTAGCGCTTCCGCTCCGGCAACAGCTACTGCAGTAACTTCAGCGGCAACCCCGCCTCAACCAGTTGTGCAAAAAGAACAAAAGCAAGAGCCCGAGCTTTTTCCGCTCAAGCGCACAGTTCTCAAAACCCGCGAACTCGATGCTAAAGCCAGTGGCAAAGCTATTTTGAACAAGGGTGATCTTGTCGTTGTCAGTGACGACGGCAGTGAATTCAGCACTGTGGTCTGCGAGCAGTTTGAAAAGCATGGCCTCAAGACACAAAAATCAGGGCTTGCCGAAATCGCCGCCGGCAAATTCGAACCGAATCTACGCGGAATAGTCATTCTTGCACCTCAACCGGAAAGAATTTCAAATGGTCTTTGGAACGAAGCATCTGAAGAATTCCTGAAAGATGCTTTTATGGCGGTACAAAAAGCCGGAGCATCAATTCAAAAAAGCAATCCCGGCCTGGTTGCTACCGTCAGTCGACTTGACGGTTCATTTGGGCTTGAAAACCTTACCCGAACAGTTGATCCGGTTCAGGGTGGCCTCGCCGGTCTGACCAAGACAATCAGCCACGAGTGGCCGAATGTCACCGCCCGGGCTATCGATCTTGACTACCGCTTTAAAGATGAAGCTGCCGCCGAAAAACTCGTTCGCGAACTGTTGGTGGCCGGCCCACTCGAAACTGGCCTGACCAAGTCTTCTCGCCTGACTCTGGTCGAAGAAACCTGTAATCTCGAAGAAAACGTGGCTACCTCGCCCACCTTCACCGGTGAGGACGTGATCATAGTTACCGGCGGCGCCCGGGGCGTCACCGCAGCTACAGCAATTGCCATGGCCAGAAAGTATCATTGTCGTTTCGCTCTTATAGGCCGCTCTTCTGCGCCGAGCGAAGAACCTGCCTGGCTCAGAAGCTTAACCAGTGAACCCGCGATTAAAGAAGCGATTCTGAAAAATGCCGGCAAGAAACTGACCCCAAAAGAGCTTGAAGCAGAATTCAAATCACGCATGGCTAATCGTGAGATTCTCGACAATCTTGCTGATTTTGGCAAAGCAGGCAGCAAAGTTGCCTATTATTCCGCCGACATCCGCGATGAAAAAGAAATTGCTGCAGTCGCAGGGCAGATTCGCCAGGAACTAGGCGCAATTACCGGCCTGATTCACGGAGCCGGAGTGCTACGTGACCGCAAGATCGAAGACAAAACCCGGGATCAGCTCGATGATGTTATGGACACCAAGGTAAAAGGCCTGCGTGCAGTGTTGAAAGCCCTGATTCCCGACAATCTCAAAGCCGTCATTCTCTTCTCTTCGTTTTCCGGAAGATTTGGCCGAACCGGCCAGGTCGATTACGCCATGGCAAACGAAGTACTCAACAAAGTGGCTCATAAACTAAGGATTCTGCGCCCTGATTGCCGCAGTCTTTCGTTTAACTGGGGTCCCTGGGATGGCGGCATGGTCACTCCCGGACTGCGCAACCTCTTCCTCGCCGAAGGTATTGGTCTGATTCCATTGCAAACCGGTTCCCGACAGCCCATTATCGAGCTTAGCCACAATGATCCGGCCGCGGTCGAAATCGGCATAATTGGCGAAATTGCCCAGCACGGCGATAAAGGTCAGAATAATCTGCAGAAAAGCGAGGGCGCCGATACCGGAAAAAAGTTGGTTAAAGCTTTCGATTACGAGCTCAAGCTTGAAGCCAATTCATGGCTCAAAGACCATGTGATGAACGGCGATGCGGTTCTGCCGATGGCCGTTACTGCTGAAATGCTCGTTCATACTGCAATTATGCAGAACCCCGGTCTGCAATTCGTCGGCTATGATGAAATGCGTGTTCTAAAAGGCGTTGTCCTGCAAAACGGCACGAAAAAGATTGAATTCTATTCGGCTAAACCGGTGAAAAGCGGCGATCAGTTCATCGTTGCCACCGAAATAAGGTCTGACCTCAACGGTCGCCAGATTGTCAATGCCCGGGCCGAAGTCATTCTCGCCGAGAAGCTGCCACAAATTGCGCCGGCGCCACTCCCCTGCGACTGTCATCTCGTTTATCCAAATTCGGTAAATGAGGCCTACCAGAAAGATCTTTTTCACGGCGATTTCTTTAAAGCCATTGAATCCGTGGAAGGCTGGTCTGATCATGGAATAGCCGCACGCAGCCGGGCTGCGCTGCCCCCGGAGAACTGGTCTGGCGACACCTTGTGCACCCGGTGGTATTCAGATCCGATGGCCGTCGATGCCGCCTATCAACTGATGATCCTCTGGACCTGCCAGAGCGCCGGCGCCCCATCATTGCCGGGTTATGCCGCCCATTACCGACAATATTGCCGGAATTTTCCTGAAAAAGTGCTTATCCGGGCTAATACCCGAAGAATCGGAGCTCAGATCGCCGGAGCCGACATCGACTTCATCGACGATCAGGGTGTGGTTCTGGCACGAATAGAAGGCTACGAGTGCGTCATCAACGAAGCCCTGCGTCAGGCCTTCAAGCTGCGTTCAGTTGACGGAGCGCAAAAATGACAAAGACCGCGTCCTGCCAGAACCAACCTCTGGCCATTGCTGTAACTGGAATTGGTGGTATTTTCCCCGGAGCTGACAACCTTGATCAGTTCTGGAAGATGATTGAAGAAGGAAAGAGTGCTGTTGCAAAGGTTCCTGACGGCCGCTGGCCCGAAGATGCTGAAAAATTTCATCATCCAACCCCGGGTCGGCCCGATTCTGTGCTGTCGCCGAACTGTTGCGCCATAAGAAATATACCACAGAACTACTCCGGGATAAATTTGCCCCAGGATCTCATCGATCGGCTGGATCCGCTTTTCAAAATTACCCTCCAGGCAGGACGCGATGCTTTCTTTTCAACCCGACGTGACAAACTCGACTTAAACAGGGTTCAGGTCATTCTCGCCAATATCGTTTTACCGACCGACAGCACTTCTGAAATCACCCGCAAACTTTATCAGCACGGCCTGCAAACTGTTCTGAAAAAGACTTCCCTCGACCTGGAAAAAGCGCTCCAAATCGAGCCACGTAACCGCCTTTCTGCCGAGCTTCCCGCCGGCCTGCTCGCAGCGGCCCTTGGTATCGGCGGCGGCTGTTTCACTCTCGATGCTGCCTGCGCCTCTTCTCTTTACGCGATCAAACTGGCCTGTGAAGAGCTCAACGCTCGTCGGGCCGACGCGGTGCTTACCGGCGGAGTTTCTCGACCATCCTCCCAGTTTACGCAAATGGGTTTTTCCCAGTTGCGCGCCCTTTCGGCCAAGGGCATCTGCCGGCCATTCGACGCCGACGCCGACGGCCTGATCGTCGGAGAGGGTGCGGGTCTTTTCGTTCTTAAGCGACTTGAAGACGCCATTTCTGCCGGAGACACCATTCATGCAGTAATTCGCGGCATCGGTCTGGCCAACGACGTTGGTGGCAGCCTCTTGGCTCCTGACTCAGAAGGTCAGCTGCGGGCAATGCATTCGGCCTATCGTCAGGCCGGCTGGCAGCCTGATCAGGTTCAACTTGTCGAATGTCATGGAACCGGAACCCCCAAAGGCGATGCTGTCGAGTTCGACAGTTTGCGAAAACTCTGGCAACAATATGATGACCGACGCGATGCTTGTGTGATTGGCTCGGTTAAATCAAACGTTGGCCATCTGCTGACAGGAGCCGGAGCGGCCGGCCTGATGAAGCTTATTTTTGCCTTAAAAAACGCCAAGCTGCCGCCAACTGCCAATTTCAAAACTCCGGATCCGGCAATGGACATGACCAATTCGCCATTTACAGTCCTGCGTTCGGTTCGCGACTGGCAACCGGCTCAACCCGGTCAACCACGTCGTTGCGCCCTCAGCGCTTTTGGTTTTGGCGGGATCGATGCTCATGTTCTTCTTGAAGAATATCAGCCAGGAACTACTGAATCTAGCAAAGAAGAGCATGAACCAGAAGAGATCGCTATTGTTGCCCTTGCAGCCAGAGCCGGCGACACTGCCGACTTTTATCGACTACAACAGGCGTTGCTCAAAGGTGAAAGTCTCGGTGCAGATAACGGAGCCAATCGTCATAGTCTGGCCAATGTTCCGGGTTGGGTTAAAAAAGGCGCTTATATCAATGATTTAAAAATTCCGTTTGGACGCTTCAAGATCAGTCCAAATGAAATACCCCAGATTCTGCCACAACAATTGTTGATGCTGATGACCGTTGAAGATGCCTGGCATAGCCTAAAAAGCCCACGCCCCTCCAACCTGCGTCAGGGCGTCTTCATGGGCATAAACCTCGACCTCGACAGTACTAATTTTGCAACACGCTGGTCGCTCAAGCGCGACCTGCAGGATCTCAACATTGAAACCACAAACGCCGAAGCCTTAAAAGATGCGCTTACCCCGCCTCTGAACCATCCGCGCACGGTCGGAGCCCTTGGCGGAATCGTTGCCAGCCGCATTGCCCGAGAGTATCAGTGTGGCGGTCCGTCACACACTTTTTCTGCCGCTGAGAATTCAGGTCTGGCAGCTTTTGAGGCGGCCATAAGAAGCCTGCAGCGTCAGGAAACCGATCTTTGCCTGGTAGGCGCCGTCGAAATGGCCGGCGATCTGCGCAATCTGCTCGTAACCGACCGCTTACGTCCATACAGTCGCAATGGAGATTTTAAGCCTTTTAGTGAAGATTCAACCGGCACAGTCATCGGCGAAGGCGCTGTTGCTCTCTTGTTGAAGCGCCTTAGTGATGCAGAAAAAGATAATGATCGTATTCTCGCAGTAGTCAAGGGAATTGGCAAAGCCTCGCGCAGCATCGACCAGGATCCCGCTGCCGCAATTTCGGCAAATAAACGAGCCATGGCTGACGCCTGGCGAGAATCACAGCTGAACCCGGAAAACCTCGGCCTTCTCGAAGCCTCCGGCACTGGTTGCCCTGCCCAAGACAAAATTGAAGCAACTTCTTTTGCCGAATTTTTTAAGAGCAAAGACCAGCAACAGACCTTTCAAAACAACGATCAACTCTGCGCTCTGGCCAGCGTAAAAACTGTTACCGGGCATACCGGCGCTGCCGCTGGTTTGTTTTCCCTCGCCCGTGCCACAACGGCAATCTACCAGCAGGTTCTCCCGGCAATGCCCGGCCTCGAAAGACCTATCGAAGCACTTAGCCAGCGCGAAGATTTCTTTTTCACTCCCTCACGACCGCAATACTGGCTGCGCAACCGCGTTGCCGGCCCAAGGCTTGCCGCTGTTAATTCAACCGGTCTTGACGGCTCTTTTTATCATGTGGTTCTGACCGAATACGAAAAGGACACTGCCCCCAACGTATCGGCCGTCTACGACCACGAGCGCATTTTCCCCGTCGGGCAGCCCGACGAAATGCCTTTTTTAGTCGAAGGCGACGATGCCTGCGAATTGCGCGAAAAGCTTTCTGCGCTGAAAAACCTTCAGGACGAGAACATCAACACTCTCGCCGCCAATTACTGGCAGCAGACCCGCAGAAATCCTCAATCCAGGTTGGCGGTAGCCATAGTCGCCGACAACTTCAACGACCTGCATAAAAGAGCGTCGTTTGCCATCGACCATCTCAATCGCCAGGCCGATAAGGCAATCTCACCAGGCCCGGAAGTCAATGACCGGGTATTCTTCGATCCGAATCCCGTCGGCAAAACCGGGAAAATAGCTTTCGTTTTTCCCGGCTCCGGCAATCATTTTCTTGGAATGGGCTGCGATCTTGGGCTTACCTGGCCTGAGCATCTACGCAATCTCGACCGCCAATATGAACTGCTCGCCGCCCAGTTCGCTCCAAAACGCATCGTTCCCTGGCGCTTGAGCTGGCCACAAAACTGGGAAGAACTTGCAATGCTCGATTTGATCGATGATCACAATTCGCTGGTTTTTTCCCATGTATCAACCTGTGCGTTGATCAGCGATATCGTTCGAAATTTCGGCGTTGAGCCGGAAATAATCATGGGTTACAGTCTAGGCGAGACTGCCGGTAATTTTGCAACTCGCACCTGGCGAGAGCGCGATGAAATGGTTCGACGCATGCGTCGTTCACAGCTTTTTACCACTGATTTGATCGGCAATTACAATTCAGCGCGAAAGCACTGGGGCCTTGGCCCCGAAGCCAGAATCGATTGGGCGCTCGGCGTTATCCATTGCCCCGCTGCTGAAGTTGAAAAGATCATCAGCGACTTTCCCCAGACCTATGTGTTGATTGAAAACACCGCCAGTGAATGCGTTATTGGTGGAAACCGCCCACAGGTTGAAGCTCTCGTCAAAAAGATCGGCAAGGCTTTCTTTCCACTCGACGGCGTTTCTTCAGTGCATTGCCCGGCGGCATTGCCGGTTGCCGACCAATATCGCGCCCTGCACCTTTATGATTGCCACCCACCGGATGGCATGACTTTCATCAGTAGCGGGCTCGGAACCGTGATTCAGCCAGAAAGAGATGTTTCAGCCGATTCAATTGAAGCACAATGCATCGGTCGCATTAACTTTCCCCGCTGTGTCGAAACTGCCTGGGAAAACGGCGCACGCGTATTCCTGGAACTCGGCCCGCGCAGTTCGATGTCACGCATGATCACCAGTGTTCTCGGCAATCGCCAGCACTTTGCCCGCTCAGCCATGCTTTTCGGGCAAAATCAAAACAGCTCTATGGTGCGCTTTATCGCAAATCTTGCGGCGCAACGTGTCAAAATCGACTTTTCACCACTTTTCAGAACCAGCGCATTGGGCATTTCTTCGGTGAAAGATTCACCGCGCCAGATTATCGTTCCAGTCGGCAACCGAATCGACTTCGCCGAACTTGCCGCCCGAACGCTCTCCACGGACACCAAGCTCAAGCAGAGCTCCGCAGGGCTTAATTCCGGCACTCAGGTCATACCGCCTCAAAAACCCCGGCAAAAAACTATGATCACCGCCGCGATAGCAGCAGATACTATTACATCAGCACCTGCCGGCCAGTACAGTAAACTTGGCACAGAGTCTGGGGTAACTGCCGAATCAACTTTAATCAGCGGCTGGCTTGCCTCACAGCAAGCAACCGCCCGCGCCCACGATGCCTTTTTGCGCTTCAGTAACCGATTGGCCAGTGCTCAAACCGCCCTGCTCGAAAAGCAACTTGCAACCCTACAGGGACTCAGCGAACAGGACATCGCAGAAATTCTTGCTCAGCCCCTGACTTCCACTACCATTTCAGCTCCTGTCTCCAGTTCAGATTTTAACTCAGCTTCAGCAGCTATACCGAGCGCTACTTATCCGGCCCAACCAGCCACCCCGCAACAAATCGCACCTCTGCAGCCGGTTTATAAATACAGTCGGAGCCAGCAGATGCCACGGCCATACTCTGGGCCGCTAATTCTCGACCAGAAACTTTCGATGGAATTCGCCACCGGCCAAATCGGCAAAGCACTCGGCGAATTTTTCGCACCTATCGACACGCATCCGACCAGAGTGCGGCTCCCCGACATCCCCCTGAACTTCGTCGATCGCATTACCCTGATCGAAGGCGAAAAAGGCTCACTTGGCAAAGGCCGCGTCATTACCGAACATGACGTTTATCCTAACACCTGGTATCTAGACAATGACTGCATGCCGACCGGGCTGGCAGTAGAAGCCGGTCAGGCCGATCTTTTCCTTTCGGGCTGGCTGGGAATTGATTTTAAAACCAAAGGCATCGCCAAATACCGCCTGCTCGATGCAGTAGTCACCTTTCATGGCCCCCTGCCCCGTCCCGGCGACACAATTCATTATGACATCCGCGTCGATCGCTTTATCAGGCAGGCTGATACCTATCTGTTTTTCTTTGAATTCGATGGCAGCATTGATGGCAGACATCTTATTACCATGCGCAATGGCTGCGCCGGCTTTTTCACCGACAAACAGCTTGCAGACGGCAAGGGTATAGTTCTGACCGCCGATGATATCAGACCTGATCCGCGCCCAGACCTGCCCGGTCGCGAGCTTTTACCCCCAATGGTCACCGAGTCTTTCGGCGATCTGGAACTCGATGCCCTGCGCCGCGGCGACCTTGGTGCCGCTTTCGGCGGTGCTTTCACCGGTATCATGATCAGCCCGCAAACCCTTCCTGATGGGCGCATGAAAATGATTGACCGCATCACCGAAATTTCGCCGCACGGTGGAAGATTCGGGCTTGGCCAGATCAAAGCGGAAATCGACATTCCCCAGGATGCCTGGTTTCTTACCCAGCATTTCTGCGATGACCCGGTTATGCCCGGCACTCTTATGTATGAATCATGTATGCAGTCATTACGCGTTTTCCTCATGCGCATGGGCTGGGTAGTAGATGCTGAAATCGCCGCCTTCGAACCGGTTCTGGAAATACAAAGCCAGCTTCGCTGCCGCGGTCAGGTCATTCCCGGAGTTAAAAAAGCTCTATATGAAATTTCAATCAAAGAGCTCGGATATGGCCCCGAACCATACGCCATCGCCGATGCCCTGATGTTTGCCGACGGCAACCGCATAGTTCAGGTTCTCGACATGAGCATTCGCCTTTCCGGAGCCAGTCGCGATATGATCGAAAAAATCTGGGCTGACCAAAACGCCACCCAGTCGGGATCAACACTGTCTGCCCGAATTGAAACGCCTTCACTGCCAGCTGCAAACGCCATCGATCCGGAAATCCTTCCAGCCATTTACACCGGCCAGCAGATTCTTGAGTACGCCATCGGCCGACCTTCGGTGTGCTTCGGCGAACAGTTCAAACCATTTGATTCAGAGCGTTTTCTGGCGCGTCTGCCCAACCCGCCCTACCTGTTCGTAGATCGCATCACTGCGGTTGAAGCAGAGTTTCTCAAAATTAAGACCGGCGGACATGTTCAGGGCCAATTCGACATCAGACCCGACGCCTGGTATTTCAAAGCCAACCGGCAAAGCAGCATTCCGTTTTCGGTTTTGCTCGAGTTCCCACTGCAGGTTTGCGGCTGGTATTCC
This sequence comes from uncultured bacterium, assembly GCA_964596185.1. Taxonomy (GTDB): domain Bacteria; phylum Muiribacteriota; class Ozemobacteria; order Ozemobacterales; family Ozemobacteraceae; genus DYKG01. The sequence goes on along the minus strand of CAZQUE010000002.1, from coordinate 96,824 downwards.
TGCTTCATGGGCTCGGCTTTCACCAATGACAAAGAACTTCATTATCGTAACCTGGACGGCACTGCCACGCTTTATGAAGATGTACACACCGGCACCGGCACGCTGACTGCTGATGTTTACTCAACTAAAGCGGCAAATTCTGCAGGAATGCTGATTCAGTCTTTCAAATTCGTTGTGTCCCGTCAGGGCCGCAAAGTCTATGAAGGCGATACCACCTTCGGCTTTTTCTCGGTAGAAGCTTTGGCAAATCAGGTTGGCCTCCGCGGCGTTGAGCTTTATGAACCCGATTCCAGCGAAAAATCGCGGGCCCGCCAGTTGCCATTTGGCGATCATGCGCCTTTCCTGCCTGAAGAAGATCAACTCGACGAGTTTAACGGATTGATCATGCCCGGCAAAGCCTATAAAATGCTCGATCGCATAGAAATGTACATTGCCGACGGTGGCCCAGCCCGACTCGGTTTCATACGCGGCAGTAAAAAAGTGAATCCCGCTGATTGGTTCTTCAAAGCCCACTTTTATCAGGATCCGGTTATTCCGGGTTCCCTGGGCCTGGAGTCATTTTTGCAGCTACTCAAGGCCGTAGCCATTGATCGCTGGGGCAACGAGCTTTCACAACGCCGCTGTAACTTCGAACCGATGGCGATTGGCATGAAACATACCTGGTCTTATCGTGGTCAGGTTATTCCGAAAGATGATCTCGTGACCGTGGATGCCTGCATCACCCGCATCGATGATCAGGAGCATCTTATAGTTGCCGACGGCTTTTTGAAGGTTGACGGGCGCATTATCTACAGCATGAAAGATTTTGCGCTAAAGGTTGATATTAAAAGTTAAGTCTGTTATTCTTTTTCGACTGAACAGGTTTAACTATGAAATTCACCCGAGTCTTTCTTGAAGCCATTGGCTATGAGCTGCCACAGAATGTAATCACTTCGACCTGGATCGAAGAACAGCTTGCACCACTGTACCGCAAACTGTACCTTCAACCCGGGCAGCTTGAGGCATTGACCGGAATCCGCGAGCGACGCTGGTGGAATCCCGGGCACATCAACGCGGTTGAAGCAGCCAAGGCTGCGAAAAGAGCCATGGCAGAAACTGATATTCCCGTCGAAGATATTGGCGCAGTCGTTTATTGTGGCGTTTGCCGTGATAATTATGAACCGGCTACTGCCTGCCATGTTGGTGCCGAGCTCAAGGTACAGGCTGAAACTTTCATTCAGGATATTTCCAATGCCTGTCTCGGAGTAATGAACGGCATTATTGACATTGCCAACCGCATCGAGCTTGGCCAGATAAAAGCCGGCCTCGTCGTCGCCTGCGAAACAGCTCGTGAAATCACTCAAGTCATGATTCAGCGCATGCTCGAAGAAGGCTCGATGGAATTCTTCAAACAAGCTCTGGCAACCATGACCGGAGGCTCAGGGGCAGTTGGCGTTGTTCTTTCTGATGGTTCATACGGACACAAAGGCCCGCGTCTTCTCGGCGGTGTTACCATGTCAGCACCAGAGCATCACCGGATGTGTCGCTGGGGAGCCGATCAGCGGATTCCAGCCCGGGCCCCGCAAATGATGGAAACCAACGCTATCGGCATGTTGCGCCACGGCGGCGATTTGATTCGCAAAGTCGGCGCTGCATTCTTCAGAGAAATGGGCTGGACCCCGGAGGAACTTGACCGAATAATCTCCCATCAGGTTGCCAGCGCGAATCGTGACGCAATTTTAAACAATCTCGGGCTAGGTATCGAAAAAGATTTCAGCACATTTTCTTTTCTCGGCAATATGGGCACGGTTTCTTTGCCCGTTACCGCAGCAATTGCCCAAGAACGCGGATTTTTAGAAAAAAAACAGAAAGTAGGCTTCATCGGCATCGGCAGTGGTCTCAACAGTATGATGCTGGGATGGGAGTGGTAAATGGCTTTCGATCGTAACCGCTTTGCAGATCTGTATCCTTTCAAAGAGAATTTTTTCACGCACCAGAACGGTTTGAAACAACATTTTGTCGATGAAGGCAGTGGAGAACCATTGGTAATGGTTCATGGCAACCCATCCTGGTCGTTTCTTTATCGCGATATGATTCGCGAATTCAGTTCCAGCATGCGTACCATTGCCCCCGACCACATCGGTTGCGGCCTGTCCGACAAACCTGGCCTCGACGATTTCGGCTACAAACTTGCCGAACATGTCGATAACCTTGAAGCATTACTTGAAGGCCTTAAACTTGAAAAACCGATCAATCTGGCGGTACATGACTGGGGCGGAGCCATCGGCATGGGTTATGCAACCCGTCACCCCGATAAAATCAAACGTCTGATTGTCATGAACACTGGTGCGTTTCGACTGCCCGCCGGCTGTCCATTCCCCTGGCCGATATGGATGTTTCGCAACACCGATCTTGGCGCGAATTTCAATCAAACATTCAATGCATTTTCTGTGATCGCCAGTTACACCTGTGCGATAAAGGGCTTGTCTCCCAAAGTTCGCGAAGGGTTTACCGCCCCTTACGACAGTCCGGCCAACCGTATCGCCACAACCAGGTTCGTTCAGGATATTCCGCTCGTGCCGCAGGATCCATCTTATGATGAATTACTGAGAATCGAAAACGGCCTGGCCAGCCTGAGTGAAAAGCCGATGCTGATTTGTTTCGGGCGCAAGGATTTCGTTTTTACCCGCCACTTCTACCAGGAATGGAAAAAGCGATTTCCCAAAGCCGAAGCACATAGCTTTCACGCCGGCCATTACCTTCTCGAGGATGTCGGCACTGAAGTTTTCGCCCTGATGCACAAGCTTTTCCAACAGCCCAGTTAAACAGGAGCAGCAACCATGTCTGCAACCGAATCTTTCACCAATATGGCGGAATTTATTCGTCATTATGCCTCCCTCACTCCTCACAAAAGAGCGATTGCCGTGCCAACAGCCCGCGACCGCGCCGGGCGCGTCGCTTATACGCATATAACCTTCAGGCAGCTTGAAGAAGAAACCAACCGCTATGCCCGTGGTTATCAGAAAATTGGCATCGGTCGAGGTTGCAAAACAGTTGTTATGATTCGTCCCGGCATCGATTTCTTCGTGACCTTTTTTGCGCTGGCCAAAATCGGTGCAGTTATGGTCATGATCGACCCCGGCATGGGTATCCCCAACCTGAAAAAATGTCTGGCTGAGGCACAACCCGAAGCGTTTGTCGGCATAACTCCGGCTCATGTTCTTCGCGTAATCTTGCGCTGGTCACCAGATACCATCAACACCTGCGTAACCCTCGGTCCTCGACTTTTCTGGGGTGGTTATAGCTATGCTGAAATTAGAGATGAGGATGCTTCACCTGTTGAAATTGCCGGACTAAACGCCGATGAAATGGGTGCAATTATGTTTACATCTGGCAGCACCGGGGTTTCCAAAGGCGCGGTTTACACCCACGGCATTTTGACCAACCAGGTTCGCTACATTCAGCAGACTTACGGCATTACCAGTGAAGACGTCGACCTGGCTACCTTTCCTCTTTTCGGCTTGTTCGACGTATGTCTGGGTATGACTGCTGTTATTCCGGATATGGACGCGACCAAACCGGCCAAAGCCGACCCTAAAAAACTCATCGAAGCAATCGAAGATAACGGCGCAACGATGATGTTCGGCTCACCGGCGCTTGTCGACACTCTCAGCCGTTATGGCGCAGAAAAAGGCATAAAGCTGACCTCACTCAAGCGAGCCATATCCTGTGGTGCGCCGGCCCGCAACGACATACTCCAGAGATTTCATCGTATGCTGAATGAAGACGTCGAAGTCTTCACGCCTTACGGCGCCACCGAGGCTTTGCCTGTTTCGTCAATCGGCAGTCGCACCATTCTCGGCGACACTGCCGCTGAAACCGACTCCGGTGGCGGAACCTGCGTCGGGCACCCATTAAAACAAGTTCAGGTCCGAGTTATCCGAATCATCGACGAACCAATCGACGAGTGGTCTGAAACATTGATCGTTCCGACCGGGGAAATTGGCGAGATTGTCGTCAAAGGCCCGATTGTCACTCGGCAATATTATCGCCGCCCTGAAAACACCAGGCTCGCCAAAATAGCCGAAGGCAATGAGATCTGGCATCGAATGGGTGATGTCGGACGTTTCGATGACCAGGGAAGACTCTGGTTCTGTGGTCGGAAAACGCATCGTGTCACTGCTGCCGACCAGGTCTTTTTCACCATTCCCTGTGAACGGGTATTCAATCAGCACCCGAAGGTTTTTCGCACGGCGCTGGTTGGCATCGGCAAAGCTGGTGAACAAACACCAGTGATTTGTATTGAACTTGAAAAAGGTATCAAGGATTTAAATACGTCGACATTAATCGACGAAATGAAGCAACTTGGCAGTAAATATCCGCATACCGCTCCCATTCAACACTTTCTGCTACATCCCGGGTTTCCGGTAGACATTCGCCACAATGCCAAAATCGGACGCGAAAAGCTGGCCATTTGGGCCACAGAAACTTTGAAAAGCAGAGGATAAGTTTTATGAGTGAACTTCAACCCCTTGAAGCGCAGCAAACAGCACTGGTAACCGGTGGCAGCGGATTTCTTGGCCGTGCCATCGTCAAACAGTTGCTTGAAAAAGGCTTGAAAGTTAAGGTTCTATGTCGCAAATCATACCCGGATCTCGTAAAACAGGGCTGTGAGATGGTTAAAGGAGACATCGGCAATGCCGATTTGGTCAAAGATGCAGTCAAGGGCTGTGACATAGTTTTTCACACTGCCGCCAAGGCCGGGGTTGAAGAGCCCTATTCCGATTATGTTCGCATCAATGTTACCGGGACTGAGAATGTCATCAAGGCTTGCCAGAAGCACAAGGTTGCCAGACTCGTTTACACCAGTTCGCCGAGCGTCGTTTTTTCCCATGGTGATATCGAGGGCGGCACCGAGAAACTGCCCTACCCCGATCACTATGATGCCTATTATCCGGAAACCAAAGCCAAGGCCGAAAAATTGATCATTGCCGCCAATTCTAAAGAGCTTGCCACTGTTTCACTGCGTCCTCATCTAATCTGGGGTCCAGGCGACAATCATCTTGGCCCGCGTCTGGTGAACAAAGCAAAAGACGGCAAATTAAAACTGGTTGGTTCTGGTGATAATCTGATCGACACGGTTTATATAGACAATGCTGCCGACGCCCACATTCTTGCCGCTGAGAGACTTTTCCCCGGCTCAAAAATCGCCGGCAAAGCTTATTTCATCACCAATGGAGATCCGCGGCCATTGAAGGAAATTGTCAACGGCATTCTCGGCGCAGCGGGGCTTGAACCGGTAACGGCCTCGATCCCCCCCTGGCTGGCCAAAGCAATTGGAGCTGTTTGCGAATTCGCCTGGAAGACCTTCAAGATCGAAGGCGAGCCGCCAATTACCCGCTGGGTTGCCGGCGAACTTTCGACTGCGCACTGGTTCAAAATAGACGCCGCCAAAAAGGATCTGAACTACGAGCCCAGAATCAGCATCGAAGAAGGAATGACCAGGCTGAAAGAGTATTATCAGAAAAAGCAACCCAAAAACTGATTGATTTAGTTTCACGCTGCCAGTCAGTCTTGGTATTATTTAGTTCATAAACAAAAAGCTTTGATGGCAAAAGCCTTCAAATCTCTAATTGAATTGTCCAAACCATCAGTATCAGAAATAGAAATAAGCAAACAAAGCAGATTTCTCTCAGGTGTTTTCGGCGAAAATTCAGCCCCATGGTAACTTGCAAATAATCGGAAAGGGCGAATGACACCGGTTATTTTTGAAAGAAGTATTTATTATCTATGTTGGGGAAGTTAAAGCTTCCAGGTTAGTAAATTTTTATTTGAAATCCATGAAATTAATGTGACTCAAGATAAAGCTCCGGCGGGACCTTAAATAGGCTTCCCTGGACTTGATTTTTCAAGTCACCTCGGGTAATCTCAAGAAGGAATCGTCAAAGAGGATACATTATTTTTCTCGGAGGTTACCGGTCAGCCCTCTGGTTTAGTCCAACAGGATTCTTACCATAGATGCCTTACAACAAAGGCCAAAGCGCTGTGTGAAGTCATAATGGAGACCCAAAAAGAATGAAAAACAAATGCGTGTTTCGTTGTAATCTTGTAAAAACCAGATTAGGCGGCGGGGAAGATTTTATAGGCGGTTGCATAGGCATATTCATTGTTGGTGCCATTATTATCGCTATTTTACAAATGCTTTTTTCCCTGCTCATATCATCTCTGGTATTGTTTGTTTTTCTTAACGTACTTGTTTTTATTTTGGAACAAAAGACTGACATACGCAAAACTATTCTTGAAAAGGCAAAAATTGAAGGTGACTTTTCAGCTGCTTTAACTAACGAGGCTTGTATTGAGTTTATTGAATTCAAAAAAGCTTTTGCTGATTTAGACCCCGCGAATTTTTCAAAAGATTTTACTAAAAAAGCAATTAACAGCTTGAAACCTAGTCTTGAAGATTTTGAAGGTATTTTTGCAAGACTCCTGGTAAGAGAAAAACAGATTGATTTTTCTTTTAAAGATGAAACTTTAGAGCAATTGAAACAGGACTTAAGAAGCGTCAGAGATGAGATGAATAACTCGCTAAGTGAAATTAGCAGGGGAAATCTAATTGAGCGAGAGAAATCCATCGAAGAAAAAATAAAACAGTTAAAATCTCTTTTTTCTACAAAAAAAGAGTTTCGAACTAAAAGGGATCTCGTCAAAGACAATATCCAGGAAATCTTTATAAAGTTGAAGGGAATGGACATAAAGATGGAAACGCATTGTGAATCCCTTGAGAATGATCTTAGAGCAAAAATTTCTGATGCCAAAGAAAATTTGGAAATAATGGAAAAGGCCATTGAACGAGCCCTTTAAAAGGAGAACAATGTGTCACATCTAACTCGTATTTATTATGATCTTATCAAGGTTCGTTATGAAAAAGGAAAAGAATACTTTAAGTATAAGATTTTGTCTCTCGCTATAATTTCGTTTATTCTTACAGTTTTGTTTGAAATCGCATTTTGGTATTTAAATTCAAGCTGAGACACGAAAACAGTTTAATGGTTAGTTTGAACTAAATTTTCTATTCTGTCTTTTTTATATTCATCGGTAAAAATTTTACGGCGTTGCCAGGCCTCCTGTGAAGTTTTGGCAACGCCGTTTATAGTAATTTCTATTCTGGATGAGCGATCTTAATCAAGTTGAGACGAGTTTTTTTCATCTTTATTCTAAGGCCTGTCTCAAAAATAAGTACCCCTTCATTTTTGGTTAACTGGGATTGTTGGTATGATCAAAAATCATTATAATTACCTTATACAATCGAAGGGCACCCTAATTTATGCTGAAAACAAGGTCTTCCGGCCAATATAGAATTGTTTTTGCCTTACTTCTGGTCGGCTGCTGCTTGCTTGCAGTCCTTGCACAAAGCCCGGCTGAAGATGATAATGTTTGTATTAGTCAGCGTCAGCGTTATCGTTCCGGTTCCAGCAGATTCAAGGCCCAGGCTCGAGAACTGGCTGCTAAATTTCCCCGAGAAACAGTTAAAGAATCGTTACTTCGCCGTCATCCTGGAATGAGCTTTGCCGATCAACCTGAACTGACAACAGGCATGGAAACGCACTTCTACGTCGACAGAAATGGCGGAGAAAAAAGGGTAAAAGTGCCTGCAATACTTAAAATAATCGGAACCCACTGCCTGATATATCTTGAAAAGGGGCGCCGGGTCGACGAAGCCAAGCTCAAACGCATGGCGCAGATATTTGATAAAAAGGTTTATCCGAAAACTACCGCCACGTTCGGCAGCGAATGGAAACCTGGTATCGACGATGATCCCCGCATTACCCTGCTTCTTTTGAGCGGCATGGAGGACTGTGACGGCTACTTCTATCCCGCCGATGAATATACCGAAGAAAACTATCCGCAGAGCAATCAGCGCGAAATGCTTTATCTGTCAATAAATCGCCTGAAAGACATCGAAGATTTCATGGAACACCTTGTTGCCCACGAATTTCAGCACATGATTCACTGGTTTCATGATGACAATGAATCTTACTGGGTTGAAGAAGGTTTGTCAGAATATGCTGCAACCCTTTTCAATCGTGTTCCATGGACTGCCGAACAATTTTTTACCCGCCCCGACCGCAATCTCCTCGACTGGGAAGACAACCAGGATGCGGAAAATTATGGCCATTCTTTCCTGTTCACCGACTATCTGCTCAATCGTCCGGAATTGAGTGAAAGTGCAAAAATTCGACTCGTCAGAGAGATGGTTAAGAACAAGGCTTCAGGCATCAAAGGCCTCAATTCGGCTTTAGCGAAAGTCAGCAAAAAACTTGATTTTGAAAAGATTTTTCGTGACTTCTGCGTAGCAACGCATCTTTACGACTGCGCCGGCGGCAGACAGATTTATAGTTTCAGTCCGCTGATAAAACGTGCTCTTAAAAAACATCCGCAAAACATTGTCGAACCTCGAAAAAGATTTGCCGGCATGCAAGGCACGGCGAAAGGAAAGGTCAGCATGTGGTCAAGCTGCGCATACGAATTTGCTATGGCGCAGACTCCCCAGCGTCTGCAACTTCAGTTCAGTGGTCAGACCGTTACTTCAGCCCGAAATAGCTTCTGGATTGCCCTGATTCTCACCGATCGAGCCAGAAAACTGACTCCAGAAGTTCGCTGGCTTAGAGCTTCGGCGAATTCCTTGAAAACAGCCGTTAGCATTCCGGCAAGCAACTATGATCGCCTGCTGTTACTCATCTGCAATCAGGGCCCCGCCGGTTACAAAGATGGCGACGGCAGGATTCCAAAGGCTGAATTCGGCTTTTCTCTGGGATTGGCAAAATTTTCCGAACTCCATCGTGACGTTGATATTGCACCAACCTCTCCATCCAGTGCCCGGTAGTTGTCAGCTAAATTGTTCAACCTTTTGAAGTGCCAATAGTTTTTGCGAAGTAAAAAGCTTCTTTCATATATTCCGTCTGGAGAAATAACTTGAAAAATATAGCTATGGCTGTCGTCATTCGCGGCGGCAAAGTCTTGATTCAGCAGCGATTTAGACGAAACAAGGGCATGGTTTTCGAATTCCCGGGCGGTTCGATAGATCAGGGCGAGAATCCTGAGCAGGCTGCACAGCGTGAACTCTGGGAAGAAACCGGCTTACAGGATTTACAAATGGCTGGCTGCCAGACAATTACCAATGAAGCAGGAATACAGATACATTTTGTCATTTTAAATGCTTCGTCAGAAGTTGAGCCGGCAATGGTCGAACCAGCACGCCAACAGACTTTCTATTGGCTCAAGCCCAGTGAGATACCCTTGAAAGATTTCCATCAGGCTGATATCGAATTCATCGAAACGTATCTTGTAAATTTCCTCTAGCAGAGCCTGAAAAAAGATTTTTTTATTTTTTCAGGCAAAATGTTGTATAATACCCCGATTATCAGGACACAATAATGGCACAGTATCAGATAAACACAATCGAAGGCGGCATTACCCAGATTACCGTATCCGGGTGCGTCGGAAAAAGCGACTCGGAGCTTTTCCGAGCTTTGACGCATCTTTCAAAGCACTATTGCTCCCTGGTAAACCTGCTTGAACTGTCTGAAGCCAGCGAAGACTTCTTCCATCACCTTGAAGATATTTCGTCCCGCACAAAAATCAAGGTGATCGCCAAAAAGCCTGAGATTGTAACCAAATTCAACGAAATTGGGTTGCAAACCTTCCCTACCATCAAAAGCGCTTCACTGTCCTATGCCGGCGAAGAAACCCTGCGAATTTTGATTTCACAGTTGCGCGACGTGCCAATTCTAAACACCGATGCCTACCGCCTTATTCAGCATGTGGCTTCTCCTGATGCGAATTTCGCCGAGCTTGAGAAGATGCTGCAAAACAACCCCGGATTGTGCACGCAGATTTTACGAACCGCCAATTCGTCTTATTTTATGAGAAGCTCAAAAGCCGAAACGCTGCAACAGGCAATGGTGACAATTGGTTTCACAACCCTTCGCCAGATTTTCATCTATAATTTCTATAACAGTGTCGGTAATTTTTTCTCGGTCCAGCAGGAAACGGTTGAGCATGGCCAGGAATGCGCCAACCTGGCCGAGTACATTGCGAAAGCCGGCGGGGCATCATACAACGAATGCCAAAAAATCAGGCTCATAGGACTTTTGCACGATATCGGCCGCCAGGCACTCGCTTTCTTTTTCCCACAACAATATGAAAAGGTTCAGTACATGATCCGGGCAGAAAAAAAGCCGAGTTTCATCGCAGAACTTGTCGTATTCGGCATCGAGCACCAGAGCATCGGCAGCATTCTCGCCAACCGCTGGAATTTTCCCGACTATCTTTCAAAGGTCATCGGCGACCACCATTATTTAAAGGCCAAAGACTGGAATACCCTTACACTGCCGGTTTTTTGCGCCAACAATTACCTGAACAAACGTGATGGTGAACCTTTTTCACCTTACTTTCAAAAGCTTGAAGGCTACTTCTTCCTGAAAAGAGCCGAATTGCCCTGGCAAAATATCGACGCTGAATTCAACGAATTCCTCGAAAGCACCCAGGGCAACTGATTCAGGCCTCGGCAATCTTGTTTACCGGATTACCCCAGATCTTCTGCATCAGCGGCCGATAGTTTTCTTCGAGATTTTTTACACTCAGGTCGATAAGCACACGAATGATATTTGGCTCGAAAGTTTCATTCGTCGCCGGCAGACAGATATCCATGATGACTTCGCCGGCTTCGGTAGCAAAATATTTGAAGGTTTTATAATTGCTGTTGAAGCTGTTGATCAATTCAAAGGTTTCACTACGATTGACATCGGTTATACATTTGCCGGCAATCAGCGTGCGGCAGATCACATAGATGCTGTCGTCGATTATTACCACTACTGGCAGGCGCTGCCCTTCGATTTCCATCGATGAACGAAAAAGAACCGTGTTCAGATCATCTTTGAGTTCTTCTTTGGAAAAACAATTAATTTCATTATCAGACAACATTTTCGCGAATTTTTCAGCCTTTGCGTTCATTTCTAACTCCTGTATTTTTATAGTGAAATGTTCATCATCAGTTCTATCTTATGGGGCTCAACATCGATCACGCCAATTTGTTTGATGATCGGATAGCCGACGTAAAGCGAAATCATCGAATCACCGGCAAATGAATGATTGAATCCAAACCCAAATGAATGAATCATTCTTCTCGGCAGCAAACTTTTGCCAAATAGTTTGCCCCAGTCGTAAAAAGCCAGCATACTGGTGTTTTTACTGAATTTCAATGGAAACTGATAGTCAAACTTCAGACTCAGACCACTATCGCCGCTGATGACACTTTCATCATAGCCTCTTACACTATTGAGACCGCCAAGAAAAAACTGGTCGGCCGAAGGCACAAAATCATCATGTGCTTTCTGCCCGCTGAGTTTGACACTGAGCATCTGCCGACCCGGGTTCACTTTCTGCCATACGCCATCCAGGCTGTATTTCTGAAAATTTCGTTTATCGGCAAGCCCCTTATAGTCGCAGATAGTCATCATTGGCCGCAAAAACAACGCATTGCCACGCCACAATTTCAAGAACGACTGGCCCAGAGAATATCGCTTCTCCCGGTCACTGACGAAATCAAGACCAAACACCCGATTGGTCGATCTCTGGGTCTGGGCATCAAAAATCAGCTCTGATTTAAAACTATTGCTGATTCTAAGAGGATGCGTCAATGAAAAGCCTGAGGATTCAGACTCACCGCGAATATCAAGGCCGGAATTCTCAATCATTAGATAGTTTGAACTGTGATATAACGAAAGTTTCGTACCCCGCCTGTTGATGGGAAAATTATAAGCGAACATCGCGGCCTTTGAAGAATTAGACATCAATGAGGTCAGACTGAAAGCATCGCGGCGCCCGGAAACGCTGGCATCTGTGTAGGAAAAGCCGACACGGGTTTCGCCGGTACTCTTATTGCCGGCACTGTCGGTAAAAAGATTGAAGGTTTTATCTTCTGGCTCATAAGCCAGAATAAAGCAATCGGTAGTGCCGGGTTTTTCGCCTGCCTGCAGCTTGATTCTGGCCTTCAGGTCATTGGTGCCGTTGAACCAGATCAGATCACGGTCTAGCCATCTTATATCGAGCAGTTTCCCAAGCGGCACGCGAATCCTTTTACGGATATAATCTGCTCGGGTATTGGCATTACCAAGAACGCTGACATTGCCGATCTTGCCCTCGATCAAAACTACCCGCAAAATTCCGCTTTTGATCTCCTGCGGAGGTAGAGCGGCCATGGCCGTAATGTAGCCATTACTGCGATACCAGGCATTGATTTTACCGATAAAGTCTTTGAGATCAGCAATACCGATTTCTTTATTCAAATAGTCTTTTGATATTTCAGCAAGCTGCTGCTGGCTTAGCACTGACGATTCACTGAACTCGATTTTGTTTAAGGTAACCCGCGTTTCAGGAACCGCCGACTCAGTCGCCGGCCCTGCCGAGGTCGGCTCGGCCTTTTTTTCTGCGTTATCAAGCTCTTTTTTCAGTTCACGATCGATTCGCTTTTTTTGCAGGTCATCGAGAATTCGGTTTAAGTCAGCGCCGGAAGTTCTTGAAGGGTCAAGTTTTGGCACGATTGTGTCGGCAAAAGAACTGTTAAGAGCGAGACAGAAGAACAGAGCTGTCAGAATAAAAGTTCGATTTCTAAGCATCAGTCATTATTTTCCATTTCAGTATTTTCTTCTTCTGCAGCTTCTTCATCTTCATCAGAGAGTGCAAGAAAGATCTGGCCATTATCGTTAGTGCGGATAACTTTAGGCTCACTTTCATCGTTCATTATCTGGCAATCAATCATTTTTTCAGGAATGTCACTCTTGCCTTCTACCTCCTCTAACCTGTGGGACATAGTTTCTTTTGCATGTTCGATCATTCCTGCTATTTCTTCTGTCACACTTTGTTTTGATCTCTGGGTTTCGTGTTTTTGCACAACAGCCCCAGAGCCGGAAATTTTCACATCAGAACCGTAGTTTTCTGAACCGGCAATCACGACTGACTTATCCTTGTTAGTAAACTGACCGACAGCCAGAAGATTTACATCTTTCAGGGCTAATTCTTCACAACTGCTGTTGATGGTTGCAACTATCGAATCGAGATCATCAATCTGAACACCCTTTTCAGAGGAAATCATATCAATTGCAACTTCCTTCATGTACTCTCCGCCGACACTTGAAAAGGTTAACTGAAGATTATCCTTATTTTCTGTATGTTCAATTTTCCTACTTTTGAATTCCGAAGCTGCAACATCCAATGTTTCACCGAGTTTTGCCTGGTCAAGGCCAACTTTCCCCGCATCTTGATCAACTTTCAGAACGACTTTCTTGCCGGCAATGTTGGCAACCATTATGTCTCCAGTTGCCGTATGCCCGTGGATTTCCTCTTCGGCAATCAGATTGTGAACGTTTATTCCTCCGAAAATTGCAATTTCATTGACTGTCTCGGTGGTTCCGGCCGCTTCATCAGTTAGGTCTGGCACCAGATTTATTCGGGTATTTCTTATGGCATTTTCGAGAACATTGAGAGTAAAAGAACTTTTTGCCAGACCAGATGCAAGCCTTACATTCTTTCCCTTGATGGTATCGGCAATGATTTCGCCGGTTGCGTTTATAACAAGATCTTTTCCTGCAACGACGCTGCTTTGAGAATCGAAGGTGCCGTAAAAATTCATCGTGACATTTTCACCAACAATTTCTCCAGAGGCAGACGTAAAGCCAGTATTGACGAGTTTAACATCACCACCGGAAACAATCTTATTAACATTAAGTCGGTATTTATTTCTAAAAATCACATCACCCTGTTCATTGTTGATCGTTACCTGCGCCACTTTGTTTATCGAACTGTCGAGGGAAACCCCTGTAATCGTTCTGACTCTCAGATCCTTGGTTTTGACCTGACTGTTCGCCTCATTCTGAAACACTGATTCCGCGGTAATATTTATATTTCTTGCATTGATAAGGCCGTTGAGAGTTACAGCCTCTGAATTATTCAAACTGATTTTTGAAGTGGCTGCTTTTGAATAGTTTATAACATCCAGCAAATTCAGTGCTGCACCATTTTTAAGTGCAATATTTCCTTGTGATGTGTTGATCAAAGTTGCTTTGGCGATCTGGTTGTCATTGCTGTTAATTGACATGCCATTGATCGTATTCACTGATAAATCAGGGGTTTCAACCTTGCCGTTCTTTTCCTGAAGGATAGAATCAGCAGTTAATTCAACGATTTCACCTTTAATCAGACCTGTCAATGCTACTTTGCCGCTGCTATTGATAATAACCTTTTTCAAATGTTCTGGTTGACTTTTCCGGCATTTATTTTGAAATTTCTCGCATTGACCCCTCTGGCAAAAGTTAAGGTACCGGTTGTATCGACGAATAAGCCATCTGAATCTGCCGTCGAACGGTTTACCATGCTCATCAGTCGCAAATCGCCAATATTGTTTAAATAAATACTGCCATTCTGATTGGTTAAACTGGCCTGTTGAATCTTGTTTTTTGCGCTGTCAAGAGAAATTCCATCAGTAGTTACTGCCTTGAAATTCTGGGTTTTTATTGCGCTGTTTTCTTCATTCTGGATGAGTGAGTCGGCAATGACATCGATGTTGTCAGCATCGATCACTCCGTTGAAGTTGACCGTGGCAACATCGCCTCTTATTTTAAGAATACCTGAATCGCCAGCATTGATTGTCCCGACATTCAAAGCAGGTTTATCAGCTGACCCGGACTGAATATCAAGATAAATATTTTTACCCGTAGCTCTTATCAAATCAAGATTATCGAGCAATACTCTCAATCCTTCGCCATCCTCGCCAATGCTGCCAAAATCGGAAACCAGGGTCAAACGTCCGTCAACGTTCAAATAACCGGAATCTTCAAACGCATTTCCCGAATATAGGCTGTTCAAATTGCGAAACGATCTCAGATAAACGTTTCCACCACCATACAACGCTGATATAATCAGCGGATTGAGGCTTTTCTGATAAATGTTGATATAGCCTTCCGCCCGAGCAGTGAGAGTGCCCGACAAGCCAGTAACAATTGCCTTGTTCGAGGTTCCAATCGAACTGCTTGAGCCCTTGTCTCCGCCTTCAATAATCAGATCCCTGCCGGTCAGATTCACGAAATCTTTTACGGTCGAGACATTGAGAATCCCATCTCTGCCAAACAAGCGAATATTACCTTCACCGGCATTGATGTTTTTAAGGTAAATCGGGGCATCGGTTGAAGCAGCGATATAAACGTTGTCTTTGGCGGTAGCGGTCAAACCACCGGAGCTGCTGGTCATTTCTATGCCAATCGCCGTTTTGTGATCGATCGTAGCTTTGCCTTCGGACTCTTTCCAGGTAATGTCGGCAGCCTCAGCCCCCGCAAGTTTTTTAAGGACTTCGAGATTGCTGCTTAGATCTGCAATGCTCAATTCTTCAACAGCACCATCTTTTCCGATTCCACCATTAAGCGCCGTCAGAGTTATGTTCTTGCCCTTAATGTTTGCCGGGCGATCAATGGTTGTAGTTGAGCCAGAGGTCTGGTTCATGATTGATTTCTGCAATGCATAGAGCAGATTGTCTTTTGTCCAGCCATAATCATTGTTCAAAATTTTAAAATAATCGCTTGATGAATCATTTTTCAGTACGTTCAAGTATTCTTCGGAAGATGAATACAAACCATACCTTGCTTGCAGCCCAAGGAAAGAGTCAGTTTTCAGCTGTTCCGGATTAGCCTCATAAAAAGCTTTTTGTGCCAGATATGTGGAAAACTCATTGTTTATCTGGTCTTCATAGGCCTTCACAGCTTCGGCTTTAACCGCAGCACCATTACTGGTTCCATCAGCATTGATCAAGCCGATGGCAATCCATTTATTGACCAGATCTTCGCCCTTGCGATCATTTGCATTATCGATTGCCGGCAGCACATTATCGAAGCTACCGTCATTCACCTTCAATTCGACATCGCCGAGCTTCGATTCTATTCGGCCCAGCCTCATGTCGCCTGAAGTCTGTTCAAGATAAATGCTGTCACGAGCAGTAGCATTGATGCTGGCTGACATGGTATCGCCAGATGATGCAGGGGCCTGCCCGCCTTCGATCAGAAGGGCAGCGCCAAATTTTCCAATTCCCCCATTTTTACTGGTAAGATCTATTCGCCGGCCTTTGACCAGGGAATCAGCAGCAGTAGAGCGTGAAATAGTACCATCAGCAGTCAGTCTGACATCGCCAGAGGTTGAAACATGTGCGATCTCAAGATTTCCCTGCTTTCCAGAAGATGCATTTGAAACCAAATCAATATTTCCAGACTGCGAAACTGCGTTGAGGATAACCTTATCTCCTGCAGTTAAATGATGAATTGCGCCGCTGTTACCAATGCCGTTCAGGGCAAAGAGATTCAGGTTATCGCCGATGAGATTCCCGCCGGTCTGCTCAATAGCGCCTTTTCTCGAAGAAATATCTATTCTGGTTCCAGAAACTCCATGCAAATTGCCGGTCAGGTTTACGTTTTGATCTGATTTTATAATAATTGAACCGCCCTTATTGTTAGAGCCGATAAAACCTATTCCTATTTCATGGTCAGCTTTCAGCGAATGCTGGAATGTCAGAGTTTTGCCAACCGTATGGCCCCATTTATAATGCTCATAGCCTCTTGATTTAATAGCATTGCTGTAAGTGATCCATTTGTCAAAATAGCTGGAAAAATAATTAACATAGTTTTCGTAATGCAGCACGTATTCAGGATCTTTTGGGACTCCACCGCCTGCGAATCTACCGATATAAGTACCCGGCAGCTTGCTCTTTTCTCCATTGCTCGAGTTAAGAAGATTTTCGGTGATTTCATATTCGTGAATCGTCGATGCGTCTTTGGAAAAACCGCCCCAAAGGTAGAATTTGACTTTCTTATAGTAATCTTCAACTTCTGCTACAGTTTTTCCGGTTGTCCAATGGTAATACAGGTCTTTTTCCGGCCGATAAAATGATGATGCGCCGTTAACGATAAAATCATTGGAGCCGATTTCTCTGGTGGTGGTGGAATCGCGCCTGAATTCTGTCGTCGTGCCTTTGGCGATATCGGTAATGCTAATTAAACCAATCTGATCTCCGACATTAATTTTTCCAGCCGTTAAAGAACGATCGGTCAGGTTCTTGATATCTATGTCGGCAGAACCATCGATGGCAAGAATTCTACCGTTGCCCGTGCTTGAAATTCGACCGGTCAAATATACTTTGCCGCCTTTGGCATCGATGTCTTCAAGAATGACTTTTTTCGTCTGGGGATTATAATATGCCTGAACTTCATAAATCGCCGTTCCGTCATGGCCCATTCTCGTTCCACCGGAATTGATTTTGTAAGCAACAAGCATATCTGGCGTAATATTCTGACCCATGTAATTCTTGTCATAGCTTTCGATTGCCATTTGGGCTTCAGCACTTAATTGAACCTCGTATTTGCTGTAGCCACTCTGAATCAGGCCGTTTACGTTAATATCCATGGCGCTTATGAAAATATTGTTTCCGGCGATCCAGGTGCCCTGCTGCTGACGTTCATCAACATCATCGGCAAAAATGTTCTTGGTTACACTGGTCGTTTCATGGCCATCGATGATGGTTTCATACTTGGTCGCATAAGTACCGTAAATATCTTCAGGAGTTCCGCCAATGTTGAGAATTCCTTTGCTGAATCCCTGTGAAATAGATCCGGCAGAAGCTTTCAGCTCGATTTCGCGAGCAGAGATAGAAGCCCCGTCGCCTGAGGCTGCACCCTGCATGATGATGTCACCACTGATATTTTCAATTGAAACTTTTCCGCTTTGATTGCTGATATTGCCATTAAGCTCGATATTGGTAATCGGTATGACAGCTGTGGTAACTCCATCTTCAACCACATTCAGCGGTCCGTTCCAGGTTTCTTTGACTGAGATTTGGCTCAAGCCCGGGTCACTGGTCTGGATTTTAGTCAGGGTCGGCAGCGCTTTATCGGCATTATAGCCAAGAGAAACTGAGTTGTAAATCAGTTCCCCGCCGGCATCGACGATATTCAAATCGTTGACTTTCATATATAGATTTGAATTATTGGTTACGCTGATCTGGGGTGCTCCCCGCGCTTCAATGTTTCCAAAGCCGCTAACACCTTCGCTATTTATAATCACGTTTCCACCTGAACAAACCATATCAGGCAGAGAAAGGTATTGAATCAACAGGCCACCGACAACCGTTCCCGTAGTCGAATCAAAAAGGCCGTATTTTTCCATTTCGTTGAGAATTCTTGTTTTTTCGGCCAGATATCCTGCTCCAGCAACTGTTCCATCATATTCTGCTGCAAGGTCGCAGACTTCAAGATAGCGGGTGAACAACTCGTTGCCGTAATCCATTATTCCGGTAGTAACCCCTGCAACATATTCACTTATCGTCGAAGTTACGGTTGGGCTGGTTGTCGAGTCTGGCACCTGACCAAGAAGATCTACCAGACCATCGATCGAAAGCTCAACAATGTTGTTGATTCCAGAAACCAGATTTCCATTTAAAATTACCGCATTGCCAGAAGTGAGATTCTTGCTGCGAACTCCTGAAGCAGTGCTTGCATAGCCACCGGTGGTAGTTGTTGAATACCAGGTGTATTCACTGGCAGCTTCTGTCATTCTCATTTTTCCTGAAGTTGCATTCAGATCGATATGCCTGATAGCGTTGATATCTGAATTTTTATAGATTCTGATTTTGTTGTTCTGAACGGTTTTGCTATCTATCTCAGCCTTGGCCACAGCCACAGCCGAATGTTTGTTGTAGGCGTCGGCAGTAACGGTTAAATCGTAATTCACAAGTCTGCCCTGGGCATCGGAGTCGGTGTAAAGATTTACATCATTAGCGCTGCTGATATCGCCATAAAGATAGAGCGTGTTGTTCTTGGTGATTGCCGAACCGGTTTTTGCCTCTGAATAGCCGCCAAGCCCGCCCTGCATGTCGGCATCCGAGGTCAACACGGCAGTCAGGTTGTCAGAAGCAGCCAGGCAAACGTCTTTTCCCGGTGCCTTTGTTTTGAGAACAGCTTCCGAATCAAGAATGAGACTATTTGTAAAAGCCAGAGTGTTACTGCTTTCGGCTAACGGATTGGCAACCATACCGGCCCCGTTAATGCTCACCTTATTGTTTATGTTGGCATCGGTCAATGCTTCGCCGGTAATTTCACCGCCGGCAACCAACGATGATTCTTTTCCAATTCTGGTTTCAGTAGCAGAAGTAATTCTTGCGACAGAGTCAGCGCCACTGACCACAATTCCGCCGTAGCCGCCACCTGAAGCGGCAAACCCGCCATCATCGTTACAATTGATCGTATTCTTTGCCTGAATTTCTATATCGCCGCCCGCGTCGATAAGTGAACCATCGCCAAATCCTGTTTTGGTCGTCGAGTTGATGGTGTTTTCGGTTTTTGTGCCGCTGTAACCAGCAACTGCGGCACTTATTGAATCAGCATTGATGTTTACCTGATCATTCTGGGCAGCAAAAAGACCAAGGCCTTCGCTTATTTTAAATTTTCCGCTTACCAGAGCCTGGGTCAAGGAAGTTATTTTGTTAATGGCATAAGCTGCGAGGCCATCTGCAGAAATAAGACCACCGCCGTTTCCATCGGCTTTAATTTGATGAATCGAGGCACTATCGGCAGTAACGGCAACAGAACCCAGTTCTCTGGCAATTTCTGAATTTCCCGTCAATTCTACTCTAGTTACCGTATCTGAAATAGCTCTGGCCTTATTGTTACCTGAAGCAATCAATCCACCAACGTTCAGCCCACGGGTTTCAACATCCTGATTGACTATATTCGAGCCGAAAAGTGACAAATCAGTATCTTTTCGGGTATAGTTGGTGTCACCAATCAGAACGGTTACCACTGAATCATTTTTTGCCCAGCTTTGATTGTAACCGAAACTTCCGGCAAGTCCTCCGCTAACACCTTCGGCAACCAGATTGTTGTTGCCATAAATTTTTGCATTGAATGCTATTACTGGTGCGTTGAACGTGCCTTCGCCAGAAACAGAAATTCTTGCAGCCCCTGATAAATTGGACTTTGCCACCGAAACCCCGGCAGAAACCACCCCGCTCAAAGAAGCGCTGGTCGCTTCAGAAGTTGCATCCGGTAAGTTGTTTGCATCAAAGCTGACGCGATTTTTGCTTGAATAGGTTCCACCATTCGAAAAAATAAGGGCAGCACTGTTTTCATTTACCGTTGAAGCAATTCCATTGCCCGAAGCAAAAAGACCGAGTGCGCCACCTACCGATTTTGCAGTAAGACTATTTTGCCTGTCTGCTTCAATTGCAATTCTGCTTGTTGCATTGCCCGTTCTGATGGTGTTATCTGTCAGTGTAACCCTGGTGAGGGCATTGTTGTCTATCTGGGTAACTATAGCACCAGCCGCGATTTCACCTGCGGTTAGACCATAAGATTCTGCAGTGGAAATGCTTGAATCTTCGGCCTTAATGGAAATATCGCCTTTAGCATTTAAATTACTGTTTGAAATATTCAAATAATTCATTCCACCACTGTTAATTTTGCCGTAAGCTGCAGTTCCTGCCCCCCAATAGCCTATTGATCCCTGATACATATCAAGGTCGGCAGTCCCACCAGTGGCTGAGTTAATAGCGATGGCACCATCTGCTTTTACGATAGCTTCGTTTAGGCTGGTACCGGCGTTGCGTCTAACATTGACGAAACTGACCGAACCACCTGCTGCTACTGCGCCAATTGCGCCTGAACCGCCAATCGCCGAGGCATTGGTCTGCTCAGTTGCGCCAATATTTACATAGCCAAGACAGTCAAGAGTTGAACTCTTGGTAGTCTCAATTTTTCCAACAGCAACCGAAGTTTCGGCCAGACCAGCCTCGGTCGAAGAAAGATTGCCGCCATCGGCATTCATTTTCGCTTTCTCTTTATCAGTCAACGTTCCGTTTGTTTCACCAATATTGCCTGAATTTACCTGCTCGGCCGCAGAAACGGCATCTCTAACATTGGAAGCGCCATCTTCATCGGTTGCGATCAGAAGGTTGCCCGATGAAATGTAAATTACGTTTCCGGCGAAAGCACCAGCACCGGCTGCAGCGGTAAATGCATTCTGAGTAATGTTTCGCGCTTCATCAGCTGTGATATTTATGGAATTGACAGCATAGAGCTTGCTGCCATCAACGATTGCCCGGGTTTTGCCATCGAGAATATTAACACCCGCCGAAACACCTGCTCCGACGACTCCAGCGCCTACAGTGCCCAGATTAGAATCGATGGTAACATTGTCGACAGCTTTAACCAATACGTTCCTGGCTCGATTTACCATATTTGAATTCTTAACACTCGCCAGCACATCTGTTTCAATAAAATTCACTCCAACATTGCCAGCAAGTCCGGCGTACCCTGCACCAATTGCCGCCCCAATTGTTTTCAGACTCATTTCATTGATTGCCTGAACCCTGAAGCCACCGGAACCGTCGCTTTTCATGGTGATCGTGCTGTCGGCAACTTCGGCTTTAACAATATCTTTTACTTTGTTGATTCCTACAGCTCCGCCAATTCCCGTGTAGCCACCCACCGCAGCGGTGCCATCGAGAATGCTGGTCTTTGCCCAGTGATTGGCATTTACAAACAAGCTGTTCAGCTCGATTTGCGAGTTGTTAACCAACGATTCAGTATTGCTTTCAAGCATATTTACTGAAACGGTGCCGGCCACCGAATGAGAGCCACTTATCCCCAGGCCGGCGGCTATTGATGAAATTCCGAGTTTGCTGCGAGAGTTCACCAAAGCGTCTTTTGCAGAAGAACCAGCGCGAATGCCATCCATTCTTGCGCCAGTAGTTCGCTTGACTATCCCTGAATCAGAACTCAGACCAACCCCTGCTCCGCCACCACTAACCGAGCCAACAAAACCCGAAAGGTTGGTGTAGTCCTGGGCGATAACGCTGACATTTCCACCATTTGTGCCATTGTTTATAGTAGCATTTAAAATGACAGCCCGGGTATCACCGTCAATGCGACTGACGTTAACTGTTCCGGCAACTCCAGCTCCGCCAATGGCGGCATTAGCAACAAAAGACTTGACCGTATGAGTCGCAGAACCGTCGACAACCAGACCGGTTTTTTCCTGTGAAGTTCTTTTTTTATCAAGGGTATACTCGAGATTCAAAGTTGAATCGTCGATAAAACCACTGTTCATCTTATCGTCCGAGATAACATCATTTATGATGACTCCGTCGGCAGAAAGCCCCTTAGCCTGAACGACAGCGTTGCTTATCAAAGCTCTTGTAAGACCATCGATGCTGTTAACGCTGACTGCCGCACCTACCCCGGCGATTCCACCAGTTGCCAGACCGGCATAATTAAGGATAATCTCGTCACTCTGTGCGACTACGCCAATGTTGTTTTCAGCTACCACTACAGCGTTGCCGCCGATGGTTGCGTTGGTTGTGTTATTGATCATATTAACCGCAGTCGAACCGGAAACCCCGGCATAAGCTCCGCCAGCGCCCGCCACGCCAATAGTTCGAATCGTCTGATTTGCGATTGACCTGATATCGACATTCTTAACGGCGAGACTACCACCGTAAATACGTGCGAGCAACGTATCATTCAGGCGATTAACGGCGATTCCGGCACCAACACCGACACTGCCGCCGATCGCAACGACTGTGGCATTGCTGTTGATTTCGCCGATATTCTTCGCCAGAATTTCAATATCTGCGTCTGGGTCGTTTGCTGAAACGTTACTGAATGCTGCAACGACATTACGTGAAATCTGACTGGTAACCGCAGCCCCCTGAACCGCCACTTCGCCGGCTCCACCGCAGCCGGCCGCCATGGTCCAGATGTCAGCATTATTGACACTTTTGACCAGGACGTTTCCTGCGTCAAGGGTCAGATTATTCACGTTGGTTTTAGTGCCACCGGTTATCTCGTTGTAGGCAACGGCTCCGCCAACTGCTGCTTCGCCGGCAAATGAAAAGCCGCCCGCGATTGCCTTTATTGATGTTTTATCGTTTGCTCCAGCCGAAAAACTATTGAAATCAACTATTTCAACCCCGGGAACAACGACAACTGCATCTGAATTATCTGTATACCTGTTATCAACCAGAGAATTCGCATTATTGCTGACCCGATTCACAGCTACCGCACCGCCGATGCCAAGAAAGTCGCTAACAGCAACCGTCGCAGCCAGATTCATTATTTCACCATTATTCGTCGCGTTGACAGTGAAACCTGAATCGGGCAATACTGAGCCGGGACCGATTACCTTAGTGCCAAGACAAAAAGCATTGGAGTTGTTAACAATGTTGTTGTAGGCGAAGGTCAAACCAATTGCCGGGCCTTTTCCCGCAGAAACCTGGCCGGCGATTCCGATCAATCTTGAATCGTTACCAGCTTTGCTTAAATAATTTCCAGTGGTAATAACTGAATTTGTCGTTCCTGATTCAACGGTAGAATTAATATCATTCCAGATCACTGATCCGCCGCCGGCACCGTTTTTGCTACTGACGGCAACACCGCCGGCGGCACTGACCATAAAGGTGTCGATTTTTGCATCGGTTTCTACGGTACCAAGACCTGTATTGATGGTGCTGTTGTTGATTTCGGCGGTAAAATTACTATCGATATCATTAAGGGAAACGCCGGCACCGATTGCCACATCGCCAACACTTATGGCCATCGCTCCGGAGACAATAATAGAGCCTTTCTTTATCTGGTCTTTAAGAGGGGTTACATCTTCACCATCTGCTTCGTTGGAAGAATCGACATCATAATAATCACTGCCATCGGTGTCGATAAAAGAACTCAAGCCAGAATCAGATTGTTCGAGCATCTGCGAAAACCCGGTCTGGTCTTCACCACGAAGATAATCGCAGGATTTAACCGCAACTTTACCTGAAGCATTGACATTGGCATTGATAATTTCTGCGGTAAGATTGTTTTCAAGATCGTTGTAGATCATGGCGCCCATCAGAGACACTGAGTTGCTGGTTCCAAGAACGACGCCCGCAGTCATGGCACCGTTGATTTGAGCAATGGCCTGAATTGCAGTTACATTTAAATCTTTTATTTGATTGAAATTGCCGCCATTAACTCTCGCGGTGACATCATTGTTTATTTTTGAAACATTAACCGCCGCGCCGAAAGCACCTTTCTGCTGGCCCACGGTTATCTGGACCCCACCGGTAACCTGCAGATCGCCCTCATAGGCTGCGACATTCACATCGGTATTCAAAGCACCGGTTCCTGTAACGTCCGTATCGACAAGCAGCGCATTCACCGTATTATCAATGTTATTGATAGAAACTGAACCGCCCATGGTGAAAGCCCCATCTGCGTTGCCGGAATTTTTTGAAACCTGCAGGCCCAGACCGGCCGCGGCTATTTTCCCACCATTTACCGAAAAAACGTTTACCTGATCGGCATTGATTATCGAATTATTTTTGACCATCACCGTGGTCGTGTTGTTTAGGGAGTTAAGGCCCAAAGCACCGGCTATTCCTACGCTTTTATTAGCTGAATCACCCTGGGTCTGGGTCTGAAACATTACCCCGGCAGACCCTGCAAAAGCCCAGACATCGGTATTGTTAACTGCTATCGCATTGAGATTAGAACCAGAGTCGCCGTCGAACTCCATTTTCAGGGTTCTCAAGCTGACATTGGTGTTGTTTTCGATGAAGTTCAAGCCGCCACTGCCTGCTGCTGAAAGGCTTATACTCGGGTTGGTATGCTGAGCCGTGCTCTTAACATCTGTTTTGGTAGAAAGTTGTGAGGTAATATCTGAGAAGAACAATGCCACACTATTGATGGTATTGGCTATCTTGTTTTGCGCTATTTCCGCCTTATTTTTAATGAAGTCCAGCTTTCCCGGACCTCCACTGTCATCATTCATGGTCACACCACCCGCAACGCCTACTGCAACAAAAGAGCCAGTGCTTTTCGCCTGAGCATCCATTTGCCCGGCAACTGCAACCTTTGCATCGGTCCTGGTTCTCTTGCTGTTTTTCGTGGTGGTTGGATCAATACCAGCTCTTTCATCGATAAAATTCTGGTAAAGGTTATCGGTATCGCCAAAGAAAACAATACAGTCTTTCTCGAAATTGTTGATGGCAAATCCGGCAGATACCCCGACAGAACTGGAAATCATCGCCGCACCAGCGACATTGATGATTCTCGTATTATTAAGTGAATTAAGTTTAAGGTCTTTAACCTGAGAAAAATCGACTTCGTCGTCAATTCTAACAGTCGCCTCGCTGTCACCTGAAACATAGGTAAACATTCCCTGTATTCCGGCGCCGGCCATTGCCGAAGAGAGGCCGCATGCTATGGCATCGGCATCGGTATCAGCGGATATCGAAACATTTTTTCCGCCACCGATGACGTTTGCACCTTCGGGAATGTAAACCCGCGAGCAAGGATTGAAATCCTGTGCAAAGAAAGTTCCCCCCATTGCAGTTGAACCAGAGCTTGGAATAAGGTAGCCGGCCGCTCCGATCATATCTATGTCTGCTTCTGCTGAGACTTGTATCGATTCATCGACTGAAGTTGCTGGATTTACCGACTGAATGGTTGTATTTCTACCTATTATTACTTCACTTACAGCGGTGTAATCGTTGAACCCGACTGCGCCGGCAAAACCGATATCGCGTATCTTCTCTTCGTTAGCTCCTTTGACTGCGCTTGAAACTGCAGTATTGAGAAAATTGTTGTAAAAAGCGAAATCTGCGCCGGCGGTAACGATTTCGGCAGCTTTGGCAACCAGCAGGTTTTCGCCGGCAATGAGCTGACTCAAAGCATCGCTCATGGTTGACATCGAAGCAAGGGCATTTAAAAAATAGGTGATATTGTCTGGGTTGGTCAGACCATCTGAACCGATGACTGAAAATTTATCCTTGATATTTTGATAAGCAGTGACAACAGAATTGATCAATGCAAGCTGATTCTGGTCTGTAACTGAAATTTTCAGGGTAGCGACTGCATCTTCAATTTCCTGAATTACACGCTTTATCCGGTTGTATTCGACCTTTGCCTCACTGTTTATCTCGACCGTTTTGCCGGTAAGAACTGTACCATTACCGGTTGTTTCACTATAGCCGGCATCTACCACATTTACCGCCGAATTCTGTGATATATCTGAATAGACAAGACCAGCGCTTATCGACATTTTGGTGCCATCGGCATTGTTCAATTTTGAAGTGGCAACACTGTCAGCCTGGGTGAAGATATCTTCAATCACCGACGAAGATTTAAGAATCAATTCTGAGCCAGAATTGAGCTTTACACCTCTGCCTATTTTCAAACCGGCGTCGTGACTGCCACGATTGACAACTATCGCCCCGGCGGCGCGAAATTTTGTCATAGCTTCTTCGTCGAGAGGGCCGGTAAATTTGGAAGTAATTTTGCCGAGACTGAAAATTCCTTCAACGAGGCTGGTCTGCAAATTGGCAATCGCCTGGGAAATTTTGGTATAGCCCACTTTGCCTTTTGCAATTGCGCGGTTCTGCAGAACAAGATTGTAACTTGAAAAATCGATATTTCCCGAAGTCGTAAAACCTTTGGCAATTTCCACATTGGCCGAAGAATTGAAATCGGTGAAATTTATCGCTATCCCACCATAAGAATCATCGCCAGTCTCGACGATCGCCTGGGTTGAAACATCACTTCTGGTTTTAGCTTTTCCGCTCACATTTCTTTTAGCATTTACCACAGCATCTGAAGTGATTTTGATGCTTGCATCGTTGGTAACTTTTCCGATAACGATTCCGGTGGCAAGAATCGCTGAATCGTTGGCCGTTTTGGAAGCTGCGGTGGCGTCAAGAGCATTACTTGAAATCGAATTGAGTGTAATGTCGCCGGCGGTCGTATCGCCGTCAAGTCCGGCATTAAGCGTACCGCTGACCTCAATATTGGAACTGCTGTTTACCTCAGTGGCAACGACCCCCGCAGAAACAATTCCCGAAGTCTGCCTTATTTTGGCAAGAGAAGTCCCTGTGCCCATAATTACATCAGTTTCACAGGAAGATTTTACATCGATATTCTTTTTGGCAGTGACAATAGCGCCCTTGTTAACCTGCACTTTTGAACTGCTTTCGAGAAAAGATGTTTCAGCCTGAATGTTGATTGGTGACAACATTCCGGCCAGGTTCAGACCAAGATCAAGCAAACCAGCAGAACTTTTATAAACATTTGTGGCGAAGGCGTGCAGATTCACATCGTTTTCAGCATTGATTCTGGCGGTCGCATCTATCTCGACAACGGCTTTCGTCGAGCCAATAGAATCTGCCCCGACAAAAGTTTTTAGCTCTCTGGTTTCGCCGTATTCAACGACGGTTTGCTGACCGGTGAGAGTCCCATTTACTGCCGTAGCTTCAAATGAGGCATTTTTTCTTGCATTTACCGTACCTTGAACAAGCACTTTCGCTTCTGCATTGGCGGGATTGTATCCAGTATAGCCATCTGGACCGGTTGAAGCAGATGATTCTTTGTTAATATTATCTGCGACAGCCACCAGTTCCACGTTTCCATCTTCATTGGTGGTCATTGTCAGTCCGGAAACAATAACTTCAACAGGGCCTTGCTGATTGCCTTCCGGCATCTGGAACATGAAATCCTGAGTGTTGACCAACGCGGAAAAATCTGTGATACCTGTGTCGATTCTACCGGTACCCTCAAGAGTAACATTGCCCGAGTAAGCGCCCACATTATCGATGGCGTTGATACTTCCAGCAATGACAATTGATCCGTCAGAATTCAATGGCACGCCATCACCGGAAACCACTCCGTTACGATTTACTATTTTTCTGGCAGTTATCTGGCCTATTTCAGCAGAATTTCCTTCGATTTTCAGATTCCCGGTGCCAATGAACTTTTCCATGAAATCGTTAGTTGGCGTCATCGCAAAAAGGGCACCGCAGTTAACTACACCGGTGCTGCCTAAAACAAGCCCCTGAGAGCTTAGGAAAAACAAATTGCCGCCAATTTTATTGTCTTTTATAGCATTAACCATTCCATCTATTTCAATTCGGTTTTGAATGAAATTGATCAGGTTGTTGGTGCCGTTAGGAAGATAAAAGTTGGCCGTATCGCCATTTGCCAGATTGAGATTAGTGAAGGAGTTAAAAGCATTTGTGCCTGATACTGCCTGGGAAGTAATGTGAAATCTTTTGCCAGTCGCATCGGGAACTATCTGTACCGTAGTTTTTCCGACATCGAGAGCATCGATCTGGCTTACCTCTACAGTCTGAGCTGAAAGACAATGAGCAGAAGCAAGAAAACCAAGGCCGGCCAACCCTGTAGTGATGCTTTTCCACGTTCTGTCAAACATTCCCGAAGACTCTCTTTTTTTCTCTGAATTCCTAAGAATTCTTCTTTTCCAGGTTTTTAACAGACTCATGACATTTCTCCCTCAATTTTTCAAACATACAGCTTATTGAACAAAGCAGAGACAACCTGCACTAAAGCTATTTTTCAAGCTTGCTTGCAGGCCGTTTAAAAAAGGCATAGAAAGCCCCCTCCAATGGAAGTCTACTTTTTTTTGGGGAAAAACGATTAGAGTGATTTCACTCTCATTTTTTTCAGAAATGAAAAAAGTACCGTCAACCAGAAGATTGTACTCTCCGTGCCAAGACTGGCCCTTACGTAATTTTTCTGTTATCCGGAAAAATGGTCAAATTTTGGAATCAGGTTCAAAAATTTCTTTTTTGCAGGCTAAAATGGCTTCCTGCCGCAAATTTTTTACCCCATGGATTTCGAGCTTGTTCATTATTCTGACGAAATAAGACTCAAGAGTTCTTACGCTAATATTCATTTCATTGGCAATGTCGACGTTAGACCATCCGCGGCCAAGAAGAATAAAAATCTGTTTCTGCTGATCGCTCAACTCTTTCGTTGAATTGTTGTTAGCAAGAATCTCTTTTACATAAGGACTCTCAAAGGTTTTCCCCGATAAAACGCTCTTTATAGCCTCAAGAAGGATGTCGGGGGTTTCTCTTTTAGCGACATATCCCATTGCTCCTACTTCAAATGCTTTTTTAATAACACCGGCGGCCTCATGCATTGAATAGACCACTACAGGTTTGTTAATCTGGCTCAATTGCCTGATTAAATCTATTCCGGACTGCTCGCCAAGTGACAAGTCTATTACAAAGGCTTCACAAACTTGGTAGAAAGGGTGAGAAAGAGCATTTAAGGCATTATCCGCCTGGGCTGAAACCTCGAAGCCGGCGGTAGATAGCAGGTCTGCAAGACCATCGCGAACCAGCGGATGGTCATCAACGATCATAATTTTTGCTTTAACTTTTGTTTTCATTTTAAAGCTTTGCCAAGGGCAGGCGACAAATTACGGTAAAACCTTCGGGATAATTGTTTCTGGCTTCTAAAGCACCGCCGATAAGGCCGGCTCGATATTCCATGATGCTCAGTCCCATTCCCCCTGGTTTGCCTGGATCTTCATTGATTCCTTTACCGTTATCAGAGATTTCGAGAAAAAACTCGCTATCGCTGTTTGAAATTTTAACACGAATTACAGAACAACCGGAATGCTTGACCGCATTGTTTATCGCCTCGCTTGCTATGCGATAAAGTTGAAGGGCTGTTTCAGGAATGGCGATCTGCGCATCGGCTTCAGCAACAAAATTACATTCAATATTACTTTCTGTCCATTTTGCCAGACAAAGCTCCTGTAATGCCGGAATAAGGGCATCAGGCTCAATTCTTACCGGAACCAGTCCCCGCGAAATCTGATAGGCCAAAGAGATAGATTTTTCAACGGAATTCCTGATCTTTTCAACCGACGAGAACTCTGGCTTTTCTTCTTCTTTCATAACATATATAAGAGAACTGCATTTCAATAACGTTGCGGTTAAATGCTGACAAAGACCATCATGCAACTCTGCGCCCAGTTTTTGTCTTTCCTGTTCGGCAATACGATGCATTTCAAGTTCCAGCTTCCGGTTTTTGTCGGACTCTTCATCTAGCTGTTGCGGGCATCAGAAACCGCTACAAGAGTTTTCTCATGCAAAAACAGAAAGTGCCCCATCAGATAAAGGTGGGGAAAAACCTCAACCAACCACATCTTACCTTGCAAAAACAGGTATTCGGCAGGAACGATTCCATTGTAAATCGTTGTCGGTTCAATGATTCCATTAGTAACAAGAATTATGGTTGTGCCGATAACCGCCGAACAGAGAATGACGAAATGAATTGCAACGACAGGTCCCGCAAGAACAAGCGCCATAGCCGGAACAATCATCAGCGTCAATCTTCCGCTGCCAAGTAGTTGCGTAGAAACCAGCTGAGTTGTTCCTGAAATAAGCTTTAACCCCATCAATAGATAGGTTCGGCGGGTTATTGAAATTCTCTCGTTTAGAACAATCAGGATAGTTGGGACATACAAGACCAGAAAAAACAATATCGCCCATCCTGGAACAATCTCAGAACCATTGCCAAGCAATTTGATGACGATAGGTAGTTTTAATAAAAGGGTAAAAAAAACAAGAATTTTCAGAGCTCTCTTGCGCCACGCCCGGAGCACCCCGGTTGGGTCAGCAACCATCGCTGCATGGTCGAATTCAGGAAAAAGACTGATAAACGCCCAAAAACGTTTCCAGTAATGTGCAAAAAATGAATCCGATTGAGTGGTATTTCTTTCCGGTTGAGTCAACTATTTCTCCAACTCCAGTCTTTGCTCATCGCCTTTCTTAGCCGAAGTTTCCTGTTTGCGAATGTTTTCAATGGCCATTTTTATTCGGGAAATTCCCGCACCAAGAACATTCAAAACCACAGACAGGCTCCAGATGTTCAACTGAAAAGGGGTTAAATGCTTGAGTAGATTGCCGCCAACCATGATCGCAACCAGGGTAAAAGACATCATTACATCAAGAGCCGATCCGACTTCTTCACTGGAGGATTGAAAAATGAAACCCATAGCGCAGGTTGGGACAATCTTTTTCTTTTTTAACACCAGGCCGACAAGATTAAGCAGGTTGATCAGCAGATCAGCAATCCCCCAGACAATAAGTATCCAGCCCATTGGACTGCTAACCTCACCGCTAATAGTGCGAAGAACTATACCTACCAGTATTTTGAAACCGGCAAAAGGTAAACCAATTGTCAGAATATCCAATTTATCCAAAATTAAACTCCATAGCGACTTTTGCCTTGCCGAAAAGACAAAGATTGAAATTTCACAATGATTTCAATCATTCTCGGCAGTTTCGGTTTCCTGATCCGATTCCAGTTTTTCCATTGAAATTCCAGTGTAACCGTAAAAAATAGATACCAGCGGATTAATCAGATTCAGAAAAGCATAGGGCAGGTAAACGAAAGGATGGATACCAAGTGCAGTTGTCATGAATGCACCACAGGTGTTCCAGGGCACCAGCGGTGAGGTAATCGTGCCAAAATCTTCGAGGCAACGTGATAAATTCTTCGGATGCAAACCCTTGTTGCGATAAATATCCTTGTAAATTCGCCCCGGGATAACCACCGAGAGATACTGATCGCCTGCAGCAATATTACAGAAAGCGCAGGTTAGAAAAGTTGCAAGCACGGTAGAACCAGTGCTTTTAGCATAACTAAGTATCTTCATTGAGATTGTAAGTAACATGCCCGAACTTTCCATTACTCCACCAAGTGACAAAGCAATCAGAATCAAAGAAACGGTCCCCATCATACTTTCAAGACCACCGCGAGTTAGCAGGCTATCAATTGCAGCAATTCCAGTTTGCGACACATAACCCGTGTGAGCGGCCTTGATTATTTCAGTCATACCTGATCCCTGAAAAATTGCGGCAAAGACACCGCCAAGAACTACTCCACCAAAAAGCCCCGGCAAGGCCGGAACCTTGAAAACAACCATCAGAATTACCAGAACCGGGGGAATCAGCAACCAAAGGTTGATGGTAAAATTTGCGGTCAAAGTATCGAGAAGAGTATTAATCGCTGCGGTATCGAGCGCCTTGCCAGAGTATTCCATCCCAAGGACAGCAAAAATGATACAGGCAATTATCATGCTTGGACCAGTAGTGAAAACCATGTGGCGAATATGCTCGAAGAGTGTGGTTCCAGCCATCGCCGGTGCCAGATTGGTAGTATCGGATAATGGCGACATTTTATCACCGAAATAAGCCCCGGAAATAATCGCTCCGGCAACCATATTTGTTGGTATTCCAAGACCTGAGCCAACTCCAAGCAGGGCAATGCCCACCGTACCGGCGGTAGTCCATGAACTACCGGTGGCAATAGAAACTATTGCACAGATGATACAAGTGGCCAGCAGGAAAATTCCAGGTGATATCAGCTTAAGGCCATAATAAATCATTGCCGGCACAACACCAGAAAGAATCCATACACCAATAATACAACCAATTATCATCAAAATAAGAATCGATTGCATGCCCATGCTGATGGTGTTGAGAATTCCGGCTTCGATTTTTTCCCAGGGCTGGCCGGACCATACGGCAACAATTGCAGCAAATGCTGCAGTTACCAACAGGGGAATATGCGGTGAACTGCCAAAATACATCAGACCGCTGATTAGAGAACACATGAGGAAGACTATTACCAGCAAAGCTTTTGCCAAGCTCATTTGCGGAATCTCATTCATTTAACTCTATCTCCTTGATTTTACAGGTGAAACCTGCTCTTTTGAGCCCATTAGAATAACACACAGTCAACCGTAGAACAATTACGGGGATTCTAAAAGTTATTGGTGCTGGCTTTACAAATTCTTTCTACAGGTATATTTTACCCCTGAATTTAACTTTCTAATCAGGAGCCCAAATGCTGAATCTTGAAAATATCACCCTTTCCGCAGCCGAAGTCGCAGCTATGGCCGGGCAACTCCTACATGAATCCCAGGAAAACCGTCATGAGATCAAGCAAAAAGGAGCTGTAGATCTGGTCACAGAAATGGATCTGGCTTCTGAAAGATTGATTAAAAAGGAATTAAAGCAACGCCACCCCGAAATCGCCTTTTTTGGCGAGGAAGACGGCGGGGAGGCCTGGCAAAATGGACTGGTCTGGGTCGTCGACCCTCTCGACGGCACGACAAATTACGCTAACAACCTTGATCACTACTGCGTTTCGATCGCCTTATGCCAGGACGGAGAACCAGTTATCGGCGTGCTCGCCCACCCTTCCCGCAAACAGGTTTACCATTGCCGAAAGAACGGTGGAGCCTTTTGCAACAACCAACCGATAAGTGTCAATAGTGAAACCGTCATAAATTCAGCGCTTGCCGTCACCGGGTTTCCTTACAATCGTCGCGAATGTATGCCGGAGATTCTCAAGCGGCTTGAAATCATGCTGATGCAGGTACAAGGGGTAAGACGACTAGGCTCGGCAGCTCTCGATCTTTGCTACGTTGCTCGCGGTATTTTTTCCATTTTCTGGGAAAACAACCTTAAACCATGGGACGTTGCGGCCGGCTCGCTGTTGGTTAGGGAAGCCGGTGGCAACATTAGTTGCTTCAATGGTAGCCCCATGCCTCTCGACAGCGGCGAACTGCTTGCCACCAACGGACATCTGCATGCAACAGTTGTTGAATTGCTGCGAAACACTTCGAAGTTTTCCTGAGGAAAAGTAAAAAAGGGCGACTCCTTATGGAGCCGCCCTCAAGATTACAGAATCAAACTCTTGGCTTATTCAGCATCCAGCGTGGCTGGCCAGTTGTTTCGAGAACATTGAGCCAGAACATACTTTCAGGATCGACGAATTTTCGATTCTTGATCGCCATATCGATTGGCACATAGGTGAAGCGATTGGCCCAAAGGCCAACGATCAAGTCTGTTTTGCCGGCCATGCCCGCGTGCACGGCGTGCTGAGCAAGCTGATTACAGTAAATGCTGTCTGAAGGTATAGCACAAGAACTTCTAATCATATAGCTGGGATCGATGTATTTAATCGTAACCGGGGTATCATTCTTTTTGAAATATTTGACGATGCCATCCTTGAGGAAAGGTCCGATATCGCCCATTTTCTGGTTGCCGGACGCGTCTTTTTCATTCAAGGCACAGAACTTTTCGCCAACGCCCTCGGCAACTACGACTACAGCGTGAGATTTCCGTTTAACCCTTTCAAGCAAATGCTTGAAAAAACCGTTTTCGCCTTCAAGATCGAAAGGTAGTTCGGGAATAAGGCAAAAATTCACATCCTGAGAGGCAATCGAAGCATTTGCCGCAATGAATCCGGACTGGCGCCCCATGAGCTTTACAAGTCCGATGCAGTTCTGATATCCCTTGGCTTCAACATGGGCGGTTTTAATTGAAGAAACGGCATGTGAAAAAGCGGTTTCAAAGCCGAAGGTTTTTTCAATGAAACCAATATCATTGTCAATGGTTTTTGGAATGCCGATAACGGAAATCTGCAATCCGCGCCTGGTGATCTCTTCGGCGATTTCATGTGCTCCACGCAAAGTTCCGTCGCCGCCGATACAAAAAAGGATGTTGATGCGGTAATCCATGAGGTAATCAACCATTTTGCCGACATCTTGCGGGCCGCGCGAGGAACCAAGTATTGAGCCGCCTTTTTCATGGATCTCGGCAACACTGGCCGGCTCGAGCACTTCGGGTTGAATGCCGGATTCCTTGATCATGCCGAGGTAACCGTAACGAAAACCATATATAGCTTTAACCTTGTACCAATATGCAAGTTGCATGACCAGGCCACGTATGACATCGTTGATGCCTGGGCAGAGACCGCCGCAGGTAACTATTCCGGCTCGGGTATGGTCAGGGTCGAAAAAAATCTTTTCGCGTGGGCCGGCTTTTTCAAGCGAAAGCACTTTTTTGCCCTTCTTGAATTCCTGACTGACGATAGAAAGGTTGGTGTTATAAAGAACTCTTTCATCGTCGGCAATATAATTGGTTAAATAATCACCATCTACTTTTGAAAGTTTTAGAGGCGATAGAATCTCTGCGGGACCAAGGGTTTCTATCTGGAAATCTTTTAGTTTAAGTTTCATTGAAAATCCTTCCCCAATTCGATGTTTTTACTGCTTGCAGGTTATGGTATTATAAATATAAATAAAAAAACAGAGAACAATTTTTGTTAAATTTTCATACTAACAGTTGGAGTAGGTTTTGAATATTTATTATGGCATACCTTCCGGGTCTCAGGTAAACTTCGAGGAAAAAGAAACTTCGAAGCGCTTGATAACCTCTCTTTCGACACTACCCTGTCATACTCGCGACTTTACAACTGATGATCCCTACCCTTTTGAAGCCGTGTCGGGCACACCATCGTTGATTCATGCCTTCAATCTTTCCAAAGCCGGAATCCAATGCCAGAAGCTTGCCGAAAAATCTCGTCTGCCCCTGATCGTATCTTGTTCAGGGCTTGATGTCTATGCCGACCTTTTCAACCCAGCCCTAAAATCTCAGTTACAGGAACTAATTGCGACGGCGGCCAAAATCATCGTCCCGTTCCCCGCAATGGCCCGTTTTATCAAGGCCAGACTGCAGACCAGCACCAACATTGAAACAATCACTCCAGGCATCATTCCTCTTGAATTCAATTTTGACTTTCCCCGCGAGAATTTTGGTTTCAGCGCAACTGACAGGCTGATCGTCCTATCCGGAGGCCTTCTACCCGCCAAAAATCCTATTTTTGCGATTCACGCCTGTGAAAGATTGATAAAAGACTACCCCAATCTCAAGCTGGTAATGTTTTCCGAACCCTTTGATTCAAATTACCGGCAAAAGAGCGAAGAAGAGGCTGCCGGTCGAAACTGGGTAAATATAATCGCCAAGCCTGAAAACGAAATTCTTCCGTTTATTTATCGAATGGCTGAAGTTTTCATAAATGTTTCGCACGCAGAGGGTTATAACCCCACCCTTCTCGAAGCCATGCAATGCGGTTGCCCAATCCTTGCTGCCGACATTCCCGGAAACAATGCCTATATCCACAACGAAGCAACTTTTCCCGATAACGGCTCCGGCCTTTTATACTTCACTTCGCCGGGTCCTGCCGGTTACGAGCGCATCCATGACATTGACGATTTTGTCGAAAAATTGAAATATCTGCTTGAAAATCCTGACAAAGGAAAAGAACTGGCAAATCGAGCCGCAATTGCAGCAAAAAAGAGCTTCAGCATGCAGAAAGAACTCTATCTGCATCTTCAGCTCTACAAAAACATCTTGAAATAAACGGGTTTCCCCTCGAAAGTCAGGCAGTTTTACGTTCTTTGAATGAAATTTCTATGCCTGCATCACCCCTGATTTCAAACTCGGGGAAAATGCTGCGAAGCCTGAGCAAATTCGCCTGTCTAATCCCTATGGTGCCGATCTCAGCAAGTTTTCGATCAAGTGCCTCACCATGCTGGAATTTTTGCAGAACAAACTTTTCTATGCCCGCCGCAGCTAACTGCTCAGCCATCTGCATTACTTCGTTTTCGGTCACAATCTCAGGGTGGACGGTGGTTCTAATTTCATGGCGAACACCTGAAGCGACTATTGTTGCCAGAAGTCTTTGCCATCTTTCTTCTTCGAAGCTCTCACCAGTTACTTCCTGATACCGGGACAATGTCGTCTTGCAATCAACGGCAATATAGTTGAGAAGCCGCAACTTCAAGGCCGTCTCAACCGGTTCAAGATAATAACCATTCGTATGCAGAGCTGTTTCAAAGCCTAGATCCCTTACCTGCTCAAGAGCTTCGACAAAGCTTTCCTGACGGCAGGGCTCGCCACCGCTGAAAACAACTCCTTCAATGAAGCCTTGACGATCTTTTAGAAACTCGATGATGGAATTCCATTCAAGCATATCTCTGGCGCGATCGGGTAAAAGAGTGCGGTTGTAACAAAATCGGCAACGAAAGTTACAGCCCTGGGCAAAGATCACCGCAGCAAGACGACCAGGAAAGTCAATCATGGTCAGGGGCTGCAGGCCCCCGACCTGAAAATCAATAAAACGCTGAGTCATTTTTTCAGATTACTTCCCGCACCAATTCCTGAGACTGAAGCAAAATTCGGTCTGAATATTCACTCTTCTTGCCTGCATTGAACTGAGAAACAGGTCTGAAATAACCCATTACGCGCGTCCAGACTTCACAGACCTGGCGTTTGTCTTCAGGAATTGCGATAGTTTCGGCAATCATTTCCCGACCTTCTGCCTCGGCCAAAGCAAGGATCTTTTTGGTTTCTTCATGGTCGCAATTTGGACAGTATTGATGTTCGCCGGCTATGTAACCATGTTTCGGACAGACGCTGAAGGTAGGAGTAATGGTTATATACGGCAGTCGGAACTGACTGAGCGACTTTTTAATAAGCCTTTTGCAGGATTCAGAATCGGGAATTCTTTCACCGACATAGAGATGCAAAACCGTGCCGCCGGTATATTTGGTCTGCAGCTTTTCCTGGTGTCGCATGATATCGAAGATATCGCCATTGTAATCCACTGGCAACTGGGTAGAGTTAGTGTAATAGGCAGCGCTGGGGTTGCCGGCCTGGATTATTTCGGGGAAACGCTTGCGGTCTTCCCTGGCAAAACGATGGGTTGCGCCTTCGGCAGGAGTTGCTTCAAGGTTGTAGAGATGACCTGTTTCAACCTGATATTGCACGATTTTTTCGCGAATGAAATCAAGAATCTTTTCTGCCAGAGCCGTGCCTTCTGGAGTTGAAATATCCGTTTGATTATCGGTGTAATTACGAATACATTCATTCATGCCATTGATGCCAATGGTCGAAAAGTGATTGCGCAGAGTGCCGAGATAGCGGCGGGTATAAGGAAACAAACCGCTGTCGATGCGGGCCTGAATAACTTTGCGTTTGATTTCAAGGCTCTTCTTGGCCAGGGCAAGCAAAGCCTCAAGACGATTGGTAAGCCCTTCATAATTATTTTTGAAAATAAAACCGAGGCGAGCAAGGTTGATGGTTACCACGCCAATCGATCCAGTCTGTTCAGCTGATCCAAACAGGCCATTGCCGCGCTTGAGAAGTTCGCGAAGATCAAGTTGCAATCGGCAGCACATCGAGCGAACCATGTTCGGTTCGAGATCAGAGTTGATGAAATTCTGAAAATACGGCAAACCATACTTGGCGGTCATTTCAAACAAAGCTTCGCAGTTGGGGTGTTCCCAGTCAAAATCTTTGGTGATATTGTAGGTTGGAATCGGGAAAGTAAATGCCCGACCTTTGTGGTCGCCGCGACACATAACGTCGATGAAGGCCTTATTGATTAAATCCATTTCATTCTGGCAGTCGCCATAAGTAAAATCAACATGAGCTCCGCCAATCATCGGCTTTTGCGTGCTAAGATCTTCGGGGCAGTTCCAATCAAGAGTCAGGTTGGTGAAAGGAGTCTGTGTACCCCAGCGTGAAGGAACGTTGAGATTGTAAACAAATTCCTGAATCCCTTGAAAAACGTCTTTGTAAGAAAGTTTGTCAAGTTTCACAAAAGGAGCAAGATATGTGTCGAATGAAGAAAAAGCCTGTGCTCCAGCCCATTCGTTCTGCAAGGTACCAAGAAAGTTAACCATCTGACCAAGTGCACTGGAAAAATGTTTCGGTGCTCCAGCTTCGACCTTGCCCGGAACTCCGTTGAAGCCTTCCTGAAGAAGAGTGCGCAAAGACCAACCGGCGCAATAACCAGAGAGCATATCAAGGTCATGAATGTGTAGATCACCATCACGATGTGCTTCGCCGATTTCAGGAGTATAAACATGTGAAAGCCAGTAATTGGCAGTTACTTTGCCCGCAACGTTGAGAATCAGGCCACCCAGAGAATAACCCTGATTGGCATTGGCATTCACGCGCCAGTCCTGATGTCCGAGATACTCGTTGATCGAACTGATGCTATCAACGATCGAGCGGCGGCCTTCACGCATCTGTTTGTGTTGTTCACGATAAACGATGTATGAACGATTGGTAGTGAAATAATTGTTGGCGATAAGAACGTGCTCAACGACATCCTGGACTTCTTCGACTGTCGGTACACCGCTCTGGTGACGATGAGCCAGAATATTGATAACCTGACTGGCCATGCGCATTGATTCGACCATGCCGAATTCGCCTGTAGCGCGGCCGGCGCGTTCAATGGCAGATCTGATTTTTTCTGGATTAAAAGGACTGATGTTACCCTGACGATTCTCGATGAATTGCAATTCGCGACCCTGCTTCATGTTTGCTCCCTGCTGCTGAATAATGTGCCCAGATTTTCAAGAAAATTCCGTACAGAACAGAATAGGTTAGGTATGAATAAAAACTGCATCAGAAATTGATTACTTGGGGGAAAAAAATAAGATTGGCGGGCGTTAAATTTTGTTGCCTTACCTCTTTTTCATTTTTTTTCCGGATCAAATTTAACCATTTAGCAAGGCCATAAGTCAAAGGTTTTTTATAAAAAATTTTTAGCTCCACAACCATGCGCGTTACAGCCATTCAAGCACTCTTGAGCCTTATCAATTCAAGCTTCATTCATACACTTTTGCCCCTGTTTTGCATTAATAAACCGTCACCCGCCTGATCATTTTTTGAACATCTCTCCCGGTACAAAAATAAAACCGGGGCTTTGCACCCAAAAAACCTCATTTGGTGCAAAACCCCGGTTATTTCTTTTATTCAAAAGCCTTCAAGGTTTGCAGAGAATGCAACCCCCTGGCTTTAAACGAATCTAGAAAGAACCAGGTTCGATGAAACCGGCTTCTTCACCAGCTTCATTCAAGCGAAGCGAGCCGAATTGAATACCTTTGACATTTTCAGGATCGCCATTGTAACTGGAGCGTACCCTGAAACAATCTTTCAGGAAATCAAACTCTTCAACTCTGCCAATTGCCAGCATGTTTTGTTCTTCATCCAGCAAAGCTATCATCAGGCCCTTTTCATTTCCGGCAATAAAGTTACGAATGAGGCCAAGATCTTTGGGCCAGTCTTTGGTGAGCTCGGGCATCAGAGGACCGGAGGTAACAACCATGGTTCCTTCCCATCCAGATAATCTTTCAGCGTGAAGTGTACCCTCAAGTTCGATTTTGGTACCGGTCAAAAAGTAACACCGGTCGGTATAAACCTGCTTAAAAGGAATTTCAAATACTTTCGCATCTTTGAAATAGCTTCTACTTACATGTTCCCGCAATGCCTTCCGATCCATTTGACTGGTTGAAGAAGCTTTTTTGGAAACCGGCAACCGCACCACCATCTCCTGAGGCAGATGCTTGACCAAATGCTCAAGTTCTGTGCCTCGCTGCATGAGTATTACCATATCCGGGTCAACGATATCGAGCTTGGCCTTTTTAATGGCCCTGCCGCCATCACCTTGCACCCAGCCGGTCGTGTCGATTATCAATGCATCAGCATCTTTTTCTGCTTTGCGAACCATTTGGGCCACGCCAACCAAAGCCGGTGCAAAATGCAGCCCCGGAGAATGGGCACCGAGAAAAAACATGTGACTCGGCTCTATTTCACTAAGAAAAATTGCCGAATCCTCGAGAACCAACATCCCGAAAGTACCCGGTGCGCCAATATCTGATTGGCCTGAATCGCAATCTAGTATTGCAACTTTGCCCATCCGTTCTTTGAGGCGGTTGGCAAGATAGGTGCTGAAAAAGGTTTTACCGGTGTCGACCTCACCAAGCACGATAGCTTTGTAAAGCTTTCCTGACTTTGCCTCGCCGACGATGCGCTGCGCTAGATTATCCCATTCATGAGGAATCGAACTTTGCTCCATGCTGTTCAGTGCTTCATGCGGGGCATCGATGGTCAATTCTGAATCTTCAATGCCCAGCAAAGGAATCTTCTTGCCCACCGGAACCTTGAGAGCTTTACCAGCCACCAGACGCGCTCCGATAATTTCAACGCAGCCTTTATCTACTACTATTTCGGCGGGGCCGGCAAGCAGATAGAATTCTTCTTTGTTCATTTTTAGCTGCATTATTTATGCTCCTTGTCAAAAACCAGCGAAGGCCACATTTCTTCCAGCACCTGAGCGTTGATCACGGTGACCTTTTCCATTTCACGAAAGCCCAGCTCGAGGTCGTCTTCGACAGAGACCGATCTGACCGCCTTGAGAACTACGCCTTCACCGTTTTTTTCAGCTACTGTGCCGCAGAAACAGTCTTCACGATTTCTGACAAAAACGCGCTGACCAATTTCTACTTCCTCGGGACGTACTGTCTTACAAAGACCGCCCAAACACATGTTAACGATTCCTGGATAGACTGGAACACGATCATAAAGATTGACCAGTTCGGCAACCATTTCCCGGAACAACAGCGGGTCTTTTTCTTCAGCAACGATACGCTTTAAATAAGCCAGCAATCCAGGAAAATCCGTTTCTTTAAATGACATTAAATGTTCCTTTACTGTTTCAGGTATTCCAGCCCAAGTTTATCGGCACGCGCTTTGCTTTCGTCATCGAGGGCAGCTTTGGCAGCAGCTTTGTCGAGAGCCTGCATTTCGCTGAGAACTTCGGTGACTCGGAACAAAACGTTCATGAAAGGAACTTCTG
The DNA here is from genome assembly GCA_964596185.1 of uncultured bacterium. Classification (GTDB taxonomy): domain Bacteria; phylum Muiribacteriota; class Ozemobacteria; order Ozemobacterales; family Ozemobacteraceae; genus DYKG01. The sequence goes on along the minus strand of CAZQUE010000002.1, from coordinate 55,404 downwards.
CCGTTCTGACCGTGCATTCAGCTGCTTTCGGATGTCCGCCGCCACTGATTTTATCTTTGAAAGGCGCATAAATTCGTTGCATTGAATCCTGAAGTTCGCCACAGATTTTGCCGCTATGAACGCGGTCACCTGTGCCTCTTACCGAGACGTGAGTGTAATCTTTGCTGACCGAACTGACCATGATAATCTGGGCCAGCTTGTCTCCAGCCTTTTGTTTCATTTCGAAAAGCTTTATCGAGCCAATCATTGGCAAAAGTGGAACCTTCGGACCAACGAAAAGGTAGATACTGGTGTCACCCAGCTGCAAGCTCTTTACCGAAGAATCAAGGATACGGTTTGCGCTTTCCCAGTCCTGCAGGAAAAAGGCAAAGATTTTTTCGAGACTGGTGCGCTGCGGCTCAGCAATTAAACTGACAAATTCATTAAGGGAAGTTATTGCAGCGATCTTTTCGACCTTGTCGGCAACTCCCTCCAAACCTTCTGCAATGCAATGAGCATGATTCACATCTTTCAATGAAGCATCACGGTCATGGTAAAAATATGAGAATCCGCCTCCACCCGTGGCGTGAACATATTCGGTAACTCTTGACAAAAGACAAGTGTAATCACGCTGCTCGGCATCGAACTGTGTCGGTCTTTCCTTAACCAGCTTGAGCAGGTTTTTAAACTGCTGCCCATATTTTACAAAGAATGGACGGGCAAAGTCAGCAAGGATGCCTTTTACCGGTTCAATTGCCCAGTCACCCTTCAGCCCGACCAGACAGAGGAAGTCATCGAACTGATCGCGTGTTCCGGCCAGGGTAGAAATTCCATGGGCAAGAATTGAGGTTGAACACCAGGTATAGGAAGGAAGGCTGGGGTTGAAATAAGTGCACTTTTCAGGAACAACCGGCGAAGGATGATGATCGACTATATAAACCGGAAGTTTGGCGGCAAAATCGTTGTAAGGAGCTAGAGTTCCCTTGTCGAGCAAAAAGATATTGCTGGCACCGGGAGTAGCATCGATAGCCTTTTGCAACTGATCCGGCTGCAGCAGAAAACCTTCTGGAAAATGACAGGATACCTGCCAGCCCTTTTTCTGTAAAACCCGTTTGAAAATCAAACCGCTGGTTATACCGTCTGGGTCATCGTGACTGAAAATCAGGGCAGTTCCCTGGGGCTTTTCAATCACTTCGAGGATTTTTGCCAAACCTGGGTTTTTCGAGCGCAGGTTCTCCCATTGGGTAGCATGATCTTCAACATTGTTAAATTCAGTCTGCAAAATTACCGCTTCTTCCATATTCTATCCTTTCGGTTTTAAATTCTAAAAAAGTATAGTGGTCTTTAAAGTCTTCGGTCAACCACAAATCTGTAATCCTTCTCGTCTTTACCGCCAACGAAAAGGCGAATGTTGCCATGACGGTCAGTTCGAAAAATTTTGGTTCCCAACCCGCCATATTCAAGCAAAACCTTTTCAGAAGGATGCTTGAACGAATTGTTGCGCCCGACCATCAGCACGCCGACATCAGGCTTGACGCTACGTAAAAATGGCATATAATCACTGGTATCAGAACCATGGTGCGGGATTTTAATGATTTGCGACCTGATACCCTCGCCATGTTTGAGCACTTCGCGCTCGGCTTCTTCTTCAATATCACCTGCTAACAGGGTTTGCACTTTCCCATACCTTATCAACAGAACAATGGACATGTTGTTCATATCCGAATAACTGCTAGCACTTGATTTTGCATCCGGATGCAGCACCTGCACGAAGAGTTCATTTCCCCACTCGAGCACGTCGCCCGCCTGGGCTGATATTCTTCGAATCCGCTTTTTCTTGCAGATTTCTTCGTAAGCCTTGAAGGTGTCGGTATTGGCTGCGGTTGGACATTCCCAAATCTGCGGCACATCATAAAGCCGTAAAACAGGAATAATGCCGCCAAGGTGGTCATTATGCCAATGCGTCACCACCATACCGTCTATGCGGGTAATCCCCTGATCACGAAGATACAACTGTATCAGCTCGCGATTTTCACGTCTGGCATCGGCAATGGTATCGGTGCCGCCGCCATCGATAAGATATGTTTTGCCCATTGGAGTGCGCACGATTACTGCGTCACCCTGACCAACATTGACAAAATCAATACGTAAATCAGTACTGAGATTGGTTTCGACCATTCCGCCGAGATTGCCGCTCAGCAAAACGGCATAAATGAAAAGAACCCCTATCAACAGCACGAAGAAAACAAAATTTGTTTTTCGCGACTGGAAAGATTTTTGTTCAAAACCGTAATTGCTCATATTCAGCGCACCTCAACCCGGTCGATAAACTTCTGAATTTTCGCCGGAGTCAGTCCTGGAATCTCGCGCAAATCTTCGAGCGAGAAAAAGCCACCGTTACGGTTGCGAAAATCAATGATATCGCGAGCGGTTTTTTTGCCGATACCAGGCAGAGTTTCAATCTCCTCTATTGAAGCAAAATTCAGGTTTAACTTATCACCCCAGGCAGCCTGGCCGGCATGTCCGCCATAGGTTGTCGCATACAATTCCAGCGATCTGAGCTTCTTTTTATTCATTCCTTTGACTTCCAGCAGTTCCTCAAGGCTTTTGATACTGCCTCGCTTTTGAATGAATTCAACAATGCGTTTCGCCAGCGGACCGTTCATCCCGGGAATCGCCCGCACACTCAATTCGTCAGCTCTATTGAGGTTGAGCTTCTTGATATTTTCCTGACCAACATTGTTCTTGTCATCCTTGATAAGGACGGTTTGATCAGTCAATGCCGCAATTTGAGCAATTGCCGCCTTCAATTTCTGGTTATTCTGGCGAGCCATACCAACTCTGCCGACGAGCAAAAAAACTCCAACGCCCAATAAAGCTACCAGAGCGACAAATCCAACTTTTTCAAGTCTGGTTAGCGACATTTTACAAATCCTTCAAAAAAGACGACATTCGATACCTATGCCCTTGCTGATCAACAAAGACAGCACCATCAGCACCCGTAACGAAAACCGGAACCCGCCACACCTTGAAACGCGGCAGATAGCTTTTATTGCGGGCACTTATCGTCCCCGCAAGATGATAGCCATCCATCAACCACGAAGACGGAAAACGGAAGCTTACCCCCACTCCCTCAGGATTTCGCGCCTTGACGTAGCGCTCGAACTGATTATAGGGATATGGCAGATCCGCCACAAATACGTAATCAGGGCGAAAACCGGCAATCTGGTCAATTCCATGTACATTGCCAGAACAGAAAAGAATATTTTTCTCGCCGGCGCGAATTTTTAGAATCAAACCATCATAATAACCGGAAAAACGGCCTTTGATTTCAGCAGGTGCCAATACTTCAATAATGCCACCGCCCTCGGCAATTTTGTCTCCGGATCTTATCTGGACGAACGGAGTCTGAAAGCGCCGCACGTCTTCAATCAAACGATTGTAAGATTCATAGGCCGATTCCCAATAATAGTCCGGAGGAATCCCGGCGCTGTAACCGCGTTTTAGCTTTCGCTCCATTTTCATATCAGCCAGTGAAAAGTTTCGCGCATAATCTTCAAAAGTAACCTTTTTCAAATCCGGTGACAGAGGAAAGGGCGCATAAACTTTGCCAATCTTGTAGGTAGCAAAGACCGAAGCCAGTCCGGAAATTCTTTCCGGCAGGCATGAGCTTAAAATTACCGCATCGATTTTGGCAATTTTTTTCTCGGACAAAGCCGGCTGAATGACTCTTTCACCGCGGTCAACTCCAGCCAGGGTATCATTCAGACCGGCATCGACCAGAATGGTCGCATCGCCTTTTTCAATCAACAGAGCCGAGCCAAAGCCAACGTCGAGCAACGTAGCCCTGAAATCGGGCCTGGATTCGATATTTGTAAGCGCCCAGACTCCTGAACCAGTTAGAAAAACAGCAAAAAGGGCAGCCACCATAGTTAAAGACGTTCGATAGTCAGGCTCTTCCCATAGGTCGAGCACAGCAGCAAAAATTGCCCGGCCATAAGCCATGATCTGAGTTCTGAAAAAAAATAAATGCAGAATGAGATAATAAATCGCCAATTCAGCAAAGCCCGGCTGTGAAACCCGGGGAAATGGAATCAATACGGCAAAAAAGCTGGCCATGGCCATGAAAAACTTTACCGCCAGCCAGTTCGCCGCGTTCAACAATATGGCAATATAGATCCCGATAACAGGTATGAACGCGCCGGCCAATCCAGCAATCAAACCGATCTGCACGATAAGACCGATTAAAGGAATCGCGACCATGTTGGCGACTGGTGCAGCAAGCGAAAGTTGCCCGAAATAGAATGCCGACAGCGGCCCCATCATGGCTATGAAGATCGCTATCTGGGCGCCGAGAAACGCTTGAATCCAGCCCGGCAACATTTCAAAAGCAAAGCTTTGAAACGACGAAATGTCGGCAAGTTTTCCGCTTATATAGCAAACTGCGATAATATAAACAAAGGTTCCGGTAAAAAACCAGGGCTCAAGCACCAAAGATTTCCTGACAATGACCGCCAGAAAAAACGCCATGGTTGCAATAAAAGCAAAGGCAAGACCTGGTCCCCGTAAAATTTTCCGCAGATATTCACCTGATGGCTCAGAAAACATTGCCAGCGCATAAATTGCCATCACCGACAAAACGAAACTTGGCTCTGTAAGCTGAAGTGGCGAAGAAAGAAGAATGAAGTCCGATGCCACACACAGTGAAAAAACCACTGAAAGCTTGAAACCACGATCTTTTAGATAAGCCCGCGAAAGAATGAACAGACTGTTCATAAGCGCCGCACGAACCGCAGAACTCGGCCAACCGACAATCAGCGCGAAGGTAAACAGCGAAAATACGATGATTGGAGCAAAAAGCCGCAATGGAACCTTGAACATGGCAAAAATACCATAAAGAAGTCCGGCAATGATAGTAACGTGCAGGCCAGAAACGGCAAGAACGTGCGAAACACCGGTCATTCGAAATTCCTGGGTTACTTTTGCCGGCAAGCCACCTTTCAAACCAAGCAAAACACCACCCAGGAAGCTTGATTCGGGATAAGGCATCGTTTTTTTAATAACTTTTAAAACTTCATCTTTAATGTACAACGCAAAGCGATACCACAAGGAACCGCCCTCTTCAGCTGCTAAAACTCGCAAACTCGCCTTTCGGGGAATAATGCGGATAGTTCGGTAAATTCCGCGATTGCGCAGATATTTTTTGTAGTCGAGAGACCCGGGATTGCGTCGCTCAGAAGGTTCGGAAAGTTGCCCTTCGATCTCAACCATCTGGTTGAAATCAACCTGTCGAAAAGACTCCGCATCTTGAAAAACCTGGGCAAGAATCAATCCGCCCTTGACTGTTTCAGGTTCGGTTAGTGAAACGACGGTCTCGTAACCAGAGCGACGCTTTTTACCTGTATCCTGCGAAGTTTCAGCCACACTCACTCTTTTTCGCTCAACTCGGCGAATAACTTCAGGTCTGATTAAAACTTCGAGGTGATCGTTCTTAAGCTTGGGTTCTTCCAAAATCTGCCCACGAACGTTCCACACGGTAGAGTCTTCGAATTTTTCGCAGATTTTGCGCAGATGCCCGCTGTAGTCCGAGTCAAGAACCGAAATATAGCGAAAAGAACCGATGCAGCCACAGGCCAGCATCAGAAAAAAGATAGACAAAACCGGCAATGGTTCTTCATCCTCGCGAATTTCATCAAAATCACCGTTTACGAGGCGATTGCCATGTCGAAACCAAAATGGGATGACGCCACAGGTAAAAAAAACGGCGGCGAGCAGTAACGAAAGGCCACTTGAAGTGGCTCCGGCCAGAACCGCCACTCCCATACCGGAAATAAGCGACAAAGAAAGCAGAATAAAAATCAGCAAACTATTTTAATCCTTCTTCGCTGGCTACATGAGGGTAATAATCGAGATTAGAAAGCTGGTTTTCCTGAATGCGGTAATCGGATTTGAAAATCAGCACCAGGCCACCGAGCATCATAGTTATGAGCAACAGCACCACCAGAAATCTCTTGGCATCGATTTCGTCCTGCAATGTTTACCCCTGACTATTCCATTGCCGTCCAGGCATTGGTTTTTTGTACCCAATCGTTGAAAAGAGAAAAGAATTTTTCAAAATCAAATGAAGTAATCTGTCTGAAGCATTCTTCGGCCTCCATGTCTTCGAGGGCCCCCATCAAAGTTGAATATTTGGTAAAAAAGCTGTCGCAATAAATGCCCAGCAGAAGCCTGACCATATAAAATGCCTGATACAAGGCCAGTTGCCTTCGTGAGGGGTCTGGAATAAGATTTATGTCTTTAACCATTATTCCCGGCTTGATCAGCTGATTTGCTTTTTGCGCTTCCTGAAGACGAGTCCAACCGGTTTGCAGCCACTCTCGACTGTCACGGCGTATCTTATAGGCAGCCTGAAGAGCGAAGCCTTCGCGCAGCCATGACGGGGAGCGCCATTGCCTGATGCGCAATTCGCGTTCATTTACCCTATTATTGAAAAAAAGGTGGCCAAGTTCACGCAATGCAACTTCGCCGGTACCTTCTTCAATCCGGTCGAGCAGGAGAAAAACCGCGTTGTCCTGATAAACCAACCGAATATTTTCACCAGTTTTGGCAGGTTGTCCGGTTGCTTTTTCGAGTTCAGCCTCATTTTTCAGCAGGTAAAAAGAAGCGGCCGGCTCTTCCGGAAAATTGAAAACCTGCTTGAAGACAGGGGTCGCCCGGTCAAGGCTGTCGAGCAACTCTTCTGCGGCAAGGCTATCGACAATATCAAAATATACTGAGTATGAGCGCAACTCAAATTTCTGGTTCAAGGTATCTATTGAATACGCGGACATAATTCACCCCCGCAAATAGAATAACATACATTCTTTAAACGTCAAACTTCTCTTCTTGAAATTGAAAAATAATGGTATATATTTAATTTAAGACCAAAAAAGACGAGGGGACACACCTATGGACTTTACCCAGATTGATCTATTTCAATCTTTAACTACCCAGGAACTGAACGAAGTAGGGAAGATTGCCAAGTCCTGCCAATATGGCCGCGGCGAAATTGTCTTTCAGGAAGGTGCTTTTGAAAGAAATATCTATGTAATTGAAACCGGGCAGGTTGAAATTTACAAGCGCAGCCCTGTACACGGCGAACAAACCATCGCCATTTTGAAAAATGGTGATTATTTTGGCGAAATGGCCTTCTTTGAAAAAACCACAGCCCGCTCAGCCTCTGCACGCGCTCTGCAGACATCCAACATCGTTACCATCGAGGGAAATGATTTCGAAAAACTCCTGCACTCTCATCCATCTATAAGCTTGAAACTGCTTTCTACGCTCTCGCAACGACTTAGAGAAACCAACCGCATGGTGGCAATGACACCGACGAGAACTTCCAATGAACCAATGCAGGGCCGCGTCATTACCATTGCCTCCGCCAAATCCGGATATGGTAAAACAACATTTGCTGCGGTTCTCGCCAAGATAATCTGCAACGAATTGAACAAAAAAGTTTTATTCATCGATCTTGACCTCTACTTCGCCGGCGCAACCCAGGTTCTTGGCTTGCATTCGCCAAAATCGATCATCGATGTCAACAAAAAAATCAAATTCGATGAATCAAAAGCAGACATCATGACTGAAACTCTTCGGGTAAGCGAAAACCTGTTCGTCGTTCCTGCTCCACGCACATTCCTCGAGGCAGAACAGGTTCACGCTGATGACCTGTCGAGAGTTGTCAGACTGGCCAAGAAAGTTTTCGACTACATCATCATCGATACCGGCGCAAACTTTGACGAAAAGATGTTTACCGCTTTAGACACATCTGACACGATCTTCTTTTTGCTGAATTTTGCCAACCTTTCTACCATTACCGACAATGTCAGATTTTTTCAGGGCATAACCAAACTGAATTATCCCCGTGAAAAACTCATCCTGCTTGCCAACAATATCAGCAGTGAATTTTCAACCGGAAAAACCAGCAAAATCTTTCCTTATCCGATCATCGGCGGCCTGCCCCGACTTGCCGAACCAGATCCACAATACGGACGAACCGCCTACGAAAGCAATCCCAAGGGCCCTTACTGTGAAATGATTCGCCTGCTTGTTCGCCAGGTCCTTAAAGAAACTACTCTACAGAAACCCCAGCCGAAGGGCAGCTTCCTCAATATGCTTTTCGGCGACAAAGACCCGGAAATGGCTATCAACGTCCAATTAGACGAACTTTACCACACCCCCGACAGCCCGTTCATGCCTGTGATCAGCAGTAAGGATGTAAGGTCTCAGGTAAAATATATTCGCTACAATATGATGTTCGGTTACCTCGACGAAGCCCGCGAAAACCTCTTCAAATTCATGGAATATTCCCATAGCTGCCCGCCGCTTCTCGAACTTCTCGGTGAAATAATGCTCATCCAGGATGACAAGGCCCAGGCCATAGAAGCTTTTCAAAAAGCGGTTAACCTCGACCCCGAACAGCATCTGGCCCTTGGATATCTCGGCGCAATGACCGGTAGCCATCCAAAAGTCGAAGAAGCAATAAAAATAGTAAAACAAAAAATTGAAAAGAACCCAAAACATCTTGACCTGGTCAATGATCACGGAAAAATCCTTTTCCGGGCTCAGAAATACAACGAAGCCCTGGATCAATTCAAGGCCGCGCTCCAGGAAAATCCTTCATATCTCGATGCCAAAATAAACCTGGCCCGAACCCTGGCGCACCTTAACCGGGCCGATGAAGCCATTGAAATTCTTTTGGGTATTGAAACCAAAAACCCAAGAATTTTCTTCGTGCTCGGCGAGATTTTCTACATCACGGGCAGAATGTATCTGGCCTACAAAGCCTACAATAAGGCACAGAAACTTTATCCAACCTATCCCGGCATGCAGGCACGCATCAGCGAATTGAACAACTACATTCAAAAACTCGAAACCCTTATCGATCTTCATGAACGTTTCGTGAATACCAACCCCAACTTTCCTGATCTGCACGCCAAACTCGGTAACTTCTATCACCTCGCCGGCAAATCGGAACTGGCTATCGAAGAATTCAAAAAGGCCCTTAAACTCAACCCCGAGTATCAGTATGCCAGCGTTAAACTCGATGGGGTACAAAAAGACATGATCTGGAGACTTGCTAAAACCCATCTTGAAGAGCATCTGCCAGAACATCGGGCAATTACCCGCAGCCTTACAGTGAACATCTACTGTGAATGCAAAAATATGAAACAGGGCCTATTCCCCGCCGATGCAGTTTTGCAGATCAAAAATGTCCGCACCGGCAAAGTCATGCAAAAATCTATTAACGCCAGACAAATCGAAGAAGGATTTACACGCGTAGACTGCGCTCCTCTCGGAATAGTTGCCTGTCAGGACATTCTTCTTTTCCAGGTCATCGATGTTAAAACCAAAAGAGTTTTACGCTTCGAACCCCACTATCTGGAAATGGATGAAATAATGTCCAGCAGCTGTGATATCAAGTTGAATATCGACCTGACCGTAGAACACCAGGAAGACCTGCTCCTGCCCAAATACTTCCTGGTTCATCTAGATTCAAAACAGTTCGCTGATATTATATCCGGTGAAGAAAGCCTCTATAAAGCCTGCCTGCGCAATAAAACCAACGGACTTGAATCGATTGGCCACATCAATCCAGAGAATGATGGACAAATAAACTTCGTTCTCAATGGTTCATCGTCAGGCAATGGCAGTGCTGCCGTTGCTCCCGGCGACAAACTTTCCATCAAGATCGAAGACCAGCAACAGGCTGAAGTCTTCTCAATGGAATTCGCCATCGGCAACGCCGACGTGAAAAATTTCAGCAAAACCATTATTCCGCAGGATATCAGTTAATCGAAAGCAAGGGGTGCCCCCCCTTAGCCCTATGAATCTTTGAAGCTGTCCCTTCAGGGGCAGCTCCTTTTTTTCGTCTAGAAATCTATGGCCTAGATTTTTTCTCTAAATTAGGCAAAGAAACGAATCTTTTGTCGACCTCGGCAAGAACACCGGCAAACATACCCGCAATCAGAGCCCCTGCCCTTACCAGGCAGAATGTCGGGATCATCATCATCTGAACCGGACTTTTACTATAGGCGATGCGCAAAAGTGGCAGACAAGCAAAAAGCCAGGCAGTTTTCCACCAGAACCAGATTTTGCGTGAAAAAACAGCAAAGGGCAATAATAGCGTTAAAAGAAGCTGGGCTTTCAAAGAAAAAGGAGTATAAGAATCTTTCAGAGCCTTTTCAGGATGCCGGCCATAAACCTTCATTCGCCAGAATCCCCGCCAGAATTTTAACCTGGCATATTTTTTCAAGCCTTCACGATGTTCATGAAAAACCATCGCCTCTCGAACGAATACAAAACGCCCACCCAGCTTTTTGATTCTAAAAGCGAGATCGACGTCTTCGTTCTGCTGCAGCTCCTCGGCGAAGCCTCCGACACCCAAGAGGTCAGATCTTCGATAAGCTCCTGAGTATGTGTCGATAAAATCTATTTCAGGCTGAGATTCCATCAGTTCATAGCGCTCGATGAACTCAAGCTGTGCTAACTGGGCCCAGGCATCTTGCTGGTCACAATCATAAGCCCCTTTTACCCCGGAAACCTCGTTTTCAGAGAAAGGCTCAAGCATTTTTTGCAGCCAGTCTTCTTTTGGTCGACAATCAGTGTCGGTGAAAACCACGATCTCGCCAATTGCAACTTTAATTCCGGTATTTCTCGCCGCTCCCGGTCCAAGGTTTTTCTCGTGACGCAAAAATTTCAGGCTCAATTGCCTGCCATATTTGTCGGCAATTGGTGCAAGTTTTTCGTCAGAGCCATCGTCTACGATTATCACTTCGAACTCGGGGCTATTTGTCTGCCTGGTCAAACAAACCAGCAGGCGATCTAGACTTTCGCCAGAATTGAAAACCGGAACAACGATTGAAGCACGCATTTTTTAACTCAGGCCTGTTCCTGAATGTAACGAATCATTTCATAGATCTCTTTTTCTTCAGGGGATCTGACAATATAGGCAATGTTCCCCATTACCTCGGCAAAAACCAGAGGAACTTCTGTAAACATGGCAATCTTGTCGGAAAATTTCTGCATGATATCTTCGTGCGAATGACGATAATTTTTGCCCCATTTTCTCGAGATGTGAGCAGCAAAATATTTTCTTTCTATTTTTGCGAAAAATCTGTTGTTGGCGACAATATTGGCCCATTCCTGGTAGACATTCACGTCTGCGGAAAAATTCATCAGATCGACGGTATATCCTCCGGGAGGGCGGCAGTTCATTTCAAGAACATAAAGCTTGTTGGTTTTGCGGTCACGAAGGAATTCAAGGTGAAAGAATTTTGCCCGAATATCGAAATCCTTGACGATCTTGCGTCCAATCTCTACCGCATCTTCGGGGATATCGCGAACCAGATAAAAACTTAGATCCTGGTTGAACGCTACCAGATCATAGGCACCATTCACTGAAAAAAGTGAAGAGTAAAAAACAATTTCTCCATCCTGATCACAGATTCCGTCGAATGTCATTAACTGTCCATCGATGTACGGCTCGACAAAATATTCACCCTGGGGTCGGGTTTTCCAGAAATGTTCGACATCGCCATCATTCTGGAGTTTATAGGCAGCCATAGCCCCCACTCCGATGTCTGGTTTCGCAAAAACCGGGTAATTGTGCTTTTTAATGAATTTTTGCAAAGATTCAGGGCTTTGGATTATTTCACCGGGCACAACCGGAGCTTTTCGTGCCAGAAAAATCTTTTTCATTTCACTCTTACGTTTAATTTTCAGGGTTTGTTCAATATCTGGCCCCTGGACATTGAAATCTTCCCGAATCCTGGCCTCGTGCATCATCCAGTGTTCGTTATGCGATTCAACCCTCTCGATTCGTCCCCAGCGGTGAATGAAATGGCCGCAGGCCCGATAGACCTGATCATAGTCTTCAAGATTGTCAACCCGATAATATTCAGCCAGTGAATTTTTCAAACCATCACTTAAATTATCAAAATGATCTTCACCTATTCCCAGAACGTTTATTCCACAATTTGCAAGAGCTTGACAAAATGCCTGAAAATTTGGAGGGAATGAGGGTGAGAGATAAATAATATTCATTGCTTATTTCCTGTCAATAAAAGTGTTGTGTAACCAGATTTCATTAAATCGCAAATATTTCACGAAAATGAAGTTTAATAAATTTTGGCAGAAAGCGCAATGGTAGAGTTTTTTTCAGTGCCCTGAAACAGCTGATTCGGCGCTTAAAGAGGCTTCAGAAGAATTCTCGACACTGATATCACATAGCTTGAAAGCCTGCTTCTGCATGTGCACCAGCTGAATCATTTCACTGGTTTGTGCCAGCAAAGTTGCAAACACCAGTAATAAAACAGCGACAAATGTTAAAAACAGGGTAAAACCACGTCGATAAACCAATTTCATTTGCCACATCTCCAGCAGGTGTTCATCTTTTCTCCATTTACGCGCATCGTAATCATGAAGGTTCGCTCATTGATTTTCTTAAGGGGAAGCTCCAGTCCGGGAACCTCGAGATCAGTCTGTTTATCGGGTTCAACAAGAACAATCTTCTTTCTATCCACATCAATTATTATTTTAGCATCGTCAGAAAAACCCAGCTCATGGGCTGCTTCGCTTTTTATAAGGCTTCTGGCCATAGAAAAAGTTTTCAATCGGTTAAAAGTTTTTACCAGTTGATAATTTTCATCGATTCTGGCCCTGGTTCGCTTGTCGATTCCCAGCAGCGTTTGACCTGGTGCCCAGAAACATTGAACCAGTATCGAAGTTACTGCAACGACGATCATTAGCTCTATGAGAGTAAAACCTATTCTATTTTTCATTTAAAACAACCTCCGCATGATAAACTCGCGGATTCTTGATCATGGCCTTTTGGACAGTTATTTTTATGCCTGCTCCATTTGCGAAGGATCTAATCAGCCATCTTTCTTCAGGAAAAACAGCTGGAAGTTTTTTTTCAAAGGCAGGGTCCTCGAGCTGTAATAAAGCACGATTTTTTGCACTCTCAACCGCATATAAAGCAATGGTATTGTCGTTAATTGTCTGAAGGGTTAGCATACGATTGCTGTTGAGGCGAAACAACGAACTGATGAGAATCGACAGCAGAATCATCGTAATAACAGCTTCCATCAAGGTTAGACCACTTCTTGATTTCATCTAATAACTCCACATAAGCCAGTAATAGGTATCAAAAAAACCTGACGTTACCGACAGAACGAAAACTGCCGCAACCATAATTGTAAGAATGCCAAACAAGACCGAAGCATTTTTTGCCTGGCGCATCGAAGAAATGTATCTGGCCCTGGAATTGCGCCTAAGCACGTCCATAAGTCCATCACCACTCAAGTCATCAAGATATATTCCTCTAAGCAATTTACTTCTGGAAAAAGCAGCTTGAACCGAATTGCCTTGCTCGAGAGCTATTACAGCGTCCCTCAAGCCTAGATCAACCGGCCCCATTAACTCAGCGGCGCATTTCAAGGCCTTTTCCAAAGGATAACCGGCTTCCAGATAAAGGCCGGTTACAGAAAGGGCACGGGCAGCGTTTTGCTGAGAAACAATCGAGTTCATTCCAGAAAGCATGCCAATTATTGTTCCGCCGGAAGAAAAGCCAAGAAAAAACTGCTTGATCATCAAAGTAAGGCATAAAACTAATAAAACTGGAACAATCAATGACATTGGCCAGAAATTTACATCTGCAAAATATAGCAATTTCATGGTCAGGGAAGGCATACGACCTCCTGCCTGCATTTCGTGCAAGGCACGCGGAAAGAGATAAAAATTCATATGCAAAAGATTGAGCCCCAGCAAAGACAAGAGCAAAACGGGATAAGCCATGGTCGCAGCAAGTCTTTGTGAAAGACTTTCAATGATCACCAGATACTTGGTGTAACTTTCAAGAACCAGGATCATGCGGTTTTCCCCCAGAAGTGGCATCAGTCTGGCCAGAACCGGGTCAAATCCTTCAAGATCTTTTACTGCAGTTTCGATTGAGCCGCCTTGAGCCAGCTTTTTACCGACTTCACGACACCAGGCCGAAGATTTAGCGTCATTCGCCTGCATTGCCAGCAAAGAGTCCGGCAATGATCGACCCGATTTCAAAGCAGTACTTAGAATCTGGCAAAAGCGTATCAGCTCTTCAGATTTTCCGCTCATGAGATTGACCTCTGCAAAATTAACGACATCATTTCAAATATCCCATAAATCATTGAGCCGAAAGTAGTGCCAAGAATAAGAATCACAGCCACTTCCATAAATGAAACCAACAACTCCATTCTGGTATTGAAAAGGTTTCTGAAGAATTCTTTGCCCTGACCGAGCATTTCTGCAGAATTCTCGCTTTCAAGACCGAGGCTAAGAAACCAGCTCAGGCGAACCGGCACCTGAGCAGTCTCACAGGCTTCGGCAATGCTTTTTCCCGCCATCAAGGATTCGGCAACGACTTTTGCCCGACCGCTTTCCCTGGGCAGAAGAATTTTATTACCCAGCAAAGCGAGAGCTTTGGCCCTGTCTTTCAGGTCGACGGCCTCTAGAATTGATAATAAAACGATCTGATCCGGGATTTCCTGCAATGACATCAAACGCCTAATGATAGATCTCAAGGCAAAAATAGCCAGCCCCACCAGGGCCAGAAAAACCAAAAATATCGGGTTGGAAAGAGAAATTTCAAACATAAAAAGAAGCTTGAGAAAAGGCGTCGGCTCAATTCGCATTGAAAGCATAATTTCTTTGAATTGCGGCAAAACGAACATCACAGTTGAAGTTGCCGTCAGAAGACCGATTCCAAGGGTTTGTATTGGATAAAAAATATTGGCGGGGGAAATGGAGAAATGAATCCGGCCGTCAAGCCAGCCCGCAAGCATTTTACCCTTGAGTTCATCGGCAACCGGACAGGACAGGATGTAACGGCAATAGGTCGGAAAGGCGAACAATGTCTGACTGGAGAAAGCTTCTTCAGGAGGATAGCCATTTTTCAGCCGATCAACAGCGAGCATTGCCGCATCGCGAAACTGAGAATCCCGGCAGGAAAAAGCCAGGCTTTCAAGGGCCTCGGGCAAGGGTTTTCCCCCCTCCAGCAACTTTGCCAAAGTGAATACGATTTCGGACTTCCGGTTGAAAATTTCGACAAAGTTAAAATTCATAAGACTATTTGACCCTTATTTACAGTTAGAACATTTGCGGATGGCCTGGCGATTCCTCGATCATAGGCCAATTTCAGGCAAAGAATTCCACGCAACCCCTGGGTTACCAGATAATCTTCAATGCCGATCTGTCTAATCCGCGCCAGGGTTTCATCGCCACTGCCAGCATGGAAGGTCGCCAGAACGCGATGTCCGGAAAGCCCTGCCTGCAAAGCTTCTCTCAAACATTCCCGATCTCTGATTTCGCCCAGAGCGATTATATCAGGATCCTGTCTCAGCAAGTGCTTGAACGCCTGAGCAAGATTTATGTCTCTCATTGAATCAAGGGAGGACTGGCAAATGTTATCGATACGGCCTTCGACCGGATCTTCAATAGTGACCACACGCAATTTTTTGTCATTCTCGGCGAGTTCGGCAAGTGAGGCATATAAAGCGGTGGTTTTTCCGCTGCCTACCGGACCGCTGATGATAAACAAGCCGGAACCAGAACCCAGCATCCCCCGCCAGGCCCCAACATTCTCCTGAGACCAGCCCAGCAAATCAAGTCGCGGATAATGACATGGCTGAATGAAACGCAAAGAGAGTCTTTCCCCCAGATCGGTCGGAAAGCAGGAAACGCGAACATCGAGGCTGCCTGCTTCATAGCGAAAGGCTCCTTCCTGGGCCTTATCGGAAATATGTGAAAGACAACCGGCAAGATACTTGATCCTGGCAAGTAAACGAGCAAAGTTTTCAAGGCTCAGATTACCACAATTTACAACCTGACCCTGCCGACGGCAGGTTAACTTCACCTGAGCTTTCTGCGGCTCAAAATGAAAATCGGAAACCTTTTCAAGGGCAGACATCGCCAGCAACAAATCGACAGCACGAACATAGGGCGCTCCGCTGAATTCAAAACACTTTTTGAAACAGGCAAATCTCTGTTCAAAATTCATCCCGGGAAGATTGTGCATATCCTGCTGATGATAAGAATATTCCTGAAAAAGTCGCTCAAGAGTCGAGCCGGGATCACCTGTTCCGGTTGGGAGTCGAAAATTAATCTTCTTACCGTCTTTGAGAGCAACTTCAAGATTTTTTCCGCTGACCGAAAGAGAAGAGAGTTCAGCAAAGCCAAAACGCGCCTCTTTTTTTCTGCTGACCAGAGTAAAACCATCCTGATCGAGCAAAAGATCCGCCGCTCCAATTAAACTACCTAAAAATCCCGACTTGAAACTACAGGGAAAAATTTCCTGCTTTTTCGCCTCTGTCATTATAAACTCCAACCAAGTATCTTCTCGCAGAGTAACATTTATTAAAATAAACAGCAATAAATGCCCGCAAGAACTTTACTGCCTTCTTATAATCTCTGACCTTAATTTTTGTTTTTTGCCTTGGCCTGTTGCCTAATTTTTGCTAAATTTGCCTCAGCATGAACGAGAACTCAACACCTGCCAAAACAATCAAACCATTCACAACAGCCATTACAATCGTTTTTCTAGCGGTTATTTGGCTTAAAGCCGCCGGAAGATGCTGGCTCGGCCCGGACAACAATCTGCTGATTTGGTATGGAGAGGCCAATGGCCCAGGAACTTCACAGCATTTTCTGGATCCTTACAGCTTCACCCATTTTCTACATGGATTGGTTTTTTTCTGGTTTATTGTTCTAATCCTGAAAAATCTGGATTTCTACTGGCGTTTTACCCTGGCCGTTGCTTTCGAATCGATCTGGGAAATAGTTGAAAATTCGCCGACAATTATCGAACGCTATCGTGAAGCAACCATTGCCCTTGGCTACAATGGCGACAGCATCATCAATTCTTTGAGCGACATTCTGATGTGCTCCATTGGCTTTTATACCGCCGCAAAAATTGGCGGAAAAAAAAGCCTGCTGCTATTCATTCTCGTTGAACTATTGTTGCTGGTTTGGATTAGAGACAATCTAACCCTGAATGTCATTATGCTGATTTACCCAGTTGAAGCCATAAAAACCTGGCAGGGGTTAATCTAAACGCAATCAGTTGGTTTCACAGCTTTGCCAGGGTGCGGTTTCAAGATTTGTAAATGAAATTTTTCGCGAATCAACTACTGTTATCGCATTGGTTTTTCCCCAGAATTCAGAAGTGCTCTTTATTTTGCTGACAAACTTTCGCATTGGACTTTTGCCGATAAAATAACTTATGAATTCCTGGTTGCTCAGACTTGTGTCGATCGTTGCCTTCGCAACATGCGATTCTTTCGCTGCATCATAAATGAAGTTGATCTTGTGATAACCCAGATTGACCATTTTTCCCTGTTTTTCGCGGGCGTTGGCCAGTGAAAGAAAATGAATCGGCACAGGGATATTCTTCTGATGTTGAATTCCAAGAAGGACATAAGTGAATTCACTGGATAGATTTTTTAGCATGAAATAACCATTTGCATCTGTTTTTACCGAGAAAATCCGTTCAACCCGAAACACTGGTTTTGGTCCGTCATTCGATGCCAACTCAACCTGGGCAATTCCAACGGTGTTTTCCGAAACACTTGTTTTGACACTCTCATCGCCGATGAATTCTGGCGTCATGCCCTCGAAGAAAACCTGACAACGACCAACCACGAAAACCTTTCCAGGCTCGACATTGAAACCAGCCTGAGAAATAAAGCTAAGCACCATCGCACAGAGAACGAAAGTCAATAATCTGAGCAAAATGGTTTTCATGGCAGCCCTCCAGATTGTTTTCTATTATTGACTGTAGCAAATACAATGCCAAGCGCTGTGGCAGCCTTAAACAGGCAAATATAGATTCTTCTCCTAGGGAAATCGGGAATTTTTCCCCTGGTTATCGCCCATTTTTACCCGGTAAAAATAGCACTGTTTTTGATTTACGAATCGGCCCAGTATCTGGTAAAATCTGGACTATGGTTCTATTGAAAAAATTGAACAAAATCTGTTCTTTACGACCGGTTTCCCGGGCTATTCCGGCCCAGATCGCCTGCCGTATCCTTGGTAACGACAAGAATCCCTGTCCGCTTGATCCGATTTGCAAACCTTGCGAAAAAAGCGGCGTGTGGCTTTTTTATGCCGCAATCGCCGGCAGCCTGAGCCTGGTTTTTCTGGTGATTTTCTGGGTATTACGCATAACCCGCCTGCAGAAATTGCTCAACCTGCTTTTCAGACTTGTTTCCCCGCCTTTCAAATGGCTTTGTTACTGTTTTGCAGGCCTTTATAATTTTTATCGCAATCTTCCATTTTGATTATGGATCAGTTTTTTTTCTATAATTTTTCCGGACGCAATCTACCCGATTATTCGCGCACCGACTTTGACACCATGCTGATTTTAAATGGAATGGTTATCAAAACCGGCTACCAGCTTCCTTTTCCTGCCGGCCCAAATGTCAAAGCGATCGACCTGAAAGGTGCCGTAGTTTTTCCGCCCTTTTCAGACGCTCATGTTCATTTTACCCAAACCGGAATCAGCCATCTTGGCTGTGATCTTGAATCAGCGAGAAATCTGAACGATGTCTTTGCACTGATCCGCGAAGAAATAGTTTCTGAGCAATTACTTTTAGGATTCAACCTTCAGGAACAAAGTTTAAGTGAAGGTCGGCTCCCTACAGCAGAAGAGCTTGACCGTATTTCTACCGATAAAATTATCTGGCTGGCTCGCAAAGATCTGCATTCTGCAGTAATGAACAGCGCAGGACTCACCTGGGCCATCGACTGCATGCCTGATCTCCAGCATCAACAAGGTTTTGTTTCAGGAGAGTATTACAATCGCCTTGCCTATCTACTCGGCAATAAAATTCCCGATCAAATGCTGATACAAGGCATGCAAATAACCGCAAAAAAATGTCTAAAAAAAGGCGTTACCTTCATTCACGCCCTTGAAGGCTCGGGTTCTTCGAAGCGCGAAGCTGAGCTCGCGGCCGGTTTTTTCAAAAAGAACCAGCTCGACGGCGTCGTTTATCACCAATCACACGAAACCAGTTTTGCCGAGGAGCACAAATTCCCGGGATTTGGAGGCTGCCTGCTGGTGGACGGTTCTTTTGGCACAAGAACCGCAGCCCTGCATCAGCCTTATTTCGACGACCAGCAAAACACCGGCCAATTATATATGAGCTCTGCCGACATCGAAGATTTGCTGAAAAAAGCCCGCTATTCAAAACTGCAGCTGGCATTACACGCGATTGGCGATCGTGCCATCGACCTGGTTGCTTCCAGCTATAACTGGTGCCGGCAAAAATACCGCACTCAACCACTGCCTGACCGCATAGAACACTTTATTCTCCCATCAACAAAAGCTATTCGCGCAACCAAAAGTGCCGAAGCGATGGTCTGCATTCAACCTGCCTTCGATTATTACTGGGGCGGCCCAGAGGGGCTTTACAGTAAGCGTCTCGGCAGCGTGCGGGCCATGAAGTGCAACCCTTTCAAAACGCTCCTCGATTTGGGCATTCCTCTCGCCGCCGGATCAGATAGCCCGGTAACCCCGATTGATCCGCTTCTTGGAATTCATGCGCTGGTAAATCATTCCAATCCCGAAGAAAGCCTCAGCCTCAATTCAGCTCTATCACTGTACATAACCGAACCGCATCGCTTTGTCGGCAAAGAAAAAACTCGCGGGCAACTTAAAACCGGATACAAAGGTGATTTTATCTGCCTTTCCGAGGATCCTTTCCTTGTTCCAGAATCACACCTGCGCAACATTGAGGTTACCCGTGTCTTCATCGATGGCGTCGAAATTAAATAATCTTTTAAACCAACAAATAAAATCCATGCTTAGATAAAAGCCGGCCACCTTATGCTGCTTTTCTTGTAGCAACCGGTGACCGGCAATCAGCCTAAATACTTTATAAAAAAAACTTAGTCTTCTTCAACCTTCCACTCGTCGACACGGCTTATCATTTTCTGTAACAGATCTTCGACTTTCTTTTCACTGGTACTTTCAACCGTTATGTTTACGAAGGGCTTGTCAGGATCAGGCAGAACCATTGCCCATTCATCATCGCTGAGAATTATCTTTACCCCGTCGATAAGTTGAGTTTCTTTGTCCTTTGCGAACTCCATCGCATAACGCATGACTTTGCCCTTGTCTTCCCATGGGCAGGGTACGCGGGTCGACTTGATATAGAAAGATGGTAGATCGTTAACAATTGCTGACAGCGGCTTATTGATATTGGCAAGAAATTCAAGCAGTTTTACCGTTGCCATCATACCGTCGAAAGCAGCATGAAATGCCGGGAAAATTATACCGCCGTTGCTGTCGACACAAATTTCAACCTGTTCATTTATGGCAGCATCCATCAGCGCACGACTGTTGGTTTTGGTGCGAACGACCGTTCCGCCAGATTTGGCAGCAAGCTTTTCAATGCTATGAGTCGAAGAAACCGGAACCGCAATTCTTGCACCCGGAACCACTTCTAGCA
This sequence comes from uncultured bacterium, assembly GCA_964596185.1. Lineage (GTDB taxonomy): Bacteria > Muiribacteriota > Ozemobacteria > Ozemobacterales > Ozemobacteraceae > DYKG01. The sequence goes on along the minus strand of CAZQUE010000002.1, from coordinate 34,897 downwards.
CCATGCGAATCCAGGTAAGCAATGCTTCATCGCCATGGATAATTCGGCCCTGATCATCGATAAAAGTAATGCGCTCGGCACCATCGCCAAGAACGATGCCCAAATCAGCGCCCAGAGACTTAACGATCGAGGCGACACTCGCCTGTGCCCCTTCGGGACTCATTCGGGTAGTTTTGATTTCATCCTGATAAGCATTCAAAGAAATAACTTCACAGTTGAGCTTACCAAGGAAAGTAGCAAAAATGCCGCTTGCCCCACTATAACCATAATCAAGAACTATTTTCAGGTTCTTCTCGCGAATAGCCTGCAAATCGAGACAGCGCAGGAGTTCCTCACTGTAGTTTTCAGGTACGCGTGGCGGAAAGGTAATCTCACCGACCTCATTGATCGGCACACGTCGAAAATCTTCACGGTTAAATAAACGTTCAATTGATTTTTTTGTTGCCACTGATATATCACGGCCTTCGACGTCGAAAAGAATGATTTCCAGCTGATTGGTATCTTCAGCACAAACCTTAACATGTACGCCACCGCCACGCATGAAGGCGTTTGGCTTGAAACGGGAAACGGGTGCAGGAGTTACCCGAAGATCGGCAACATTTATCCCTGCGGAACTTAAGCCACAAATAATCGCACGGTTGATCATACGACTGATTTTATGTGAATCGCGGGAAGTTATTATACTTGCGCCCTTTTGCAGTGTTGAACCAAAGGCGGCACCGATTTTTGAAGCCATTTCCGGGGTTATTTCAACATTTGCCAGACCACAAATACCGTAATCGTTGAACAGATTTTTGGTCCACTTATCAGACCAGATCAGGCTGGTATAAACCGTAGAGCCTTCTTCAACCGATTTGCGCGGCCAGATTTTGATGTTTTCGCGAACTGTGGCATTGGCACCGATACGACATTCTTCGCCGACGACAACACCCTTTTCGAGGGCAACACCATTTTGAATGTGCGTGCTCCAGCTGACCACGGCATCCTCGATCTGGGCGCCATTACCAACGTGAACGTTGTCCCATAGGGTGGCATTGCGCAAACGTGCACCTTTTTTTACCACACAACCGTGACCGAGAATACTGTTTTCGAGTTCGGCACCATCTTCAATTTCACAGTTGTCGCCAATGATAACCCCGCCTTTGAACTTGACCTTGGCTCCGATATTGGCATTCTTGCCGACCCAGATATCTTTACCGATAACGTTGAGTCGCTCCCCGGGAATCTTGATTTTGATATCACCGGTCAGGACGTTTTGATGAGCAAGCATGTATTCTTCAAGATTGCCGATGTCTTTCCAATAGCCCTGAGCAATATAACCGTACAGCGGCAAGCCCTCTTTGAGCATCAGCGGGAATAGATTCTTGCTGAAGTCAAATTCCGTTTTTGGTGGAATATACTTGAAAATTTCAGGCTCAAGAATGTAAATGCCAGTGTTGATGGTATCGCTGAAAACTTCGCCCCAGCTTGGTTTTTCCAGAAAGCGAATGATTTTTCCGTCTTCGGCAGTGATGACAACACCATATTCGAGAGGATTGGTTACCCTGGTCAAAACCATGGTCGCCATGGCTTTCTTTTCTTTGTGATAGGCAATTGCTTCCGAAAGATCGAAATCGGTGAGAACATCGCCGGAAATAATTATAAAAGGCTCATCTTTCAGCTTTTCTTCGGTGTTTTTCACACTGCCGGCCGTGCCAAAATCGGCTGTAGCCATCTGATATTCCATTTCGATATCGAATTCTTCGCCTTCACCAAAATACTTGGTGATTACTTCAGGCTGAAAGTAAAGAATCGAAACAATCCTCTTCAAATCATACTGTTTAAGCAGATTCACGATGTGTTCCATCATCGGAATGTTCGCTACGGGAACCATAGGCTTGGGAATGTTACAGGTAATCGGTCGTAAACGCGTGCCAAAACCGCCGGCCATTATTACTGCTTTCATTTTTCTTTCCTCATTCATTCTTTTCCATTTACCAGAAGATCTATAACCTGGCAAAATTATTGTAGATTCGGCAGCAGGCGAAGTCAACCAAAACGGCAGTTTTGTGCAACTCTTTCTTGTAATTCGGAAAAGCTCATTGAATTTCTGTAAACCCGCCGATTTTGCCAGCCCTAAAGAAGCCTGGTTGTCATTCGCGACTGCATAAGTTAGCCGCTTGCCAATTTTTTCGGCCTGGGCAAGCATAGCCTGCAGCAGAAATTGCCCCAGACCCCTGCCCCGAAATGCCGGAGCGACTTCAATATAGACTTCGAAACAGGTATGAGTTTCACGAATGGTTTTTATAAAGCCCACCATTCGATTGTCTGAAAACAGATAAATTTCCGGAAAAAATGCCTGAAATTCCTTGCAGCTTGCAAGAACTTGCCGGGTTCGAACTACGAATCCTTCTGGACATTTAGGGAAACCAACTTTTTCTTTCAATGAAGCAGTAAACCAGAGAATACTGCCCAGTGCCTGCCATTCGGCAAAATGATTCAAGGCGACAGCCGGCACGAGCAATTGTAGTTCGATTGGCGGCAAACGTTGCATCAGCAAAGTCGCCCTTTGAGCATCACCGATCAATCTGGCCAGATTCCAATCTGCTGAACCTGCTTCACCCGGCATATACAGCCAACCATTCATTTGGTCATCGATAAAAGCTTCAATAAAATCAGGCTGCAGACAAATCCTGGAAATCTCTTCAACATAAGCCGGCTCATCCTGAAGCAGGTAATCAACCAACGCCTTTTTCATCGCTTTCGTTTTTGCCCTGGCTGCTTGTTGTGATGAATGATTCGTCTTGTCTGCAAACGTTCGCTGCGTTTTTTTAGCACCTTGACCGGCCGCCCGGAGAAATCAGTTTCACAGTAATACATGGCTGTGGCCAAACTTCCCGGTGTTGGTGTGAATTCCTGAATCTGCTCGTGAACCAGATTCAACTCTTTAATTTTTCGGGCAAGCAGACTGTCGTCGCAGCCGGGAAAAGAGCTGATCAGATAAGGAACCAGAAAAAGTTTTCGGCCGGCACGGGCACAACTTTGATAAAATCGTCGGGCAAATTCGGCAAAATCCGCATTAGCACCTTTGCGCATAAGATTGAGCGCGGTTTTGTCAAAATGCTCGGGAGCAACTTTCAGTTGGCCTGAAACATGGTTGAAAATGATTTTCTCAAAAGTCTGCCAATCTCTGTCCTTGATTAAATCAAAACGCAACCCTGAACCAATGAATGCATGCCTGATTCCAGTAATTCCTGAAACTGCTTCGAGAATTTGCCACAGACGCTCAAGCCCGCCAACCATATTCGGACAAAGCTCGCCTTCGGTGCAGATTTTACGACTGCAGCCTCCGGCTTTGCAATACCAGCCATACATGTTAACCGCCGGCCCGCCAATATCGGGAATTACCCCCTTGAAATCGGGGTGGTGAAAAAACGAACAGGCCTCATTAACAATATCTTCTTTGCTGCGCGAACGGATAACCCGACCCTGATGCAGAGACAGGGCGCAGAAGGTGCAGGCGCCGACACAGCCACGGTGAGATTGAATAGAGAATTGCACCGGTTCGAGTGCCGGAATCGGCTGAGAATAAAGCGGGTGACTGCGGCGATTAAACTTCAACCTGCCCATAATGTCGATTTCGCTCTGTAGATCCTTTTCTTCCGGAGGGAATGAGATTACGTCCCCCTTTGGATGAGCCTGGATCAGCACCGGGCCACCTGGCCTGATCATTCGATCCAGCATCAGCGACATTTCCATGAAAGCGCTTTTACTTGAATGGCATTCTGCCACCCCTGGCAAAATAAGGGTTTCCTTGTCAAGCTTTCCCTGCCATGAATCATGCTTCACGCGAATGCAGGTTTGAGGGATCTGTGGCAAAGAAATTCTTTGAGCCTGAGCCAGCCAGTCGACAACCTTCGGCAAAACGGCCTCGGCCATTCCATATACAATTATATCCGCCGGGGCATCGAAGAGAATGGGGTCTCGCAAGCGATCTTCCCAAAAATCATAATGCACGAAACGCCGCATCGAAGCTTCAACTCCTCCGAGAACGACCGGAACCTTCTTAAACAGTTGTTTAATTTTCTGCACATAAACCTGCGCCGCCCGTTTGGGCCTTAGACCTGGCTGACCTCCCGGCGAAAGACGGTCTTTACTGCGCGGCATTCTCGTGGCAGTGAAGTTGGCAACCATGCTGTCCATAGCGCCGGGAACCACCGCAAAAAAACGTTGCGGTTCGCCCCAGACAAGAAAATCTTCGTCTTTTTTCCAGTCAGGTTGAGCGATAACTGCGACACTCAATCCCTGGTTTTCAAGAATTCTGCAGACAACGGCGGCCGGAAAAGCGGGATGATCGACATAAGCATCCCCGGAAACCAGTACTACATCGTATTTTTTACTGGAAATACGAGAATTGGGATAAACCGCTCCTCTGAATGATAATGGCGGAAAGCTTGGCATTCTTTGCGTCTGCCCTACCACTTGGCGTCAAGCACAAAAACCTGAATCGCTGAAAATCTGGCTTTGTCAACGACATATAAAGGTGAAACCAGATACTTTTCTTTGAAAACAATGGTTGAGGATGAACCGCCATCCAGAAAAAATGCATCCTGAACCTTTGCGAAAACTGGCTCTTTTACCAGGGTTCGCGCGATCTTATGCAGGTTCTGTCCTTCTTCAAACACCAGCAGGTAAAGATTGCGGTCGCTGTCCTGGGCAATTACCGTATGACGACTCTGCTGATCCTCGCGTCGAAAAAGAAACCGCTGCCTTTCGTATGATTCTCGGTGGACGTCATGGCGTGAACGCAACAACCATCCCCCGCCGCCGATCAGATTGTCGATCCGGCCATAGATTTCAGAAACATTGAACCAGCCCTGCTCTTTAAAGGCATACCTGAGTAGATCCGGGCCTTTCACCGAGGTTTCGCCAACATACCAGTATTGCCGATTTTTGGTCGCACGAAAACTGGCAAGAAAGCATCGCGAAAGCGCGCCTGGAATCTGGCGCAACCCAGGGGGAATCATGCCATCGGATACAACCGGGCCCAGAACACCGCGACTTGAATAAAAGCTGCCGTTTATTGCCGCAATCAGATTGAGTCCGTGCATCTCACGACATTCTTTGAATCGCTCGAGCAGCCCCTTGTCGTCTGTCCATGTATCGACGCGGATTTCAACTTTTCCCTGGGTGATTTTCAAGCCTTTACAGCCTTTAATATTGATTATTTCAATACCCTCAGGCAATTTTCCAAAATCATCGGCATCGAAATTTTTGGCAACCTGACCGAAAATCCGCCGCACCTCATTCTTGAACTGAACCCGTGCTTCCTTCCCAGAAAGCTGAGAAGCGGCAGTTGCGACCTCAGCCGCAAAGGTGGGACAATTTAAAAAAAACAAAAGAATGGTAAAAAGGACGCTATTTTTCATAAGATTATTGGAAAATTTCAGAGAAATCCGTTACATCGACTGCGAAAAAGGTATTTGACTCTTCGCCGCCATTTTGAATGGCATAACCGATGTGGAAGCGCATTGGAATACGTTTGAACAACAGAGCCTGCATGTGCAGCTCAATACCGCGATCAAAAAAGAATCTGAACTTCTGACCGGTGCTGCGAACATCGGCCATCTCTGCAAAAGCCTGCACTGCAAGAAATTCATTGTAAATCCAGCCCATGAATCTGGGAAACTGGAATTTAACCGGTCGCCCAAGATGCAGTGAAAAGGCTCTAAGCGAATCTCCCGAGATGAACCCGGAATCAAATGCCCGCAGATAATCACCGCCACCAAGACTAAGGTCATCGGGACGGCGAATGTTATTCTCTTTGTCATCTTCCGCAATCCATGCGCGACCGGTCAGCACCCAGGCATTGTTGATCGGAATATACTCGTTCCAGCGCAAACCCATACTGTCGTAATTAAGTTCGCCGTCAAGAAATTCGTTGCCCCGCTTGTAATAGGCGGTCACTTCGCGACCTTTGCGAGGAAAAACCTCCCAATATGGCTCGGTTCGTATGGCAAGGTGGTTTACTTTCGCATAAAACGAGTGGTCACGCCCAACTGTCGGGTATGGGTTGCCGTTTTCCGGAATCTTGGCAATTCCACGCTTGGTAAGGTCCATTCCTAATGAAAGGGTCGTAGAAAGGCTGAACGGATATTCAATGTCGAGGACTTTGGATCTGCTTCTTTCGAAATAGTCGTTGCCGAGATAGGATTTTTCTTTAACTTCGTCGACGATCGAAGCACGAACCTTGAACAAGCCGAAACGACGAGTATAAGCCCCTTCATAGCCCCAGTTCTTGCTTTCAAAACCATATTTTGGGGCAACAACGATGCTCGATCGATCGAGTTTGTCAGTTCGATAATTGTAGATACCGAAAACCGGCCCCTCTTCATCTTCGCTGATGATAGGCTTCCAATAGCTTGTCTGATATTCAGATTTGTAAACAGAGCTCTTAACTGGAGAAAGAGCTTTTATTTTTACCAGCTCAGGCTGATCGGGCAATTTGGCGAGTTCGTCACTGCCGGTAAGGGTTGTCGCCCAAAAACCGCCGTCGGCGAGCGTCACTACTTGCGGCGCACCGTCTTTGATCGAAAAATCCCAGACTCCACCCGGTAATGCCGAATGCTTGTCGAAAGTTTTGGCAACATTGTCGAATGAAATCAGCTGCGTAGTAAAGAAGTCTTTTTCAGCGGCGAACCATAGGCGATCTTCAACGAAGCTAAGCGCACGAATGTCGCCATCGGAAATGAAAATTTGCCGGGGTTCGATAGGTTTGTCGTCGTTGCGCATCGAAACTACCGCAAGCCGCTTTTTAAAATCAGGGGTTTCAAAAACATAAAACAAATCGCGACATGCCTTGTCGAGTGCAAGATCAAGCGGATGCACTGACGGCGGAAAGGCGAACTCGACACGAGTCGAATTTTTGAATTCAGGGTCAACGGACATAACACGGGTAATCCCGCTCTTAATCGAGGTATAAAAAACCCGACCAAATTTTTTGCCCAACGGTTTAAAGCTTCCGGGCTCATTAACAAGGCAGCGCACAGGGCCTTCAGGGGTCGTCTGATATAGCCCAAGTCGACGCTGTTTCTGACTGTTAACCCAGTAGCGCGCAAAAACTATTTCACGTGAAAACTCATCGACAAAAAGCAGCGGATGGACGTTTTTTGCAAGAATTCTCGGTCTTTGCCCATTTTTTCGGTAATAAAGGTCGTAGGTTTCAGTACTGTAGCGCTTTGAAGAAACCCAGATCTGCTCATCCGGCGAAAGCTGGCGCAAAGACCTGAAAAACTGGCCGCCGATTTCTTTTTCATCGATCATTACGGCAGCACAGTCTATTTTGTCCTTAACCTCGGAGCAGCGCTTGCTAACATATTTATTAAAATTGTCAAAGGCTTCGCCTAGAGATACGCCATAAACGTTTTTGAAAATCTGCCTGAACTGGCCGGGCCGTTTCATTATTTGTCGCATCAGCTCAAGCCCACCGTTTTCACGGTATGTTTTATCCCAATAGGCCAGCATGCTGTGGGCTTGAAAACGCATCTCTTCTTTAATCAAAGTTGGCTGGCTCACGATGGTATTCAAACGTTCAAGATTGTAGAGTCGCTCACTTCTGGCCATGTCGAGTAACCGGCTGTAATGAATCGAATCCAGGGAGAAGGCGTTGTGCAGGGTCAGCCCATCGAGATACCATTGTGGAACCGAAAGGGTTCCCAGCTTCCTTTTCCATGAATTACTCGCCGAAGCAAGCGTTCTAAGAAGAAGAATGCTCGACAACCTTAAAGAAAAGCGTTTTTCAAGGGAATAAGCACGGGTTGACAGGGCTCCGATTTCTTCGAACATGCCCAGGTTGATCCAGTCAAAATCAGGATCACTCGAACTGCTGATACGATCGTCATGGTCGGTAAGAATAACCTTGACTTCGTAACCGGCCTGCTCGGGAAAACGTTTATCGAACTGACTTCTAACTTCCTGAAGGCTGGCGATTATTCTTGGAATTGAATCACTGGCCGACTCAGGAAAATATACCTTCAAGCCTTTGACTGTGCTGACCCGGTAATTGCCAAGAAACTTGTAAACATTATCAAGTTCAGCTGCTGAAACCGAAGCAACCAGCAGCGCCATCGCGAAAATTACTGAAACTATGATTCTTGTCGATTTCATTGAATAATGCTTTTCCTCTCTAATCCATCAACCTGTTGCTTTGAGTCCATTTGCCCCGTTACCGTTTCGCTTCCAGCTACGCCTCTTCAAACTGACCTCCAGATGGTTAAAATCAACTTTAACCGCCCCTTGACCGCAAAGTTTTTCCCAGGCGGCGACAAATTGTGGGCTAAGGTTCAACCTGAACCTGGACCCGGGCTTAAGGGTAACCTTTTCACGATCATGAGTATTTATTTTCATTACAAAACCAACCTGCCCAATATTCTTCTGCAAAACGTTCAGCAATTTCTGGTAGTTTTCCCGGCCTGTCATTTCAGGGGGCACAAATAAGGTAACTTTTCCGGCTTCCTCGGAATTAAAGTCCTCAAGAGTCAAAACTTTTTCAGCATTAACTTTGACCGAACCGTCCATCAGCTGGGTGCTTACAACCATGAAAACCGGTTCATCCACTTTAAGTCTGGCGGAATACTGTTCGTATGCCCTGGGAAAAAGAGTAACATCGGCACTGGCATTATCGGCTTCGATTGTTAAAAAGGCCATACCGTCACCCTTTTTGGTAATATGCCTTTTCATACCGGTAAGAATGCCCGCTACTCTGAAAACCTGACTATCTCCGGCATCTGCAAGACGATTGAGCGTGGTCGTTGAAAATAGACGACCTAAAGGAGCCACAGATTTAAAAGGGTCTCCGGTCAAATAAAACCCGTAAACTTCCTTTTCGGCAGCAAGAAGCTCTTTCTCGGTAAACTCCGGCACATTGGGGGGGTCGATATCCTGAATTCCCATAACCTCTGCATCGTCACCGAGCAGGTCAAAGAAGGTTGCCTGACCCGATTCGCGCTCTTTTTGAGCAGATTGCCCCACTTTCAGAGCCTCAGCAGCCATTTCACTGAGCTGGCGCTTTTTCAATCCGAATGAATCGAAAGCTCCGGCTTTTATAAGAGCATCAACGACCCTGGCGTTTACCTGTTTGCTGTCAACCCGCCTGGTAAAGTCGCAAAGGGACTTGAACGGCCCTCCTTCGATGCGCACCTTTTCGATCGATTCGATTGCCCCGGCCCCAACCCCTTTCAATGCACTCAAACCATAGTGAATGGCGCCGCCATCAACCGTAAAAAGGCTATTAGAAACATTGATGTCGGGCGGTCGAATTTCTATCCCCATGGTCCGGCACTCATCGATGTATTCGGCAATCTTGTCAGTGTCGTTCAATTCAGAAGACAATACCGCCGCCATGAATTCGACCGGATAATGGGCTTTCAGATAGGCAGTTCTGAAGGTAACCAGTGCATAGGCGGCCGAATGAGATTTATTGAAGCCGTATTCGGCAAATCCGGCCATAAGATCGAAAATATCCTGAGCTAATTGCCCGTCGATACCGCGCTCAATTGCACCCTTGACAAACAGATTGCCCATTTTTTCCATGACTTCGCGAATTTTTTTACCCATGGCCTTGCGCAAAGCATCGGCTTGAGCCATCGAAAAATTGGCGAGAATGTTCGCGGTCTGCATAACCTGTTCCTGATATAGGAAAACGCCGTATGTGTCTTTTAGAACCGGTTCAAGATCAGGGTGCGGATAAGCCATGGCTTTGCGGCCATGTTTGCGTTCGACAAAATCATCAACCATCCCTGAGCCAAGGGGGCCCGGGCGGTACATTGCCAGTAACGCTACGATATCTTCAAAAACCGAAGGCTGCAGGCGAGAAATCAGGTTACGCATGCCAGCGGATTCGAGCTGGAACACTCCCAGTGTTAAAGCTTTCTGCAACAGCTCGTAGGTTTTGGTATCCTCAAGCGAAGCCTCATCAAGATTTACCTCGATGCCGCGACTGGCCTTGACGTTTTCCAGGGCCCGTTTGAGAATCGTCAGCGTCTTCAGACCGAGAAAGTCCATCTTCAGAAGCCCGATCGACTCGATGGCATTCTTTTCATACTGGGTAACAATTTCGCCGTTTTTATCTTTATACAGAGGCACGATATCCATCAAATCCATGGCCGAAATAACGATGCCACAGGCGTGTACTCCAGAATGTCGCACCAGCCCATCAACGGTCTCGGCAATGCGCAACAGCCTCTTTTGCTGGTCGGTACCGTTGGCTACCATATCTTTCAGCTCAGGGACATCATTCAAAACGGACTTAAGATGGATGCCTGGCTTTTCCGGTATCAGCTTGGCAATGCGGTCTACTTCCGGTAATTCAACTCCCATTACCCGGCCAATATCACGGATCGCCATCTTTGCGAGAATGAAATTGAAGGTGATGATCTGGGCAACTTTACTGCGCCCATATTTTTCCACAACGTAATCGATTACCTGCTGGCGACCATCATCACTGAAGTCAACGTCGATATCAGGCATGCTGATACGCTCTGGATTCAAAAATCTTTCGAAAAGCAACCCGTAGCGCAGCGGATCGATATCGGTAATGCCCAGGAGATAGGCAACCAGGCTTCCAGCAGCCGAACCTCGACCTGGGCCAACCGGAACCCCCATTTCGCGGGCGGCACGAATGAAATCCCAAACGATGAGAAAGTAATCGCAAAAGCCCATGCGTTTAATGACACCAAGCTCATATTCGAGACGGTCCTGGACTTCCTGGGCAGGAGTGTCGGTCTTATATCGCCATTGATAACCGCTCAAGCAAAGTTCTGTCAGGTAACTTTCCGAGGTTTTTCCCTCTGGGATGGGGAATTCGGGCAGAATCGATTTGCCAAGCTGCAACTGCACATTACAGCGCTCGGCAATGCGCAGGGTATTGGAAATAGCATCTGGAAACTCGGCGAAAAGCTCGTTCATCTCAGCCGGAGATTTCAGATAAAACTCTCTAGTTGGAAAGCGAAAGCGATTTTCGTCTTCAATTTTGGCGTTTGTGCTCAGACAAAGAAGAGCATCCTGGGCTTCCCAGTCTTCTGGTTTGACGTAATGACTGTCATTGGTGGCAACGATCGGGGCATTGCAATGCCTGGCAACTTCTACCAGAGGCCGCAAAATATCGATCTGCTCAGCCATACCATGATTTTGAATCTCAACGAAGAAGTTTTCCTGACCAAAAATCTTCTGGTAGCGCCTGATTGCTTCAATCGCACCTTCACGGTCGTCTTTCAGCAGGCGTTCCGGCACTTCTCCGGCCAGACAAGCCCCCAGGGCAATCAACCCTTCAGAATATTTTTCAAGTAACTCAAAATTTATGCGCGGCTTGTAATAAAAACCGTCGGTATAGGCCAAAGTCGACAATTTAACCAGATTTCGATAGCCGACAATGTTTCTGGCCAGCAAAACCAGGTGGTACATTGGATCTTTGATCTTTTTTTCAAATGGATGGGGCGTCACATAAGCCTCAAAGCCGAGAATCGGCTTCACGCCTCGCTTTAAAGCGTATTGATAAAGTTCGATTGCCCCAAACATGTTGCCATGATCGGTTATGGCAATCGCCGGCATGCGAAAGCGCCGGGCCGCATCAACGATCGCTTTTACCGGTGCAGCACCGTCTAGAAGGCTATAGTGACTATGTACGTGTAAATGGACAAAATTGGTATGAAACATGCCCAAAAAGTATAACAATTTGTCGTCAGGTTTAAAAGTTGAATTTTCAAATTCCTGGTTGTCTGAAAACGTTTTTCTGTATATCCTTTTTGGAGGCGGCGCGACATTCTCAATCAGGCAAAATTTTGAAAACAAACCACGACAACTTGCAGCTAAAAACTTTTTTTCGCCCCGTCTTTGCTGGGATATTCCCAATCTTGTACGCAATACTGATTCTCTTTTTTATTTCTTCTTTCTTCAACTATCATGAGCAAAGAAAAGCCAATAACAAACGGGAACTCTGGGGCGAAAAGGCACGAACCGTACTTGCCACGATTCAGTCAAGTCATGATTTAACCCAGATTATCCGCAATGCCAGTAACGAATTCGCTTTTCTCGTCGAAAAAAGCCATTCCAAGAAACTTGATCCGGATTACTTCGCCGGCATGTTTCAGAGAGAAATGCTTCCCTCTCTGCCGGTGAAACCGACTTTGTCCTGGGCTTTTTCGGTCGATGACGGAAAGGTAAAAGTCATCGCCCACCCTTTCTTTGAAAATTCCCGCCGCAAGATCATGGAAATGGTATTCGAAGCTTTTTTGAAATTTTCCGGTGAGGATAGTATTTCTCAGGATTATATTGCCGAAAAAGAAAAATTCATCAAAAAAATCCTCGGCAATTTAAGCTCTCCATTAGTTCTTGGCCGACTGCGACAAGGCGAGCCAACCCCGGTAAAATTTGCCGGGCATGATTATTACATGCTCTGGCGCAAATATTCCTCTGAGAATCAGGTCTTTGGCGGAATTCTTTTGCTCTTTCCGGCAAACATTTTCAATGACCGGGAGGCCGGATTAAAGCATGTTTGCGAGGGTATTTACCGAAACTCTGGTCACAAGCTTGCTGCAGCCTTTATCCCAACGAAGGAATTCCTCGGCGAGAAGGAAATCATACTTCCGGAGTCGTTTAATCAATATCCACGGCAAAAAGAGCATATTCTGGACAGGCTTAAAAAGCTTGAAACCTATTCCTCCAGGCTTAAGGCAGCAATCAGAATTGACAAAGAATTTGTTTTTTTAAGAAGTTTTTATTCATTAAATCACACTTATGATGCCGTCGTTTTTGCGCCAGCAACCTCACATTTTTTTCCCGAAAGATTTCCTTTTTCGACTGCAGCCCTGGCGCTGTTAACACTCTGGCTGGCCCTTCTGGGATATTATAACCGGAAATTTGGTCGTTACTATCTGCCACTTGCAGCATCTTTTCGTTTGATTTTTTTCCTTTCAGGAATATTTCCTGTAACGCTGATGCTGATTGTCGGGCAAAATTTACTGCAAAAAAACCTTGACGCTGAAATCAGCGGCCTACTTCGCCAGGCTTCTGAACAGCTTGCAAGCATAGATCAACGCAGCGACAGATTGCCAGGTCTTTTCGGCATGCAAGTTATGAAAATAATTTCCCGACCAGAGTTTCAAAGAAAACTGCAAAAGCTCGACATTGATAAACTTGAGCCGGTCTTCAAAGAAATGCGCAGTGAAATTAATAAAAAACAACTCGATCTAAATTCTATGTTTGCTTTTGCTCCAGGCCAAACAGGAAAATTTTATATTTCCGATCAACGCGACTTTCAAGACACGAAAACCGTCTTCGATTTCATGGCGACTTCGGTATTTGAAACGAGCAAAGACTATGAATCAATAAGTGGCCAGCAACCTACTTTGCTCGATGCGACGCAAAAAACCTGGTATCAATCACTCAGAGGACTTGGAACCAATTTTTTGCAAACCATTTTTACCGGCACTATTGAAAAAGAAAACTCTATCTCAATTGGCAAAGATGGCAACAATTACTTCTATTCCACGGTTGTTTTAGACGGCATTTCAATCAATAAATATCTAACTTTTTCGGTAAGCTCAGAGGCATTGTTTAGAAATTTTCTTCGACAGGAACTTGATTCAATAAATGTCAATAGCAATTTCATCTTTCTCGCCGCAGAGGTCCGCTCTAATTCAGACTTCAGCTTATTCCCTTTCAAGAAAATGAATGTTTTAAATAGTTCTCAAGGGAAAACGGCCTTCAGATTCATGAAAAAGTCACGCGGCTCAATTTTTCCTCAATCAATCACCGGCGAAGATTTCCTTTACCTGTTTTACCCGGCAAGCAAAATAAAAAAATATGCAACCGGCTGCATCGTTTCATTAGCAGGTGCAAAACTAACTTACGAACTTAAAATGCTTTTTCTTTTTTCTTTTGCATTTGCTCTTCTCCTGCTTATGTATTTTCTATCGTCATTTGCGACAGGTTATTTTCTTGAACCGGTTAAAGAGATTAATCTTGCTCTAAGAGAAATCAACCGGGGAAACTTAAAGGAATGCCCGCAAACCGACAGAAAAGACGAACTGGGATTGTTGATAAGCACGTTGAATTTAATGCTCAAGGGCTTCAAAAAAAGAATCAAACTTGGAAAATTTGTTTCAGCAACCCTGGACAATACCATTAAAAATATTGGCGATACCGATTTGGTAAAAAAGCCTGAAGCATTGACCGGAACAGTTCTTTTTTCTGACATTCGCGACTTTACATCTATTTCTGAAAAACAGGGTCCTGAAATAGTAGCTCAAATGCTTAATTCCCACCTGGATGCAATGTCAAATGAGATTCAGCTTTATGGCGGCAGAATAGAGCAGTTCATTGGCGATGCCATCGTCGCAGTATTTTTTAACCCGGACGGCGAACAGTCGACAAGCATAGACTCTGCAATAAATGCTGCGATTGCCATGCGTTTGCGACATGAAGAAATTCAAAAAAACAGGCAAAGAAATGGCCTTTTCACCTATGAAATTGGTGTTGGCATCGAATACGGCGATTTAACTACCGGCATGATTTCCACGGGTTCCAGATCAGAGTTCATCGTCCTCGGCCAGGCAAGAGTACGGGCCGAACAGTTTGAAACAGAAAGCAAGCTCGGCAGATTTTCGCGAATTATTACTTCAGCGTTTATTAAAGAGCAAAATTCTCATAATTTGAGTTTTGAAAAACTAAATGGCAGCGAAAACTTTGAAATTAAAATCTAACCTGAATTTTTCCTGGTCAGTCCTGGCAAAAGCATTAGCAGGACTTCTTTTCCTGCTACTGCCAGGTTTAATAATCTGGGCTGCCATGCTCAATCTGCAAAAACAAATCAGAAAAGAGAGAATTGAATTCGAAATTCCCAAGTTGCAAAAGCTTGTTGACAAATCGGAACCCATTTTCAATCCTTTTCTGCAGATTGTCCATGAAATGAAGTTAAGCCATGATCTTCTGGCCAACAGACTCAAGCTAAATCGTTATCTTATTGAAGACAGTCTGAAGAACGAGATATCTGGTTTTGCAAGCGGCTTGTTCAAACAAATTGGTTATCCACTTGAAGTATCCGCCTGCATAAGAGATCTACAACAAAATTTTAAAATTCTCAATTTTGTCGACACCAACGAAGTCAGAAATAATCGTCTAACCAGACTGACCCAAATGATGTATGATATAAATTCCATAAGCGGCATCGACAGAAAAGTTGAAAAAGCAAACATTCTTGAACTCGGCCAGGAATTTCAAAATCATGAACTAATTTTTTGGGACCGTCATTTTTTAACCGGTGGAGAATATAGTTTTACCAGGCATTTTATCCGTCGTGAAAACAAGCTTGAATTTTTAATTTCAATCAGAAATAAAGGCTATTTCATTATAAACATTCTTATTGACATGACCAGCCTGGGGGAAAATTCTCAAATCACACAGAAAATTAACAATTTTAAAGATGATAAAACCGGTCTGGCCTTTTTCGCCAGCAAATCGACCGGTTCAGGGTTGTTTAAATCAACCTGGTTCAATGGGAAAGAGGGCTTATTGACCCGTGCGATAAAACAGATTCCAGGGTTGCCACCAAAAGTTAACTGTTTTGAAATTGACAATCACCTGTTCCTGATCTCTGCACCAAGGGCACAATCAAATTTCACTACCCTGGCCTGCACAGAACTGCCCAAAATAGAAGCCGAAAAAGAATTACAGATACTTCTTGTCATAGTCATAATTTTTTCTCTGTTTCTGGCCAAAGCGATGATCGAGGGTTTAATTTTCAATCGCTATCCGCAGGTTTCAATTAAAGCGTTTATTTTAAGCCTTTTTATGATAATTTGCCTTCTGCCTTTGGTAGGGGCAGTTTATCTGGCCAGCGAACACGTCATAACCATGTTTAAATTAGGCATAAACGAAACCTCGAACCAGATCAACAGTTTCAACACCGCTTTAGATCTTGAAACTCTCGACAACTTTCGCAGCAATCTACATTTGTTTAAAAGTCTCGACACGGTTGAAAAGTTGAAAAAATATTCTGGAATTAAAGGCGATAAAGATTTTGGCGAAATTATCGGCAAGGTATTAAACCAATTCAAAGCTCTTGAGTCACCGAAATCGGATCGTTGCAAGCTGGCCGAGACCTGGATTTATGACCTTTCTGGCAATCTTAAATGCTATGAGTTCTCGACTAACAATAAGCAATATGAACGAACCCATGAAGTTGATCCATTTCTCAGCGACTTATTCAAGCGCAAGTTTAAAGACTATCTTTACACACATAAACTTGTAAGCAAGCCCAAAGGTGCTCAAAAAGACATAGAAATCGATGAGCTCAAAATTGAATTTCTTAATGATTTATTTCTCAATTTCTTCGGGCCAGACGCATATTTCGACCAAAAAAAAGATATCGGTCATCTTCTTGAGCTAAAATCCTTTGATGATAGAAACTTTTTCTATTCGATGCCGGTCACCGAAAAAGGAAAAGTCAAATACATACTTTCGCATATATTTGACTCTCATTCCATGCGCAGTCATTTCCCTGTAAAAAAACTGTTTTCGGCAAATGAATCCTGTTCATTTGTGCTGTTTGGCTGGGTTGATCGACTCCTATCCAATCCGCATGATGTCGCCTTTTATTCAGAAAAATACCCCGATGCGCTAAAACTGGCCAGAGAAAGTCATCTCAGCCGACAAAAACTTGAGCAGCAAATCATCGGCTCGACAAACAAGATCATCATTTCCCAGCCGGCAAAATATTCCGATTACATTATTACCACCGCCAAAACCGCACCCAATATAAGTGAACTTAAAAACTCCCTGGTAGCAGAGGTTGCCCGCTTGACCGCCATTATGTTGACCTTTATGGCACTTCTTGCTCTGGTGGTGGCAAAATATTTTCAAGCCCCGATTGATGAACTTACCAGGGCTACTGGCGAAATCATCAAAGAAAACTATCTTGAACGAGTAAATTCAAGACATCCGGATGAATTTTCTGAAATCGCCTCGACCTTCAACCATATTGCCAGGCAATTACAGGAAGGGAAACTGCTCAGCACTTTTGTCGCCCAGAGCTTGGCTTCAGAACTGGAAACGAGCACAAGCAAAGCTCAGCGCAAAGAAGTTTCGGTGATTTTTTCCGAAATCACCGGGTTTAAAAACATCTCACCAAACTTGTCGCCCCAGGAAATATTCGAACTCCTGCAAAAACACCTTGTTATTGCCTCAGAAGCCGCTCATAAGTTTGGCGGGGAAATCGACAAAATGATCGAAGACAAGGTGATGATCGTCTTCGAAGACGGAAATGATCAAATAAAATCCAACCAAAGAGCCATTAGCGCCGCACGCATGCTTTCAAAAAGCTTCGCTCAAAGAACAGACCAAAAACTTTCAATCGGCATCAATACCGGTGAAGTTATTTCAGGCATAATGGGCTCAGAAAAAGTACGTCTGGCAAAAACCGTGGTTGGTGACCCGGTAAATCTTGCGGCTCGACTGGCTGCAATTGCTGAAACCCAAAAAGGCGGCACCATAATTTCTGGACAAACAATTGCCGGCCTGAAAGACGCTCCCGAGGTTGAGAAATTGTCGGTAAAAACTGTAAAAGGCAAAACTCAGTCAGTTGAAATATTCGCCATCGTCGAAGATAAAATTTAGTCAGTTGACTTTTCCGGTCGGTAATAATAGAATCGCCACTGAAATAGAAATTCATTCGCGATGGTTTAGATGAAAATTCCGCTAATTTCTAAAAAACGTTTGAAGTTAAAAGCAGTCAGTTTGAAACTGCTCCCTCGAAAAAGTCGCACGACATTTCGAGGGAGTTTTTCTTTTAGCTCCTTTTCCGTTTCTTTCTTTGTGACCATGAAAGGAAATCACAAAATGCCAGGCGAAATCTCAAACCTAACGTTTCGCGACCTGATCGAGAAAATTCTCAAAGAAGGTCTCAACACGAGCGATTTTGTTGCTCCTGCAGTCACTCCCTCCAGAACCAATCATCCCGAACCATCTGTGCACACCGAAATTAATCGTAAAGTCATTGATGATTTTTTAAAACCCTGACCAGAGTTCAAACGAAACTGTTTTTTTAAAAAAAGCCGCCGCTGTTGAATTGAGCGGTTAAACCGTGTTAAAATCGCAGCAAAAGACGGGAGGCGAATATGGGTATCGGTTTTACCGAATTGATTGTTATTCTCGTGATTATTCTCATTCTCTTTGGCCCTGGCAAACTGCCGGAGATTGGCAAAGCCCTCGGCAAAGGCATTCGCGAATTCAAAGATGCGCAAAAAGACATTAAAGAAAGCATCAAAAAGGATAATGGAGACTCAGACAAAGAATAATTTTTCTGAGCGAAGTTAAGGAGACCCGCTTGTGAAACTGCACCAAAGCTTTTTCGGCAGATTGATTGCAACCATTTTTGCCTGTCTGCTTTTTTCTTCAATTCTTGTGGCCGATACACCAGAACAGACAGAGCAATACCGCTATGCCCTCGGACTTATTCAACGCCATCTCTACGAAGAAGCAGCCAGAGTTCTCAATCGCCTTCTGGCTATTCCGGCACCCTTTTCACAGACAGACGGTGCAATTTTCTGGCTCGCCGAGTGCGAGTATCGCCAAAAAAACTACCTTAAAGCAATTGGCTATTACAATCAGGTTTTAAAAGATTTTCCCAACAGCATTTTCCGCGATCGCTCTGCCTATGGTCTGGCGTGGGCTCATACCCGCGACAACAATCCAAAATCAGCAGTTGAAGCATTCGCAAAGGTTAGAAAAGACGACATAAATCTTTGGATAGACGCCAACATGAAGCGCGGTTTTTTGATGGTCAAATTCAATATGGATACCGATCAAACGGTTAGAGTCTATGAAGAGCTTTTAAAAGAGCCGCTGCTCAAAGACGAACAGCGTTTTGAAGCCAATCTTCAGGCTGGTATCGGCAAATTCAACCAAAGCATTTTTTCACAGGCAATTGAGCATTTTCAAAACGCCTTACCTCTTGCTGACGAAGAAAAAAAACAGGCCCTTCTCTTCTATCTTGCTGAAGCCAGGTTCAGATCGAAAGATTTCAGCGGCGCTTCTGCTGATTATGCCAAGGTAATCGCTGCCGGCGCCGACACCAGTCTTGGTCAGAAGGCCGCCTATTCAATGGGATGGTGCCAGATAAAACTTGGCAAACCTGAAGCTGCAGAAGAACTCTTCGCCCGCCAGGCGACTAATCCCAAGTCGGTTGTTCGTGCCGATTCAATCAAGAACCTTGTCGAACTGCTTATGAATCTTCATCAATATGAAAAAGCCATTATTCAGGCCGAAAAAGCACTTACAATACTAAATGAGCCAGAAAAATCCGACATGGCATTTATCAGAGCGCTAGCATTATCGCGCACCGGCGAGTTTGAAAAGAGCCTCAAAGCGTTTGCCGATTTTGTCAAAGATTACCCGCAACACCTCAAAGCCCCCGAAGCCAATTATCAGGCTGGCCTGGTCAACATATCACTCGGCAGATTCAAGCAGGCAATCGATCTTTTCACTCTCTTAGAAACCGAGAAAACCGAGCCTTCTTTACGCGAAAAAGCCATATACAGAATCGGTGAATGCTTTTTCAATCTTGGCAACATCAAAGAAGCTGGCGACAGCTTCAACAAAGTCATCAAACTTTTTCCACAAGGCAGCGCCAAATATGACGCTCTTTATCAAATTGGCGAACTTGCTTACCTGCAACACAGTTTTGCTGACGCTCTGATTGCTTTCGAAGCCATTGCCGCGTCTAATTCAGAACTTAAAGCTCAGGCGCTTTTTCGTGCCGGTGAAGTTTTGATGCGTGCGCAACGCTATCCCGATGCCATTACCCGTTTTGAACAATATCTCGAAAAATACCCCGAAGGCAAAATGCGCGAAGATGCTATTTTCAAAACAGGCTTGAGCTGGCTCGAACTCAAGGATCAGGGGCAGGCACTGGCAGCCTTTTCGCAGCTACTTGACGCCAAAGGCTATTTCCGCCAGGAAGCCAGATTCCAGATCGCTGAAATCGCTAGAGAATTAGGCAATCACCCGTTGGCAATTCAGCATTACAAAGCTATTGTCGCTGAAGAACCAACCCATCCCCTCGCCTCAAGATCTCGGCGGGCCGTAGGTATTTCTCTTTATCTTTCCGGTGATTATCCAGCGGCAATTTCAGCATTCAAAGAAGTGCTCAAAGATTACCCCTCTACCGATGCCGCAATTCCCGAAACCAGGCTCTGGCTTGGCCGCAGTCTGATTGCCTCGGGCGACCTCGATAATGGCATTCTCGAGGTTCTCAAAGTTCCCGTGCTCTACCCCGGGTCAAACCTCGGTGCCGATGCTTATGCCGAAGCCGCCCGGGCCTATGCGGCCAATGACAATCTGAAAAAATCCCTGAAAATGTGGGAAGAAGTTCTGAAAAACAAGCCCGATGAAAGTCTGCAGAAAGAAGCTTCGGCTGCACTCACCCCAAAGAAATAAGCAATAATTTTTAATGAGAATTTTTGGAACCTGGGAATTTTTGCAACGAACTTCAACCTCGCCGGTGCCAGGAAAAATTAATGTTTAGAGCATCTGGTTTTTAAAGAATTTGCACGACTTTTCTATTAAAATTTCGGGGTAATTTTAAAGTTTGACCAGCTTTTTGCCGATGGTGATAACAGAATAAAAACACCGGAGGCATGCAAATGCAAACTAAAACGATTATTGCCCTGACTTTGGCTCTAGGCCTAAGTTCGAACCTCTTCGCCGGTGATGATTTTGACATGGGCAAAGTACAGATTATCGGCAAGGACGCCCAGGTCGAAAAAATCGACCCGAACAGCCACGAGCTTTCCATGCAGATGGACGACCGCTACGCACCGATGCCTGAACTGGTGCCAGATGCCGGCCCGGCTGAATTCAAGCCTATGACCGAAAAACAGATTCTCGACAATTTCCATCGTGAAAATCGCGAAGAACTCTCGGTCGCCGCCGGAATTGGCACCCGCGGCGCGAACGAACTGATCATCAACGGCAAAGGAACCAAAGAAGGTTACACCGGCGACCTGATCATTCGTCGCGAAGCCCGAGATGGATACAAATCTAATTACGACACTAGAAAAACCGCATTGAATGCAGTGGTAACCTCTTCTGGAGAAGGGAGTTACATTCTTTCAGGTGCCGGTGAGTATTCAGTATCCAAACAGGCAGAACGCGGCACTCGCGCCATTCCAACCCCTGAAGCCGGTTTTGAAGATTCGACCAGTCGCATATCGATTAAAGGTCACTCAACTCTAAAGGACGGAGCATTCTTCAAAGGGCATGCGGCAATTGATTCTATCAGCCGCGATGTTACCAACCGCCAGGTTTCTTTCTCTGAAGAACAAAGCCTTTTTTCAGCCTCGGCCGGTGCAAGCTATCAGAAAGAAATTGCAAAAAAGCTGCGCGGAAAAGCAGGAATTGAGCTCAAATCAGACCGATTCACCGTAACAGGCGGAGCTGACCGCAATCTCACCAAAACCGTCATCGATCTCGGTGGCGATTACGAGATTTCTGAAAAAGCCGGCTTAATGTTCGGCTACAAATCAATGAACCTTCTTGATGAAACACAAAATGCACCTTATTTCAAATTCAACTACCGCTGGCAAAAGCCATGGCAGTTCTTTCTGGCCTACGACGAAGCAATGGGAAATGACAGCATCGAGCAGATTTTTATGCCGGCGCGCTACGTAGTTGCAGCTCCCCTGGAAGCTTCACACCTGAAAACCTGGAAGGGTGGAGTAAACTACCGTACAGATAAGGGTGACACCCTCTCTGTAGAAGTCTTCAGCCAGACTGAAAACGATGCCATTGAATTTCTCGACAGCTACGATCCGGGCAAAGCGATGCTTACTTCGACTTTTCAGTTTCTTAACGAAGCCAAACGCAAAGGAACAATCCTTAAAGGATCTTTCAAGCTTGAAAACAACTTTCGCTTCAATATTGCAACGACCTATCAGACCCCTGAGAACAGCACTACCGGCCGCAGAATCTCCTACGAACCAGAAAGAATTCTCGATGTCGGCGTCAATTATACCGAAGGGAAATTCATGATCGACTTTACCAGAAGGGCCGAATTTGACCGAACCGCCCATACCCCGGTCGCGTCCTTCGGTGCCGAAGACTACTCTCGTTCAGACCTTGCGGTTCGTTACAAAATAAACGACCGCTTCAGCACTTATCTTAAAATCAAAGACCTGTATGATGAAGCCAGCGAGCTCAGATACAATGTTCCGGAAGAAGGCAGAGTAACTCTGGCCGGACTCGAAGCGCATTTTTAGGAGGCAACCAGAATGCAGAAAATTTTCCTGATCGACCTGTTTACCAGCGGTGGCCCTGTGATGATCCCTATCATGCTTTGTTCGGTTATCGGTCTGGCAATTCTTATCGAAAGAATTCGCTTTTACTACCGCAATCAGAACAACGCCGCCGGCTTCATGAAAAAAGTAAAAATGGCTCTTTCAACAAGAAACTACGTTGACGCCATGCGCCTCTGCCGGGAAGAAAACACCCCGCTTGCCAACGTTGTCGCTGCCGGCATAGATCATCTCGACCTCAGCAAAGAAAACCTTCTCGACGTCATGCGAGCAGAAGCCATGCTACAGATGAAGAAATACGAAAAACATCTCGGCAAGCTTGGCACCATCGCCAGCATAACTCCTTTGCTAGGCTTAACCGGCACAGTAACCGGCATGATCTCATCCTTCGCGGTAATTTCAACTGTGGGCATCGGCGACCCGACTGCCCTTGCCGGCGGGATCTCAGAAGCTCTCTACACTACTGCAGCCGGTCTCATGGTTGGAATTCCCGCTCTTATCGCCCATAACTGGTGTGAATCAAAGAGCCTTGAATTTGCCGAACAGGTTGAAATTCACTCCCTTGACCTGGCCAACCAGGTAACCACAATGGAGGTAAGCCTTGAAAAAGCTGCTGCCTGATAAAAAGAAAGTAAGACCCCAGATCGTCGTCACCAATCTGATCGACATTATTCTGCTGCTGGTCTTCTTCTTCATGATCACCAGCTCATTTGCACGAAACAATGAAAAACTGCCGATCAACGTACCCAAAGCTTCTACGGCTCAAACAATGGAAAGTGAAAACTTTTCAGTGCAGATCAGCAAAAACGGCCGCATTTTCGTTGCGGGCAAAGAAATTTCAGAAAAAGACCTCGATAGCAGCGTAAAAACCTGGGTTACTCGCTCACCCGATCGCCCGGTTCTCGTAGAAGCCGATGCCGAAGCCAACTATGGAAAAATCGTTTCGGTTCTTGATCTGATGCGCAAAGCCGGTGCCGCGAACATTGGTCTTGCGACCAAACCTGAAATGAAATGAAAGTCATAAAATTTACTAAAACCAGACAATTTGAAGGACTAGATGAAATAAAGCTTTCTCTGCTTATTCATCTTGCCCTTCTTCTGGCCCTGTCAGCATTCTTTGTCTGGCGCCAGGCTTCAGCGCAGCCGGTAAAAAAACCGGTAGTTCCGGTAAAACTGATTTCTCCCGTTGCCAAGCCACGGGTTGGTTCCGGAGCCAAACCAGCCAAAACAACCGGGAGTAAAACTGCCGCCGGCAAAACAAGCAAAGTTGTTAAAAAAACCAGCAAAAAACCCGTGAGAAAAGTTGTCAGTAAAAAAACAGTCAAACCTGCGGCCAAGCCAGTTAAAAAGGAACAGACAGTAGTTACACCAAAGGTAGAAACAAAATCTGAAATCGCCCCAGACGTGAATACGCCTATTAAAACTGAAACTGTATCAACGAAACCCGTGCCAGCTGCCATCCAGGAACCCGTTAAGGAAACTCTGCCAATTAAACCTGTTCACAATAGCCCGACCTTTGAAAATGTCGGCTATCTAGCCCCTGGTGAAAGCACTACCTCAGAAATTGATCCGGAACTTGCCGGTCTCGAAATGAGTTCGCCCATGGATGAGCTCATGCCGGATTCATTCCTGGAAGAAGAAAAACAGATTGCCATGCCCGATGAATTCGTTCCGGCACCGACTGGTATCGAATCCTCAGAAAACAAAGACGCATCTGGACTTTTTGAGATTGGCTCGATTGAATCTTTTGGCGGAAATGGCGAAAGTTTCACTGCTCCCGGAATTGTTTCGAAAGTTTTACCTGAATACCCGGACTGGGCAAGAAAAAAAGGTGCTCATGGCAGCGCCGTTTATCGAGTTCTGATTCAGCAAAGTGGAACAGTCGGCGATGTTGTCACCATGAGCTCAACAATTGATCCAAAACTGGCGATAAATGGAGCACAAGCGCTACGTCGCTGGGTGTTCACGCCAGTTTTGCGCAACGGCGAGCCTCAGGAGACCTGGGTAAAAATAACCGTTCAATACCAATTGAACTAATTTGCAATTGCACCGGTCTATCGGCTTGAATTTAGCTGATAGGCCGGTTTTTCATTTTCCGAAAACCCTCATTATAAGAGTTCCAAATCATATTGGACAGCCGCCATTGACTTAAACTATAATTCCAGAGAAGAAAAAAATCATGAGGGGGAGGTTCTATGAACCGTGAAAATGCACACATCGAATCATATTTAGATTATTACTGTAGTTTAAAAAATGCCCCAGGATTTGCTGTCATGCTTTCGGGCACACAGGGTGTTGGCAAATCCTGGTTGATTTCCCAATACCGCAAAAAACTGCGAAAAAATGGGCAAAAAAGCCTTTATGTCAGTCTTTTCGGCATCAATTCCCTAAGTGAAATAGAAAATGCCTGCTACGAACAGCTCAATCCGATACTCGCCGAAGAAGGGATGGGTCTTTCAGCCAGGATCCTTAAAGAAGCGATTAAAAGCACGATAAATGTCGAACTTAAAAGAGAAAAACTGGCAACTTCACCCTCAGAGAATTATTACCTTCCAGAATACCTGGCCAACGCCAGGGAATATGTTCTTATCATCGATGATGTCGACCGCTGCTTTCTTTCTATTCCAGAAACATTTGGCTTTTTCAACTTTCTTCTTGAACACCATGGCTTCAAAATTATCATAGTTGGCAATGAATCAGCCCTACAGGAACGGGAAGATAATCGACACATTCAGGAACTCGTTTATCAGAGAGTAAAAGATAAGGTCGTCAGTAAAACTTTTGAAGTAAAATCTGATTTTGTTGAAGCCTTCAACAATGTCATGGATTACCTCGAAGATGCTCAGACAAAAGATTTTCTTCAAAGCAAACGACACCTGATCAAAGAGTTGTTTGTTAAAGCAGCTCCGGCCAATTTGCGACATCTTCAACACAGTCTTCTCGATTTCGAGCGCGTTCATCTTGCATTGCCTGATAAAGCAAAAAGCAACGAAGAGTTTTCAAAACATTTAATTGCTTTATTTTTGATTTTTTCCCTGGAAATTAGAGCCAAGAACATTCAAATCGGAGATTTGAAAGGCATCCGATTAGAATTTCATTCGCAAGTATTCAGCAAATTCGTTGTTTATGAAAGAAAATCACCACAAAGCTATCTTCTGGAAAAATACCGGAAATTCAATCTACAGGAGACTCTGTTCAGTGAAAATTGGTGGGTCGATTTCTTTAAAACAGGAAAGTTGCAGAGCGCTGAAATGCTTGAAGATCTAAACAAAGCCTCATTTTTCTTTGATGAAAATACTCTTGCCATAAAACAGATTTCGAGGTTGTGGAACCTGAACGACCAGGACTTTGCTTCTTTAAATCGCCGAATTCAAATTGAAATCTCCTCAAAGAAATACCTTGAACCAGGTTTAATAAAACTTGCCGCAAGCTTTCTATTCTGGTCGAGTGAACAGGGAATCAATAGTAAAAGTAAAGCCGAAATTCTTATGGAAATGAAGAAGTATGTTGAAATGATTGATGAAAACAACATGTTTCAACCAGACCGGAAAATTTCCAATGATGAAGTAGATTTGAAAAGCTGGCACTGCATCCCATTTTTTACTGTTGATATGCGTGAATTTCAAGATTTTTGTGAGTTCGTTGAAAAAATCAATCAAAAAAATTGCCAGAAAATCTTGTCAAATCAGACCAGCAATATGCTTCAAAAACTAAAAAATCAACTTGAAGAGTTTTGCGCTATTCTGACTTTTTCTCAAGAAGCCGGCTCACAACACAGAGCCCTACCGATTCTAAGCCATATTCCGCCTCAGGAATTCTTCAATGCGTTTGTTTTGCTCTCGCCTGAAAAACAATTGTATCTGGTCCAGTCTCTTCAGGAGCGCTATTATCTCGCCCGAACCAATCGACAAATTCTTCCAGAGGCCAGTTGGCTTGGTTCTCTAATCATTCTATTAAAAAAGCTAGCTGATGAACGTAAAGGGCAACTCAGCAGCTTCATCTATAAAACCATGATTGAAAAGTATCTTGAACCATCGCTGGAATGGCTCGAAACGCTGCAGATGGAAAAAATGGAATAAAGCCAGAACCCTAAAAAAAAATCAGCCGGTTTCAGAAAAACTGAAACCGGCTGAATTCTTTTAATCAATCATCAATTCTGAATGTTGATTTTGCCGATAAACGGAATTTTATTGGCTGCAGATACGACGATGTCAGCTTGACCATTGGCTGGGGCAGAAATCAAGCTGATTTCTGCTTCGCCTTCATTGCTGACATAACCAGAACCCAGCAGCTGACCATTCTGGCTGATACCGATATAGGAACCGGCGGGAGCCTGAACTTTCACAGAAGCTGATCTGGTATCGATGACGCCATAGCTGACGCGCATTTTGCTGGCCTGACCCATGTAAGTATGAAGAGAAGGATCACCCATGATGTGATAGATTTCCCAATAGTATTTTTTGCGGCTTGAGCTTGATTCTTCAACAGCCAGATTGCCGGCCATCATAAAACCAGCATTGCACACGCCTTTTTCAAACATGGCTTCGAAAGCACCGGGGCCGGTATTTTCTTTGAGTGGCGGAACGCCATCATTATTGGGTTTAACGATTGAATGCAGGCCAACTCCCCACCAGAAATCTTCGTCCCAGTAAGTGCTGTTTGAGCCGCCAACATAACCGATTGCACCGGCATCTTTGGTTCTCAGCCAGGCTTCACCAAAACACATTGCATTTTCAAAGCGGTTGGTAATACAGCAGTTGCCGATAACCAAAGGATATTTTCCTTTGTTACCAAGACCCTGGATATTGGCAATGGTAAAACGAGGATCAGCAAAAGAAACAGTTGAACCATGGGCAGTGTAATTGAAGTATCCGCAACCAGCGGCCACATCAGCAACGATATTGGCTTCATTCTGGTGCGAACCTGCTGAAAGGTAATAAGAAACCTTTTTGAAGCCATGGTCTTCATTGAAATAATACTTCATGCCATAGTTGATGTGCGGCCAGCCATGGCTTCTTGCCCAACTTCCATCCCATCCAGCGACGAGAACGACGTTGTCAAGGAATGAAGGATCGGGAAACTGATATTTTTCATACTCAATGGTTCTTTCAACCTGAGGAATAAGCTGATCGACAGTCTGAGCTGAAAATCTGCCGGTGAGCATATCAGGCAGGAAATCGCCGGGAGTTACAGCAACATAATAAAGATCAGAAATATGTGAGCTGGTTTCGCCACGGAAAGCCGGAATCTGTTCATTGTCGCCAACGAAAAGAACATAGCTCGGTGCCGGATTGGCATTTTTATAAAGATCGTGCAGATAAGTTTTCAGACCGCTGGTAATAGCTGCCCCTGTGCCAAACTGGTCAGTATAAACGACATCGACCAGAAAACCCTTCTGAGTTTTCCAGGTGACCAGAGGTGCGATAGCTTCCTTGAACATTGGGTCAGCAACGATTACATATCTCTGCTGAGCATTTCTGGCACCGAATTTGAGTGCTTCAGGAACTGTGATCATGTTTTCAGCCCAGGCAAAAGCAGGAGACCAAAGAGCTTCATGGTTTGCTTTACTGGCTTTGATATCGGCATTCTTCAAAACAATTTCAAAATCAATGTTGTTGTAAACAACGATTTTATTTTCAACCGGATTGTATTTTACCGGAGCGATAGTCAGGTGAGCCAGGCGCATGTGGCGCAGGTTGCCGATTTCTTCGAGAGCGGCGAGCTGCTGACCGTGAAACCCTTTGAAAATGTAAGAAGATTTTTCATATACGAAAGGAACTTCGCTGCCATCTTTGGGAGCTGAAGGCTGACGAGGATAAACCGGAGTAGAAATGCCGTAATCAGCAAGGTTGTAAACCTTTGAATCATAGCTTTTTACGACTACGCTGCATTCAGCGCCTTCAGGAATCTGAATCAGTCTGCTCATGACCGGCAGCTGTGGTGCTCCGTAAGCCCCACCAAAATAGAACTGAGGCGTATAAAGAACGGTAAAATCGCCTTTTGGGGTTTCTGCATCATAGAAATGCAGCTTGTCGATAGAACAATTCATGTTCAGGGTTAAATTACCCTGCTCATCCAAATTCTCAGAAACGACGTCCATACCGACTGCCTTAATGTCAGAAAGAATGATCTCTCCGGCAAAAGCGCCTCCAGCACAAAAAACCATCATCATCAGAACCGCAAAAAATCTTTTCACATCCAGTCCCCTTTCCAATTACTTCATACTACTTAAAACAACGATCAGACCGAAACAGTCATTA
The DNA here is from genome assembly GCA_964596185.1 of uncultured bacterium. GTDB lineage: Bacteria > Muiribacteriota > Ozemobacteria > Ozemobacterales > Ozemobacteraceae > DYKG01. The sequence goes on along the minus strand of CAZQUE010000002.1, from coordinate 6,312 downwards.
TGATCGGATGTATCCTTAAACGGGCCAGAACAATCGCCAGAACAAAATACGGCGAAGAACCTTTTGCTGTGAATTTAATCTTCTCAGCATAACAGGCTATTACGTACCAATAGACAAAGTCAATACCAAAACAACAAGAATTTTTGCCAGCACCCTTATTATTCAGCCAAGACTTTATTCGAGATCGCTCCAACGCAGGTTTTAGCCACGGTCTTTGTCCAGAGTGCTTGATTAAACTCTATCCTGAGATTTATCCAAAAAACAATAAAACCAACGAATAATTTGTCACTCGGCCATTGTCTGGGTTAAAATAGCTACTAATTATTCAACCTTAACAGGAGAAAAACAAATGACCGAATTGTTAGCCGTTGTATTGGCAATTTTCCTTTCTTCAGCATGCATGGCCGAATTCCCACAAGGGATCACCATGGAAAATGAAAAAAACCCACTGATCAAGATCTCGACAGACAAAGGCGACATGCTGCTTGAGCTATTCCCGGATTCAGCCCCCAAGCATGTTGCCAGCATGTGTGACCTCATCAAAAAAGGCTATTACAATGGCCTGAATTTCCATCGCGTTGTGCCCGGATTCGTAATTCAGGGCGGCTGCCCTAAAGGTGACGGAACCGGTGGGCCTGGCTACACTCTTCCCGCAGAATTCAACAAGCGAAAGCACCTCAAAGGCACGCTGGCAATGGCTCGCACCATGGATCCAAATTCGGCAGGCAGCCAGTTCTACATCTGCCTTGATGCGATCCCTCATCTCGATAACCAATACACAGTCTTTGGCCAGATCGTCAAAGGGCACGAAATCCCAGAGAAAATCCGCCAGGGCGACAAAATGAAAATTGAAATCATCAGCGGTGAAATTCCTGAATTCAAGAAATAACAGGCAAAATAATTAATCTGCCCAGGTTTTTTGCCCGATAATTCTCTTAGAGAATTGAAACGGAGGCAAAAGATGAGTTTCACGCCTGCTGGTCTGCAAAAAAATGTAGCCCTGCGTGACTACGTAACCTTTAAAATCGGCGGCCCCGCCGAGCTGTTTTTTGAAGCCCAATCAAGGGAAGAATTTATCGCGGCCATTACCTATGCAAGGTCGCAAAGCATCCCTTGTTTTGTGCTTGGCGGCGGCTCCAATCTTGTCGTTTCCGATGAAGGAATCGATGGTCTCGTAGTACACAATGCATGCCGCGACCTGAGTGTCATTGATCCTGAGAAAAGGATTATCAGTATTGCCTCAGGATTTGACCTCGGCGAACTTGTTAAACTCGCCTATTCCAACAGTCTGTCCGGAATTGAGCCTTTTACCGGAATCCCCGGTTCGGTTGGCGGAGCGATATATGGCAACGCCGGCGCTTATGGCAGAAGCATCGCCGACGTTCTCATCGATGCCGAGGTTCTTTTCCCTGATGGGACAATCAAAACCGTCGACAATTCATTCTTTATGTTTGACTATCGCACAAGCCTATTGAAAACAGAGCCATTTATTGTGCTTTCTGCAAGATTTCAGCTTGAACCCGGCAATCGTGAAGAGATTCATCAAAAGATGGCCGAGATCATGAAGCAGCGGCATAGCAAGCACCCAGACCGATCGGTGGGTTGCGCCGGATCATTTTTCAAGAACCTTCCCCCTCTCCCGGGAGAGGATCGTCGTCGCGCAGCTGGCGCGGTTCTTGAGCGAGCCGGCGCAAAAACCATGTCCTATGGTGGCGCATCGGTCTATGAAAACCACGCCAACTTCATCATTAACCAGGGCAATGCATCTTCAAAAGATGTAAAAATGCTGGCACAACTGCTCAAAGAAAAAGTTCGCCATGATTTTGGCATCGAACTTAGCGAAGAAGTTCTTTATATCGGCAAATAATCGAATAGTAATACTAACGCCCTTTTCTGAAAAAAAACTTCAGAAAAGGGCAGTTTTTTTGTAACCTGATTTGATAATCGAGGCTCTAATAAATTGATGAACGACGCAGAAGCAATAAAAATGGCATTGAATGGGCGCGAAGAAGGCTACAACGCAATCTTTGCCAACCATTCTTCTTATCTGTTCACCCACGCCCTGCGTTTCACAGGTAATCGGGAAACCGCCCAAGACGTCGTACAGGAAGCCTTCAACGATGCCTTCCGTTTTCTGCCATCATTCAAGGGGCAATCAGCACTGCGAACCTGGCTCTACAAAATTCTTTATCATAAAGTTCTTAAAACGACTGGCAAAAAAACTTCCCCCGCCCTGCCCGACCATCTTGGCGAAACCGACAAATCTTTTGACCGGGTTGAAAAATCTATCGATACCAGCAGAATTCTGGAAATGCTCGGCGAAAAGGACAGAACGATTCTTATTCTCGCCTACTGGGATGAACTGAAACTTGAAGAAATCGCCGATATCCTTGAAATAAGTCTGAGCAATGCCAAGGTCAGCCTTTTCAGGGCCAGGCAAAAATTTGCCCATTACTGGCATGAAATCAGTCAGAAAGGAGAAATGGCCAATGAACTGTGACGAATTCAGAAAACAGATTATTGCTGAAGACAGCGATTTAAAGGCATTGGAAAATCACATTGACAGTTGCCGGGATTGCGCGGCCTGGGTAGAAAAAGAGCTGTCAACCCCACCTCTTGGCATGTCAAAAGCTGATTGGGTTAGTGCCACATCAAGATGCATGCCAACTTCCCTACCGACCCAGGAAACCGTTAAATCAAACGAAGAAACTGCCACTGACCCGGAACCCATCAGTACAGGCTTTTTCAGCGGTCTTAAATATGGTCTGGTCTTTGGTCTTTCAATCATTACCGGCCTGGCAATTGTGCAACTCGCCCAGTTCGATCCAAGCAAAGTCGCAGAGAAGAGTGGGAGAATGGAAATTGCCAGCTTCATTGAAGACGAAACTGCAAAACTCCCGACTTTTCTTGAAAAAGATTTTTCAGATGTAACCTTTTTCGATTATCGCGAATCTAAGTTGATGAGTTTCGTTGAAAACGAACAAATTCCCTCGTTCATAGAGGAAAACCAGGAGGAAGAGCAATGGATAGAAAACGATTCTGGATGATTATGGTTCTCAGTGTAATGGTTATTTTCGCCGGCCTTAGCCTGCAGGCGCAACCGGGCCCAATGGGTGATGACGATCGCCCCCATTTCGATAATGAACGCCCCTCGCCCCAGGAAATGATGGAAAAACGTGAACGTGCCGGCAAATTCGGCGGCAAACGTGGCCCCGACCCCGAAATGATAGAAATGCGCAAAAAACTCAACGCAATTCAGGCCATTGCTGAAGCCCACAAAGAATTGGCAAGGGTTTACGAAGAACAAAAGAAAATCGATGAGGCCGCCGCTGAATTGAAAAAAATCATTACTCTGGTAGAAGAAAATCAGATTGAAATGCCTGAAAACGACCGGGCAAAAGACAAAGGGCCCATGATCTCACGCAAGATTCTGCCGGTTTATTTTGAAATTGCGCGCCTTTATCAGATCAACAATCGCATTGATGATGCTGAAAAGATACTCAAAGAAGGCATTGCCAAATTTGAAAATGAAGAACCCCACTCTGCTTCAAAACTGATTCTCATGCTCAGCGATATTTACAAAAAGGCTAACAAACTCGACAAAGCCGAAGAACTGCTGAAAAAGGTCATAGAAATAAACCAAAAAGCACTCAAGTAATTTCAAGCAATCACTTTAAACCAATCGCCCGTCTTCAGAGCTATTGCCCGAAGCGGGCGATTTTTCAACTCGCGCTGCGGGTGGCAATATCCTGGGCTGCCTGTCTCGGCGAGTGGGCGCCACATGAATCGGTTGAGGCACTATCGGCTTCGAGCGGATAGAAGCCAAACTTCCTCATGACCGCCAGTTTTGGCAAGATATTGTTTTTCAGATCCATGTGATAAAAACCCGGAAAAATATCTGGATTTGCTTTGATGAAAGCATATTTATCCTCGTGTTCCCTGGCAATGGCAAACTTACCTGAAGTGGAAACCTCATGACCGGTAATCATATATTCTGGAAAAAGCTCTGGACTGAAATCAAGCGAATAACGCTCGCGATTTTCGATGAATAATTCGGTTTGGGGTAACAGGCAAAGGAGTGAAGGCAATATTCGCACCCCCATCATTCGGAACATCACCATCTGAAAAACGGTTTGGTGAAAATCTTCCATGGTTTCAAAAGGAAATCCCCAAACATAAAAGGCATCGACACGGGGGAAAATTTTCTGGGCAGCACTAACGATTTCAACCGCATCGGCAGCGGCAAATCCCTTTTTTACTTTTTGCAATATTCGGTCACTGCCGCTTTCAATACCAAATCTTAACTCGACACACCCGGAATCAGCCATGGCCTGCATCATTTCAACATCGGTTAAATCGACGCGACCAAAAGATTTCCAGTAAACTTTCAAGCCCGAATCTTTAAGTTTTTGACAAAAATCGAGCACCCGCTTTTTGGTGCTGACAAAATACTCGTCCTGAAAAAGGAACATCCTGACCCCAGCACGGTCATGCAACAATTTCATCTCTTCAATTATAGAATCATTTGAACGAAAGGTTGATTGGTGATCCCATACCGGCGCAACCGAGCAAAAAGTGCAGGGATAAGGGCAACCGCGTGAAGAAAGAATTCCGTATCCCTGATACTTTTCCAAGTCAATTTTTTCAAAAGCCGGTAACGGCTGTGCATCCAGATTTTCAATTCTAGCTCTGGCAGCAGTTCTAATTACGTCGCCGCGTTCATTGCGATAAACCAGACCAGGCACATTTGCCAGTGAAGATCGCCGTTTAACAGCCCGAACCAGTTCCGGTCCGGTTACTTCACCTTCGCCGACAGCAATACAATCTACCCAGGGAAATCGCTGCATAATCTTTTCTTCAACAGATTTTGCGCCAACTCCGTCCAGCACCAGAAACTTTTCCGGGTGCAGCTGTTTGAACTTCTGCATGGCAAGAATGGTGAATGGCAGCAGATTGGCCATACATGAAAAGCCGACAATATCAGCCGTCTCACCCAGAAACTCGATGATTCGATCGACTTCAAACGGCTCTGCGAAATCATTCAACTGATAGTCACGAAAATCAACCTGAAATCCCGCATCTTCAATCGCTCTTGTTAAATAAAGGCAGCCAAGTGGAACATGCAATTCCCGGTCAACAGAGTCAAGATAGCGAACATAAAGAAGGTTCAGGTTCAGTAATGTAAGATCGGCCACAACGGTCATTTCCCGTCACCATGGTCAAAGTCCAATTTCTTTTTAATTCCCGGCATGTCCGAACGAATGCCCCGGCAAATGGCAGAATCGTCAAAATCAGGTTTGACCGAGGGTGCCGGAACCGTCTGTAGATTGACCCGAAAATCAATTTTCAAAAGACTGTTTTCTGGCTCGAATATACTTTTAAATTGGTAATCTTCAGCGGCAATTTCATTGCATATAGTTTTCAAAACTTCGGCCAGATTTTTTCCGGATGTTTTTTCCTCGATCAGATTGGTCGAAACAACTTCATCGAGACCATTTATTTCAATGCGAAAGCCGCTTTGATCAGAAAGCTTCTGCAAAGCCTCGGCGACGGTTTTTCCTTCGAGTTCCTCTTCAAGGATTTGATCGAACGGCTTCTCGGGCTGATCAAAAAAGTTGTCTACTACCTGTTCTTCTTTGATCAGCTCCTGATAAATTTCAGGAAAATCCGGCCGGGCTCCCCTGTCGGCCAGATGGTCATCGTAATCATCGACGACCGGAGGCAAAATCTGTGGCGATGGCATATCTTTCTTTTCCTGACCATGATCACTTGCATCCTGCGATTCGTCGACCTTTTCGCCGGTTTCGTCGGGTCGAATGCCGGTCAACAACACTGCAGTCTGATTGAGAGGAGGAACTTGCACCTGCTCGTTGGTAGTGCGGTTATTTTCCGGGCTTTCAGCTCTGCCTGCCACCGGAGCAAAGGTTAACTGTGTCAATAAAGCTAACATCGCTGCCGCAGAACCTCCACTAAGGGCTTTTCGCTGGGAAGCGGACACCTGAGTGGCCTCGATCATTTTTTCCAGGTGAGTGACCGGAACGCATGTCAACATGGCCTTTTCACTCTCATCAAGCGGAAGATTCATTTCGCCGATCAATTTTTCTTTTTTGCTCAAAAGCTCTCTTTTAAAATCTGGATCAACTGAAGCCTTTTTGATCAAAAGCTCCAAACCACGGGGAATATCATTGCGAATTGAACGAGGTGCGGCAGGCCTGCCGCCAACAATGGTATGTCCCTGTTCTTCAGGGTTTTCCGGGGTCGCCATACGAATCTTTTTTTCAGACATCGATCAGCCTCCAGTGAATTGCTTTC
>CAZQUE010000001.1:0-214781 GCA_964596185.1 uncultured bacterium | reverse complement strand
CCAAAATGCCATAGCCGGCAATAAATTATAAGAAGCGGTTTATTGAGCGCTTACGATACACCTGAAGGTGCAGTAGCTTCTACAACGATTTACAGCATTATAGAAACCGCTAAAGCAAACGGCCTGGAACCATATTGGTATATAAGAGTTTTGCTGAAAAACCTGCCGCAGCTAAAAACGGCAGATGATTTCAGGCCATTTTCACCACAAAACATTGATAAATCCTTGGTTCAAACCGAAAAAGAGAAATATCGGTAGAGGCGGTTTAAATCGCGCTTACGTTTCTGTAGCAGATTCGGTATGCACACCTTCCTTGCAACAACTGCAGGGAAGATTCTACTGTCGGTTGTAAATGGTAGAAAATTTTATTTTGCAATAAACATAGAAATGGCGGGCAAAACGCCAGGTATGAAAATTGAAGAAAAAAAGTGATCAGCAATCAGTTTTTAGGCAACGAAATCAATTTTTATCCAAGGCATTCTTTAACACTTCTGCCAGGTCTTTGAGCGAAAATGGCTTTTGCAGGAAATTTACGCCGTCTTCAACGAAACCATGGCGAGCAACTGCATCTGCAGTGTACCCGGACATAAAAACGACCTTCAGGCCGGGCTGAATTTTCATCAGTTGTCCGGCAATTTCCGGCCCCTGGCAGTTAGGCATGATAACATCGGTTAACAAAACATCTATATGCATCTCAGATACAATTGCCAACGCCTCCGCAGCATTAGACGCCGCAAAAGAACGGTAACCCAGCCTGTTCAGCATACTAACGGCAATTGCAAGAATTGTCGCCTCGTCTTCAACCACAAGAACCGTTTTCTCTTTTGCTTTTTGCAGGTCGGACTCCGGTTCTCTTGTATCTGAAACCTTTTCACCGGAGATGGCTAATGGCAGCAAAATCTTGAAACAGCTACCAAACCCGGGCTCACTGTAGACGTTGATAAAGCCATAATTCTGCTTGACGATACCATAAACCGTCGCCAACCCAAGGCCGGTTCCCGCTCCGGATTCTTTGGTAGTAAAAAAAGGATCAAAAATATTTTCCAGGGTTTCTTTGCTCATACCGGATCCATCATCAGACACCATCATTTGGCAGTATTTCCCTGGTATGATTTCCGGATGCTCCTTGGAATATAACTGATCAATCTCAACAATATCTGCCTGGATAACAATTTTGCCTTTGCCTGAAATCGCATCTCTGGCATTAACGCAAAGATTTGCCAGAATTTGATCCAGCTGCGTCGGATCCATTTTTATCATGCAGGCAACTGCAGATGGCTTCCATATCAGCTCAATATCTTCGCCAATCAGGCGCCTAAGCATTTTAAGGGTCCCGTCAACGGCCTCATTCAGCTCAAAAACTTTTGGGATAATCGTCTGTTTTCTCGCAAAGGCAAGCAACTGGCGAGTCAGGTCTGCTGAACGTTGCCCAGCTTTCAGTATCTCTTCGAGAGTCGATCTTAGTGGGTGCTCTTTTTCAAGATCCAGCAATGCAATCTCCGCCTGGCCAAGGATGACGCTGAGCATATTATTGAAATCATGGGCCACACCGCCGGCCAATCTGCCAACCGATTCAAGTTTTTGCGCGTGCACCAGCTGTTCCTGCAATTTCTTTTCGCTTTCTTCAATCTTCCTCTGCTCAGTAATATCGCGAACCCACTCCATGAACATTTCAACCTCACCGCGCTCGTTCAGAAATGGAATTACCCGCAGATCGACAACTTGACCATTTGGCAACTCAGCTTCTTCCCGAAAAGCCTTTTTGCTGAGCAAAACCTGCCTGGCCCGGCAATCCGGACAGATGTCGTCAAAGTCTCTATAGGTTTTGTAACATTTGGAATTCTTGATTCTTTTCTCAGGAGGAACGTTGGCAAATCCCTGCCAATTACTGTAGAGAATGTTCATTTCACAGTCGTGAATTGAGATCATATCCGGAACGACTCCGAGCATCTTTTGAAAACGACTTTCACTTTCGCGAAGAGCCTCTTCTGACTTTATTCTTTCAGAAATATCCCGAATTGCCGTCGCCCTGAATTTATCACCTTCAATCTGATAGTCTCTGGCCTCAATTTCAGCATAAAAATAATTGCCGTTTCGCCTTCTCATTCTTATAACATAAGGCGAAGTCACGGGTTTGGCCAATTCCTTTTTCACTTTGGCAACGTCATCCGGGTGGACAAAATCCATGAAATTCCTGTTTAGAAGTTCTTCGCGGGAAAAGCCGAACATTTGCGCCAAAGAAGAATTTAGATCTATTGCCAAACCGTTTTTATGTAGAAGAATGCCCTCAACTGTAACCTCAGCAAGCAAACGAAACCGTTCTTCGTTTTCTTTAATCGCCTTCTCAGCACTTCTTAGGGCAAACAATCCTCTGATTCTAAGTAAAGCAGAAAAAATCCGGTCGGCAATATCCCTGAATAGATTTTTTTCTTCTTCATTTTCAGCAAACTCTCTTGGAAGCGACACAACCAAAAAACCCAGTTCTCTTTCTTCATCCCCAAGTATCTTACAAAAACCTGAACAATCGAGATAGATCCCTGCCAGAAAACAACCCGCACAATCTTTTTCGGGCCGCCTTACCGTAAATTTTTCGACACTTTTTTGTGCTTCAAAATAGCAATCCGGCAGGTTGCGCTTTTCGAAGAAGTTCTCAAATTTATTTTTATCAACGTCTTTAATTGACCATGCAAAATCGCCGATTTTGTCTTCCGCTTCATCGGAAAAAACGGCAAGCCAGACATTGAAATAGCAATTGTTTTCGATCAGAGAATCAACCGTCTTTTGTAAAAATTCAGAATTGCTCTTGGCTGAAGCACTCAGGCGACTGACCTGTCTGAATATCTCAATCAATCCCTTATATCGCTCAAGTTTTGAATAAACCTGCTCGAACTGACGATTATCCTGAGCCTTTATCATTTTTAAACCCTCTAACATGACTCTCAAACCATTTATCTATAGCTTTTCTGTTTTTTTTGGTTCAAGAGACCCAACCATTTCCAAGATAATTTATTTTGCAAAAATGATCAAGACAATCAGTATTATATTCTAATTCCACCGGCTAATCCAAAAATCTCATCTACTTTTTCCCTTTTAGCAACTCAACAATACGCTTGTAGTTTTTTCGAGTCTTCTGCTCCGGGAAAAAACCCGGCGGACCTTTGACATCATCATGCAGGTCGGCCTGGCTTAATAGCTGTTTGGCATATTGCCATGGCTTCTGTTCGTAGTGATTTTCAACATTTACATCTGCGCCATTTTCAAGCAAAAATTTGACCATTCGATAATTACAGTTTCTTATCGCATAAAAAAGAGCTGTATCCCCGGTTTTATCTTTGCGGTTAAGATCCTCGCCGGCTGCCAGCAGAACTTTCAGCGCCAGATAGCGGTTTTCTGCAACCGCACGCATCAGTCGGGTCGTGCCGTTTTCGTCTTCCTTCGGCCATTCAGGTACGGCGTATGTCTGATCAACTCCAGCTTCAATCAGCAGATTCACAATATCCGTTCGATCGAGCGAATCTGCAAGCGAAAGCGTACTTTCACTATTCTTATCGATTACCAGCCCCTTTGCCCCATGTTTGAGCAAAGTCGCCACATTATCACAATTTCCCGCGGCAATCGCCTGAAAAATCGGCGTACGGCCTTCACGATCGAGAGCTTCTAAATCACAACCGGCATCGATAAGCTCATTGAGCAGATAAACCGGAGCTTTTCTGGCCGCCAGATGCAACGCAGTCTGACCATATATATCGGCGATATTCATGTAGATAGGATCCTTACGGATCAGTCGGGAGATTGCTCTTCGTTCTTCAGAATTTTCTTCAATCTCGGGAAGTTTCTGACGCCGCCATGCCGGCAGTTTTTTCATCGCTTCCTTCTGTCGAGCTACTCTTGCCTTTACTTTCGAAAGATATCGATCATATTCTTTTTGCCGGTCCTTAGTCATTATTGCTTCCAGCAAAGGTGTACAACCGGCCTGATTGCGCTGATCAAGCTTTGCACCGTGCTTCAGTAAAAAATCGATAAAACTTAACCTGCTTCTCCTCGCAGCAAAATGCAGGGCCGTATCACCATTCTTGTCAACAGAATCGACTTTTGCTCCAGCCTCGAGCAAAATCGCCAGGAGCTCGTCAATATAACAGTATTCGAAGGCTTTGAGCCATGGAGATTGCCCGTCTGGCCCGGAAACGTTCACTGAAGCTCCCAATTCGAGAAGAATTCTCACCATAAGCGGGGATCCAGCTTCAACTGCCAGCCACAAGGGAGTTCGCCCGTCATCATCGAGTTCGTCGATTTTTGCACCTCGTCGCACTATCCAGCGCAGATCATGAAATCTTTTTTCTTTTACTGCCGCGTGCAGTGCGAATTTCTCGTCATTTGCCGAAGTCACATCGGTCGGGTCATGGGTAATCTGTAGCGGAACCTTCTGCCAGATTACCCTGGCAATTTGAAAAAACCCTCTTTTTTCAGCCAATTCAAGCGGAGTCAAGCCGTCGCAGTTGGCGACCAGAATTGGCGCACCAGCCTTGAGCAGGGCTTCAACAGCAAAATATGAGTTTCCCATAACCGCCAGATGCAATGGCGTATTACCAAGTTCATCGGCGGCCTCGAGCCGGGCACCCTTTGCAACCAGTTTTTCGATGAGCGGGATTTGTCCCCGCAGCGCTGCACGGGAGAGCGGTCCCATGCCGCTGATGATCCAGTTATTGATGTGATAGTCGCTGCGATAAAAATGGAAGTCCTTTTCCTGCAAAACCTTCGTGCGCAGCGTCGAACTGGCTGCTTTTGTAACAATATTGGGATCAGCACCGGCCTGCAACAAATAATCCACGGTATCCTCGCAGCCATGCTCTACCGCAAACAGCAGCGGAGTCGCCCCATTTTCGTCGCGATCGTTAACCTTAAAACCACGGTTAAATAACTGCACAAAAACTTTTTCTGCAAGAGGCTGTTTCGCGGCAAGATGCAGAAGACCGGCACCGCCGAACTTTTCCCGACTATCCAGGCTCACGCCGGTTTCGGCGAGATACTTAAAAATATCATTGGCCTTGTAATTTATTGCATATTGTATCGGAGTCTCACCCGAATCATTTTTCGCATCAGCATCTGCGCCCCACCCTATCAATAGCTTAACGATATCCAACTTTTTATACAGTACCGCCGTATGCAAAAGACTGTTGCCCCGAAGGCCCCTGGCGTTTATTTCGAAGCCAAGTTCATAAGCAAACTTCAATCCCTCCAGATCACCTTTGCTGATAAAGCGGCGCACTGCGCGATAGCGATCGACTTCATTTTCTCCGGCAAAAACAATTTTTTTCAGTTCAGGGCCCGCAATGCGTTTCAATCTTTCTCTGCCTTCTTTTTTTTCAAGAATGGCCAGGCGTATGTCAGCCAGTTTTTCATCGAGTAGTTCATTGATTCTCGGTTTCACTCCATAATCGAGAAGAAAATCAAAAAATGTCCAGTTGCCAACTGTTTTCCAGAGAATTGAAAAGCCTTCCTCAGTCTGTAGATCAAGGTCGACATGGTGGTCGAACAACCATTTCAGGCTTGCAATTCGATTGTATTTCATTGCCTTGAGAATAAGATTTGGCGCTTCGATGATGACCGGATCTAGCTTGGCCCCGGCAGCAAACAACATCTCAGCAGCGACCAGGTCTTCTGTTTCGATTGCTTTAATCAGTAAAGTTTTTCCGTCATTATCGGGCATTTCCGGCGAATTTCCTGCAGATAAAGCCTTTTCCAGAAAAGAATAGGATTTGTTTTGCAACCAATGATGCATTACCAGGTTCATCTTTTCTTTGGCCCGAACCATGTCGTCTTTAAGGGTGAGGACATAATCAAGAAGATCTGCATTGTGGCCATATAAAGCTATGGTGAAAGGCGTTTCGCCTCTTTTGTTGGCAATATGCCAGTCGGCCCCCAGTTTTAAAGCTTTTTTAATTTTGCTCAGGCAGTGTATCGGGCGCATCATTTCGTGAAAAACAGTGCCGCCAAATCTGTCGACGGAATTTATCGGCAGGCCCTGTTGCACCAGCCAGGCCAGCGTACCCAATCCATACTCGCGATAGTAGCAGTGAAAAAGCAGGTTTCGCCCATAGTCATTGCAATGCCTCAGATTTGCCCCTTTCTCCAGCAACAACTCAGAAATCTCGGCCTTTACTTCCTTTACCGCATAAAACAGCGGCGTTTCTCCTGATTTATCTTCGGCATCTATAGCAGCGTGATTTTGCAGCAATTGTTTGACCAGCATTCTATCACCGTAACTGGCAGCCAGATGCAGAGGCGTAACGCCTCTCTCGTCGGCAACATTGACTTGTGCGCCCATCTTTATCAGGCGCAAAGAAAGTTCGCGCCAACGATTCTTAATGGCGTAAAACAATGGTGTCAATCCATGCTCATCTTTTTCTTCAAGTTTCGGTTTATTTTCCAGCGCAAGATATGCCAATGGCCGTCGATTTCCTTTAACTGCATCGAGAAGACCCGTTTCCACTATTTTATCAACGTTTTCAGGATTAAAATGCCTAAGAAGCTCATATACAACCCCTGGCCTCGAAAATCTAATTGATTCCTGAATAGGAGTTACTTTTTTCGCGTCGGGAAGGTTGGGATCTGCCCCGGCCCTCAGCAGGTAGACGATTGCTTCTTCAATGTCGCTGCTGACCGCCAAATGCAAAGCTGAACGGCCATCCTTGCTTTGAAAATTCGGATCAAAACCTTTTTTCATAAGGAGTTTTGCCAAATCTGAATTACGGTTTTTAACCGCCAGATGCAGCAAGCTTTCGCCCGCATCATTTATCAGCAAAGGACTCTCTATTGGCTCGAGCGTTTGCGCGAAACAGAAAGCAAGCCCGCTGCGGTTGGCCTGTATCGCGTTTAAAATCAGAGCCTGGGTTGCTATTTCACCAGTGCCCGAGGCGACTATGTCACAAATAGCACCTCTATCAAGTAGATAGCTGATGATTTCATGATTGTTTTTTTTCTCGGCAATCTGCAAAAGGCTTTTTCCGTCAGAGGCTACAGCGTTGATATCTGCCCCTTTATCGAGCATGAAATCGAGAAACCCGGGCAATGTGTCTTGTGACCATCTTTTTTCAAAGGCTAAATGCAGGGGTGTTTTGCCTGAATTATCGCGGGAATTAACATCAGCTCCGGCATTTAACAGAAAGAAAGCAACGTCAGTATTATTGTTTCTCGCGGCAAAATGCAATGGCGTTCGGCCTTTATTGTCGGTGGCCCTGACATTGGCACCAGCATCGATTAAAAGAACAGCGTTGTCCGCATTTTTCTCAACGCACATCAAAGGAGTCAGCGAAGCAAGGTTTTGGGCATCGACTTCGGCCCCATTTTCAAGCAAAAAAGCGGTGATGTCACCATATTTATGCTCGGCGGCTTTATGCAAGGGTATCCAGCCACCGCTGACCGGTTCACCTACCCTGGAACCGGCCGCAACAAGTGTTTTAACCAGAAGATCCGAAGGGCCATATTCTCCATCTAATGCGGCATAGAGAGGAGTAATACCTTTTTCATTTTTTAAATTCGGATCAGCGCCCTTTTCAAGCAAAAATTTAACCAGATTGTCTCTTCTGCGATAAATCGCTTCAATCAATGGGGTGGTACCTTCCGAGCCAACCTCATTAACGTCTGCACCATTATCAATGGCTGCCTGAAGATGTGACAATTCGGGCTTAATATTTTTATCTCCGACCAGCGGAATCAGCGACGGCGATGCCGCAAAAGCGTCAGAACAAAAAGCTTGCAGCAAAACGACAAGCAAAAGCACAAACAGGTTTTTACCTTTCATGATTGGTCCCTCACTTCTATAGGTCAATGATATGTTACCCGAACATGAAAGTTCAACCTGACTTTCTTTAAGATAGAATTTCGGGCTTTCTCAACCATGTAAAACACATGCTTTACAGCTTTATTTTCCGGTAAGTTGAGTTTCGCCGATCAGGCCATTTTTGTGGTAAACCGGATAAATGCAACGTTTCAGTTCATTCAGCTGAGAAGCATATATCGCGGCACCAAGAATGCAAAACAATCCACCGAGCCTGATCGTAGCCGGAGCACCAATCATATCTGCAGAAAATCCTGCCAGGATACTGCCAAAAGGCATGGTTCCCATAAAAGCCATTGTATAAAAGCTCATTACCCGGCCGCGTTTATCGTCATCAACCAGAGTTTGCAGCACGGTATTGCTCGATGACATCTGAACCATCATTCCAAGCCCGATAACCGGAATCAGAAAAAGCGATACCGTCACCGAAGTTGAGAATGAAAACAGGAAAAGCCCGCTGCCAAAAATTGCTGCTGAAACTGGAATTACTTTTTCCAGACCGACGGCACTTTTTCGTGAAGCAAGAAAAAGGGCTCCAGCCAAAGCACCTATGCCCGATGATCCCATGAGGAAACCAAAAGTATGCGCACCGCCATGCAGAACCTCTTTAGCCATTACCGGCATGAGAACCACATACGGAACCCCAAGCAAACTGACCAGAGCCACCAGAAGAATTATCGCCTTCATTGGCATAAAGCCGAACGTATATTTAAAACCAGATTTTAATTCTTTAAAAACCGCCGGGCGAGCCGATTTCTTTTCGGGAATCTTAACCTTCATCTGTATCAAAGAATAGATGACGAAAAGAAAACTCAGTCCATTCAAAAGAAAACAATAGCCTTCACCAACCGCTGCGATGAGGATTCCGGCAATTGAAGGGCCAAGCAGTCTGGCGCAGGTTACCATCGAGGAGTTAAGCGCGATGGCGTTGCCAAGATCTTCCTTCTTCTCGACCATTTCTACCACAAACGAGTGGCGGACCGGAATATCAAAAGCATTTATCAAGCCCAGAAAAGCACTTAACACAACAATATGCCAAACCTGAATCAGACCGGAAAAATAAAGAAAAGCCAGGGTAAGTGCCTGAAACATCGATAAAATTTGCGTTATCACAAGGATTCTATAGCGGTTCAGATTGTCGGCATAAACTCCAGCCACGCCCGAAAGCAGAAAAGTCGGAATCTGCCCGGCGAAACTGACTGCACCGAGCAAAACCGAAGAACCGGTCAGTTGGTAGACCAGCCATGGCAAAGCGATTTTTTGAATCCAGGTGCCGATCAACGAAACTATCTGGCCAGAAAAAAACAAACGATAGTTTCTATATTGCAGTGAACGAAATGTTGTCTTAAATGCACTCAAATCTTGTTCCCGATTCAGAATAATTAATTTAAGCGCAAAAATGGCTATTTATCAAGATTTATCGGCCTTTGCCTCAAGAACTTTTCTGATTGCCACACCAAGTTTTTGTAGCGAAAAAGGCTTGGCAATAAAATTGACATCAGCATCTATTATGCCACGGTTCGCGATGACATCAGCGGTATAGCCCGACATATAGAGAACCCTGACATCAGGAATCTTTTGTTTCACTTTCTCTGCGAGTTCTCGACCATTCATTTCCGGCATGATTACATCTGTCAGAAGCAGGCCGATTTCCAAATCATCTTTTTCAAGCATGTCCAGCGCCAGGGTCGGACTTGATGCAGCAAGGACTTTGTAGCCCAGCGTTTCCAGCATCTGCACTCCCATTTTCAGAATTGCCGGTTCATCTTCGACCATTAAAATCATTTTATCGTAGTCAGGCTGACAATTTTCAAACTCTTGAACTTCAGGCGTTTTGATTTCTGATTTATCTTCAGGTAAGAATACTTTAAAGGTTGTACCAATACCAACCCTGCTTTGAACCTGGATACCCCCCTCATTTTGCTGAACGATCCCTAGCACAGTGGATAAACCAAGGCCTGTTCCCTTATGCAATGATTTGGTTGTAAAAAATGGTTCAAAAATGTTTTTTAACATATCTTCTTCAATACCACAGCCATCATCTGTTATCGAAAGCGTCAGGTAGTCACCAGGCCTGAAACCTTCATTCGATTTGCAAAAAGATTCTTTGGCAGAAAACTTGCCTGTCTCAATGGTAATTTTGCCAGTTCCATTTATGGCGTCGCGAGCATTAACACAAAGATTAATCAAAACCTGTTCAAGCTGGGTCGGATCGATTTTAACCTGCAAAGGCTCTCTGCAAGGAATCCAGTTCAATGCTATATCTTCGCCAATCAAATGACGCAACATTTTCAACATGTTTTCAACACAGACATTTAGTTCGAGCTGACGCGGACTTATTGCCTGTTTGCGGGCAAAAGCCAATAATTGCTCAATCAGATCCGCTGAACGTCTAGCTGCTTTGAGAATTTCATCAAGAAATCTTCGCAGAGGATCATTAGAACTCAGTTCGCATATTGCCATTTCGGCATAACCCATAACCACGGTGAGAATATTGTTAAAGTCATGGGCGATCCCACCGGCCAGGCGTCCGACGGTCTCAAGTTTCTGAGATTGTCTGAGGCGCTCTTCAATCTGCTTTCGCTCGGTAACGTCATGGATGATCGAATACAAAAGCGGCTCGCCCTTCACTTCGATTTTACTCGAATAAACTTCAACGTCACGAATTGTACCATTGGCAAGACGATGCTTAAAATAAAACAGGGTCTTTTCATTATTCAAGGCCAAAGCCATCTGCTGCCTGATGGCATCGGGTTCAAGAGTATTGATCTGATAGATTTTCATCTGCCTGATATTCTCTCTTGACCAGCCATAATAATTCTCGGCAGATTTGTTTGCATCGACAATCGCACCGGTTTCAGGTTCAATAATCATTTTAACTGCCGAATGATTTTCAAAAAGACTGCGAAAAAGACTTTCGCTTTCAAGTAACGCTTCCCGCGAACGAAGCGCGACGATCTGGTCTGAAAGAATTTTGCCCACAAGAATTGTAGCAAGCGGATAAAGCAGCAAAATTGGCAGGCTAAGTGTTTTCAATACCTGAATAGCTGCTTGGCGGGGCAAGGTAAGCATCATCGCCAGCATGACGAGGTGAACGATCATTCCAAACAGAAATAGAATCTTGGCCTCAGGCGGACGTTCATCCGGACGCATACGATAATGACCGATCAAACCTATAATCAAAGACGAAAGAATAACAAAAACCCCGGTCAAAGTGCCAAAGCCACCAAGATATACCCGGTAGCCCATTGCCGGAACAGCAGCGATAATTCCCGCAACCGGACCGAAAAACAAGGAACATAAACTGATCATCATCGAGCGCCCATCGAAAATCAGGCCGGGCTCAAACTGCAAAGGTCGCATCATTCCGACAATAGTTGCGATTCCAAATAACACGCCCTGAGATGCCTTGCCTGAGATATTGCGGCCGGGAAAATGCTTTTCGATAAAACCGGAAACCACGCTTATTGCAACCAGCAAAGCCAGATTGAACACCAGATCTAGATAAATCATCAAAAAAACCTGTCCTGAAAGCGAAAATCGTTGCCCTGATCGCTTTGGGGGCACTATAAGAGTTCGATTAAATAGTCATGAAATTGATAATTCAAAACGATTACAAGGTATGGTTTTCAATGATACATTAAAATGTCGACAAACTGACTAAATATAATAAAAATTTAGCAATGGCGACTTTAACAGTTTTTTTACAAGTAATAAAAAAACAACAAAAATGCCCCTGACAATTTTGTCGAATCAATAGTATTTTTGCGACGTAGCAAGGCGATTTTGCGACAGAACTGAATTCGCAAAACCCCTTATTGAAGCTATTTATAGTTTTTTTCGCTGCTGGCATGCGCTTTGCTGTATAAATAACTGAATTTTCACTTTTCGAGGGATAGTTATGGATATCAACAAAATGACACAAAAATCGCAGGAAGCTTTGCAGCGTGCACAAAATCTCGCTGTAGAACATGGCCACCAGGAAATTGCCCCGGAACATCTTCTCGAAGCATTGATCCAGGAAGAATCCGAGTTGATTCCACGTCTGCTGAACAACATCAATATTCCTCTGGCTCTGATCAAGGAAAAAGCTCAGCGGGCTATCAATAAATTGCCACGAATTTCCGGCCCGGGCATGAGTCCCGACAAGTTCTACGTCAACCGCGAGCTTTCTCAGTTGCTGGTTAAGTCTGAAGAAGAAATGAAAGCGCTCAAAGACGAGTATCTCTCGGTCGAGCACATGGTGCTGGCAATGATTGAAAGCGGCTCAGCCACTCAGGTCGGAAAAATTTTCCAGGAACTGAACGTTGACCGCAACCAGTTTCTTCAGGCTCTGACCTCGGTACGCGGCAATCAGCGGATCACTTCGGCAAATCCCGAGCAGACTTATGAAGCTCTGGAAAAGTATGGGCGCGACCTGGTTGCCATGGCCAAGACCGGCAAACTCGACCCGGTCATCGGCCGAGACAACGAAATTCGCCGGGTAATCAGAATTCTCACCCGTAAAACAAAAAACAATCCGGTTTTGATCGGCGAACCTGGAGTTGGTAAAACGGCTATAGCTGAAGGACTCGCCCAAAGAATTCTGCAGGGTGATGTCCCTGAAAGTCTCAAAGATAAAACGATTTTTGCTCTTGATATGGGCTCACTGATTGCCGGAGCAAAGTTTCGCGGCGAATTCGAAGAGCGACTTAAAGCAGTTCTTAATGAAATTAAAAACAGCGATGGCCGCATTATTCTTTTCATCGACGAATTGCACACCATTGTCGGCGCAGGAAAAGCAGAAGGCTCGATGGATGCAGGCAATATGCTCAAGCCGATGCTCGCTCGCGGCGAGCTTCACTGTATCGGTGCCACGACTCTAGACGAATACCGTAAGTATGTAGAAAAAGATGCTGCTCTTGAACGGCGTTTTCAACCGGTTATGGTCGATCAGCCAGATGTAAGTGACACCATTTCGATTTTGCGCGGCCTGAAAGAGCGCTTTGAAGTTTTCCACGGAGTAAAAATCCAGGACCGGTCTTTGGTTGCTGCAGCCATTCTTTCACACCGCTATATTTCCGATCGTTTTCTGCCCGACAAGGCCATAGATCTCGTCGATGAGGCCTGTGCAATGATTCGCACCGATATAGAATCGATGCCGGCAGAACTCGATGAAGTGACCCGACGCATCATGCAGCTGGAGATAGAAGAAGCCGCGCTGATCAAAGAAAAAGACGAAGCCAGTCGCCAGCGCCTGGAAGTTCTCAAAAAAGAACTTGCCGACCTTAAACATCGTGGCGACTCAATGAAAGCTCAATGGGAAAGTGAGCGCAACGTCATCAAAAAAGTTCAAACGCAAAGAGAACAAATCGAAAAACTGCATCAGGAAATTAGCGAAGCTGAGAGAGCCTATGACCTGAATCTTGCAGCAGAACTTAAACACGGTCGACTTCCCGAAGCACAAAGAGCGCTGAAGGCTTTTGAAGACGAACTCAAGCAAAAGCAAAGCACTGGCAAGCTTGTTCGCGAAGAAGTTACCGAAGAGGAAATTGCTGATATCGTCAGCAAATGGACTGGAATCCCGGTAACCCGCCTGATGGAAGGCGAAAAAGAAAAACTGCTGCACCTCGACGAGCACCTGCACCAGCGCGTAGTCGGCCAGAACGAAGCCGTTGAACTCGTTACCGATGCCGTTATCAGATCTCGTGCGGGAATCAAAGACCCCAACCGCCCGATCGGCTCATTCATCTTTCTCGGGCCAACCGGAGTCGGTAAAACAGAATTGGCAAAAGCACTCGCTCAAGCACTTTTTGACAGCGAAGAAAACATCGTCAGAATCGATATGAGCGAATACATGGAAAAGCACTCGGTTTCCCGGCTTATCGGCGCACCTCCCGGTTATATTGGCCATGACGACGGCGGTCAACTTACCGAGGCCGTCAGACGCAAGCCATACTCGGTCGTATTGTTCGATGAAATCGAAAAGGCTCATTCAGAGGTTTTCAATGTTCTGTTGCAAATTCTCGATGACGGCCGGTTGACTGATTCACGTGGTCGCACAGTAGATTTTCGTAATGTTGTCGTGATTATGACCAGCAATCTTGCGGCTCAGACTCTTATCAGCGAAATAGGCGAAAGCGGAGAAATTTCTGAAATCACGCGCAAAACCGTATTGAATGAAGTTAAAACGTTCTTCAAGCCTGAATTTTTTAATCGCGTTGACGACATAGTGCTCTTCGCACCGTTGCAAAAATCTGAGCTCGTAAAAATTATTGAGTTGCAGCTGACAAGCATTCAAAAGCGACTTGAAGAAAGAAGAATTCGCATCGAACTCGATGAAGAAACCAAAGAATGGCTGATTCATCGTGGCTACAGCCCAATTTACGGTGCAAGGCCGCTGAAACGTCTACTGCAAAAAGAAATCGAAACCCTGTTGGCCAGAGCGATTATTACCGGCAAGATCGCTGATGGCAGCAACGTCAGAATTGGAATTGTTGCTGATAAGCCCAACATTGTCTAGAATGTCGATAAAACAGCCAATAGTTCATAAAATTTAATCGGACAAACGGGGGAAAACATGAAATTTCTGTTAAACACCTGGCTCGGAAGATGCCTTTCATTGTTCCTGCTTACCCTGACCATGGCAATAGGCGGCTATCTGATCGATCCCGCCTATTTCCAGAATCCGATAGGCGAAGGAGAGCTGGGTCTTCTGGCTGCCGATGGCTACAGTATGCCTGCGACCAGTGAAATAGAAGTCGTCGTTGATGGTGTGGATCCGCTGCAAATTGACTTAAAATCAGCAGATGGCGATTTCAGTGGTACAATAGAAGTTTTAGATCCAAAAGGGCAGATGGTTCTGACGAACCAGTTCGCCCTGCGCTTTTTTCCAAAAAGCTTCATGCCCAACCATGCCAAGTGGCAAACATTTTATGCCCCAGCCTTAACCAGGGGTACTTACTCACTTAGGCTAACCCAGAACACGCCGGGAAAGGCAAAAATCTACTTCTATCAGGGGCCATTTCTGGTCAGGATGGCCATGCTGCCTTTAATCGCCGGTTTTTTCCTACTGGTTATTATTTTTACGCTGGCACCTGCACCAGAAAAGAAAGAAGAGCCGGCTTGAGTAATCATTCCTAGGCATGTTATAATTTTCACTAGAGGTTTCGAAAAAAACTATTTGGTTTAAAAAGCCAAAACTTGTGAACACAGAGGGGGATTCTATGGCAGATTGTGAATGTCTAAAGGGATGTCCATTTTTCAACGATAAAATGCCGGACGACTCAGGCATGGGAGCGATTTTCAAAAAGAAATACTGCCTGGGCGATTTTAACAAATGTGCCCGTTACATGGTTTTCAAGGCTTTGGGCAAGCCTAAAGTCCCGACCAATCTTTACCCGAACATGCATGACCGAGCCAAAGATATTATAGCCAAAGGCTGATTTTTTCTTCGGTACCCTTCCGATTTTTCTCATAACGTTTTATAATCTTAATGTTATGGTCAAAGATGGAGGCGGTATCATGAAAATAAAATTTTCATCAGTTCTGCTGCTGATGGTTTTGTTAGCGGCAGTTACTTCAGTTTGTCTTGCCGATGCGCGTGCGGAATATGAAGCCTATGTTTCTGCCTACAACGCCTATCGCAATGCTGTTCTTGAAAAAAAATCCGATACGGAAATCAAATCTCTTCTGAATGCTTATCTTGACGCCAAAAATTCTTATGAAGGCAATCTTCATCGTTCTTCAGATGAGGTTCTTGACGGAACAACTGCCGTAGAAAACGCAACCGAAGATTACCAGAATTTTGTCGATTCAGGCTCTTCTTCATCGATTGCTACTTCTACCAAAGCAGTAGAACTACCTGCAGGTCTAAAACGAATTTTAGACCAGCTTTGGTCAGAAAAGGGTAGAAAATCGCCTGACGCAATGATGAAGCTCCTTACAGCCTTTATCAATAGCAATCCCGAATCAAAGTTCGTCGATATGGCAAGATATGAGTTGGCCAAAGCCTACGACCTGCTCAAAGATGACCAGGAAACCTCCGCTAAAATTCTCACTGAAATCGCCAAAAACAAGCCCAATTCGAAAGCTGCTTATGTTGCCCGACAACGCCTCGCCTATTACCAGGCCAGCAAAAGCCACAAGCAATGGAAACAGGTTTTAAACAGTTCTTATGCTGACTCGCAGAAAAGTTACGAAAAATACAGAAATACATCCTGGCTGGCCTTTCCGGTAAAAGCCACAAGGTGGGCAGGCTATGTCAGTAAATTATTTAAATTTAACAGCAATCAGGATAAATTTGAAAAATTCCAGCTTGCGTATGAAAAATTGGGGGCACAATTTGCTCCGCCGGTAAATATCACTTTTGATCGTTTTGTTCCTGCCACAGGTAAATCGAACAAAACTGCCGAAGTCAGTCTGAGATACTCCAACTCAGAAGCCTGGTACGGTCGCTGGAAACTTTTGAATGAAGCCAAACACAGCATCGACATTCAATATTTCATCATGGATAAAGACATTTTCGGTATGTCGATGCTGGGCACTCTGCTTAAAAAAGCCAGAGAAGGCATCAAAATCAGACTCATGCTCGATGCTCGCGGCACCAAGCAACTTACCCGCAAGCTAATGGGCCAGGATTTCCTCCAGGAACTATTGGAATTGCCAAACTGCGAAGTAAAGGTTTTCAACCCGGCGCATTCGAATCTTCTTACTGCCCTCACCGATCTTCGCAAAATTATGGCCTCTAATCACGACAAAATAATCGTCATCGATAACGAATACAGCATCGTTGGTGGCCGCAATGTTTCCAAGGATTACTTCCTGGAAGTAGAAGACCACCCTGAATGCTATCGCGACACAGATGTCATTATCAGATGTGACGATGTAGCCCGACAGCTTTCTTATGCTTTCGACGAAGAGTTCTCAAAGCTCAAAACCTACACCATCGGTAAAGAGCTCTGGGGCAACATTGATATCATGAGCAACGAGATGCTTGCTGCTCGCGATACAATGTACTCACATCTTTTAAACGAACGTTTTACCGTTTCAGCCAACGTCGACAAGAAGTATCTCAACAGCGCCAGGGAATTCCTTGGCGAACTGGCTCCATATAAAAACCTCAGAAGCTATGCCGGTTTCTCACCATTGAGTAATTCGGTTGAAGCTTATGCAAAAATAATTGACAAGCATTCACTCGGCGGGCCACGAAATGACATTACCGATGAAATGGTTAAATACATCGATGGCAGCAAAAAAGAAGTTCTCATTCAGAACCCCTATGTTGTTTTAACTGACAGAATTTTTGCAGCCCTGCAACGCGCCGGACGCCGTGGTGTCAGCATCAAACTGCACACAAACAGTCCTTATTCAACTGACAGTCTCGCGACCCAGGCAATGTTTTATGCCCAGTGGAAGCAAGTAATGGCCGAGATTCCCAACATCAGAATCTTCGTGTATTACGGCAAGCGCAAGCTGCACGCCAAAAACTGGGTATTTGACGGAAAAGTCGGCGTAGTCGGCACCTATAATCTTGACTGGATGAGTGAGCAGATCAACTCAGAAGTTGTGGCAGCGGTTAAGTCAGATGAATTCGCTCAGCAGCTGCGAAGCGAAATCTACAAAGACTTCAACCAGAGTAAAGAATATCAGATATCGATCGATGAAAATGGCAAGATAAAATCAGTTTTCGGGCCCGATGATCTCAAGGGCAAAAATTTCTGGATGCTTAAGACCTTGTCAAAGTTCACCATATTCAAAAAGTTGATTTAATTCAATCGAAAAAACGTTCTCCGATATCAGAAAAAGAGGGGCTTTCTAATAAGTCCCTCTTTTTTTCATCATGTATCAGAAGGTCAGCTGCCGATATCTTTGCGGTAATGAACTTTGGCAAGGTTTAACAGCAAAATATCCTGGTAAACCTTATTTTTAGCCAATTCCAATGTCTCGCCAATTGCGGTGACACTCAACAATCGACCGCTCTTGAATTTCATGCGATCAGCATCTTCTGACTTACGACAGTTGGAAAAATAAACATAGGAATCCTGAATTTTCTCCAGTCCATCAATAATCGGGTCGGCGGCCTCTGACTCCGGATAACCCTCACGGGCAATAACCACCGACACGGCAGAATGTTTTCCAAAAGCGACTTCAGAGCCAACTGAAGTAAGACACCCCATAGCGCAATCCTTCAGCAGGCAAGCCAGGTCGCCACGGAAACGGGTCAGAATACTCTGTGTCTCCGGGTCACCAAGTCGGGCATTGAATTCAAGCACTCTTGGGCCTTCTGCCGTCAGCATCAACTGAATGGACAAAAAGCCGCGATAAAGAAGATTGTCCTGTTTCATACCGTTAACGACTGGTTGAACGATCTCTCGAATGATTTTCTGCTCGAGTTCAGGAGTTAGGTCTGGTGAAGGGCTCACGGAACCCATTCCTCCAGAGGTTGGGCCGGTTTCATTTTCAAAAACTCTTTTATAATCTCGGCTCGAGCTGAAAGAAACCCATTGCTGGCCATCGGTCAGAATTGAATATGAGCATTCAACGCCGATCAAGGGCTCCTGAAGTATTACCGGCGGGCCATTCTTGCGCAAAAGATCCTTGGCAGCCTGAATAGCAGCGTTGGTATTCTTACAAACCTTTACTCCCTCACCGTGTGAAAAACCATCACACTTGGCAACCAGCAGGTTTTGGTTTTGAGCGAATGCAGCATCTATCTCCTGCTCATTTACGACAATCATTGTATGTGGGGCAGGAATCTTGTGCCTGGCAATGAATTTTGCCGCGAATGCTTTACTGGTCTCGATTTTGCCGGCATCTTCGGCGGGACCGATTACCGGAATACCGGCAAGAGCCAGCGCGTCGACCGTTCCATCTTCAACGAATTTCGAAGAGCCGACAACCGCCAGGGCGATTTTGTCGCGGCAATGCTTGATAAGTTCGACATTATCCTTGAATGGAATTCTTTTACAAAGATTGATGTCTGCCATTCCCGCATTGCCGGGGCAGGCAAAAATCCGATGTACCGAGGGAGACTTGGACAGAGAATGTACCAAAGAATGTTCTCTGGCTCCAGAACCAAGCACGAGTATGTTCACAACTAATTCTCCGTTTTATCATCGGCACATGCCGCCGCGCAATGATACTATTACCCGGTCTTTTCGTCAAGCGGGAACTGGCAATTACAAATATTTTCGCGCCGGCTTGTATAAATAAATGAGACGTGATAATCTAGGCTGAGTCTCCACAAACAAACTAAAAAAGAGGGTACATGAGACGGCCTGCCAGTAAAAAAGTCATGGTTGGAAAGTTCGTTTGCCAATGAACCAGAAGACGATGGGGTGCGCGCACAGCTCGACGAAGCCATGGATCTGGGCCTGAACATTTATCACGCAAAACTGAACCTGATCAAAGACATCGACAGTCTCGGCAAATCGCTGGGTGACTTCTTAAAACTGCTATATGGCTTAGGAAGTGTCTTACAACTAAAAATCGACTTTGATACATTTGACGAAAATGATCTTTCAGCTGACTCGAATTTGCCAATCGAGATTCTCTACAGCTCAGAGATTGGCCCGGGAGAAATCGAAGTTTTTCTTGAAGTTCCATCCGGTTCGTTTTTGCCCTTCGAACCTCAGAGAGCAGAAGCCGAGGCCGCGCCAGAAGCTCCGGCTAAAGATGCTGAAGAAAAAATGTCATCGGCGACCGAAGCTATTCAGGTTAAAGAAGTTTCAGAACCAACCTTGCGTGTTAAGGTCAGCTTACTCGAAAATCTGATGAATCTGGCCGGCGAGCTGGTTCTTAGCCGAAACCAGCTTCGCGAAGCTCTCAGCCGTAATGACATGCGCTCTATCCGCATGAGTGGACAACGTATGGGTCAGGTTACGACCGAACTTCAGGAAACGATCATGATGACCCGGCTGCAGCCGATAGATCGAATTTTCTGCAAGTTTCCGCGAATGATAAGAGATCTGTCGCGAAAGCTCGGCAAAGAAATTAAACTCAGCCTCGAAGGTCGCGAAGTAGAACTTGATAAAACGCTGATTGAAGGTCTTGGCGATCCATTGACCCACATGGTTCGCAACGCCATTGACCATGGCATCGAGACTCCGGATGAACGCAAAAGGCTCGGCAAATCTTTACCAGCCCATATCAAGATTCAGGCATTTTACGAAGCCAGTCGGGTAATTGTCGAGGTAGCCGACGACGGTCGCGGCATTGATGGAGAGAAAGTCTGTCAAAAAGCGATAGATCGTGGTTTGCTTTCTTTCGAAAAAGCAAAAAACATGTCAATTAAAGATATGCAGAATCTTATTTTTTTGCCAGGACTTTCAACGGCCGAAAAAGTATCGGAGCTTTCCGGCCGCGGCGTGGGTATGGACGTGGTTAAAGCCAACATTGACAGTTTGGGGGGTAAAGTCGAAATAATTTCAGAACCGGGAAAAGGTTCGATATTTAAAATTAAGCTGCCGCTGACTCTGGCCATAATTCCCTCTTTGATTCTGACCAGCGCCGATGAAATGTTCGCTATTCCACAGGCTAATGTTCTTGAAATGCTGCTTATACCCGCTGAAATGATCAAGCGCCGCGTTGAAATCATCGGCAATCAGGAAGTTCTGGTTTTGCGGGGTAAACTTCTGCCACTCATTTCTTTAAATCGCTTCCTCGGATGTGAAGACAGTTATGAAGACCCGCAACGAAAAATCAAGCTGAAAAACCGACGCAAACGCATTGCAGACCGGCGCAATAATGAACTTAAAAACGGGCATGACCGCCTGATTCCGCATAATATTGCGCAAACAAAGCCACGCAAAGACGGTCGGCGCTTTCATTCAGCCAGTGGCCTGAACGTAATTGTCGTCACTACCGGCAGTTTTACTTTTGCCCTGATCGTCGACAAGCCTCTTTTTACCGAAGAAATCGTGGTAAAACAGCTCGGCAAGGACTTGAAATCTTTAAGCGAGTATTCTGGCGCAACCATACTCGGTGATGGCCGGATTGCCTTGATCATCGACGTTCTTGGTTTAGCCGCCCGATCTGGAATTCTTGGCCGGCAAAATCATATCAACAGTAATTTGATTGAAAGTGACCGCAATATTTCGGCAGAAAATCAAGCTCTGCCATTTCTTTGCTTCAAGGTTGCCGGGCCGGAAAATTATGCTCTGCCGTTATTTCTTGTTTCCAGACTTGAAAAAGTCCTGCCCGAACGTCTTATCTCCTGTGGTGACTGGCGGGCTTTGCAGCTTGAAGACAAGATTCTGCCGGTCTTTCCTGTAGATGGTCATTCACTTGACAGCCTGTCATCAGACAAAGAATGGGGAGTGATCGTAGTTCGCCTCAAATCGAGAGAAATAGGACTAATTGCTGCCCTGCCGATTCAAGTGATCGAGTTGATACCTGAATTTGATCGCCAGGTGTTCAGAAGACCCGGTATCAGTGGCGCAACTGTCTGGAAGAACGAATCATTGTTATTCATTGATATAATTGAAATCGTTGCCAACACGAGACCCGAGCTGTTGGAACATTCTCTGCCAGATGATTCTATCCCTAAGGATTCAACCTGTATTGCATTGCTTGAGGCAAACAGTTTCTTTCAAAACCAACTCAAGCTGCAGCTTGAAAACCAGGGTTGCAACGTCAGAATTGCCGGGTCGATTGCCGAACTCGAAGACTGCCTGTCTGCGCCCGGGCACAGCATCAAAGGCATTCTCGCCGACCTTTCCCTGGTTAAGAAAGATCAATTTCTGACTTTGCGCAAACTGAAACAGAATAAACAACTCGATGGAATAAAAGTTGCTACTTTATGGACAAAAGAGGGAGACCGCGATCTCGACCTCAGCCATGAAGGTATTGGAGCACACATGCTCAAACTTGAAATGCAACAAATTTCCGACTGGCTCGACCATGTTCGATCCGCAACCTGAAATTTCTGGAGGATAGCCCAATGTTACGCTCTCTACCACAAGTAATCGAAGTCGTAAAAGACAACTGTGTAAATTGTCATGCGTGTATCGCCGCATGCCCGGTTAAATTCTGCAATGATGCCTCTGGAGATTCAGTAGAGATAAACTCAGACATGTGCATTGGCTGTGGCCAATGTTTGAAAACCTGCACCCACGATGCCAGAAGACCCGTCGATGACACTGCGGCTTTCATTGAAGCGCTCAACCGTCGCGAGCCCATAATCGCGGTTGTGGCACCCGCCGTTGCAGTATCTTTCCCCAATCAATATCTGCGCCTCAACGGCTGGCTGAAATCAACTGGTGTCGCCGGTATCTTTGACGTCAGTTTTGGCGCTGAACTGACCATCAAATCTTACCTTGAGCACATAAAGAGCAATGAGCCTGACCTGGTAATTGCCCAACCATGCCCGGCTCTGGTAAATTATGCGGAAATCTACCAGCCCGACCTGCTGCCTTCATTCGCGCCTGCCGACAGCCCAATGCTGCATACGATAAAAATGATCAAGGAATACTGGCCAAGGTTTGCAGCCCACAAGGTCGCCGTCTTATCGCCCTGCGTTGCCAAAAAGCGAGAGTTTTATCAGACCGGTTTCGGCGATTACAATGTGACCATGTCCAATCTCAAAGCCTGGATGGCCAAGAACAACATTCATCTGACCACTTTCCCGGAGGTCGATTACGACAACCCGCCCGCCGAAAGAGCTGTTCTTTTTTCAACTCCAGGCGGCCTTCTCAGAACCGCGGAACGCTGGAATGCCGATGTAAAGGAAGTTACCCGCAAAATTGAAGGGCCACACATCATTTACGATTATTTGAAAGATCTCAACCGGCTTCGCCTCGAGAAAAAGGCACCATTGCTCGTCGATTGTCTCAATTGTGAGCTGGGTTGCAACGCCGGCACCGGTACCGACATCAAACACAGCTCACCCGATGAAGTCGAAAGACTCGTTGAAGAAAGAAATCGGGAAATGCAAAAGCGCTACAAGCGCTGGGGCCCGATGTCAGCCCGTAGAACCCACAAAAGCATTGAAAAGCTGCTAAATCGTTACTGGAAACCCCGTCTATATGCGCGAAGCTATGAAAATCGCAGCCAGAGTAACATTATTAAAATGCCCGCAAAAAGTGAACTTGACCATATTTATCAACAAATGGGCAAGTTTTCTGAAGATGACTTCTTCAACTGTAATTCTTGCGGATACGGCAACTGTGAAGGCATGGCTGTCGCAATCTATAACAAGCTGAATCGCCCTGAAAACTGCCATCACTTTCTTTTGAAAAAGGCTGAAGAAGGCCGGAACGAGGTCGAATCGCTAACCCGAACCTCTGCAGAAGTGTTTAGTTATCAAAGCAACGAACTCAACAAACTTGCAGAGTGTCTCGCCAAACTGGCTGAAGGAGACTTAAACTGGAACTGGGACATTGCCACACCGAACAAGGCAACCCAACCGATTTTTGAAAATTTCCAGACAATCAGCAAAAATCTTCAGATGGTGCGAACTTCGCTTAACAACCTAATCAGCGACAGTCACACCCTGACGAAGGCGGCCCTTGAGGGAAATCTCTCCGTGCGTTGTGATTCCAGCCGCAATCGTGGTGAATTTGCACGAATTGTCGAAGAGATGAACAACATTCTCGAAGCCTTTGAAGACCCGATTGTAATGGTCTCAAAAAATCTCTGGAAACTTAGCCGGGGCGAAATTCCTGCACCGGTTCAGGATGAATATCGAGGCGAGTTCAATGTCTTGAAAGATTGCCTGAATCAGCTGATTCAATCGCTTCTTGGGGTAACCAGCGTTGCTCAAAAGGTTGCCGAAGGCGATTTGATGGTTGAAGTAACCCAGCGTTCTGAAAATGACCAGCAAATGCAGGCAGTCGCAACAATGGTCAAACAGCTCTCACAAATGTTCCGCGAGCTTAATCAGAGCGCTCAGACCCTCGCATCTTCATCAACTGAGCTTTCTGCAATTTCTGAACAACTTGCAACCAATTCTCGCGAATCAAACGATCGCTCTTCACTCGTCGCTTCGGCTGTCGAAGAAATGAGTTCAAATGCTGTTTCGGTGGCTTCGAGCATGGAGCAAACGACGATGAATCTGACGACAGTTGCTACGGCCACCGAAGAAATGAGCGTTACCATCTCTGAAATTGCCGCTAATTCAGAAAAAGCACGCAGAATTGCCAGTAATGCCAGTCAACAAGCCAGTGGCGTTTCAGATATCATCAAGGCAATGGAAAAGTCGGCCCAGGAAATCGGTCAGGTAACCGAAACCATTACCAGCATTTCTTCGCAAACAAACCTGCTCGCACTGAATGCGACAATCGAGGCAGCCCGAGCCGGGGCAGCCGGAAAGGGCTTTGCGGTCGTCGCCAATGAAGTTAAAGAACTGGCCCAGCAAACTTCAATCGCCACCATCGATATCCGCAAAAAAATTGCCGGAATTCAAGAAGTTACGGTGAACGCGATTGGCGACATTGAAAACATCAGCAAAATCATTCGTGAAGTCAGCGACATCATTGCTGCGATTGCCAGCAGCATCGAGCAACAGGCCAGTGTTACCAAAAGTATCTCTGGTAATATTGCCGACACCTCACAAAGCATCAGAGATGTTAATTCACGCATGGCAGAAATAGCCATCGGCACAAAAGAAGCATCGAAAGACGTCGCACGGGTAAATACCGCTTCGGGTGAAATTTCTTCTTCGAGCCAGCAGGTGCTTTCAAGCGCCAGAGAGCTTTCAAGACTTTCTGAACAGCTCAACAATATGTTAACAAGGTTCAAAATCTGATATGACCGAACTGATGAATCTGGCTGAAAGCCTCCTCGATGAAGACAATGCCCTGGTACTGGTCTGCGAATTCTGCGGCAATACCTTCGGCATACCGACCAGTCACATCCAGGAAGTCCTGGCAGTCCCGGAGATCAGACCGGTTCATCACGCTGCTGCTTATGTAAAAGGTCTTTTCAACCTGCGTGGCCGGGTTCTGGCATTGATTGACCCGGCCGTTAAACTTGAACTGCAACCCCAGATAATCGGTCCGGAGTCACGAATACTGGTTGTCGAAACAAATTCGGAGCTGGTTGGCTTCCTGGTTGAATCCCTCACAGGAATCTTTCCCTTTTCCGACGAGAATCTTGTTCCCAATCCGGAAAATCTACAGCCTGCCATGCAGCAATCGCTGGCCGGTTTCTTTTTTCTCGATGGAAATATGATCGGTCTTTTGAAGCTCGAGCAAGTGCTCGAAAAATACGATGAAGGCGATCTCAATCAAGGTGAAAACTAAATGCAGCCAACTCCGGTAAGAACTTTGATCGTTGATGATTCGCTGGTTTTCAGGAAGATACTTATTGATCTGTTGTCTACAGAGAAAAACCTGCAGATCCTGGGTCAGGCACCGAACGGAAAAATTGCCCTGCAAAAAATACTCAACCTGAAACCGGATCTGCTTCTTCTTGATCTTGACATGCCTGAAATGAACGGCCTTGAGCTGATAGAAGAATTGAAGCGACAAAAGATCGAAATCGGAATAATCATCGTCAGTGGCGCTTCACCCAGTATGTGCCGCGGTGCCATCAAGGCGCTCGCTGCCGGCGCTTTCGAATTCGTTGCCAAGCCACAGGGCAACCACACCATGGAAGAAACCCGCCAACTATTACGTTCAGATCTTCAGTCTGCAATAAATGCCTTTATCAACCGTCGCAAATTCCGTATCGAACTTGCTAAAAATTCCGGTTCGACACAAAAGAAGATCGAATCTCCACAGCTGGAGCAGGCTAAAACCGATCAGGCGTTTCCGCAACCAGTACCGGCCGGAGCCAGATTCACCCCGGATCTTGTCGTAATAGGCATCTCCACCGGAGGCCCTCCGGCACTGATGGAATTGTTTTCAGACTTCCACATCAAGCTCAAGATCCCGATAATCATCGTTCAACATATTCCGGAAAACTTTTCTGAAGCACTTGCCCAAAGCATCAAAGAAAGATCGGGTCTCGATGTTGCAGAGGTCTGTGACCAAATGCCAATGGATTCTGAGTGCATCTACATTGCCAAAGGCGGCAGACATCTGGCTCTGCAAAAATGCTCAGACGGCAATTACCGATTCAAGCTGACGGACGACCCTCCGGTGAACAATTGCAAACCTTCTATTGATTATTTGATTGAATCGTTGGTTAAAAATTTTTCCGGCAAAATAGCTTTTTTCATCATGACAGGAATGGGCATGGACGGGCTGGCCGGCGCCAGAATGATCAGAGACAACAATGGCTACGTGGTTGCCCAGGACGAGAAATCATGCGTCGTTTATGGAATGCCCAAAGTGGTAGTTGAAGCCAAACTCGCCAATGAGATTCTCTCTCTCAAGGAAATTAGAAACAAACTTGAAAGACTTTCTCTGCAGAAGATCTATCAAATTGGTTGAGCAGCGAGGTTTTCAGAAGAAGAGGTGAATAGAGATGGTTCAAAGGTTGGAATATCATGAACTAGCCCTCTGGATTCAATTTATCTTTGATTTAACCGGAATAGCGCTTTCAGAAGAGAAAGAATATCTGATAAGAGAGCGATTGACATCACTATTGCAGAGATACCGCTGCAATACCTTCAGTCATCTGTATTTTCTGGCACGAGAACCTGGTCAGAGAAAACTTCGCGATGAAATCATCGATCAGATCACCATAAAAGAAACCTCTTTTTTCAGAGACTCGAGTCCTTTTGATGCATTGAAGAGTAAAATTTTACCAGAGCTCCTTAATCGGGTACGCAGCTTTCCTCAACCCAGGGCCTTGAAAATCTGGAGCGCGGCCTGCGCAACCGGCCAGGAAGCCTACAGCATCGCCATGATTTTGAAAGATCTGGGCGCTGCACCCAAAGAATACCAGATTACCGCTACCGACATTTCTCATCAGGCATTGCTGGCTGCCAAAACTGGGTCATACAGCAAATTCGAAGTTGAACGCGGGGTGCCGCCGGACTTTCTTAAAAAGTATTTCATTGCCCGTTCTGAGCAGTATCATATTCATGATTCACTCAAAGAATCGATGATCTTCGATCGCATCGAGCTACAAAAGCCCTTTTTGCTTCCCGAGCGTTATGATCTTATTTTCTGTCGCAATGTAGCGATTTACTTTTCGGCAAGGGATCGCGAGAGCCTGTTTGTGAAAATCAGACGTCACCTCAATGATGACGGCTACCTGTTGATAGGCTCAACAGAGAGCACCCGCGACCTTCCGCCCCTGTTCAAAGAAACTCGAATCGATGAACGCACCGTCTTCCTCAAACCCAGTGGAAAATCAATGTTTGTTGAATAAAAGTAGTTGTTTAAACTGAAATAAAAAAGGCTCGGGATATCCCGAGCCTTTTTTAAAGAGCGTTATATCAGTTTCCGCTGATTTGTTTTTTCAGACTGTTGTATTCATCTGAATAAACCTTGAGCTGTTCGAAAACCTTTTTAGCGCCTTCGCTGTCACCAGACTTAACCATATTGTTATACTGCAGGTAGGCATCATAGTATCTTTTCTCAGCAGCTTTAAGCTGTTCAGGTGAAGCAGAAACACTTCCGGAAACTATCGGCGAAGATTCCTGCGAACCCATGACGACCGGTCCATTGTTGCCAGGGCCGGCAATCGAACCGATACCAACCGAGAATCCTCCGGTTCGGGTGGGAGTAGATGATTTATCAACATCATAACCTTTGCCGAAGAAAGATACCTTTCTACCTTTGGCAAAACCTGATATCCATTTGGCAACCTTACTGCCAAGCAAACCGCCGACGATACCACCGATAATTGGACCAACCACTGGAATTGGAGCGCCAAGAGCCATACCGATGGTCGACCCGATCGAAGAGCCGACCAGATCAGCCTTATCAACCTGTTTCCAGGCTTTGGCGATTGAAAATTCACCATTCTTCAGACCAGAAATCAGGCCAGCGCCCATCTGACCGGTAGCAGAGGCGAACATCACCGGGATTACAGCGCCAACCATGGCACCAATCGGACCGGGAATGAAAGATTTTACAAGTGAGGCGGTAAACTGACCGCCGGCGGCACCAAGTGCAGAACCGGCCACGCTGCCGGCGAATTCAAGCGAAGCAACGGCTTTAACCGCTTTTTTCAATGAAGGTTTTTCACCATGAATCATGTCGATGGCGAGGTTGGTTCCAACGGCAACGGTGGTTGTCAGAGCCAGGTTCGAGAACGAAAAGCTGTTTTTCAAAGAAGCTTTGGCATTCTGAACGCCTTCGTTAACACCCTTTGAAAGCTTGCCGGAAAAACTGTCAGCATATTGCACATCAGCGGCGGCATTGATCGTTCCTTTATTGTCGACGACCTTACCATCTTCAAAGCGCTTATCTTTACTGATCAAACCAACTTTCTGACCAACGGCAAAAATTTTCGCTCTGATTACGTTTACGATTGCCTGAAGTTTGTCTTTAACTACAGCCAGAATTGATTTAAGTTTTTCAATAGCGCCAGACGCCTGAGGATTAGTCTGAATTTTGGCAGCCTGAACTCCGAGTTGTTCGACGCTGTAGGCCAGCTGCTGATCAATCGGCAAATTGCCGATGCTGGTTCCACTCTGCAAATTCTGTTGGGCAGCGACGCTTGAGGTTTTCAGGGTTCCGGTGAGCAGGTTTTTTGCATTGCCCAGAATTGCCTTAACTCGCTGAGCAATGCTCATTGTCTGCATATTGGTTGGGGCTACCTGATTGTAAAGAGGCGTAGAAATCTTTTCAATTGTTGCAATGGTATTCTGGGTAGTCCTCAAATTAGCCTGCAACCCGTTGAGTTCCGGCAACACGTTGTTGATAAGTGAAATATCAATAGGCTGAGTGTTGTTGACCGGAATGTTAACTTCGCCAACCTGGGCGCTGACCGACAAGGTCGAGAATACAAACAGAATCACCGTGATCAGTGAGATTCTTCGAACCAGGGCCGTTGAAAACAGTTTCATAATTTATTCCCTCCGCTCTCTTTGAAAGAGGCTTTTCTTGCAAGCGTGCGTACAACTTTTCTCAATTATAAGAACCAATCGCAAGCCTGTCAATGGCCGCAAATTGTTGTATAATAGACCCATGCCAGAGGAAAAATACCTGATCAGCGCGTCGAGACGCTGTGATATACCGGCTTTTGCCAATGACTGGTTTCTTGATTGTCTGGAAAAAGGCGATTGTGAGGTTGCCAATCCATTCAATCCCAGGCAGATCAGCCATGTCTCGCTGCGCCCGGCAAACGTTGCCGCCTTCATTTTCTGGACCCGCAATCCAGAACCATTCAAAGAGTCAATTCAGCAATTGATAAGGTTGAACATTGACTTTGGCTTTTTCATGACGATCAATGGCTATGGTCAAGAGCTTGAACCTTTCTGTCCTGCTCCTGTTCAGGCAATAACAGCTTTGCGTCGACTGGCAGACCAGATTGGGCCGCAAAGACTGATCTGGCGCTATGATCCGATTATAATTTCCGAAAAGTTCAGTTTTACCTGGCATATTGAGAACTTTGCCAGACTGGCCGAACAGCTTTCACCATTGGTTTACGGCTGCAAGATCAGTCTTCTCGATTTCTATCGAAAAACAATCAGCGGATTGAAGCCAGTCAAACAAACCTTCATGCGCGACCCCGAAAAACAGGAGGGTTTTCTGCCATTTTTGCAACAGCTCAAGAAAATTGCCGAACTGAATAGTCTGGCTCTTAGCTGCTGTTGTGAAAATGACCCGGCCTTTGCCGAAGCCAAAATTCCAAATTCGGGCTGCATCGATCAAAACTGGGTCGAACAAATTACCGGGAATGAATTTGTTAAAGCCAGGCATAAAGGTCAGCGCAAATATTGCAACTGCCTGTACAGTCGTGACATAGGCAAATACGATCTTTGCAGGCATGGTTGTCGCTATTGCTATGCCTGCACACCCAGGCAGACAGTCTAAAAATTGCAAAGTTGCAGACAATTTCTTTTCAGACAGGTTCAGGTGTTGTATCATTCAGGCATGAAGAAAAAATTCACAGTTTTTATTCTTTTGTTTTTCGTTATCTTTGCCACTCAGGCGAAGGCTGAATTGCGAAAATGGGAATTCGTCAACCCTGCCGATCTTGAAATAAAAGCCTGGCCGGAGAAACCGGAGATCATCGCCGGTGAAACTGCCACTTTTACCATTCAGATTCGCAATCGCACTGACAAAACCGTCGATATTTTTTATCCGACTGGTCAGCATTGGGATTACGCGGTTTTCCATAACGGCACCCAGATATATCGATGGTCTCAGGGCCTACGCTGGGAGGAAGCGCCCCACTCGATACCACTGCGGGTTGGTCAGCCCATCACCTACCAAATGTCATGGCAATCGCGAGATCGACTGAACAGTCCGTTGCCGCAGGGAGTTTACCGCATTCATGCCATGGTTATGACCAGTCCACGGCATCTGGTTTCCAACACATTTTCAGTTCGTCTGCTACCACCGGAAATCAAGAAAACCGAAACAATCAAAGTCGGGCTCAACAGTTTTTTCGAAATAGAACTGCCCCGCTATTCAGGAATACAGGAACTCGACTGGCAAATAATGTATGAATACAACGACAACCGCATTTCAATTCATGATTTGCGCAAACATGACGACAAACTTGTCCTTATTTTCAAGGCCAAGCGCACCGGACATGTGAATTTTCACCTTTTTGCCCGCCGAGATACCATGAAATTCGAAGAATCGATCGAGCGCAG
Source organism: uncultured bacterium (assembly GCA_964596185.1). Taxonomy (GTDB): domain Bacteria; phylum Muiribacteriota; class Ozemobacteria; order Ozemobacterales; family Ozemobacteraceae; genus DYKG01. The sequence continues at coordinate 184,299 of CAZQUE010000001.1, read as the reverse complement.
ATCATACCGCATCGAGGTTAAATAAAGTCACCGGAGGAAAGAATGAACAACATTCAAGGAACCAAACAAACAGTTGAAAGCCTGATGCTGCAAAAGGGTCTGTTGTCTGAAGATCAGCTTGAAAAGGCGAAAAACATCCAGGCCCAGACGCTCGAACGCCTTGAAAATATCATTGTCAGACTTGGTTTCATGTCTGAGAAGCAAATTCTCGACCTCTGGGCTGAATTTCTTGGGGTATCGGTCATCGATCTGACCAACATCAAGGTCGACGCCAAGATTCTTTCGCTTATCCCTGAATATCAGGCCAAACAATACAAAATGGTTCCGATGAAAAAGGAAGGAAACCGCCTCACCGTTGCCATGGCCGATCCTTTCGACATCATGGCCACCGATATGATCGCCTTTCTTACTCAATGCAAACTTGAAGTATTGATCGCCCCCAAAAATCAGATAGAACTGGCAATCCGCCAGCTTTACTCCTGGGAAGGCTTTTCTGTCGGTGGTGAAGACGGCAAAGCAGAAGTCAGTGAACCGGGCGAAGCTGGTGTTGAAGTTGTCAGAAAAACCTCGGAACAGGGAGCGGTCGTTCAGTTTTTAAATGCAATTTTTAAACAGGCAATCCTAAAAAGAGCATCTGACATTCATGTCGAACCGCGCGAAGACATTCTTCTGGTCAGGTTCCGCGTTGATGGCATTCTGCACGACGCGATGACCGGGCCCAAAAGCCTTCTCGCACCGTTGATCAGTCGCATCAAGATTCTTTCACATCTTGACATTGCCGAGCGAAGACTGCCACAGGACGGACGTCTCAAGGTCAGAATGCAGGATAAGGAAATCGACTTCCGTGTCAGCACCGTACCCAGCTTACTTGGTGAAAAAGCGGTTCTGCGTCTTTTGCAGCGTGAAGCAAAATACGACCTCGACAATCTTGGCTTTTTCGACGATGATCTGTCTCGACTCAAAGCCGCTCTCGACGAACCATACGGTCTGATTCTGGTTACCGGACCGACCGGCGCGGGTAAAACCACAACCCTGTTCGGCATGCTGAAGTATTTCAACAGCACCGAAATCAATATTTTCACCATTGAAAACCCGGTAGAATACCGAATCAACGGCATCACCCAGGTTCAGATAAACGACAAAATCGGCCTTGATTTTGCCAGCGGCCTGCGTTCTGCCCTGCGCCAGGATCCCGACATCATTCTCGTCGGCGAAGTCCGCGATCTGGAAACGGCTGAAATTGCCTTCAGAGCCTCTCTTACCGGCCACAAGGTTTTGTCGACCCTTCACACAAACAATGCCCCGGCCAGCATCAACCGATTGATCAACATGGGTGTTCCGGCTTATCTGGTCACAGCTGCCGTCAGAGCAGTAGTGGCCCAGAAACTGCTGCACCGCATCTGCCCAAGCTGCAAAACCGAATACAAACCGAGCCACAGTATCATTCAGCGACTCAATCTTTCACCAGGCAAGCTGATCGGCAACAAGTTCTATCATGGCGCCGGCTGCAAAGAATGCAATCAAACCGGCACCTTTGGCCGAATCGGCGTCTACGAAACCATGGTAATGACCGCCTCTCTCAAGGACATTATCATGGAAGGCGGCACCGAAATGGCAATAAAACGTATCGCACGCCTGGAAGGCATGAGAACTCTGAGAGAAATGGCCATTGAACGGGCCATCGTCGGAGAATCGACTCTTGAAGAAGTCGTTTATGTAACTCCTTCCGATGAAGAAGAAAAAAGAATCAGTCTTCCGGGAGTTTTTACCGGCAATCCCAGCATGGTAGTGCCGGTGGCCATGCCCCAATCTGCGGCAATGGGCTCAACCATGCCACAGTCAGAGCCGATTCGCGCCCAGCGGAGTGCCCCGGTTATCGATCCCAATGATCCGGTAATAAAGACCATCATTGCTTCCCTCGAAAAAGAATATCTGTTTTTCAGTGACGAAAAGCTCGCCGAAAGAATGCATCTGCCCGTTCTGCAGATTAGAGAACTGCTGCAAATGCAGGGTCTAACCAGAACAAGCGAAGGATTCAAAAACTTTTTCGGCGCGGCCCCCGAAGAAATGAGCGAAACCGATATCGTCGACATCATTCATCTAATCCAGGAAAAAGGCGGCTATCTTCCCGACTTTATCTTTGCCAATGATGAAATCGCGGCAACCTGGTCGGCCATAGCCGTTAAAGCCCTGCTCGAAAAGATTAAAAACCGTTTGCAAAAACCGGAAGAGCTACCGGAAATATTCAATGAAAAGCTGCTTGTCAATGCAGGCCTCGAACAGGTCTGGCTCTGGTCCGGACAAAGCCGCTTCAAGCTCATCGAAATGGTTCTGCCTGGCCAATTCAAACCCTGGCAGTTCAACGAAATTGAAAACTGGCTCGAAAATAATGACAAAAACTATTGCGCTCGCGAAGCTCTAGAATGGCTGATGTCAGAGAAACTTGGCTGTAGTCGCGGCGATCTTCCGGCTATGCTGAACCGGCACATTTTTAAAGACAATGGCCTGGGCAAACTGCTCGAACTCTTCGATGACTCATGCTTTAAGCTGGTTAATGCCGTTTTCCCAAATGTCTTCAAACAATGGCAATTCATTGAGGAAGAGCCACTTATATGGTTCCAGGAAGACCGTTTCGACACGGCCCAGAAAGCTACGATCTGGCTTATTGAAGAAAGGCTCGGCATACCGATAGAAGAAATCCCCAAGCGTATTTCCATTCGGGAATTCCACATGAACGGCCTGTCAAAATTGCTCGACCTTTTCAACCAGAATCTCTACCAGGTCATCGAAAACGCTTACCCGCAAAAATTCAAAGCCTGGCAGTTCAATGAGCAGTCTGACCTCTGGAAGGCACCAGATGCCCTCGAAACTGCAAGGCAGGCTACCACATGGCTGATTCACGACCGCCTGCATATCGATGAAGCAAAAGCCGCGCAGCACATTTCCCGCCGCCATTTCCTCAACAATGGCCTCGGCTTCATGCTCGGCACGCTTTTCAACCACTCTCATTTTCTTGCTCTCGAAAATGCCATCGAAGAGCTCAAAACCAATGAGATTTTTCAGAAAGCGCTGTTCAATTATTCTCAGGAAATCCGTGACATTAACGTCAAATGGGAAGCACTTGCCGAAAAAATCGCCCTGAATCATTTCGGCAAAGCCCGCTTCAAAGTCACCCTGCCGAATCTGAAAGTAGCTCCGATCGTTCCTGAAAACGAACGCATCTATATCAATGCCGCAAATCAGATCGAATATGTGCCGCAGATCGTCATTCCCAAGCTCAATGCTTATTCTGATTTCAGCGATTTTTCCCATTGGGTGCCATATTGCGACCGACTGACTTACTGGGTTCTCGGAGATGATCGCAGCACCGGCTATGTTGAGCCGACCCACCCGAAAGTCAAACTGGTATTCGTCGACGCACTCACCGGCGGATTGCGATCAAAAGGTCTGCTCGACGTGGTTGAAAAGGTTCAACAGCTGGTCAACACCCATAACCGCCTGCTCGATCATAAGGCCCCGGCTGGAATCTGACCGATGTTGATTTCGTCGCTGACAGCGGCTGGTACAATTCGCGAGCACAACCAGGATGCCGTTCATCTCGACCGCAAAAATCGTCTGGGCCTGCTTGCCGACGGAAAGGGTGCCGACGGCAGTTCTGCAGCCCGTCTTCTGCTGCAGCTCCTTGCCACGTCACTGCTCGAAAACTCATTTCTCTTCTCAGCTGAAGAAGGGCAAGAGCGTCTGGCCGAGTTTGCTGCGGCCGCATTAGCCGAAACCAATGCCGAATACCCGGCCGGCATCGATGGCTTTGCCGCCATCTGGATCCATAGAGGCAAAGCCAACCTTTTATGGCACGGCAATTGTCTGATTGCTGCCAATAAAAAGTTTACCGGAAAACCCCACTTAACCATGCCGGCCATAAAAAGCACAAGCCTGGACTTTTGCCTCGACGACCATTTCATCATGGTTTCCGAAGGCATCAGCGCAGCCCTGCAAGACAATTATCTGAAAAATTTACTTGAAGACCTTCAGCATCGCTTTTCTCCGGAAAAACTGCAGTTTTTCTGGAACGAGGCGGCAATTCGCTATGATGGCGACGACCGCACCATTGTCGCGATTCGGCTTGAAGAATCTGACCTATCGGCGGGGCAGCCGAAAGAAATCGTTTTGTTTACCGATTTCGACCGGCAATTCAGCATTCCTTTGTGGCTGCCGGCCGGCATATCAGCATTTTTCAGCATCTTAGGCCTGTTTGTCGCCAGAAAAATGTATAAGCTGCTCAGCCCACATTTTCCACAGCTCAAAGACGGTTTTAAGCTGCTTGCAGCCATGAAGCCCCAGCGACAAAAGAACAAATAAAGAGCCCGATCTATTCTTTGTGTCTTTGAGGCTTTGAGGCTTTGCGGGAGGCTTGGACAAAACAGGGGAATAATTGAATGAGCTTTTATATAGGAAACCCATAATTCAGAGTTTTACCCAAACTGATAAGGCTGAAGTTTTTCTGCTGATTTACCGATATAAGATGGTAAGAGTATTTCAGGAGGAAAAGAAATGAATACCGGCACTAACCAGTTCAATATCGACCTTGACGGCACCTATCGCAATATTGACAATCTACCCGCGCCTCTGTTATCAACTAATGGCTTCAGAAGTTCAAAGGGAGCACATCTACTCAGAGGAAGATAAAAGCAAATGGCCATCTCAACCAAGCCACCCAGCGGAATGCGCGACTTCATGCCAGAAGAACTGGCTCGGCGCAAATTCGTCATCACCACCATTCAACAGGTTTATGAAAAGTATGGATTTGTCCAGATTGAAACACCTTCGATCGAAAACCTGACGACTCTGCTGGGAAAATACGGCGACGAAGGTGATCAGCTGCTTTTTCGCATTCTACATCGGCGCGACAAACTTGCCCGAGCCCTTGAAAATGCCGAAGTTGATGAAAAAGACCTTGCTGACATGGGCCTGCGCTACGATCTTACCGTGCCCCTGGCCCGAGTTATCGCCAACTATCCGGATCTGCCCAAGTTTTTCAAACGTTACCAGATTCAACCCGTATGGCGCGCAGACCGCCCTGGGAAAGGCCGCTATCGCGAGTTTTTACAATGCGATGTCGACATAACCGGCACGACCTCAATGCTTGCCGAAGCCGAAGTCTGTTCGGCCGTAGCTGAAGTTTTCAATCAGCTCGGTTTTCACAATTTCACCATCAGCATCAATCATCGCCAGCTGCTCAAATGCCTGATCAGCGCGGCAGGCATCGCCGAAGCAAACGAAGCCACAACCCTGGTCGCCGTCGACAAACTCGACAAAATCGGCGTCGAAGGCGTTGCCAAAGAACTTAGCGAACGCGGCATCGAGCAAAATGCTGCCGAAAAGCTCCTGCAAATGATCCAAAGACCTGAGGGGCTTTCTGAAAAAGAAGAACTCGAAAGACTTGGCCGCTGCCTCGGCGCCGATGCCGGACAGCATCTGACCCAACTCGAAGAGTTAACCCGCCTGCTCGACAATACTGAAGCAGCCGGAAAATATTTTATTGACGCCACTCTCGCCCGCGGCCTCGGCTATTACACCGGCCCGATTTTTGAGATTCGCTCACCCGAGCTCAATGGCAGTATCGGTGGCGGCGGTCGTTACGATGGCCTTATCGGCATGTTCAAAGGCAAAGAAATTCCCGCCGTGGGTTTTTCCATCGGCTTTGAACGTTTGGTAATCATTCTTGAAGAGAAGGGACTTTTTGCAAAGCTGCCGGTTGGCCCGCAACTGGTGCTCTGTCACTTCAACGACGTTGCCGACAGCGAAGTTCTGGCCGCTGCCAGGGCTTTTCGCCAGAATGGTCTTAAGGTCGAGGTTTATCCCGAAACCCCCAAACTCGGCAAACAGATCGCCTACGCTGAATCGCTCGGCGCAGCCTGGGTTGCCATTCTCGGGGCCAGCGAAGCGGCCGAAAAGAAAATCAGCATAAAAAATCTCGCCAGCGGTGAGCAGCAGGTGCTGCCCTGGGCCGAAGCGGCCACTTTTGTAAAAGGCTGATTCAAAGCAATTAACCGGCAATAAAATTGCTTCACAATTGCATCACACCAAGCCGCAGAGTCACAAAGAATCCATAAATTCATTTGCCAACAAATCCTGCGGGGCGACACAGTGGTCGACCCCTACGAATACCTGTTTAACAAAGACACTGTAAGGTCGGGCCACCATGCCCGACCGTTTTTTTTACAAAAATTTTTACCCCTAAACTACGTAGGGCAAAGTGCCGATAGTTTTCTAAGAATAGAATAAACAGGAGGCAAAAATATGAACGTGAGCGCTTATAGCCAGAATATGTTCAGTCGTTACAACAAGCCCTTGAACAATTCCAGACCTGAAATATCAATCGGTTTCGACAACGAAGGCCGCAAAATGAGCCATACTTCTTTCAATAAAGACGACATAATCAGCCAGTTCTGGAGCATGACCGACAATATGCCCAAAGAAAACCAGATTTCTCTGGCCGCATCAGTTGTAGCAACCAAAGTTTTCGATCAGGGCATTACCCCCGAGACCAAAAATTTCCTCAAAAACATCAGCAACCGCTTCTCACCTGAAGAAATCGGCTCGCTGAAAACCGAGATTAAAAATCATCCGATGATTCGTTCTAAAGCTAACAGCGCGATTGAAAAATTCATGAATGATTTCGACGCCTTTCTCACCGGCCAGCAATCAACCCAAATGGAAAACCTTCAAAAACAGCAGGCGAATCCCAAATTCTTCTCTCCGGAAGAAATCTTTTTTCAAACGACTTTTTTAATCAAACCAACCACAGAAGCATCAATGTAAATCGTTAAAATCTGCGAAAAAGGGCTTTGAGAAATTCTCAAAGCCCTTTTTTTTGGGGGGCAACGTCATCGCCCGACGAGCTTGTGCGCCGAAGGGATAATCAGACGATCCTCCTCAATCAGTGTTTTTCCTATAAGAGAGGTCTTTTTCTTAGCGCTGAAAAAGACTTTTCTGAATCATTTCGAGGGCGGCGAAACAACCGATCAAAAAAGCGCGACCATTAAAATCTTCAGCAGCTGCAAGTTCTTTCACCTGAATTTCGTCGGCACATTCATAATCGCGGGCCATTGCCTCGAAAAAGCGTCTTTGAATAGCCGTCATTCGTCCTTCAAGAGCATAACCAAGCAAATTGCGACCGCGAAAATCGGTGCGATGCAACAATCTTCTGACTTCTACACGCAAACGGTTATACCAGTTAACATTAAAGCGGCGACCTAAAGCAAAGCAGCGACCGGTCAACAGCATACCGCTCAGCGCGGCGTCGCCCTGAGAAGGCTGCCCTTCGCCGAAAGAAATGACATCGACAAGCGGGATTTCTGCCGCCTCGGTCAAATGTTCATTTAAAGCAGATGTCAATAGGGCACAGCGATCTTCAACTTCTTTGAATCTGGCAAAATCAGCCTGGCGCATGCGTCTGGCGATCAGCCCTTTCATGTGTCCGGGAAAATCGCGAATTTCGATGTTGGCAATCATATCAACCAGTTCGACCTGGTTCAGATCGATTTTGGTCATGAAGGGAATGCGCAACACGCCATCGGCAAGGTTCCAGCCGTCTTCGGCGATTTCCTGGGTCACGTCAGGCAAAAGCTCACAAACGATAGTGTCTGGGGCATGATCACAATCGCCGGCCAACAGGCGCAACATTTTTCCGTTAAGAGCGAAAAGCAGAATTTCCTCGCCGCTGCGCCGGCGAATCGCAAAGCTGTTTTCGCTAAGATTGAGCAGGCTTTTATCGGCTTTGAGTATCCGACCAAAAAATCGATTTTTTTCTTTCATGAATGAATTTTAACACAAGGCCGGGCACCGCGCCAGATGGCTTTAATGCTTGTTTTTTCCGACAATTGCCGGGTGATTCCTTCAGAAACACTGATAAAACCTTTCCACCTGGAAAAGTTTTTCTATAGTCGCTTCAGGTCTTTCATTGCGATCCTCCGAAAATTTCTCTGTTTTCATTATAGAAAATTTTCCAGGTAAAAACCAACCCGGAGAAGCAGTTCTTAAAATGCCCGACGACAACAACGACAACAATTTTAACACCAAAATCCCAACCCAGAACAAATGTAGGGGCTGTTCCATACGTCCGCACGAAACAAAAAAATAAATTATTCACATTCATCAACCGATATACAGAAAGAATAATAGTCTGAATTGTCAAAATTTGCCGCAAACAAGGATCAACAAATGTTTGTATATCGCCCGGATACGTCTAAGGAGTTGCCATGAAGCGATTAAGTCTGCTGTTCTTCGCTTTGATTTTTTCGATATTTTTATTTTCTGCACCGGTAGAAGCGGTTATCGAAATCGATGCTGTTTATCTCACCCTGCAAAACGATGTTGACGGCAACGGCTATGCGAACTTTGGCGATACAGTGCGCATTGCGGCAGTGGCAACCTATACCAACCCTTTAACTGAAGCGTGGTTAATTCCACCTTTTGCCGACTGCTCGAATCTTGGACTCGGCGAATACGTCATGAACATGGTAAATCAGCCTATCGGGCAATATCAGGTAGACGTAGTCCTCAATGAATATGTCAATACATTGAATTTTGCCAATACCAGTGTTACGGTTCGTGCCCAGACGATTGGGGGAGCTTTGCCGAGCGAAATTACCAACACCATGCTAGTCGATCTCTGCCAGGTCGCAGGACAAAATCCGCAGGTTTCACCTCTGCTGGTTCCCAACGGCCAGGATATTACTATCAGAATAGAAGATACGAGATACCAGCCTGCACCTTATGGTGGAACAAAAGCCTGGGTTAACCTGATTCCGATCGGCGGAGGCGGTGCGGTAGAAGTTCCTTACATAGGTGCGCTGCCTACTCCTTATTTTGAACTTGAGCTCGATGCAAGCACTCAGCTTTATCTAACCAACCGGGAATATACTGGCGCACTTCAGATTACGCTCAAAGATCCTCTGCACCCGGCCTTTGTTTTTGTGACCAACGATTTTATGCTAGATACTCGCCCTCCTCAGGTTGATGCAGCTCAGACAACTGTTACCGTTCTCTCTGGAAACACGACTGCTCTGGCCGGCGACGTTCTTCGCTTAAGCGCAGTAGTTTCTCAGTACGACAATGAAACTGTCACAGTGAGAATACCAGGACTTACCGCCGGAGCCAATCCAGTAATATCTGCAGATGTAGCGATGCCTCTGATTAGCTCATCCGGTGAAGGAAACCCTGCACTCTGGCAACTCGACGTCAATCTCAGTGACGCTGATATCAAAAACAGCGCACTTCTTGTAGTTTTTACCTTCACGGATGACATCGGCAACGTTCGCACCGTCGAGCGCTATATTGGAGTCGATCTTGAAACTCCAGCTTTCGATATCCTTTACGCCAATATTCTTCAACCTTTTGGAGCAAACTCTCAATACGATGTCGGCACGACAACCTGCCAACTCGAAATTGTTGCATCAATTCCGATCAATGTGCCACCCGACACTCTAACCCTGAATGTCGATCTGACGCCCATCGGTGGGCCAGCAGCCCAGCCGATGAGTATGCTTTTTCCTTATTTTTTCCGATACACTTATCCTATTGTCGCCGGCGCAACCGAAGACAATCAAAATCTTAACTTCGTCGTAACAGCCGTCGACCAGGCCGGCAACACAGTTGTACAAGCGACGACACCCGCCGTGCACATCGACAACATTTCACCGACTCTGACCAATATCACCTTAACCAGCGCCGACGCCACGGTTACCACCGGACAAACCTTTACCATAACCGCAGACGCAACGCTTATCGAAACCGGCTCAGTAACGGTAAACCTTTCAAGTATCGGCCTGGCAACCTATTCACCACTGGTGTACATTACCGGTGACACGTATTCAGGCACTTTCACCCTTCCCGCTTCGGGAACGGGGGTACCTTACGTTGAAGGTCTCAGAACCTTCGTCGTTACCGCTAGAGACACAGTAATTTCTACGGGCACCAATGTAATTGCTCATTCAGTAACCGCGACCACACCGGCCAAGAAATTCTTCAACGGAGACATCTCCGTCAGCGCCGAAGTCTGGTTCCCTGACAATACCCCCTCGACCTACAATGTCGCGACAACGACCTGTAAAATAGTCGTCACCGCCGATGTACCGACCCTGGGATTCGTTGACCCGCTCGCCTTGACCGCAGATTTCTCCTCAATCGGCGGCCCGCCGACTCTGGCCATGCCTCGAGTCGGTGCAACGACACAATACCGATGCATTTACGAAGTACCGCCAGGCACGACCGAAGACGTAGTCTATAACAGCTTCACCGTCACCATCAACGACAAAGATGGCGACCGTCTGGCTCTGGTGGACGCCGTACCAACCGTCGCCGTCGACAATGTACAACCAACTTTCGGAAACATAACCGTCACCAGCGTTCAGCCGACGGTCATCAGCGGTGAGTCCTTCACTGTTACCGCCGAAGCCAACCTCATCGAAGCAGGTTCGCTGACCATAGACCTGAGTAGTATCGGCCTCGGCGCATTCGAACCCCTTAACTTCGTTTCTGGCAATCTTTACTCGAACACCTTCGTTCTTCAAGCATCGAGCACGATCGCACCGTTCACCGTGCCGCTCGTCGAAGGTCCGCGCAGCTTTGTAATTACTGCCCACGACACCATCGCCACCACAACCGTCGGTTTGGTAGCGCACACCGTTACTGCCAACACTCCCGATCACAAGTTTTATAACGGAAATTTCACTCTGACCGCCGATGTTCTTTACCCTGATGACGCTGACTCACCCTACGACGTAGCGACGACTTCGTGCAAAATCGTTATCAGTGCAGTTGTTCCGGTTCAGGGAATGATCACCCCGCTTTCTGCCTCGGTCGATCTGAGTGCGATCGGTGGTTCTCCAACCCAGGCCATGCCTAGAGTCGGGGCAACCGATGAATACCGCACCGTTTACACGATCCCCGCCGGTACACCGGCACTTGAAGACAACCTCTATCACAACTTCACCGTAACCATTCTCGACAAAGACAGCACGCAGATATTCCAACGCGACACAACACCAGCAATCGGCATCGACAATATTCAACCGACCCTTTCCGGAATCACGATAACTGCAGCCCAGCCAACCATTCTTGCCGGCATGGATTTCACCATTACCGCCCAGGCAACCCAGATAGAAGCTGGTTCAGTAACCGTCGATTTGACTCCGCTTGGCTTTTCCTCTGAATGGAGCGTGGCAACCCTTACCCTGCAGTCCGGCACCACCTATTCCGGCACCTTCACCTTGCCGACTCTCAGCGTAGCTTCGGCCGGTCTTGTCGTTGAAGGCAACAAAACTCTCAAAGTTTCGGCAAATGACACGATTGCAACGACCACGGCGGCAGTAATTGCCCACATGGTTTCAGATTACACGCCAACCTATAAATTTTTCAATCGACCTTATGAACTCAACATCAGAGTTTTAATGCCCGATAACACACCTGTGGTGAACGATTACGCCACCGCCACCTGCAAACTTGAAATCGTCGCCAGCCTCACTGCTTCTACACTGTTGACCCCGCTGAATGCGACGGTAGATCTCAGCTCGATCGGCGGGCCCGCAGCCCTGGCCATGCCGAAGGTAGCCGGCCTCGACAATTATCGCGCCGTTTATACAATTCCCGCGGGAAGTCTTGAAGACGACACCTATTACAATTTCCCGGTGACAATTCTCGACAAAGACGGAACTCAGCTGCTTAAAGACGACACCAATCCACCGATTCGCATCGATAGCACTCTACCTGTTATTACCAGTGCAACTCTCACCAACTCAGATTCAATCATCAACGTCGGTGACACCTTCACCATTACAGCCAATGTTACCGGAGTCGAACTTGGTTCTGTCTCGGTAGATCTTTCTGCCATCGATATGACCTATCCCATACCGACAATGGTGAATCTGCCGGAAACCTCCCCCGGAGTATACAGTGCCAACTTTACCCTGAAAGATTCAATTACTGCAGGGGTTATCTGCGACGCCGACACCTCTTTCAAGATCACGGTCAATGACACAATCGGCAATCCATACTTAGATGATGCTCATTATGTAAGTCTTAACACCAACAGCATGATGATCGATAACGAACCGCCATACATTGCCGGAATCGCCAGTAACTCGTATCACAACGTCAATACTGACATAGACAACGGTTACGTGCGCATACAGGATTACCTGTCGTTCCACGCTGACATTGCCAGCGCAAGTCAGGCTACAGGTGAACTGACCAGCATTACTATCAACATGCTGCCTCTTGGTCAGCCGGCTAATACCAACATGCTTGCCTCGAGCTCTTTCCCTGGCTGGTTTGATTATGTTCTGCCAGGCGGAGTTCCAACCGGCACCATCAACCTGGTTAACACCGGCTTCACCGTTACTGCCGTCGATAACGCCAACAATGCAACCTCAACCATCATTTACATCCCTATAGACAACTACCCAATCACCGTTAACGGTTTCGATGTCGACTCGTCTGTTTACAAAGCCGGAAGAACCGATTCGGCAATCGGCACGATCAACTTCAACAAAATTGTTTCATTCAATATCCCTTATTCAACTTTCCCAATCGACCACGCTACGGGCACCATAGATCTTTCAGCTATCGGCGGCCCGTCAAATCAGCTGCTTGCAAGCGACTCAGCCTCGTATTCATACGTTATACCGACCGCTTCAACGACCTATGAAGCCCTTGGGCACAAGTTCAACGCCGTTCTGTTCGACCAGGCCGGCAACTCGACGCTGGCTCAGTCAAACTCTTACACCGTCGACTGCCAACTGCCGGAAATTCTCGGCGCAACTGCCACGGTTCAGGCCGGCACTCTGCCTCTGGCGATCGGCGACCGCATCAGATTCTCGGTTCTGGTCAAGAATCATGAAAACGTTGCTCCGACCATTGACCTGACCACTCTCGGTGGTAGCGACAAACAGGCCCTGACCGCGACCGGCGGCGGCAACTATGCCTATATCGCCGAAATCGGCACCGGCACCTGGGATGGCGAACTTGCATCGTTCAGTGTCACCGCTTGGGACAACGATCAAAACTACGTTTCAACCTTCACCACCGAACTGGCCATCGACAATTCACCGCCGGTTCTCGCCGACATTCTCTGGTTTGAATCGGATAACAACCCAGTTAATATCGGATCTACGGCAAGTTTTACCCTGCGCATCACCAGCACGACTTCAGCTGGGCCTGTAACCCTTGACCTCACCGCAATCGGCTATTCGGCCGCAGAAACCATGGATTTCGACGGTATCGATACCTACACCTGGGGTCAGGCTCCGGTCCTGTATACTCAGGCTGCCGATCAGGAATACACTGACTACGTTTTCAAAGCCAGGGTCTATGACTCCAACAACAATCTGGCTTTTGCCGAATCTGCTCAGTTCAACATCGACTGTCAACCCATCAGTTTCTCCGCCGACGGCATCGAAATCAGCCAGACTAATGGCGACAATCCCGTTGCCAATGTTGCGAACATAAATGACGTCCTGACCGTCTATGCAAGTGCCGCCGCCTACCTTGACGCGGTAAGCATTCAGGCGACCATCGGTTCAGGAACAGTTGATTTTGCGACCGCGACCATGGTTTACAACAGTGCAATGAATCGCCACGAAGCTACTTTCGTGGTAAGCGCACCCGGCGTCAGCAACTGGGGCATCAACAACGGCAACACCCTTTATTACAAACTTACCGCCGAAGACGATGCCGCAAACATTTCGACCATGGTTCAGGGCAACTCGACCTTTACCGTCAGAAATGAACGCCCAACAATGGTTGCGACTACCGACCTCAATCCAAACTATGATTTGAACACCGCTTACAATCTTGGCACCTCGACAGTAGGCGATCTGCTGCATGTCGATGCCTACCTCAGCGGCGACACGACCATGAATCGCGCCTGGATTGACTTTTCCGACTGCGGCAGCGGCACAGTCGAAATGGCAGTGGCTGCCTCGAGCGCAACGACAATTGCCGGCATCCCGGTTTCAAGCCTGCCACCAATCAATGGCGAAACCAGAGAAATCTACGTTATCGGCCAGGATGAAGGTGGGAACAAAGATTTCGCGACCTTCACCTACACAATCGACAATGTTGCCCCACAAATCGTTTCAGCCGAATTCGACGGAACGACCATCAGGGTAAACCTCTCTGAAGTCTATGAGAATGCCAGTATCGACATGAGCAAATGGACGCTGGTTGGCAGTGCATCTGCCCCGCTCGGCACGCCGGCCTATCTCAACTTCGCCGCCAATGTCCCCGACACCACCAATCTCTACAGCTTCGACATCACTCTCGATGCTGCGCAACAGATTACCGTCGGAAATTGGGCTTCAACACCGGTGTATCTACAGATTACCAATTCCGGAGCTTCACCGCTTACCGATCTGTTCGCCAATGAGCTGCCGACTGCAGCTTTCTATCCGGTAACCATAACCGATTCATCATGGCGCGAGTTGCCAGAAGTGAGCCAGGTTGCCATGACGCAGAACTGGCCCGCAGCAACAGTTATCGACATTTACTTCAACAAAGAAGTTGAACCTACGACACTCAGTGCTTCCAGCGGCGTTCTTCTCTACAAGAACCTGACTTATGATTACAGCAGTGTCGACTATGCCGATGGCTACGTGTTCACGCCAAGCGACACCATCTCATGGCCGGACGCACTAAACAACCACGTTCGCATCACCCTCAATGCCAGCGGCACCGACTGGATCGCCCGCAAGATCGGCACTGCCAACACGCTCAAGTTTGCGATTCGAGATGGAATGTCTTTTGTAAAAGACAATTTGCAGAGAAGTGTAAAGGCAATTTCAAGTCAGTCTCCGATGGATGCTGCTGACAACCGGCCCACCCCGGCCTTCAACTTCGATGTTGTCGTGCCCGAACTCGATATGGCCAGTCGATCACTCAAACTAACTGCCAGCGATCGTCTGCTTCTGTTCACCAACGATTTCACCAGAGCTAATTCTACCGATCCACTGGTAAATACTCCAGTTCCTTCACTAAGCAGAAGAGTGACCGGATTCCACAACCAGATCATTCTGCATGAGTATGATTCTGGAGCCTCGCTTGTTCTTCAGCTCGAAGACCTGCAACTGCCCACCGACAATCTCTACGCCAGCACGACAATTTCTCTGAAACTGACAACCACTGATGTCGACAATGTAATCAACCTCTTTCAGAGCAGTGCAACTCCTGATTGGCGGCTGCAGATCAATGCCGGCGCTTTCACCAACCTCTGGGGAACCAACAACACCGCCTATCTGCCTTCTGGCAACCCCGGCCCTCTCAACATGATTTACCCAGTCGGCTACAACGCTGCCACGGTCGCCGCCTGCTCAATGAGCGACAAACCGCCGGTAAATCAGAAAGCCATCAATGAATTGGCGTTCGAAGTAGAAATTTTCCCACCCAATCTTGATGGTGCCCCGGTGCCGATCCAGACCCAGGCCCAGCCTGCGGCCCAGATCAAGCGCCAGGACAACGATGCCGTCATCTGCAACGGCAGTTTCATCAGCTACAGCAATCGCACCGTCGACGGGCTCGAAAGAACCGTCGCCCGCTTTACCAACGCCGCCGCCTTCCCAGCAGGCCTGCAACGAGTTCCGGTTTACGTCGAAGTTACCAATATCAGAGACATCTTTGACACTGCCTATGTTGTAACCGCCTCGCAGGCTTACGATCTGAATTTGAAGAGCGATAGCGCACCCGGTGGATTCACCGATACCGCCTCAGTCACAATTGAACTTGACACCCAGAAACCGTCTGTTGTGCAGGTTATTCCGGGCGACTACATCGGCCGACTCCCCTATGGCTCAGAATTCAGAGTAGAATTCAGCGAAGCAATGGATCCCAACGTCATCCCGACTTTGCGCCTGGCAACCGGAACCACGACGATGAGCTTCACCTTCAGCTACTGGATTGCCTCTGAAACCGCAGTCTTCACCAACAATACCGCCTTCACCGAAGCTACCGCTAACGGCGTCTGGACCTGGGAAGTAACCGGTGGTAGAGACGAAGCGACCAACAGTTTCGACACCACTTTCACTGATCCGGTTGAAGTTCGCACCTATGCCCCGGAAGTAAGTTCGGGTAATGTAAGCGTCAGAACCGTTCAACCAACTGTTGATGTTACAGCAACGCTTATAGACCAACCCTGGAGCCGCGACCTCGGCGATGCGACTTTCCAGATCGTTTATTCAACCGACACAGTGCAGCACTGGCCACATGTTCTCGAAGTTTACGATGCCGCCAACACCAGATACGGTCAGGTCGCCATTTCGGTTCCGGTTAGCAGAGTAGCCACCGCAACCTTTACAAATGCTGATTTCGACCCGCTCTTCGATCCGGGAGTCAGCGGCCCAACCGATTACAAGATTCGTATAATCGATTCGGCCATGAATCAGACCGATCAGGTCGCTACGCTGACTTACGACAACCTCGCACCGGACGTAACCTCTATCACCATGACCGGTATCGGCTCTGAAACAACCAATATCAGCTATTACAATCCAATGATCGGCGCTTTCAACCTGAATGCAACTACCGGAATCTCTAGCGACGAGCTGAAACTGGCAATCTACTCAGTGACCGACAATGCCACGACAACTTATGACATGACCCAGACTTCTCTGAGAAACTACAACGTTTCCACCGGCAACATGCTCGCCGAAGGCGCTTACATTCTCAGCATCATCGACCGCGCCGGCAACATCGGCACCGGACTTGCCCAGAGAGGTCTGATTGTCGACAAATCAAACCCCACGGTTCTTTCTGTAGTTCCAGACACACTTATCGGAAATAGTCCGGCCGACGGAACCACTTTCACCGTGATTTTCTCCGAGCCAATGGATGCAGGAATTGAACCGACCCTGACCCTGGCCACAGCAGGTACAACCATCACGATGAACTTTGCCGGCTGGGCCGATGCAAATCTGGCTTCAACTGCCTATTATACCAACGCCATCGAAATAGAAACCTCCATGCCAAGCGGCTTTTATAATTACGATATCGTTGGCGGCAAGGATCTTGCCGGAAATATTCTTATCGCTCCCAGCGCCGGTACCTTCAAAGTTGAAGTCATGACCGACGGGCCATTTGCCCAGATTTCGCATCTGACTGACCAGAGTGCCGTATACGGAGTTGCTGACGGCATCAAGACCAACTATGCCTTCAATGGCGTCGGCAGCGCGACAATCAACATCACTTATCCGGCCGGCCCTTTCAATACACCACACCGTCTCAACGTCTATGACAAAGACGACGTATTGGTTTCATCATCAGGTGCGGTTCTTAACAACATAAACGAACAGCTGATCTTCCCCAATGACTTCAATTTAACTGATCCTTTGTATACTTACACTGATCAGACCTACAGCTTCAAGCTTATCGATGATGAAGATAACGTTTCCGGCTCAGCTCTCGCCAGCAGTCTGAAATACGATGCGACAGCTCCAGATGTTGCCACAATCACCATCAGCGGCTTGGGAACTTTCTCAACTGGAGCATATTATTACTCACCTAATCAGGGCGATGTGCAATTTACCGTTGAAACCAACAATGACGAAACTCTGAAATTCGTTTTCCTGTCACCGGCAGTCTCACCGGTAGCCACTCAGGCCATCGATCTCGAAACCACCGATGCGCGAACACATGTCGCGACTTTCGGCAGCACCCTTGTCGATGACGTTTATATCATTGGCGCGGTCGACACGGCTGGAAACATTGGCAACAATGCAACCCTGCTAATCGTAGACAGCGATGCTCCGACGGTTTCTTCGGCAACACCATTGATAGCAGGCGGCCACGCTGCCGGAACCGGAGTCTTCGTCATCGAATTCGACGAAGCGATGAATCGATCTGTAACGCCGACCGCGAACATTGCCAGCACCTCAACGACAATTCCGCTCACTTTTACCAGCTGGATCGATGCGACCCACTGCCAGTTCACCAACACCAACGACCTGACTCTCTACAACACCGGCAGCTACAGTTACCAGATAACCGGTGCCAGAGACCTGGCCGGCAATGAGAACGAAAACCCGTTGATCGGCAGCTTTACCATCGACCTTTACACACAGTCTCCGCTGGTAACCGCTGTTCTCTATTCACAGCAACCAATGGTAAGCGCCGACATTCGCATGAACGAACCGTTCTCGCTCAATGTCGCCCCTGGCGTTGCGACACTTACCCTCTACTATAACGAAGCTCCGACCCAGATTCCACACATGCTCTGGATCTACGACAATGACGACAATCTTACTGCATCGATAACCTTTACACCGGATGTCGGCAACAAGATTGCTTCGATCACAGTCGATGCCAATTTCTTTGACAACATCGATGCAACTCCAGGCGATGAACCAGGTAACAATGGCCCGCTGAGCTACAAATTCAAACTGGTTGACCAGATTGGTAACATCAGTGCCACCAACAGCACCATCATTACCTACGACGCTCTGGCACCGGTTATTGATTCGGCAGCTATCGGCCCGGTTTCTGATGGCAGTAACGATCCGCTCTACTACAATGAGGCTCTTTATGGTCCGCTGTATCTTAAATTCGGCAGCACTGCCACCGATAGCCTGCGGCTGGTAATCGCCGGCAACAATGCTACAAATACCTACAGCCTTAATCTCGACGATGCCGCAGATGAATACAGCGCAAGCCTTACCACTTCACAGGCTTCGGCGCTTGCAACCGGCACATATACAATAACTGCCGTCGACCTGGCCGGCAACTTTGCCACCGGAGCTTCGGCAACTACAGTTCTGATCATTGACAGGCAGGCTCCGACAGTAACCGGTGTTGTTTCACTTAACGGCGAACCCCTTACCTCTGAGCCAATCGGCGGAGCGACTTTCACCGTCACCTTCAACGAAAGTATGAAAGCATCAGCAACGCCGTTGCTCAGTATCGCAACCGGCAGCACCGTAATCGGCTGCGCTTTCGACTCATGGCTCGATGCACCTGCATACACCCAGGCTCAGTTCGTAACAACCAGTGAGATAACTCCCGATTTGCCGCAGGGCGAATATGAATACCGGGTAACCGGCTGGGATCTGACTGGAAACAAGCTTGATAACGCAGTTGTCGGCACCGTAGTCGTCCAGTCGAGGGGCCCGGTCATCGCAACCATCTTCGCAGAATCTATGCAGGCAACAACCGCCAGTGGCACAGAAATTCTGCGCGACACACCGTTCAGTTTCGCTGTCGCACCTAACGCCGCGACTCTAACCGTCACCCTGAGCCAGGATCCTGACGCTCTGCCAATCAATCTGCATTTCATGCAAAGCGGCGTTACCGTGGCTTCTTATCCTCTGACATACGATGCCGTAAGCAAATCAGCGACATTTACCTGGTCGCTGACCAATGGTCCGGTTCCAACCATCTATCCGACGACCTATCAGATAAAGCTGGTCGACGATTCAGGTGACTTCTCACTTGAATCCTATGACTGGACCGTTGATGCCTCTGCGCCGGTCGCCCTCGATCTGCCGACAGTTACCCGTGGCGCCGTCGCTACCGATTCCGTCTATTTCAATCCATCTCGACAAAGCTATCTGAACGTTTCGTTCAATTCAGTCGACACAGATGCGCTTAGAATGAGAATAAGAGGTGCCAACTCGACCGACACATACGCTTTGAATGCCGCAGGTGCCAACACCTGGGCCGGAAATTTCGATGGACGCTACAGTCGCGGAACCGATCCGAAGCCGCTGATGCCAGATGGTATCTATTCCCTCGATCTGGTTGATCAGGCCGGCAATGTCGGTTTGCTCGCATCGGGCGACCCGATTCTGTATAACATCATCATCGATACGGTTGAACCGGCAGTATCGACTTACAGCACCTATGTCAACGGCAACCCGGTGACCGCTTATTCGCCTGCGGCCGGCAATCTTGAAATCAGGGTAGAATCTACCGATACGCTTTCAGAAAGCGGCATTTTCTGGGTCGATGTTCTCAACAGTTCAAACATAAAAATCAAACAGCTGCCTTTGACCGATTCCGGGGCCTACTTCAGCGCTTTCTGGGATGGCACCAATTCTGCAGGCAGCACAGTTCTCGATGGAACCTACAGTTTCAGGGCAACTGATTATGCCGGCAACCCAGCCAATATCAGCATCAGCATTTTTGCCCTGACCACTCCGTTCAAGGTTGTCGGTGCAGTGCAGATAAGTTCTTCGACTGCCAAACTCGTTTTCAACCATGAAGTTGATGCCAATCTTGCCGGCGCGGCCATCACTGCTGCCGGCCTGACCATCAGCAACATTCAGAAAATAGAAGCTCAGGCAGTAAGCTTCAGCGTGACTCCAAATTTTGCACATCAGGCAACCTATGAATTCCAGGCAACTCCAGGCACTATCAGCAGCATTTATGGAGCGGGGATTGCCGCGCCAAACAATACAGCCCCGATGCTTGCCGACGGACAAGGCCCCGTTCTCTCTTCGGTTAACTTCTCCGGCCTGTCGGGACAGCAGGAATTCAAAGTGGTTTTCGATGAAAGTTACAAGCCTGCTACTGCCGGCGACATCGGCAAATACAGTCTGACCGGCCCAAGTGGTGCGCTGGCCATCGCAGCCGCCACAACTCAGGCAGACACCAAAACTGTTTTGCTGACTGCAGCTTCCAATCTGATTGAAAACGCCGATTATCAGATTTCGGTAACCGGAATCGAAGACGTTTATGGCAACCTGTCGCCAAGCCCGAACAGTATTAACTTCAAGGGTCGCGACCTGACGCCACCGGTTCTCGAAGTGTCCGCCTTCTCGAACCCGGCTAACGAAAGCGACATAATCGTCGTCGTCGTCAGCAATGAAGATCTGAAAGCTCCACCAGTGCTGCAGATAGCCCAAAGCAATGCTCCGGTTATTACCACTAACATGCAGCAGGGAGCCAACAGTCGCTCATTCATGATTGGGGTTCATCTCAGCCCATCCTATCCGGGCAATGGCACTCTCGTGGCAACGGCCCAGGATCTGGCCGGCAACCAGGGCAGCGGCAACTCGACCTTTGCCGTAGCATATCTGAGTGCCAATAAGGTTGCATCGGTAAAATCAGCTGATGAAAAACTTGTCGCTGAATTCTCGACCGGCAGCCTCAAGGACAATGCCATGTTCAAGATCATGGGCCATCGCCTTGAAGCTGGCAACGAAACCAGCACCTCGATTAGAACTGCCCTGCAGCAGCAGGCCCGTCTTGCCCTCGGTCTCAGAGCCAGCCAAACTCAGGCCTCGGCCATCGAT
The DNA here is from genome assembly GCA_964596185.1 of uncultured bacterium. Lineage (GTDB taxonomy): Bacteria > Muiribacteriota > Ozemobacteria > Ozemobacterales > Ozemobacteraceae > DYKG01. Next base: position 163,021 of record CAZQUE010000001.1, on the reverse strand, counting down.
CAGACTGAACTCAAGCCGGTCAGTATGGCTTATGAAGTCGCAATTGCGGCAGAAAAAGTAAAAGAAGGCTTCAATGTCTTCGTCGAAATTCCGCAAGCAACTTCAACTACCGGGCTGGGCCTGTTCTATCAGACCAATGACCAATGGAAATTCCTGACTGCGAAACCAACCCGGGGCAGCAGCTTCGCAGCCAAAGCGGCTTCAACCCAGCTCTTTGCCATTCTGCGTGACGTTAAGGGCCCTGAAGTAGCCCTGGCTGCCGACATCGACCTTAATGAACCATTCCGCACCCCTCGCCCGGAATTCAGGGGCAAAATCACCGACGCCGGATCAGGCCTCGATATAACTACGGTTACTGCCCACATTGATTCAGGCCCGGCTCAGAATGTAACTGTCGACAACAGCGGCAATTTCACATTCAAGCCCATGGCCGATCTTACCGGTGGCTGGCACGACCTGGTCATCAGAGCCAAAGACAACACCGGCAACGATTCTGCGATGACTGCAGTAAGATTCGAAGTGGTCGTCCCGTTACAGATTACCCAGATAGCCCAATATCCTAACCCGGCCAGAGTAAGAACTTTCATCAGAATCAGTGCGAACCGTGGCGATGTCAGTGAAGATCTGGTTAAAGTCAAGATTTACGATGTCGCCGGCCACAGAGTTGCGACACTCGATGGCATCAAGCCAGTAAACGAAAAATGGGGAATCAATGCCCGCTACCTGTATGACATTCCGTGGGATCTGCGTAACGCTTCCGGCAAATTGGTCGCCAACGGCGTATATTTTGCCAGAATCGAAATCAAAGATCCTGACAACCCCTCGAAAAAGGTTAAAGAAACCTTCAAGATTGCGATATTGAGGTAATCCATGCAAAAAAAACAGCGATATACATTTCTCAGTATCTTTTTCTCACTGATGTGCGCCGCCATTGTTCTGACGATTGGCTGCGGTGGTGGGGGTGGCGGCAGCGGTCGTCAAATATTGCCGGGCGAAAACCCCACCGGCCCGATCATAACGGGCACCGGCACTGGAACTTCGACAGGAACAGGAACCTCAACAGGAACCGGAACCTCAACAGGCACGGGCACATCGACTGGAACGGGTACAGGCACCGGCACAACAGTTTCCCAGAAACTTACCAACGCCTGGTCAGCCATGGATTACGGCAACTGGAGCGGAGCAATTCTTTACTTCGACAGCGTCCTTGGGGACAATAACGCCACAACCGAACAACGCCAGCAGGCTTATAATGGCCGCGGCTGGGCCAAGGTCAAAAACTACGACACCATGTCGGGTATGTCAGATTTCATGCAGGCCGGAAGTCTGCCGGAATCGTTGCTTGGTTATGCCATGGGCCTGGTTCAACAAAGCACCACCTCTTCGGTCAGTCAGGCGGTCGATATTTTTGAGCAGATAGGCCTGGGTGACCCGAGCTACCTGCTGACTCTGGAACATACTTCAATCGGAATCAGCTCGGCAGAAGCTCACGCCATGACTGCATACGCATATTTCTGGCGCGGCAATGTCGGCGACGACGACAAAGCCAGAGCCCAGATTCTCGCTGCCAGAAGCGCCGACAGCTCTTCGACCTCTTCGGTTGCCCAGATTTACAACACATTGAAAAAAGCCGGCCTGACCGGTATATAGCGTAACATCCCATTGAATGGGAGTTTAGGGAAAAGCCGGGGTGCGTTAACGCGCCCCGGCCTTTTTTTATTGTTTTTTTTCTACAGGTTTCTCTACGAAGTGCCGATTAACTAACTGAATAGTCGAAAACTATCAGTTCCACTACCGCGGAGGAACCATTTACATGGCGATCAAAAAGGCAGACAGAAAATTTATCAACAGGGTATTCAGAAGCATATTGATACTATACCTGCTTCTGGGTACAATCACATCAGGTTGGGCACTAGTATCCAACCAGGTAGCCGTATTGTCTTCAGACTTGAACGGCGACGGCATTGCCGGTATTGGCGACACGATCACTTTCAGTTGTCGCTCGACAACTACCGATACAAGCCAGTATCCGTTCGTCAACCTCAGCCAGTTCGGCAACCCCTATTTCCCTCTGCCAAACATCGCCGGTAACTTCTACTCCGCATTTTTGACCGTTTCGCCCGGTAACGTGGAAAACAATACTGCCCAATCATTCCAATTTTCTGACGAAGATGGTGTCAGAGTTGGCGGTAGCTTACTGATAGACAATAGAAGGCCTTTTTCACAATATGGTCCGAGCGTTACCGGTGGAACCGGTACCAGCAGCTATTTCAAAATTGGTGACAACATTCAGATCGATATCACCATGAACAGCTCGCTCGATGGCGACATCCCCAGAGCCAATCTTACCAGCATCGGTCTGGGCGCAAGCCATATTTTTTCTCGCGTCGGCGGCCCGGACTCAGCTCCGGTTTACCAGCTCTCGCTTACTTTTCCCAACAACCGTGAAGGCACCGCTACTCCTCTGACCGTATCGGCCACAGATGATGCCGGCAACACCCGTCAGTGGGATCTTTCAGTTAACTACGACACAGTCGAACCTGAAATTCAATCTGTAACTGCCGTAAACATGACCACTGGCAAATCCTGGGTTACCTCAGGCGACACAATCAGAATTCAGGCTGTAATCGACAAATACGACTATGACAAAGTCGTCGTCACTCATCCAATACTTTTCCCGGCCGGTATCACCATGATCCGCACAGCTGGAACAGTTGGCTCGGAAGCTACTTTCCAGTATGACTATTATCTGGCCGATGTTCCCGACGTTCAGAGCAACTTCATCACCTTTGAAGTTAGAGCCACTGACGATGTCGGCAACGAAAGTTCGCCGAGAAACTCTAACCCTCTTGCTCTTGACAATATTCCGCCCGAATTCGCCCTGCCCTTTGGCGTAGAAATGGTTGAAAAAGGCGGTGTTCCCAACGACAACATCGCTATCATCGGCGACCAGCTGCACTTCTACGGCAACCTTTCCAGCCTGATGAACGATGTCGTAATAACCGTTGACCTAAGCGGCATCGGTGGAATTCCAAATCAGATCATCCCGTTCAATAATAGTGCAACCACTACATTTGAACTCTGGTATGACATTCATCAGTTCACCTCAGAAAACACTACCCCAAGAGCTTTCACGGTTACTGCAAAAGACACTGCCGGCAACCAGATCAGTCAGGTCGTTCTGCCAATTCTTTACGTAGACAACTATCCGCCGACGATCAGCGCCGGACAAACCCAGAACGTATCAAGGCCTGGCAAAACCGTAAAATACGGTGATCAGATCGCCATTCAGGCCACTCTGGCCAATATTGACGGCGGCAGTATCTGGACCAATTTCGAAAGAATTGGCGGCACAGCCAGCAGCACCCTGTCACCTTATTCCGGCACGATTTATCGCCTCGACCATACGGTTGGTGACCCGACTGTCGGCACATTCTATGACCAGAACGTCGCTTTCACCATTTATGCCGCGGATGATGCCGGTAATACCGTTTATACCGTTGCGAACACAATCAGCATCGACAACGAAATGCCCAAAATTCTCGGCAGTCGTTACACTTCGTCACCCGCCATTTCAGCAACTCACCCATACGTCCGAATCAATGACCGCTTAAGTTTCTTCGTGCAACTTGCGAGCGCCGCTGCTTCTGTTCATGACCAGGAAACGGTTAAAGTCTCACTTACCGAATTCGGTCAGACCACTCCGGTGAACATGGTTTATGATGGCGTCGGAACCTACACGGTAACCGTCGATGTTACCGACGGCGACCTCAATGACGACCATTACTTCACCTATCAGGCTGAAGACAACGCCGGAAACGCCGTTTCAAACACAATTTACGTCCACATCGACAACAAGAAACCAGATGTCGGACCGATGGCAATCAACTATATGACCGACCTGAACAAATCAGGAGTCGTTAACATCGGCGACCGTCTCGAAATAATCGTACCCGTAACCGATCCCGATTCCGGAACCTGCACCATCGATCTTTCGTATGTCGGTGGCCCCAGCGGCTATATCATGAATTACGATCCGGTGCTGCTCAGATATTATCTGGTGCATGACTGCGCAGAAGCAGCCATGGAAAGCACCAGCTATGTTTTCAGAGCCATCGTTTCCGATAAAGCCGGCAATACCATGAATTCGCTGTCGAGCACCTTCGAAGTCGATTGTCGACCGCCAGTGATCATGTATGCTTCAGCAACTGTTCAGGAACTCAAGGGCAAAACCGGTGTAGTAAACATCGGTGATAAAGTTACTATAACCGCCAAGGCTGACCTGACCCGCGTCGATGGCGGCACCCCGATGGTAAATCTTACTTCCCTCGGCGGCAACTCAGCGCAGGTTCTTTATGACGATGGCGCACACAACGACAATCTTGCCAACGACGGCATTTACGGTTACACCCACACAGTAACCGAAGGCTCTACCGATGGCGAAACCATTTCGCTCACCGTTGAGTTGACGGATAACGCCGGCAACCGTGCTCTGGGCTCTACCGAAGCAATGTTCGTCGACAATAAACCTCTGACGATCAATACCTGCACCGTTACCCAGGTTTACGATAACAATGGCAATACCATCGTCGACCTCGATGGTATTTATACCACCTATCCGAGCGTAGCTACCGACGTCGTCAGAATCGAAATCAACATTTCTGGTAATACCGGAGACATGGGCACCGCCACCGTTGATCTGACCAAACTCGGCATCAACGACACTGCCCGACAGATTCCTTATACCTCAACTGCCGGCGGCTGGATAGCAACCGCTGACTACATGCCCATTCCGGGTTCTACCAATAACGAAGAAACCGCCTTCAACATCAAACTTACCGATGTTAACGGCAACGAAATCGTTCAGACCACGACAACCAAAGTCTTTATCGATAACAGCCCGCCAAAACTTGAAATTTACCCGATCGCTTTCGTTGTCGATCAGGGCCGCCTCAACGAGGCCAATCTCAATGACGTTATTCAGATAAGACTGAGAGTCACCAATAACGACGACATTCTCCCGATGATCGATTTCACCAATCTTTATCTGGCGAATGGTCTGACACCTCCTGGCCCGACTCTGTTCCCGCCGCCGGTTTTGGGCGAATACGTTTACGAATGGACCGTTCCCGAAGGTCTCGGAACGGTTGGCTCGCTGACCATTCTCGCTTATGACGCCTCGGGCAACATGAAATACGGCTATACCAATTCAATAAGATTCCTGTCGAAAACCCCGACTTTTGCATCTTATCCGCAATCAAGAGCCGATCTGAGCCTGGATGCTGTGCCGAGCTGGGAGCAGAACCAGATTGCCAATCCCGGCGACCAGGTCACCCTGACCGTAGTAATGACTTCGCTTTACAGCGCCGACAATGCTCCGCCGGCAACAGTTCTGGCTGATATCCGCAGTATCACCAGCGCCTCTGCCGATGATGCCAACTCGGCATACTATGACGGCGACATGAAAACCTACTGGACCCCGCTGACCTACCAGCCTTTCCCGATCAGCGGAGCCGGAAACTATGTATATCGCGACACTTTCACAGTAAGTGCCGGAAACGTTGACACTCCGATTGCCAGCTTCGGCGTAAGAGTTCTGCATCCTGATGCAAGCTCGATCATTCTCGCATCTACCACCATTACCTGCGACCCAGATTCGCCATTCGGTGTCGACACCAAGCTACCTGACCCACAGAACATTATTCTTTCGGTTCTTGATGAAAATGAAGACAACATTGCTTCAAACAGCATCAATATCGACGATCTTCTTTACGTAAGAACCGAAATCAAGAAATTCGATGACCCGGGTTCAGCGACCTTCATTCTCTATCGGGCCGACAACGTCACCGAAGCTTTCCGAACTCCGATCTACAACCTGCCCGGCACTGAAATCTGGGAAGGTATGTTCAGAGTTGCTACGACAACCATTACCGGCTGGCCGGCAATGAATGGTGAAACCCCCAGATTCAGAGTTTATGCTTCTGACGATGCCCAGAACATTGTCAGCAGCGCACTCAAGCTGGCTACTTTCACCATCGACAACGATCCTCCGGTCATCACCGATTCTAATCTGCGCGTCGAAAATCGCAACCTGCAGAACTGGGCCGCCAACGTTGGCGATGGTTACCGACCAAGCGAAGGTGACCGAGTCGCACCCGACGGAATCGTGGCTTCGGTAACGGTTACCAATACCGGCGACGTCACCGGCAACGGCATGGCCTTCGTCGACTTCTCACAAATCGAAGCAACCTCGACCTATAAGCTGACTCAGATTCAGAATCCGCTGACAGTCTATTCACTGCCGATGGAACTGGCAACCAATACCTTCGATTTGGCGACCAGAACCTTCAGAATCTACGTTCGCGACGGCGCCGGTAACTACACATACGTCGATCACGAACTCGCCGTCGATACAACTCGCCCGCGCCTTGAATCGGCCAGTTATGACGGTCGCATTCTCACGATGAACTTTACCGAAACCATTGATCCAATACTCTTTCAGACGAACCTCGACAAGGTTCGCATTGGCAGCAAAATGGATCATGACGACATTCAGATTCCCGGAGCAGCAAGAGCACTTGACCCGGTCAACGACACGATCTTCGAATCCTACCCAAGCGACCGGATTCAGGTCATGCTTTCTACCGGCACCAAAGCGATTGTCGCCGATTGGGGCCAGACCAACCTCTACATCTCGGTGGCTCACAGCACGACAAACGGTGAAGCAACCCCGAACACCTATGATCCAATCGCTCTCGATGAAGCGGGCAACTGGCTGCAGCCCCTGCCCAGAACTCTTGCCAGCACCAGTGTCAATATTCCCACGGTTTATACGACCAGACCCAAGCTGGTTACCGGCTATTACAATGCCAATGTGCCCTCTGAATCCGATTATCTCTATGTCGACTTCGACAAGGATATGGATCCCAACTCGATAACCAATGACAGCTTGCGCAACCTTTCCATCTGGAAAAACCGCGGCAATCCTTCTGACACCTATGCCAATCGCTACCGCTTCATTACTGCTGCTGCGCCCGACGCGGTATTCGACATGGACATCAGAAGATTGAAAATTCTGCTCTCGCAACAAGCCAAAGACTGGATCGCGCTTAATTACGGCCGAACCGGCGCACAATTCCATCTGCAGGTGAATGGAACCGAGTATGAACCACCCGATCCATTCGATCCGGATCCTTTGATCAGAGACTTCGAAGGCAATAGAGTAATGCCGATTCACTACACCGTTGCGACTCCGGCAACTCTTATTCCTCTCAACAGCCAATTCTCCATTGACGATGGCGCAATTTCTCTCGATCTTTCAGGCGCACAGCCGCTCCTCAAGATTGAATTCCAGAAAGCACCCCTCAGACGCGCCCGGCTTTATCTCGATCCTTACAAAAACCTGGCCGAAACGATTGAACTCAGCCGTGACCTGCCGGTTGACCTGTCAAGAATCTATCTCTATGCCAAATCAGACCTGACCGATGGTTCGATTCCCTTGAACCAGACGATGGTTGATTACACTGCCTACAAAACTTACAACACCGACTATGCCTCGAACGTGGTAACCATCCCGCTGACTTCGGAAGCTCTCAGAACCATGCTCAGCTGGGGAACCAGTGAATTCTTCATTGCCTGTTCAGAAAGCGCGTTCGTCGACCTTTGGGGCAATGGCAGCATTCGCTACCCGGTTCAGGGTGGCACTGCCCAGAAAATCATCAATGTCACTTTCCCGATGATCATTGCCCCCCCGGCAATCCAAACCCTGGCAGTCACTCCGGCCAAATCGATTTCAGCTCAGCAGATTCAGCTTTGCAAAGGGCAACCGGTCGGCAACTTCTACTATGAAGTAGCGTTCAACACTGCAACTCTTTCTGCAGATGTCTACATACCCATAGACAGGACCAAGGTTCCAACCCTGAAACTCTTCACTCAGGATGATCAGGTCAATCCCAAGGATACCGCGACCTTCATCGCCTGGCTCGATCATGTTCAGGGTGGTATAACCAGGACTGTAGCCAGATTTGCCAATAACAGCGACCTTACCGCTTCAAATCTGCAAAGAAGACCATGTTTTGTTGAAGTCAGCGGCTATGCCGATGTTTTCAGCCCGACAACCTACACCGACACAGCTTCGCTTTCTTACAATCTCAGCGACAAAGACAATTCGGTCAATGGTTTCAAGAATGCAAGCTACACACTGATGCTCGACAATCAACTGCCAGTGCCGCTGTCGGCAATTCCCACCGGCACGATCGGTATAACTCCTGCAAATTCAGCGCAATTCGAAGTAACCTTCGACGAACCCATGGATCAGACAGTTGGCAGTGGCTTCCAGCCGCAACTGCGACTTGGTGATGGCCTTAACACCGTTATGTCCTTCACTTTCCAGTCATGGGTGGATTCTTACACCGCAAGGTTTACCAACTCTGCCAACTTTGATGCCAATACCCCGCAAGGCACTTATACCTACTACGTTTCCGGTGGCTATGATGAGGCCGGCAACCGCGGCAACAACGAAGTCGCCCTGCCAAGTCAGCTGCAGATCAGGTCAAAAGGGCCAAACATCGACTCATTCGTCGTTTCAACCTATCAGTCGACCACTGCAAAATTAACTTCACCTTCAGGTGACGTGAATAATCAACCCTTCAGCCCATACGTTGCCCCTGGAATCGCGACAGTTACAATCAACTTCCAGACTGCGCCGTTGGCAACCAGTCTCTGGCTGCAAATTTTCCAGGGCGACGCTCTGCGAGAATCACTGCCAATAACAGTCAGCGGTCTTACCGGCACTGCCAACTGGGATGGCACCATTGGTGGCACCCTGGTAGGCGAATCCGGACCGACAACCTATGTTCTCAGGGTTTATGACGACGCCGGCAATGAAGCCAGCAAACGCGGCAGCATCGTATATGATGGCAAAGCTCCGGTTGTAACTTCATGGCGGTTCAGTAACGTGCGAACCTACAACAACAAAGCCTATTTCAGCCCGCTGGTCAGTTCTTTTGCCAAGATCGATGCCTTCGGACCTGCTTCAGGCGATGCCTTGAAAATGCGACTGGTTAACCCAGGCCTCTCGACCGACACTTATCCGATGACCGGTCTGAGTGGCGGCGGCTATACCATCAGCTTCGACGGCAAAGACACCAACTCTCCGCAAGGCACACTTGTCGACGGCGAATACATGGTTAACATCGTCGATTATGCCGGCAATATCGGCGATCCTCTTGGTGTCGGCAGCATAGCTACCGGAACCCTGGTCATGGACCGCACAGCCCCATCTATAATCGATATCAGAACATATCGTGTCGACAACGGCAATGAAGTGAACCGCTTCAATCCAAACGTCACACCTTTGCGAATAGAAGTTGGCAGTAACGACGCCAGCGTCAGTTCTGGAACCGCACTGGTAAGAATTACCACCGGCTCCTCGCTGGTTCGCGAGCTGCTGCTTGAAGAAACCGCGACTCCGTTCAAAGTTGAATGGGATGGCAAGGATTCAAACAGACAGCCAGTCGTCGACGGCACATACAAACTGTCGGTAACCGATCTGGCCGGAAACGAATCCACCGATGTTACCAAAGACATCACCGTTGTGAACTCCGTATTCAAGGTTACCAGTGTTGCGCAGATCGACAAAGACCATATCAGGGTCACTTTCAGCCACGCGGTCAATCCTGCTGATGCTGGAATACCCAGCAATTACAGCCTGTCTCCGGCCACTCCGGTCGGCATCGGTGCAGTAACCCCGATAACCGTAAACGACAACACCGTCGAAATACCGCTCACCTACCCACTTACTCACAACACCAACTACACCCTGACTGTTAACCCGGGTTTCAGAAGTATCGACGATGATCCGATCACTTCCGGCAACAACACCGGACTGTTTACCGCCGACACTCTTGGCCCGATCATTACAGCGATCACTTATGACGGTCTGAATTCTCAGAAAAAATTCAATATCGTCTTCGATGAACAGATCGAGAACATTACCGCACAGCAGGTTGGCAACTACAACCTCACCAGCGGCACCGACACAATTGCGATCGAGTCGGTAAGCCTGCGTGCGGATCTGAAATCGGTAACGATCACGGCTTATGACGACATCGTTGAAACCAGAAACTACACTATCGTCGCCTCTGGAGTGGAAGATCTCTTCGGCAACCCGAGCGACAGTTCACTGGCCCGGGTTACCTTCCAGGGTCAGGACATCACACCGCCGGTATTGACCATCACAGCATTCAGCAACCCGGCCAATGAATTCGATTTCAGCATCGCCGTCAGCTCAAATGAAGATTTGTCAGGAGCTCCGACAGCTGTCATCACCCAGAGTGGTGGAACCGCCGTATCGCTGGTTCTCAATGCCGGCCCGACCAATCGCATCTTCATCGGCGGCGCTCATCTCGACATGAATTACCCAGGCGTGGCAACGATCAAGGTCACCGCCACCGACATCTCTACGAATACCGGAACCGCGAACATGAGCTTCTCAACGGCCTTCGTCAATGCCTCGATGCGAGCCTCGCTGCAGTCGCCAGACCGCAACTTCACCGCATTGTTCGAACCGGGAACCCTCAAAGAAAACAGCCTGGTCGCCATCGTGCCTGAGCAGTTGAGCAAAGTGCCCACCAGCGAAACCAGAGCTGCCATGATCGTTCCTTCGGTAATGGCCGAGCTTACCAGAGCTCAGGTCAGTTCGATAAGAGCCAGCGCGGCAACCGATGGCCAGAGCGCCGAAGAATTGATTCCGGTTGGCACTGCATACAGCATCAACATTGCGGCCGGAAGAATTGCCGGCAACATCAAAGCCAACTTCAAGCTCAGCACCGAGCAGCTCGAAGCCGGCACCGGCCTGTATCGCAGCGATCTCAGCCTTGGCTGGAAGCCTGTCGCCTACAGTCTGAAAGATGGCGAGATCGAATTCTTCGCCAACGAACCCGGCACCTTTGCAATAATGAAAGACGTTCTTGCACCACGCGCCAACATGCTTACCAAGATTGAAGCCGATAAACCGATTCGCGAACCGCGACCATCATTCGTCTGGAATATTGACGAACTGGGTTCAGGAATCGATTTAGCCAAAGGTCAGGTAATCATGAACAACCGAGCCTATCCGGTTATGTTTGACGAAAGCGGCAAGATGGCACGCTTCATTCCGACCGAAGATCTGATCGGTGGAGAATATGAAATGTCGCTGCGGCTGGCCGACAAAGCAGGCAATCAGCTTGTCACTCCGGCACTGCGCTTCCAGGTTCTGCCACCGCTGGTCATTTACGAAGTGAATCAATACCCGAATCCGGCAAGAACCCGGGTAAATCTGCGCATCAGCACCAATCGACCTGATGTCGACTGGGGCGAAATCGAAGTTAAAATCTACGATGTCGCCGGCCACAAGGTCGCTGATTCGAACAACCTCAGTATCAGAACCGGAACCAACGGTTTGCTGCAGGTTCAGGATGTGCTCTGGGATCTGCGCTCAACGGGTGGCAAACAGGTTGCCAATGGCGTTTACTTCGCCAGGATTACGGTCAGAGATCCCGACAACTGGAGCAAAAAAGCTAAATACACGCACAAAATCGCCGTGTTGCGCTGATAGCGAATATGATTGGAGATAGCAAAATGAACAGAAAACTACTGGTGCTGTTTACCATCGGCATTGTCATACTCATAGCCAGCGGCTGCGGCAGCGGCGGTGGCAGCGGACGTTACACCATTCCGCCCGAAATTCCGACTCCGGGAACCGGCGGCACTGGTGGAACAGGTGGAACCGGCGGCACCGGTGAAACTGATCCAGACTCATTGATCGCTTCTGCATGGGAAGACTTCCGTTATGGCGCTTACAGCAGTGCAATAAACAAATTCAATGAAGTTTTGACGATCAGCAATATCAGCGATGACCAGAAATCTCACGCATATAATGGTCTGGGCTGGGCACTGACCAAATCTTCAGGGGTTGAGTCCGGTTATTCAGCCTTTACTCAGGCCGCCTCAACCAACAATGAAGCCCGTATCGGTCTGGCCTCCGCACTGATTCAGCGCGGACAACTGGCAGGATTCAAACAGGCGATTCAAGTGCTGGAACAAATAGGTCTGAACAACACCGCTTTCGTGTTCCAATCAACTCACGACATTGGCATCAGCAATGCCGAAGCACATGCAATGCTGGCCTTCTGTTATTTCTGGCGCAACGAACTGGGTGACCAGGACAAAGCACGATCACAGATCAACGTTGCCCGAGCTGAAGACAGTTCTAATGACAGCTCAGTTGCGCAAATTTACAAATCACTGCTCGATCTTGGACTGACCGGTATCTAATTGAAAAAACTTTTTTTCAAAAATAGTTAAATTATCGTTCAGAAAATCAAGTCAGCTGCCGAAATGATAGATAACCAGTTCTATCGACTCGTAAGGGGAAACAATATGAAAAAGGTTTTAAAGACTCTCTTCCTCGTGGCTCTTAGCGTAGGCACCATGAGCACTGCCTTTGCTGAATCCGCAGGCCAGGCGGGAGCATATCTGAAAATGGGTGTCGGTGCCCGGGCTCTGGGCATGGGCAGTGCATTCACTGCACTGGCCGACGACTCTACCGCCGCGTTTTGGAATCCGGCCGGACTCGCCAAACTGAAAAAGGCTGAAGGCTCTTTCATGCACGCCGACCTGAGCATGGATCGCGAATACAACTTCTTCAACTACGCGCATCCGCTTAAAGGCAAAGATGGCAAAGACAATGGCGTTGTCGCCCTGTCTCACATCAGATTCGGCGTTGATGGTATTCCTGAAACACGGCTTGCCACTACTTATGGCACAGGCAACACCCCTGCAACTCTTGATGGAACAGCGATTCCAGCAGGAACGGATCTTCCGGCTACCAATCCTGACGGGACTTATTCTCCCGGTAAATCAGTTTACATTTTCAGCTACTTCGATGATTCTGAAAAAGCAACTTTCGGTTCATACGCCAAAAAACTGGCTGATCGCTGGTATGGTGGTATCAACCTCAAATATCTGAGCCAGGATCTGTTTACCAACTCGGCAGACAGTTTCGGCCTCGATCTCGGCTTCCTCTATGAAGCCAACGAAAAGACGACTCTGGGTCTGTCTGTTCGCGACATTGGTGAATCTCTCGAATGGGATACAGCTTCAGGACATTCTGATAGCGTTCCCACCACCCTTCAGGTTGGTGTTGCCCATAAGCCCAATGACAAGCTTACAATCGCCGCCGACATCAACAAGGTTGAAGACATGGATGCCAAGCTTTATGCCGGCGCAGAATACTGGGTACAGGACTATGCCGCTCTGAGACTCGGTGCCCACGACGGCGACCTGACTCTTGGTGCCAGCTTCAAGCTCGATACCTGGCGTTTTGATTATTCCTACGCCGACGAAACTCTGGGAGACGCGCATAGAATCTCTGCATCAAAACAGTTCTAATCTAAAAACGTTTGTAAATCCCCTTTACAATAAACCTCGTCTTTCTCTTGCATCTGAGAGAAAGATGAGGTAATTTTAGGAAAAGTTATTTGGCAGAAGAATAACTGGGAGGAAACCAAAATGGAAATCAGAATCGACGTAAGACCTAAGGGTAACGATGTTACGCTGGTAGTTCTCAGAGGCGAAATCGGTACCGAAACCGTCAATCAATTCAAAGATCGTATCGATCAGATCGTTGCCGACGGCAAAAACAAACTGATCATGGATTTTCAGGAAGTGAATTATCTCAACAGCATGGGCCTTGGCGTCGTTGCCGCAACTTTGAAAAAGGTCAAAAAAGCCAAGGGAGACCTTAAGCTGATCAATCTTTCGCCGGCAGTCCAGGAGCTGTTCGAGCTCACTCGTCTGACCAAAGTTTTCGAAATTTTTGATTCTGAAGAAAGCGCTTTGAAAAGCTTTTCCTGAAGCCGGTAAATCTTCTGCCAGAAGATCCCTTTTAGGTGTCAACGCAACCAAAAAAATGCAAATCGGGCTTTCAGCACATTTTTGGGCTGATTGGTCATCCGGTAGCTCATTCTTTGAGTCCGGCAATGTGGAATTGCGCTTTCGCCGCTCTCAAATTCCCCGCAGTTTACCTGGCATTCGATGTCGTCGATCTGCCATCTGCTTTCAACGGCCTTAAGGCACTTGGAATCAAGGGTGTCAACGTTACCCTTCCCCACAAAAGAAACGCCGCCGAACTCTGCGAAGTTTTACATCCCCCAGCCAGCCTTCTCTCTGCGGTAAACACGATAAAATTTTCTTCTGCAGGAAGCGAAGGCTGGAACACTGATGCTATAGCAATGTGCCGGATACTGGCATCTCTAAAAAAGATTGGCTCAGCGCTCGTTCTTGGCAATGGCGGTTCTGCCGCTGCCGTAATCTGGGCTCTTACGCAAAATAAAATTGCCAGAATTTTTCAGATCTCAAGAAAAAAATCTAAGGCACCGCAGTATCTGACAACGGGTACAGAATTTCAATCTCTGCACTGGAACTCGAACAACCTCGAGGCCATTTTACCAAAAGTTGATTTGATCATTAATGCCACCCCCCTGGGTTGGAAAAATGAAGACAGAATCAAAGAGTTTGAAACTAAGCTAAACAATCGGCAGATTTTTTTCGATCTTAATTATAGCGATTGCTCTCAATTAATTGGTGCCGCCAATGAATCCGGCTGCAGAATTATCGATGGCAAAGAGCTTCTGGTGCTTCAGGCGGTTGAATCGTTCAAACTGCTGACAGATCTCGAAGCGCCCGAAAAAATTATGCGTGGTTGTATATTCTGATTTACTGGAAATTCAGTGAAACTTGATATATCATGACAGTCTAATGGAATTGTTTCTGTAAAGAAATAAGGAAGGAACTGCAGTAATGAATCAATCTATTCCTGCACAGCCCGGCCAGGGACCGGATGGCGGCGCAATGCCCCCAGGCCCGGCCGCTGCGCCACCGGGGCCACCCAAGCCAGGAGCTTCTTCGTCTACTATTCCCAAGAAAATGCGTCTTGGGGATGCACTTATTCATGAAGGTCTGATCAACGAAGAGCAACTGCAACAGGCTCTGGCGCTACAGAAAAAGAGCGGCAAACGACTTGGCGCGGTGCTGGTTGAAATGCATCTTGTCACCGAACAGGATATCGTTCAGATCCTGTCAAAGCAGCTTCGTATACCGTTCATTGACCTGTCAAACTACCTGATTGATCCGGTTATTGCGAAACTGGTACCCGAACATATCGCCAAGCGTCACATGCTCATTCCGATCAACAAGGTCGGAAACAAGCTTACCGTGGCCATGGTCGACCCACTTAACATCATTGCCATCGACGACATTCAGCTGATGAGCGGTTTGATGGTCAAACCGGTCGTCGCGACCCATACTGACATCAGTAAAGCACTACAGGACGCCTATGGTGCCGTTGCCCAGCAGGACAAACTGATGGACGACCTTGAAGACATCGGACACACCGACGACGAAGATCTCGACCAGCTCGGCGAACTCGGCGAAAACGATGCGCCGATCATCCGCCTTTGCAACCTGGTTATTTCTCAGGCTGTTCAAAACGGGGTTTCCGACATTCATATCGAACCGTTCGAAAAAGAATTGCGCGTGCGTTATCGCCAGGACGGCATGATGTTCACCGCCATGAGCCCGCCCAAAAAGGCTACCGCCGCTATCACTTCGCGTATCAAAATCATGTCGTCACTCAATATCGCTGAAAAGCGTCTGCCACAGGATGGACGTATCAAGATCAAAGTGGCCAACCGCATGATCGACTTGCGCGTATCGGTTCTGCCGGTTATCTGGGGCGAAAAAATCGTTATGCGAATTCTCGACCAGAGCTCGCTCAAGGTTAACCTTGAAGATCTCGGGTTCGAACCAAAAACGCTTGAACGCTTCAAGGGCGGTATTGCCTCGCCATACGGCATCATTCTCGTTACCGGTCCAACCGGATCAGGTAAAACCACAACGCTTTATTCGGCGCTGACATCTCTCAACGCCGTCGACACCAACGTCATGACCGCTGAAGATCCGGTTGAATACATGCTGCATGGGGTTAACCAGGTGCAGTGTAAACCTGAAATCGGCCTGACTTTCGCCGCGGCCCTGCGCTCCTTCCTGCGCCAGGATCCGGATGTAATCATGGTCGGTGAGATTCGTGACTTTGAAACCGCAGAAATCGCGATCAAAGCGTCGATGACCGGCCACCTTGTGCTTTCAACCCTGCATACCAACGATGCGCCCGGCACCATCGGCCGTATCGTTAACATGGGTATCGAACCTTTCATGGTTACGACCTCGGTCGTTATCGTTCAGGCACAACGTCTGGTCAGAAAAATCTGTAAAGACTGCAAATTTGAAATCAAACCAAGAGCTGAGCAAATCAGCCAGTTCGGCATCACCCCAGAATTACTCAGACGTCTCGACCTGCCCCACATCAATGAAAAGAATATGATGTTCTACAAGGGCAAAGGCTGCGAAACCTGCAACAACTCAGGATCAAAAGGCCGCGTCGGCGTTTACGAAGTTATGTTGATGTCCGAACGCCTTAGAGATATCATTCTCAACGGCGGCTCAACCGATGACATCAGAAGACAGGCCATTGAAGAAGGCATGTTGTCACTGCGCGAATCAGCTCTGAGAAAAGCCCTCACCGGTATGACCTCTCTTGAAGAAGTTGTCCGCGTCACCATGGGCGAGCACTAATCATACACATAAAAAAATAAGGAGTGCGGGAAAATGTTTGTTCTTAACGATCTGCTAAACCTGGTAATTGAAAACGGTGCATCAGATCTTCATATTACCGTGGGAACCCCTCCGGTTATCCGCGTTGATGGAGAATTGATTCAAACCGATCTTGATGTTCTCACTCCTATGGATACAAGATCGTTGATCTACAACATGCTGACTGCTGAACAGCAGAAAGAATTCGAAGAATGCAAAGAGCTTGACCTGTCTTATTCAGTTCATGGCTTTGGCCGATTCCGCGTTAACGTTTATAAACAAAGAGGCTGTATCGGCGCAGCATTTCGAATTATTCCAACCCGCATTCCTTCGCTCGAAGAGCTTCGACTGCCCGAAAAACTCCGTGACTTCACCAAATTGCGCAAAGGGCTGGTTCTCTTTACCGGTCCGACCGGTTCTGGTAAATCAACTTCTCTGGCCTGCCTGATCAATATCGTCAACGAAACCAGACGAAATCACATCATGACCATCGAAGATCCGATCGAATACCTGCATTACCACAAAAAATCTGTGGTCAACCAGCGTGAACTGCATATCGACACCAACTCTTTCGGTGAAGCTCTCAGACGCGTGCTTCGCGAAGATCCAGACGTTATCCTCGTCGGCGAAATGCGCGACCTCGAGACTGTTTCAGCTGCCTGTACCATGGCGGAAACCGGCCACCTTGTTTTCGGCACTCTGCATACTACCGATGCTGCCCAGACAATCAACCGTATCATCGATATTTTCCCGCCGCACCAGCAAAGCCAGATCCGCTCACAGCTTTCATTCGTTCTCAGAGCAGTCGTTGCCCAGCAGCTCATTCCGATGGCCAGCGGCAAAGGCCGAGTCGTCTGTAACGAAATTCTCATCGGAAACCCGGCCGTCGCCAACTGTATTCGCGAACAGAAGATTTCCGGACTGTACACGGTCATGCAGACCAGCCATGACGAGGGCATGATGACCTTCGAAATGTGCCTGCGCGACCTATATTTGCGTGGCGACATCACTCTCGAAGAAGCAATGTCACACACCATGCATCCGAAGGAACTCGAAAGAATGCTCAAGAGCGCTTAAGGCGCATCGAAATGAATTCTTTCATCCTTTTCTGGAAAAGTGCCGCAGAGCGTCTAAAGGCCCCAGTTTATACGGCATTTGTTCTTATTCTTGCCGCACGTGTTTTCGCCATCTTCTTAAACGTTCCCAAAAACCTTGGCGAACTGGTCAGGCCGGATCTTTCTTTTCCCGAGTTCGGCATCTGGCTGTACATTGCTGTATATGTAGTTTTATTTATCGCCTACTTTCGCTCGATAAAGCGCTTTCCCAAAGATTTTCAATTCAAGAGCGCCCTGGTTTACCCTGCGGCATTTATAATTTTTGCCCTGACAAATCTCAAGCTGGGCGGCAGTAAGCCGGCTCTTTTTAGAATTTTTGAAGCACAGGCCACTTATGAAGATTTAAGTGCAGTTTTGATAATGGACATGTTTTTTCAGTCGCCGTTCATTGTCTGGAGTCTGCTGTTTTATGGCCTGGTTTTTTACATCACCCGAAAAGCTGGATATGAGCGGATTATCGATCTGTTATGTATCCTGCCTTTTTTTCAATTCACCTATTATTTAAGTAATTACCAATTGATTTTTGCTTTTGCGGTTTTGTTCACAACCCTGATCTCGACTAACTGCGCCAAAGGTCGATCACCACGATACCTGCATTACTTTTTCGGGCTAACCTTCGTTTCATCAGTTGCTTACCTGTTGAACTTTGCTATTATCTACAGTTCATCGCTGATCTCAGTTTTAGTATTGTTCTTTTTATGTTGGCTTCTGGGTTTTCGAATGATCAAATTTGCCGAATCTCATCATGAAAGCGGTTCACCAAATCATTCATGGTTTTTTCTGCTTTTTTTCAGCATTGTTTTCAGCTTTTCAGTTAACCGAATTCCAATGGGGATCTGCGTTTTCAACTTCTGGCTTTTGCTTTTCTCATTCGGTTATGCCTTCATGGCCATTTCTCATCTGACCATCATCAGTATCATTGCAGTATTTTTCGGCCTTTTCAGCAAGAAAGCAGAAAAGGCGATTTTCTATTCGCTGGCGTTCCTGCTTTTTATTTTCTATGTCGTCGACGGTTTTGTGTTCTTCAACATGGGCCAGAGTGTAGACTTTCATGCAATTGATTGGGTCTTGAGTCTCAGCACTTTAAGCATGTTTTTGAATACTGCCGTCAAAGTAGTCAGTATCGGAACATTGGTCGGCCTTATCATTGTGCCAACGGTTCTCTGGTTAAGTGCCAGCTTCGTATCCGGTCGAATCATTGCCAAATCGACCAGCAGAACCAAACTTTTTCTGATTATCATTCTTGGCTTTTCGGCTATTTCAAACATCGGCTCGCGCATGTTGAACTCGCCGGTTGCCGGCATGTCAGACCCGGTCAACAACCTCATCGGCTCGGTTCCTTATTTCAAAAACTATTTTTCAAAACGCCCAACCCCTGAAGCTCTCAAGAAAAGACTTGATCAGGCAGGCTTCAATATCGAGGAAACAACGAAAAAGTTTGTTGAATCGCAACGACAACAAAATGTGCAAAAACCTGCCAATCTGATTCTGATTACCCTCGAATCAACCGGAACCAGATATTTGCAGCTTTTCGGCAATGAGGATGCAACTACCCCGAAGCTCGAATCATTAAAAGATCGAATCGAGATTTTTCCATTTTATTTTTCATCTTTTGCCGAATCTTCAAATGCAGAATTTTCAATTTTTTCCGGGATCATCCCATCAACATTCCATATTTTCAGAAGCAAACCGGTTTTTATTTGTAATACTTTAATCGAAGTTTTGAAAGCATCCGGTTTTGATTGCTCGCTCTTTTTCTCGATCTATACCGGCAATACAGGAATTGCCAATTTTTATCGCCCACGAGGCGCTGACAGAATGTATGATGCGACCACCATGCCCGGCATGACCAAGGATGATGGCTGGATATGGGGCGTAAAGGAACATTTCGTCGTCGATCGAATTTCAGATTTTCTTAAAGAGAAAAGCAGTTCTGATCAACCTTTCTTCATCTATTACCGGGCCGCTTTTCCTCATGCTCCATTCAATCAGATCTCCGACCACCCAACCGTTTTCGGCAAATCACCCAATGATGCCGTCGGCAGATTCAAAGACTGCATCAGCTATCTCGACTCACAGATTTTCAGAATTGTTGAGGCCCTTGATGCAAACAGGCTTAGCGAAAACACTTATATAATGATTACTTCCGACCACGTCACCAGCCTTGGCGAAAATGGCCAATTTGGGCACGGCTGGAACTGCGACCCACATCTGACGAATGTTCCTCTTATTATTATCAGACCAAACAGCACCGGCTTAAAAATAAACCCAACTCCAGGCTCACATATTGATATTTTGCCCACTGCACTGAATCTTTGTGGGGTCAAAAGCAAAGTTCCGGTAGTGATTCAAGGCATGGATCTGCTAACCGCAAATCCTGCACCGCGCAAGATTTTTCTTGCCTCTTTCAATCATCTCGCCCTGCAGGAAAACGATAACTATTATTGGTATTACAAAGATCTCAACAGCATGAAGGTCATGAGCATGAAGCTCGATGGCCGAAAGCCCATTTTTGAACCGCTAAAGAACTATGACATTGATCGAGTTAACAAAAATGCCTCGATCATGCTGACGATGGAATATCTGCAGCGCTTTCTGATTATGGATTTTGAATATTACACCAAATATCTTCAAGCGACGCCCTGAATCAATCAATTATTCAAAGTTCCGACAGCAATATACGGTCACCATCAATAACCGCTTTTTCAGAAACCTGAACTTCTTTGCTCTCGGTATTACCCTCAACCATTCTGGTTATCAGATAGTTCGGCCCGGTAAACACAAATCCATTTTTATATCCATTTGAGTAAGGAACAGTAGCCTCAAATCTTCCATCTTCACCCACAATAGTTTCCTGAACAAATTTTCTCTTGATCGCGAAAAACTGACAATCCAATTCGATACGGACCTTGGTTCCTGCATCAGCTTTACCAGTGAGCTTTGCGCCTTCAACAAGCTGAAAAATCAAATGCTCCGGAGGAATTTTTTCGGAATAGTATTCATAGCAATAAACGATTCGCAATCTCGATGCGGCCTGAGGAAAATTGAAGCTTTTTTCCATTGCCAGCTTGCTGCCCAACCAATAATAAAAAGACTCCTTTAAACCATTGGAACGGGTCGTGCTTTCTTGAGAATCATCGATAAAACGGTAAACGACATCTTTTTCATCTACTTTTTTCGCATAGACCTGCATGAATTTAACCAATTCATCTGTCAATCTATATTTGGCATCGATAAAAAAGTATCTGACTCCGTATTTTTTGCATAATTCATAGGCCTGAGTTTCATCTTCAGCAGTAATCAATCTGGACATTTTTCCAAAACCGGCCATGGTATTGTTTACAATCGTCGGCCTTCTTGCATAATAATTTATCTGGTTCCCGTAGCTCCAGACCGCGAAAATCGAATATTCAGGCCTTTTCTCGTCATAGTAACCGCTGGTGGGTGGAGTATTTTCATTTATCCAGGTCAAAGC
Source organism: uncultured bacterium (assembly GCA_964596185.1). GTDB lineage: Bacteria > Muiribacteriota > Ozemobacteria > Ozemobacterales > Ozemobacteraceae > DYKG01. The sequence goes on along the minus strand of CAZQUE010000001.1, from coordinate 141,736 downwards.
CTGCAAATTAGCTTTTTTAATCCCTGCAGTTCTTGAAAATACGGGATAGCTCAAAACGAAATGTAAAACCATCAGAGGAACGATCAGCAACAGCCGGCCATATTTTCTTTCTGAATTGCAGAAACGGCGGGAAAAAATTAAAAACAGCTCGAACAGGATCAAACCGTTCAAAAACCCTATTACCAGGCCAACCCAACGAAAATATCTGACAGAATAGCAGCCCATGAGCAGAAACAGAATGGCAAAGTCCCGAACGAAACGGCCTTCTCCGGAAAAAATACGGCCTGGATTGGCCAAAAAAATCAATGGAAAGAAGAAAAACATCAGACTTAATCGATAAAGAGCAGAAATTAAAATATCTCTATCCTTGATCAATTCTGAAAAGCTGATTATTGGCTGCAGTTCACCCACCGAGAGCATGTGCGGATCTTTGTTAAACAGAAATGAAAAACCACTGCTAAGCTGGTCACGGAAGAAAAATGCTGCCAGTATTGCAATCAATGGCAAAGTGGCAATTGCAAGGTAATGCGCAATTTTGCTCTCTGCTCCAGGTTCTTTTCTGAAGAGTTTTTCAAAAACCACCAGAAGAACTGCAACCGCCAGGCCAAACAATGGTTGGAAGAGACCAAGATAACCAATATTCAGGGTCTTTTCTCCGGAGTATAAAACGTAGACCAACGCCACCAGGCAAGAGAGAAAAAATGTTGATTTGGCATATTCGGCGAATTGTTGGCCAAGCTGTCGGTTAACAATCTGCAAAAACAAAGAATAAATGAAAACAACCGAGAAAAATAGTGGAACCCCGCCCCAGGTAAAAATAAACAATAATAATGAAATTGTTCCGGCAAACTGCCAGAAGCGGCTTTTGTCTGGACAATACATTGCTGCACCGACAACCCAGACCCAGATAAAAAGATTTATCAGAAAATCATAATCTATCTTGAGAAACAACGAACTCATCGCCGCGATTCTGCCGGGAATGCAGGCAAAGGCAACCATTAACGTAAGTCCTTTATTTCCGGTTTTCTTCCAGGTATAAAAAATCATCAGCAGGCCGATCATCCAACCAAAGAAAGGCGGGATCCAACCGATAAGAAAATCAATCCCCCACCATTTTTCCGGCAAAAACATCATCAGAAAATAGCTGATTTCAAGCAAAAATCTTAAATGAAACGGTGGGTATTTGATTTCCAGTTCATCAGGAAAAGAGCCGTAATAGTCCTTTTGCGAGATTTTTCCTGTATTGATTGCTTTTTCATACAAACGCATGAAAAAGATCGAATCGGAATCTCTGGTCACATACTGGGATCTTTCAGAAGTTTGGAAAAGGTAGTCTGAATAGAACATCGTTAAGGAGCAAGCCAGAATCAAAAGCAACGAAACCAGAAAAATCCCGGTCTTTTTGTCTATTGGAAGCAATCGCAACAAGGTTCAAGTCCTCTTTTTCACAATTTTATCTCGTTACCAGCTGCCACATCATTTTCTGAAAGAGAAAAGCTGCGCTCACTCATCTTTCCGTCAATAAAGACTGAGATTTGATAAGCACTGCCTGTTTCAACATTGCCATTTTTCCATGAATTTGCATAGGGAAGTCGGATAGAAAAATCGCCCTGATCGGAAACTTTGACTTTTCTTCTGTATCTGGTTTCAACATCAGCAAAACGACAGTCCAAAGCAACCTCCACCTCTGAACCCGCGTCGGCATTCCCTTTAACAACTGCTCCGCGCACCAGTTCATAAAGTAGATAGGTGGGCAGCATGTTGGCACTATGATATTCATCACAATATACGATTCTTAGTCTGGAAGCAGCTTCAGAGAACATCCCGGAAGGTTCAATTGCCAGTTTATTTCTTAGCCAGTAGTGAAATGTCTTGTCGAACTTAAAGCTATCTTCAGGATTATCAATATAATCAGGAAAGAATAGATATTCGGTTCCGGTCACGCCCGGCCTAAGGTAGTATGCCCTCATAAACCGGACCAATCGATCAGAAAAATCATAAAAAGAGTTGATATAAAAATATCTGATCCCATATTTCTCGCAAATCGAATAGGCAGATTCTTCATCTGCAGCGCAAAAAATTTCGGCCATTTTTCCATACCCAACCATGGTATTGTTTACGATTGTCGGGCGCTGAGCGTAGTAATTGACGACATTACCTGAATGCCAGTAGTTGTAAATACCGTATTCCGGAGTCTTATTGTCTAAGAAACCGCTGGTAGGTGGCGTATTGTCGCGAATCCAATTCATCGCAGACATCAGCGCAGCTCCAGAAGCAGAACTGGGTTTATAAAACATTGGATAACTCCAGAAAAAGTGCAGAAGCAAAAATGGCAGAAAAAACAAATATTTGAAATTTTTCCTGAAGACCGTTGAATCATCCGCCTTTACAGTCGAACTTATTACGCAAAAAAGAAAAAACAGGGCCACGCCATTCCAAAATCCGATTAAAATGCCCAGCCAACGAAAATATCTTTCGGAAAAACACCCCATAAGAAGAAAAATCGCGCTAAAGCCCTTCAAAAGTTTGCCACCGCCATCAAAAAGACCGGATGGATTGAAGAAAATCAGAAATGGAAACAGAAAAAAGACTAGTCTCAGCTTCGATACAGCAGAAATAATTCCTGAAAATGACACCAGAATTTGAGAAAAATTGATTCCCGCCCTTAACTCGTTAATAGACTGAAGGTTTAAATCAGAATTTGATACAAAGGTAAAACCATCTTTTACCTTCTCGAAAAAATAAGGAAAAAGCAATGCGGCAAAAATCAATATCGGAGCAAGCAGAGCAAATCTACCTTTCCCGGATAATGAAGGCATCCATAGTGCGATAACCACGAATATCCCGCCAGAAAGAATCAGCAGGGGCTGCAATAGACTCAATCCCCCGAGATTGAATGTTTTAACTCCTGAAATGACCAGGAAAAGCAAAATGGTCAAAGAAGAAACAACCATTGAAGAAGAACAATAGAAGCCAAAATCAGATAAGATTCCGGATCTGAAAAAAAGCAGAACCACAAAATAAACGGTTACAATGAAAAAAAACAAGGGTGTACCACCCCAGGTCATTTGAAACAGAAGCGCAGCAACGACACCTGCGATCAAATGCCACTGCTTTCTGCCATCACAGTATAACGCCGCAAAAATGATCCAAACCCAGATGAAAAAATTGTTGAGAAAATGGTAATCGATTCTTTGAAACTGATAAATTATCGTCGAGATAATGCCCGGAACACAGGCAAAGCTGACCAGTAAAGTCAAAACAGCATTGCGGGTCTTTGCCCAGACGAAGCTCACCAGGATCATAGCCAAAACCCATCCAAAAAAAGGAGGGAGCCACCCCACAAGGTAGCGAGGGTCTTGGCCAGGCCAGATCAAACTCAAAAAGTTTGCAGTTTTTTGCAAAATGAACATGTGAAATGGCGGGTATTGAAAATTGAATCTGTCGGGAAATGATCCATAGCTATCATAGGCAGGGACATTACCTTGAGCCATGGTTTTTTCAAATATTCGCAAAAAAAATAACGAATCAGGGTCTAAAGTTCTGTACTCCGAGCCCGAATAATGGCCATAAAAAAAATCTGAGAAAAAAAAAGTAAGGGAAACCAGAGCAAGAATTAATAAAGTTGCTCCCAGAACTTTTTTCAAGGGGAAAAGCCTTTCGACCATTTGGATTGGTAAAGAATATAGAAAAGGAAAAAAATTGTCAAACAGGGTTGCAGACAATAATGTAGAAAACCCTAACAATTAACGAACTTTTTCGGGCTACCGGGGGTGATTGACAAAACCCATCATTCTAGTTAGTATTAAGTTGACGGTAGTACCGTAATTTTTTCAAGAAAGGAGTTTTTATGAAACGCAGAGGCTTCACGTTGATTGAACTTATGATCGTTATCGCTATTATTGGTATTCTGGCCGCCATCGCGATTCCTAACTTCCGAAAGGCTCGTGAACAGGCCCGTGAAAAAGCCTGCTACGCAAACATGAGAGTTGTCCTTGGTGCAGTTGAAATGTACAACATGGATCACACCGACATGATGAGCACACTCGTTATGAGTAAACTCGTCAGCGGTAAGTATCTCAAGGCTCCCATTACGCCAGCAGCGCAGAGTTGTGTCATTTCAGGCACCGGCCTTGATGACAATGGTCTCATCGAATGTTCTAACCATGGAACCATTGAAAGCAACGACAGCTAAGTTTTCTTAGTCACAAAATTGAGCGACTGGTTTCAGTCGCTCTTTTTTTTTGCCTTCATGGGTTAAATCGATTATTCTGTTTTAACCTCAAATAGAAAGAAAATTATGCCAGCGCAAGAGTTACTTCAAAATCTGTTAACCATCTTTTTCCTTGTTTTTGGCAGTCTCCTGGGCAGTTTCTGTAACGTAGTCATTCTGCGAATGTCGAGCCGAACCTCGGTTATTTTTCCACCCTCTGCATGCCCAAAATGCAATCATCGACTTCATGCCGGTGATTTGCTGCCGGTTTTGAGCTGGCTAATGCTAAGGGGAAAATGCCGCTACTGCCAGGCGCCGATTTCCTGGCAGTACCCTGTGGTAGAAGCTTCAATCGCCATAATCCTTGCCGCAAGCTTTCGTCAGGCCGGTCTCTCGCTGGCTTTTATCGCTTTGGCAAGCAAGGCCGTGATCTGGTTCGTTGCCACGGTCATATTTATTCGCCGTGAAGTTCTTGAGCCTGGGCCTTATGTGTGGCCGGCGATGATTTTCATCCTCTTCAATTTTCCGCTGCATGGCTGCCCGTTTCTGTCTTTACCAGTGAAAGTTGCGCCATTAATCGCATTTGCCATCGCCGCGCTGGCAACTTTTCGGACTAAATTTGCCACTCTGCCGGCCTGGGCAGGCTTGAGTTTCCTGTTTTTATTCGCCATGGCACCCAGATTTGCATTTGCCCCGGCAATTTTCGTCGGTGCAGCGGCATTGATAGCGGCAATTTTCCCAGAAAAAAATTGGCCTGAAAGAATTTTTGCCGCAATCCAGCTGACTGGAATCGCGGCAATGATAGCTTTGAATTGAATCAGGCGGCCTGGTGCCTTAGATAATATTCGGCTTCAAGAGCACAGTCTGAATCTGGAGCAATTTCTGTGATTCTTCGAAATCTGTCGAGCGAGGTCGGCTTATTCAAACGATTTTCAAGCTGGCCAAGTTTCAGCAAAATCTGTGGTTCTTCGATACCTAGTTCACAGGCCTTTTCAAGAGCCTGATATTCTTTTTCCATTTCACCGGTTTCAGCAAAAACTTTTGCCAGGCCAAGATAAACCGCGGCATAGTTTTCATTGATCATCAGAGTGCGCTTGAATTCTTCGATTGCTGCAGAGTATTGGCCCCTTAACAGATAGATTTCACCAAGAATACGATGTCCCTCGATGTGCCCTGGATGCATTCGGAAGAGATTGTCGAGAGCCTTTTCTGCCCGATCGAAATCCTTCAATCGCACCAGGGACTCAGCATATTTGACCATGAATTCAGGGCGTTCTGGAGCCAGCTTTGACAGCAAACGCCATGTGTCGCGAGCCAGATCGTGCTCTTTGGCCGCCGAGTAAATTTCTGCAAGACTTTTCTGATAAGAAATATTGTTTTCGTCATGATTTACCAGCTGTTCCATGGCAACGATCGCCCGGTCGTAATCACCTAACTGCAGATGACATTGTGCTGAAAGATAAAGTGAGCGTTCGACCATTTTTTTACTTCTGCTGGCAAAACGGAAATGAGTAATTGCCATCTGATACTTTTTCTGGCGGAAAAGACAGTTGGCGAGGTTAAAATGAGCATCAAAAGCACCAGGATTAAAATTAAGTATACGCCGAAAGCACATCATCGCCTCGGCAAGCTCATTTCGGTTCATCAGCAAGATACCTGCAGCGAATAAAGCCGGTTCGAGTCTTGGATGCTCTTCGATCAAGCTACGATATTGAGAAATTGCCCCATTTACGTCGCCATGCCTTTTCAAAAGATCGGCAAGCGCCAGCCTGATTTCAGTTTTTTCAGGTGCGGCATTAGCGGCAAGCATTAGAAAACTCACCTGACGGCCAGTATCTTTCTGCGCCTCATAAAGACGTGAAAAGGTCAGAAAAACGGCATAAAACCCGGGTTTGATTTCTTGAGCCCGTTCAAGCAAAAATGTTGCTTCTTCGAAGTTCCCTAGTTTGATCTGGCAACTGGCAAGCTCCACCATGATCAGGGCATTTTCAGGCTCAAGTCGCAGGATTTTCTCATAGATGCGAACCGAATCTTCATTAGCCCCATTTTTGAGATATAGCCGGGCCAGCCGCTGCATCAGCTGAATATCATCGGGATTTTCTCTGGTTTCCTGTTCGAGTTGAACCAGAAGTCCAAGCATATTTTTTGGAGCTTCGAGCATATTGTCTGCCTCTGTTCTATTTATTTCAGAGGTTCTGCACGCTTTCGACAAGTCCTTTTTTATCTTCTGCCGAGAAAAATGCAGAACCCATAACTAATACATCGGCACCTGCCTCGACAATTCTTTGCGCATTCTGCATACTCACTCCACCATCGACCTCGATAACCGTCGCAAGGCCCTTCTGATCAATCATCTGCCGCAATCGGGAAATTTTTTCAATAGTGCTTTCGATGAATTTTTGTCCGCCAAACCCGGGATTAACTGACATTAATAAAACCTGATCACATTGCTCTAAAACATATTCAATGTCGCACAAAGGTGTTTGCGGATTAAGCGTAATACCAGAAGCCATGCCCAGTTCACGCACTCTGGTCAGGTAGCGATGAGAATGCGCACAAGCCTCGATATGAAAAAGAAGTCGGTCAGCACCGGCGTCTTTATATGCCTCGAGCCAATTTTCGGGTTTTTCGATCATCAGATGCACGTCGAATGGCAATTTGCTGTGTTGACGCAGCGCCTTGATTACTGGCGGACCAAAAGTAAGGTTTGGCACGAAGTGACCATCCATGACATCGACATGCACCCAGTCTGCACCTGAATTTTCGAGCACTTTCAGCTCGCTGGCAAAATGGGCGAAATCGGCGGATAAAATTGAAGGAGCTATGCGGATCTTTCGTTTCATTCTGCTTACCAGAAAAGAATAAGAAGGATCATGACCACCAGACAGGAGCCCATGAAAATGACCGGATTTCTTAACCAATGAGCTTCTTCTGCTTCCTGCCAGGCCTGATTATCAGATGCCGGAACACTGTTTTTCAAAAGTTTCAGTGCAGGCCTTCTGGCAGCTTTAAAAGATGGCATTTCATCGTTTGCTGATGATTCAATAGTTTCCAGACTGCTATCCAAGGCAAGATTGCCTTCAAATGCCTGGGCAACTCCGGGTTCAAGAACTTCACCGGTCTGATCGGCAAGACTGCCAGTTGCTGCCTGCAATTCTGTCGCAGTCGATCTGGGCAAAATTTTAGGCATTGCAGTGTTAATGTTGGACATTCTTCCGTTGAGAGCATCGACAACCTGAGAGGCCATTGACAGTTGTCGACCTTTCTGTTTTATCGAATTGCCTCTAACCAGACCGGCCAGATCGGCAATGGATTTTAGAAATTCTTCATGACTTTCAAAGCGATTATTCATTTCCCGGGTAAGCGTCCGGCGAATAAAGGCGACTACCTTATCGATCTGTTCTGGTGTCAAAGCGGAATGCCTTATTCTCAAAAGGCTTTCAAGTTTCATATCCCAGAGTTCGTTGATACCGCCACGCTTACGAATCGGCGATTCTCCGGCAAGCAATTCGAAGAAAGTCGTTCCCAGGAAAAACAGGTCTGAGTGAACTCCGGAATTTTCACTGTTGCGTTTTCTTCCAGCCAGTTTGAGTCGCGGATGGGTAAAAGAAAGTACTTTTAGCTTGCCTTCACGATTTCGCAAAACATTTGAAAGCTTTATTGTTCTGTATTCAACTTTTTCGTCGGCAGCATACTGTAAAACCGTTGCCAGATCCTGCATTATTTTTATTGCTTCAGCAAAGGGCAGCACTTCGCCTTTGATCCAGGAGTGCAGATCTTCGCCATCGACAAGTTCAGTAACCACGTAGGGGCGATCGTCATACATGTCGATGTCGAGTATCGCCGCGACCAGTGGGTGCGACACACTTGCAAACGACCGTATCTCATCACTGAAACATTTAACTCGGTCGGTGTTTACAGCCATTTCCTCTTTAAGGAGTTTGATAACTACTGTAGCACCTGTAGCAATTTCGTGAGCCTTGAATACTTCATACATGTGGCTCTCTGACAAAGGTGCGACAATCTTGTATTTGTCGCTGATTACTTCACCGATCATTCTTGCCTCCGTAGCTTTGTGGCTATTCTATTTTTCTTTCTTCTATCGGAACGTCATTAATATAAATCTGTACTTTACTATTCGGCACATGAGGTGCCTTTACCTTAATAAGATCTAAAGGTTTGTGTGTGCCTGAGTAAATTTGTTGTCGCCCGCTCGGGGTAATGTGTATGAATTTCACCTCTTTTGGCATGAAACCATCGGGCATTACAAAGCTGAGCTCTTTTTCATCGGCAACGGCAGGGCTGGCAGGAATGAGCACCGACGGCACCTGAGCATTGGCTACAACCGGCTTCACCGGATCTTCGGCAATGAGAATCTTGGGCGGCGGAGCGTTGGTTACTGTTGGCCTCGCGTCAACGGGGACGGCGACAGAAGTAGACTGGGCACCGGTAAAGATTTCGAATTTTTTCAAATCATCGCTGGTTGCAGTTCCTTCATCATTTCCTGCTGATACCAGCAGACTGACTACTTCGCCTTTTTTCACTCGCGAATAGGGCGACGGACTGGTCGAGATAATCTGGAATTTCGGTCTGGAAGTATCTTTGCGCGAATAAATGCGACCGAAATTGAATCCCCAGGCTTTAAGCTTGTTTTTGCCTTCATCAAGGGTAACTCCGGTAAGATTCGGCAGGATCGGGCGTTCTGGCTTGCGGCCGAGGCTTATGAGCAGGTCGACTTCCTTATTCACTCCATATTCCTCAGATGGCATTGGTGATTGGCCGACCAGTCGATCATGAGGTATATTATCGGAGTGGATGTAAGCGCGATCACCAGGGACAAGCTGCGAGTTGAGCAGGGCCAGATCTACTTCTCGCATACTATTTCCCTTCATATCCGGGACAATAACTCTCTGAACGCCGAGCGAAATCGATAGCTGCACTTTTTTCCCCTGCTTGACAACCGTTCCCGGATCTGGATACTGAGCGATAACGTGATCCTTTGGCTGCTTTTCATCATATTTTTCGTCGCGGCGTACGACGTCGAGGCCGGCAGGCTTGTTTTTAAAGACTTCAACGATATGCATACCCCTGAAATCTGGAACCACCATGGTTTCGCCCCGATTAAAGAACTCGTTGAGTTTTTTATAGGCGAAGAATACACCGCCGACGACGATAAAAGCCAGAATACACAGGAGTATCGTCATTTTTAGGAGAATCGATAGGCAGGACTCGCTACTTTTCTTGCTCATTTCCACTTCCTGATAGTTGTCCACAGGCAGCAAGAATGTCGCCGCCACGGGATTTTCTCACAGTTACCGGAATACCGGCTTTTTTCAGAATTTTTCGGTATTCGCGCTCTTCATTTTCGCCGGCCGGCTCCAGCGAGCAACCGGGAAATTTGTTGAATCTGACAATATTGATATGGCAAATCAGGCCTTCGCAAAAATTAACAAGATTGAAGGCATCTATTTCCTGATCATTGATTCCTTTAAGCAGAACCATTTCGAAAGTCACCCTTCGACCAGTGACATCACAGTAATTAGCAATCGACTGGCGCAGCTTATCCAGAGGGTATTTTTTGTTTATGGGCACAAGGCGTGTTCGCGTCTGGTCGTCAACAGTATGCAGCGAAACTGCCAGATTCACTTCACCAGGTCTTTTGGCCAGAGCATCGATGCCAATGGTTATTCCTGAAGTGGAAATGGTAATTCGCCGGGTTGCAAGGCCCAGACCGGTTTGATCGGTTAACGCATCTATTGCGGCAAATAGTGGTTTGCGATTCAGAAAAGGCTCACCCATACCCATAAATACGATGTTGGTCGGTTTACGGCCAATTTTTTTGATCAGCATCATTACCTGCAACAGAATCTCTTCGGTAGTCAGATTGCGAACCAATCCGTCTTTGCCGGTACGGCAGAAAATACAACCAATCGGGCATCCAACCTGGCTTGAAAGACAAAAGGTCAATGAGTCCTCATCAGGCATAGCGACCGCTTCGACCAGATTTCCATCATGAAGTTCGATAACGATTTTAACCGTGCCATCCTGAGCCTTCTGCATTTTTTTTACCGGCGGCAGAATTCGTGGAAATTGCTTTTGCAAAAGCTCACGATCTTTTTTGGATAGATTGCTCATTTCTTCGAAAGAAAAAACAAATTTTTTAAAGACCCATTCCCAGATCTGTTTAGCCCGGAATTGAGCCAATCCCAGATCGGTCACGACCTGTTTGAATTCGTCAAAAGAATAAGAAAAAAGAGAATTGTGGGACATTGATTTTCCACCTCGGGTAATACATCGGCAAAATAGAACTGGAATCGAAAGGTTTAGTGCAGATTGAATTTGTCGAGCATGTCACTCATCAGTTGCACCAGGGTTAAAAGCTCTTTGGTGACTGACATATACTGCCTAATATGTGCAAGCTGTTCTTTTACGGCAGCGGCAACACTCTTGGTTCCTTCAGATGTAATTTTTGTAGCTCCGGAAATACTTTCAATACTGCCACGAAGTGAATCGATGTTTTGTGACTGCTCGGTACTGGCTGCGCTGATGTCTTGAATCATCTTATTGACGTTCATTACCGAAGTAACGATTTTATCGAGGTTATTACCCGCAACATTGGCGATGTTAACACCGTCGATAACTTTTTCAGCACCGCGATTGATCGTTTCAACTGCTTTACCGGTCTTCTGCAACATTTCCTTGATTTTTTTACCGATATCTTCAGCCGCTTCACCGGATTCTTCAGCAAGTTTTCTAACTTCGCCGGCCACGACCGTGAAACCCTGTCCGTGTTCTCCGGCACGGGCCGCTTCGATGGCCGCATTCAATGCAAGCAGGTTTGTCTGATAAGCGATATTGGTAATGGTGTTGACGATTTCACCAATCTGCTTACCAGCTGAATTAAGGTTCTCGATAACATCTTCGAGACCAAGAACCTCGTCTTTGATCGATTCCATGGTATCGATGGTTTCGCTAACCGCATTTTTCCCTTCTGCGGCAATGGCAGCTGCTTCAGCAGAATCGGTAGCCGCTTCATGAGAACGGTCAGCGATCGTCTGAGCCGAAGCCGATACTTCCTGAATGTGCGAAGTAGTCGATTCGAGAGTGTTGGCAATATAATTCGAACTGCGCGAAATCTCCTGAACATTGGTAAAAAACATACGCACATTCTCATCGGAAAAAACAACCATGCTGGTCAATGGCTCAAGTTTGCGATTAAGCTCCTGAGAAATGGAATATGTTTCATTCAGGATAGTCTTGGCAGTGGCCAGAAATCCCTCGAATTGAATGGCACACTCAAGCATATCCGATTGGGAAATCTCACCGGCTTCATTTTGGAAGCTTTTGAGTTTTTCAATTACGTCCTTGATGGGCAAAGACAGCTGATTCATGAAGATCCAGAGAACAATTACGGCCAGTGGAATAAAAACCATTGAACCAATATAAAAATAACGGGCATAGGCTTCGAGTTGAATCAATGCTGTATCAAGAGCATCGAGTTCCTTGGTTTTTCCTTCGACGAATTCGTCGAGAATAGCTGCGCTCATGACCTTGGTTTCAAGGGAAAAGGTCACCTCTTCAATTGCCTTTTGCTTGCGGGCAATCAATTGTTCTTCGGTCAGCGGAACCTCGGCTTCCGGATCCTGGAATTCTTCAAGCGGTCGATTTTTTAATTCATCGAGATCCTGGGTCGAGCCCATAAGATCAAGCTGCATCGCAGTATTTTTTGTACCGGTGATAACGTATCGGTTGGTAAAAATGCTGCGGCAGAAATGAAAGATAAAATTGGCGCCAAGCACTGGCGTCAGTGCTAATATCAGCATTAACAGAGTAATCTTGTATTGTAATGGAACCTTTTTCATAGCTTGAACATGCTCAGGTTTGATATTCTACCACAGCCTGCTGAAATTTATCAGCTAAACTTGCCTGATTTTTATCGGCAGTTACCCGGAAAAAGCTGACCTATAGTTTTGGCAGTACTGCCCCAACCCGCAATATGCGGAATGGCTGAGAGGACATGTCGATAACCGTTGATGGCAGGGATTCGGCAAGTAAACCATCATCAACCAGCCAGGCAACCTCATTGGCAAACTCGGCGGCAATTTTTTCAGGATCAGTATCAGAAGGCGCTCCGGAACGATTGGCGCTGGTTGTTAAAAGCGGCATCGGCAAGCGCTGTAAAAGCTCGAGCAATCTCGAGTGGCCGGGGACACGGATTCCCAAAGTCGGAAAAGAAAATGCTTCAGGGGCAAAACTGGTTGGCCGGGTAAAAATTGCGGTTAAAGCACCGGGCCAGAATTCTTCGATAATCTTTTGCTGACTGGAATCGGGCGAAATGCCAATGCGACCAAGAGCCTGACTGCTTTCAAGAAACAGAATCAACGGCTTGCGACTGTCGCGGTCCTTAATTTCATAGACCTTGTCAACCGCAGATCTGGATTCTGCATGAACGGCAAAGCCATAGAGGGTATCGGTTGGCAGAACAACGACATCACCTTTTTCAAGAGTTTTTACAAATTGTTCGAATAAAATTGAGTCTTCGAGAAGTTCGTCTAGGGTAGATCGGATCATTTTCTTTCTCTCAATATAAAAAAGCGTTCATTTGAGCTTAAATCATCGCCGGTCAAAATGATTTCAAAGCCTGGAAATTTTTTTAACAAAGCCAGTATATCTTTTCGTTGCCCATGGCCATGCTCAAAAGCGAGTAAACCATTGTTTTTCAGACATAACTGAGCCTGCTCAAGCAATCTTCTGATGAAATCCAGCCCATCATTGCCCCCGTCCAAGGCCAGGTGAGGCTCAAATTCCCGAACCTCAGGCATCAAACCGGGTATTTCATTGCCGGGAATGTAGGGTGGGTTGGCAACAACCACATCCAGGCTATCATGGCTGAATGGCGCAAGTAAATCAGCCTGCATCAATTCAAGGCGTTTTCGGACAGAATCGGCCTGCAAACTCATGTTTTCAGCAGCAATCGCCAACGCATCAGATGAAATGTCGGTCAGAAAACCAGTGGCTCCGGAAAAATGACGGACAATTGCCAGACCGAGAACGCCACTGCCGGTACAGACATCAGCAAACCTGAAAAAATCTTTAAAAGGTGCTTTTTTTATCATGTCTGCCAACGCCAGATAAACCTCTTCTGTCTCAGGTCTGGGAATCAGCACGCCGGGTCTGACAATCACCTGAAAATCAAGAAAAGCCCATTCTTCAAGAAGGTATTGCAAAGGTTCATGCAAACAGCGGCGCTCGACTAAATTCATCAAGGCATCTGCGATTTCTGCCTGACAGTCTTCAAACCAATGCAAAGGCAACTTGCCGCGTTCTATGCGCAACAGTTTGGCGAGAAGCAGGTCGGCATTCAGTGCAAAATCCTCGATGCCAGCCTGTTGCAATCGACTGCGGGCTTTCTGGATGAGATCTTTCAGCCTGGGCACTCAGCAGGCTTCCTGTTCAGCCAGCTTTCTGAGATTGTCAGCTTCGATAAGGCTGTTGATCACATCATCGAGGTCGCCTTCAACGATCTCAGTCAGACGGTAGAGGGTCAGACCAATACGATGGTCGGTTAAACGCTGTTGCGGGAAGTTGTAGGTACGAATGCGCTCAGAGCGGTCGCCACTACCGACCTGACTTTTGCGGTTCTCAGCTCGATCGCGCTCCTGCTGCATTTTGGCATTGTCGAACAATCTGGCCTTGAGAATTCGCAAGGCTTTTGCCTTGTTTTTGTGCTGGCTTTTTTCATCCTGACAGCTGATAACTATGCCGGTAGGAATATGCGTCACCCGAACCGCCGAATCAGTAGTGTTTACGCTTTGTCCACCGGGGCCTGAAGAGCGAAAAACATCGATGCGCAGTTCTGATTCATCGACCTGAACGTCGACATCTTCGGCTTCAGGCAACACAGCAACAGTAGCGGCAGAAGTGTGCACCCGACCAGAGGCTTCGGTTTCAGGAACGCGTTGAACCCGATGAACGCCGCTTTCAAATTTTAAACGACCATAAGCACCGCTACCCTGAACCGCAAAAACCACTTCTTTTATTCCGCCAATTCCGGTGTCATTCATGCTCATCAGTTCACATTTCCAACCCTGGCGCTCGGCATATCTTGTATACATGCGATAAAGATCGGCAGCGAACAATGCCGCTTCTTCGCCCCCGGTTCCGGCTCTGACTTCGATGATGGTATTCTTGCTGTCATCGGCATCTTTGGGGATCAGCAGCATTTTCAAATCAGCCTGCATCTTTTCTATTTGCGGTTCTAGCTCTTCTATTTCCATTTCTGCCATTTCCCGCATTTCCGGATCATTTTCCGAAGCGAGCAATTGCCTTGCACCTTCGAGGCTGTCAAGCTTCTGTCGATATTCTTCAAACGCCTGAACTACAGGCTCAAGTTCGGCCCGGCGCCGCGCGAGCTTTTGAAATTCGCTCTGATTGGCAATGGTTGCCGGATCAGTAAGCTTTTCGGTAAGTTCGCGAAAATTCTCTTTAATGGTCTCGAGCTTTTCGAGCATGAATATCAGAGCCTTTCCAGCATTTTTCGCACGATTTCAAGGAAATACGGTTGGGCTGCTGCAGCGGCGGCAATGACATCTTCATGATTGACATCTTCATGCCCCTCACCGGTAGCCATATCGGTAATGCAGCTTATTCCGAGAATTCTTTTGATTCCGCCATGAACTGCGACGATAACTTCAGGAACAGTTGACATGCCGACCGCGTCGGCACCGAGAATACGAAAAGCTCGCAGCTCGGCAGCGGTTTCATAATTCGGGCCACTGACTGCAACGTAAACACCCCGTTGCACTGGCGCTCCAATCTGACGGCCAATCTGCATTGCCGCTTCAACGAGTTCGGGAGTATAAACGCCCTGCATCGGCGGGAATCTGGTTCCCATTTCATCATCATTTGGGCCAATGAGCGGATTGCCACCCATGTGATTCATGTGGTCGGTCATGATCATCAGATCACCAACCTTGAAGTTTCGGTTCAATCCCCCAGAAGCATTGGTGATGATAAGATCTTCGACTCCGACGGCCATCATAACCCGCATGGGAAAAGTTATTTCCTTCATTGAATAGCCTTCATAATAATGAAAGCGACCCTGCATGGCAATTACCTGTTTTCCGCCGGCTTCGCCGATGACCAGGCGCCCGGCATGCCCTTTCACCGTAGATATCGGAAAATGCGGAATTTCTTCATAGGGAATGGCAACGGCATTTTTCAGTTCATCGGCAAATTTGCCGAGTCCTGAGCCAAGAACAAGAGCCACCGAAGGCTTTTTTTGAATTTTATCCAAAATGTATTTTGCGGCCTGCGCTATTTTTTCTTTCATGTTTCACCTTAGCATCTGAGTTTGATTCTGATCAGGCTGCAAACTATCATGTACCGCATTCCATGTCAATTTAACAGGATTTTTTTGTCGATGAAGACAGGCGAAATTTAGTCGAGAAATCGCTTATTGTCCAGCTTGACAAGACAATCCCTAACCCTTACGATGAATTGATCTGATGAATACTTTTTTTAAAGGCCATCTGCTTGTCTAAGAAATACCTTTTCATTTGTCTGGCTTTGTTATCGCTGGTTTCGCTGACTCTTTTCCTCTCGGACATGATTTATCGTTATTCGACCAGCGGTCATTATCTGACCATCGATCCGGATTCAACTTTTTTTCTGCGTCAATATGAACAGAGCATGGCTCAGGGCGAAATTGTTCGAACTGATAGTTATAGTTGTTTCCCGGATCAGGTCGATCTGAAATACCCGCCATTTCACATGAACCTTCTGGTTGAAACGAGTCTTTTGCTGATGTCTCTTTTTCCAAATCAGCATTGGACAATCGACAGAACGATTGGCTGGATGCCGCCGGTTTTCTGCTGGCTGGTCGGTCTGATTTTCACTTTTTTTGTCTGGCGGAAAACCCGTAATAAACCCCTGACTTTATTGGTGAGCCTGGCATGTATTCCTGGTTTTACTTCAACCATGCTGGCGCAGTTTCTCCAGATCGACTATCATTTTTTAAATCATTTTTTTATCTGGGCCTGGCTGATATCCGGATGCCTTTATACAGACGAAAAGCGGCAAAAATGGATGATAGCCGGGATTTTTGCAGCTTTACTCTTCATGATGACCTGGGCAGGAACACCCCTGTTCTTTTTTATCGTAACTCTTTACACACTTTTCCTTTTTATAAGCAAGAGCCAGAATCTGGAAAATTTTGGACAGTTTTGTTTTGTCTCGATGCTGTTTTCTTCGATTTCCGTTGGCATCTATCTGCTGTTAACCGGCCGGGCATCGGCCGAGGTCGGTGATCTTGCTTACATACAACCAATAACCATTGCCACCGGAGCAATTTTCATCAAGCTTCTAGCCTCTTTGCACCAGCGAAGAGCCAGTTTAAACAAGTTTTCCCCGTCAAGTTTCTGGAAACTGATCGCAGGGGTTTTCTGCGCTATAATCATCTCTGCTTTTTTTCTAAGAAATCAACTGATTGCCGGCATTAATTTCATTCTTGTCTCTGACATGGCGATGCGTTCAATTTTTGAACTGGGTCCGGGCATTGATTTTTCCAGAGTAATTCTTTCCGAATCGAATCTTGCCGACGCAATTTTCAAATTCAGTATAGTTTTCTTTCTTTTTCCGCTGATGCAGAGGTTTAACCCGAGCGGACTATTTTCTGGCGGCGGAAAGACCTTAAGAGATTTTTCATTGATCTTCATTTTCATGAGCATTTTTGCCATCAGGTATTTTCGCTGGCTTGGCATTGCAATTGGCTTTTGGAATGGCGTGGCCCTTTATTTCGTCTGGACAAGATTGAAAGAAATGTTTAAAACAGAAAAAACATATTATAAAATGGCATTGCGAACTGGACTAACGATGTTATTTTTCATGCTTTTGCATTTCCTGATTTGTTATCCGCTATTCTTCAGATCCAGTATAAATCCAAAATCCACCTTGATGGATTCCTTACATTGGCTTAATCGATTTACCCCCTCCACAGCCGGTTACCAGGATCGGCAAAAGCCAGAATACTCTGTTTACAGCTACTGGCACATCGGCAATCTCATAAATTACTATGCAAAACGGCCGACTCTATGCAGCAACAACATGCGCGGTTATGCAAAAATGGCCAGGGTTTTCACAGCTGAAACTGAAGAGCAGGCCTACTCTCTGTGTGCTCAATATCGCATTAAATATTTTTACATTAATTCTTTTTATAACTTTTCGGATGAAATGGTTCGATTCATGCGTGCTTTCGTAGCCAGACCCAATGTAAGAACAGACAGTTACGACTTTTTCCCCGAATATGTCGACCGTCCTTCCGGAGAAAAAGATTTTCAAAAGACTTTTCATTATTGGCTGCGAGATCGTTTGGCCATGGCCCCTGCGGGAAATTTTTCCCAGGCGTCATCACAGCTAAGAATCGTTTATTGCCTTGAATATGACAACATCGGCAAATCACCCGCATACCTGATCTATGAATTGGTTAAAGGCGCTTTGATTATTGGCAAAGCCGATCCGGGAACCAGTGTAAAATTCTTACTTCGCTGCAAATTCGACAATGTTGAACGGGATTATGTGCGTGAGACACAAACCGACGACAATGGTAATTTTTCGCTGCGACTTCCCTATGCAACTGGCTACAAAAACGGTCAGGTCGAAACAGCGAGTGAATACAAGATTATAAGGCAGGAAGCGGGAAAAAAGGTTGAAAGTGGTTTTTCACTCAGTGAAGACGCGGTTAAAAACGGCATTCACAAGAAGATTTTATAATTTCAGGGTGTAAGCACTTTCAAAGCAAAATCAGCATAAGGACTCTTGGGATAATTGGTGCGCAGTATTCCCAAAACTCTTGCAGCTTCCTGGCGGTTGCCAAGCTCGTTGAGGATGCGCACGATATAATAGAGAGATCCCTCCTGAACCGCCCGATTTCTCGATGTTTCAAAAGCTTTTTTAAAACCGTAATATGCCTTGGTGCAAAGCCCCATGGCATATTCTGAATATGCGCTGAGAAATTCATAGCGATCGACAGGCACGTTTTTCGGGTCGGGTCGGAACTGCTTGAGAATCTGCAGCGCGCCTTGCGGATTTCTTTCCTGAATGTAGCATTCAGCAAGAAGATATGCGGCCTTCTGGAATTCTGAATCGCTCAAACCACCATAAAGGGCATCGGTAAGAGCTAGACGGGCAGAAAGGTATTCACCTTCATCGAAAAATCTGGTTCCCCGGGCAAGATTTTCTCTTGCATCTACCGGTCTGACGTTTTCAAGAAGGGTGTTTTTGATGAAATCGGCAGCATACTGGTTCATGACTTCTTCAGTCAGGCCATTGAAACAGACTGCGAGTTCCTGATGAACATTACCTGATTTCATCAGTCGTTTAACGAATCGATTAAGAGCATTCGAGCCGAATGTTTTGAGCAAGAATCTTATTTTCAAATAATTTTCAACATACTTTTCGAGAGAAATAGGGTTGCCATCGATATTTTCGTCTTCACCACCGATGTCTTCAAGGCGGAACCCCTTGCGGGTAAGGGCCTTGATTCGCGCCAGTCCCTGGTCGGCGGCATGAACCGCGGTTCCCTCTTTAACCCACATCGGCAGGGAATCATAGGCTTTCAGACCCATTATATCAGCCATTATCGCATGGGTCATCTCATGGGTCATTTCTTCGAGCAGGGTTGCCTGACCATTGAGAAGAAAATCGAGGTCAAGATGGATGTAATGAACGACGACGCGATTGGAGGTTTTAACCGACTGACGCTTGCCTCGCAATCTGATGCCATTGTGGGTAAGATAGTCGGAAAACATGACAACGATATACATCTGTTCGCGTGGCGAAATACCCAAAGCTTTCTGAATCTTCTGAAAAGATTCCTGGTAAACGAAAGGCAGATCGGCGATTATTTTGGCGAAACTGGAAGAATTTCTGAATTTGCCGTTATAGCTTGTATCAATGTGAAGAACCGCCTTTACTGACGACGGCAAGGCGATCATCAGGAGAATTAGCGACAGGATTCTAATCAGACAAAATCGTCTTTTGATCATTCTGATTTCTCCGCTTCGTTTTGATCGTTCTCTTTAGCAGGCATTTCGAAAAGAATTTTCATTTTTGCTTCATTAATCTGCTTCTGGAGAGGCAAATTATTGATCACATCCGGCTTTGCCAGCATTTTTTCAAGTGTCTTAACCGGATCAGCCAAAAGCTTGTTCGCGTGAAGAATCATGGCGTAATGAAAATCGACTTCACCAGAGAGTTCGTTTCGGTCGGCATAAATCGGGCTGATTACTTCAAGTGCTTCGGTAAAATGACCATTTTTATAGAGTGCCCAGGCAAGAGTGTCGGTATTGAAGACAAATCCAGGCATGAGTTCTACTGATTTTCGCGCCATAGCCAAAGCCTGAGGCAGATCCTGATTAACTTCGAGACAGGTAAAGGCCAGATTGTTAAGCAAGGTCGGGTTTTCCGGTTCGAGCTTCAAAGCCTCGCGATAGGCTGAAATCGCTTCCGGATAATTGCGATATTTCAGCTGCAATTCGCCTAAATGCTGCCAGAGAAAAGAATCGCCTGGCTGCAGAGAAACGGCAGCAGAAGCGGCCTCGATGGCCATTTCCCGATTCTGTTCGATATCATGGGCAACACTGACCTTGTATTGATAACGGGCATTATCTGGTTCGAGCACAGCAGCTCTTTGCAGATGATAAAGTGCATCAGCCGGAGTATAACTGGCTGGTGCCGAATCTATGATGGCACTGCCTTTGACATAATGCAGTGGCGCAAAATCTTCTTTTTTTTCAAGCGCATGGCCAGCAATTCTTATCGCCAGATCTGTGGCATCACTTTCGTAAAGCATCCTTGCCTTGATCAGACTTCTTGTTTCTTCTGGCTGAGCCAGCAAAAGGATCAAACTGACCAGAAAAACACAGCCTGGAATAATCCAGACCAGATTGCGAAAGAGAAAGACTTTTTGTTGAACTGTTTCAGGCTGACGATAAACTCTGGCTCGGGCCGCAACGGCAAGAAAGCCGGTAAAAAGAGTCGGCAGGTATATTGCAGCCAGCAGAGACAATCGCGACTTGTTGTATTCGAGTATACCCATAGACTTGTCGCTGATTCCGAACAAATGAACCTCGAGATTGTAGCTTAAAAAAATGCAAACCAGCAAATGAAGAATGGTAAAAATACCGGCACACCAGTAACTGTCAGGCGCGGACGGCAGACGGAACAATCTCGCCAGGGTCCAGTAAAACATTCCAGCTGCAAGGTAGATTATCGCGAACGTACCACCAATGCTCAAGCCTGCTTCAAGAGGATTTTTGTATCCGAGTTCGATGCCCGCGGCAATACCCAGAAGGCAGATAAAAAATGGCGTCATGAAAAACAGAAATCTTTCACGCCGCGCATTTTGAGCCAATTCCAACGAAGTGCCGCAAACGACACAGTAACCGCTGTGAATCGGACTATTGTTTCCGCATTCTGAGCATTTTTTCAAATTAGCTAACCTCGTGCAGCTCTCCGACAAAGGATTTCTGCATCATCGAATCTACGGTAGCCAGATCATCGGTCTGGCCAAGAACCCACATTAGCTTAACCATGGTAGTTTCAGGAGTCATGTCCATTGCCGGAATCGCGCCGGCATCGAGAGCAGCTCTGCCAACCTGATAAAGCTCCATTTCAGTAGAGCCGACAATACATTGGGTACAGACCACGACCGGCACATTGCGGTCGGTAGCCTTTTTAATTGCGGGAATCAACGAATACTTTTCATTGGGAATGTTTCCCGCGCCATAACCCTCGAGGACAATCCCCGCATGATTATCGGCGAGAAAATCGAGAACTTCCGGCTTGAGCCCGGGGTAGATCGGCAACATCGCCACATTTTCGTTGAGAAAAGCTCTTAACAACGGCTTCTTTCGCGTGCGACTACGGGCAAAACTGCTGAACTTTATGGTTAGGCCGATAGTACCAAGCGGAACTTCATTGACCGAAACGAATGCCTGCATATCGAAAACCGAAGTTTTCTTTGCCCGGGTACCGCGGATAATAAGAGAACCGAAGACAACTACCACCTCTGAAAGGTCAGAAATAGCGACCCGCACCGCGTTGATAAGGTTAGCCCGACCGTCAGAGCCGATCTCTTCCAGTGGCACTTGAGCCCCGGTCACGACAACAGGCTTGTTAAGCTCCTGCAGAATGAAAGACAACGCAGCCGATGTATAGCAAAGCGTATCGGTTCCGTGAGTTACCACGAAACCATCATAGCTTTGCATTTTCTGATAAATAGCCCGACCAATCGTTATCCAGAGATCGGGGGTAAGGTTGCTTGAATCAACGTTGGCAAGCGACAGCACGTCAACATCTGCCAGCAGGCTCAACTCAGGGATTCGGGCAATCAGCTCACCTGCATCATCGCATGGCTGAAGACTTCCGCTTGGCCCGCGCAGCATGGTAATAGTTCCACCGGTCGTGACCAGCAAAACCTTTGGCTTCTGCTGCAGCTGATGATGCAGATTGATGTGATGCCCTGACAATCGCCCGGTGCCGGCTGTCCAACTATTCATATCAGAATTGATACTCCAGACCGAAGTTGATGTCTTTCTTGTCGGTTACATCATCGACGCGCAATTCGAAACGGATGTTTTCGTTAAGCATGTAGCCGGCCTTGAACCTGATTTCTGAATCGGTTGTGTCGATGAAATCTACGCTAAGGGCCAAATCTTTGGCCATAAGGTAATCGACACCGGCTCCGATTTTTGAACTTATGATACCGGCGCGGCGGATGAACTTGGTATCGGCACCACGAGCGACCATCATGTTAAAATGATCTTCGCCACCGACATCTTCGACGCCAAAGCGATAGAAGGTCTTGTCGCTCGGATAGAAATCAACACTGAGATCAGAGTAGAATGTTTCATTTTCTTCTTTGTATCTAAGCAGATATTTGAAATCGATTCTGGTCTGGCGAATGTTGAGGAAAACCTTATCGACGGCCTGAGCAAGCTTATGAGCATCGTCAAGGCTGCGATTGATTTTGCCGCGGATTTCCTTGTCGGCAACGATTTCTTTGACTTCGCGGGTAATTTCTTTGGCATTGTCCGATGCCCCACGCAGCGACTCGATCGTTGCACGCAAATCATCAGTCATCTGGTTGTTGCGATTAAGCTCTTCGATCATGCCGTCAAGACGCTCGGTAGTTTGGCGGACATTGGCAATAATTTCTTTGAAATCGCCACGACTGTCTTCGGCAATACTGCTCAAGCGATCGCTGAACTGACGGAAATTGGCGATCATCGCCCTGATTTCGTCACGATTCTGGGTAATTTCAGTATCGACTTTGTGAAGAATGTTATCGAGGCTTTCAACGATTCTGTCACTCCTGCTTCTTACTGAGGCAATCATTTCATTAACCTTGTCAGATGCGGTTCTGGCATTTCTGAAAATCATACGCGTGTTTTCCTTGAGTTCGGGATCACCGATGATATCTTTTGCCGAAGCAGTGAGTTCCTGGAGTTTCTGAATCAGGACATTTCCCTGTTCAAACAGTTCGTCCATGCGCGTTGGATCTGTTCCCGGAACCACTTCTCCTTCATTTACGTAGGGGGAAGCGTAATCACGGGTAGGCATTATTTCGACGAACTTTTCACCCATCAGACCAGCGGTTGAAATGGTAAAAGTGCTTTTCTTGCGGATATTGATATCGCGATCACGAATGAAGACGAAAACATAAACCTGATCATCACGAATTTCAATTTTTTCAACCTTGCCAATTTTAACGCCGGACATCGACACGCTTGATCCTTTGTTAAGGCCATTTACAGAGTAAAAGCTGATGACGAAACCATAGCCCTTTTCACCAAGACTGAAATCGCCGATGATAAACACCATGTAAATCAGCAGTGACGCAGCCAGAATGGTCATTAGTCCAACTTTGATTGTAGAATTCATGCTTTTTCTCCTGTATCCTCTAAACCAGCGTCATCGGGCCATGGGCCTCACCGCGAATAAACTGCTGTACCACCGGGTTTGGCGAGTTGATGATGTCTTCACGTGTTCCAATTTCAACAATCTGTCCACCGTAATGCAGAGCAATACGGTCACAGACTCGATAGGCTGATTTCAGATCATGGGTTACGACAATGGATGTAACGCCCAGTCGCTCTTTAAGACTGAGGTGTAGTTCGTCAATGGCAGAAGTCATAATTGGGTCCAGTCCTGTAGTTGGTTCGTCATAAAGAATTATTTCCGGTTCCATGGCAATAGCACGCGCCAGACCGACTCTTTTGCGCATCCCCCCCGAAAGTTCGGATGGCATAAGATAGTTGGTTCCGGGCAGGCCAACCATTTCAAGTTTTTCAGACACTATGTGATGAATTGCGCGATCAGACATGTTGGTGTGCCGTCTCAGCCCAAATGCCACGTTTTCTTCGACATTGAGCGAATCAAACAAAGCCGCCGACTGGAACAACATACCCATGCGCATTCTCAGTGCATCAAGTCGTTTCTGGTCGAAATTGGTAATATCTTCACCATCGATGATGACCTGGCCGGAATCGGGTTTCATCAGACCAATGATATGTTTGAGCAAAACACTTTTGCCGCAACCTGATGGACCGAGAATTACCAGAGACTCACCATCGTAAATCTTCAGGTTAATACCTTTCAAAACCTGCTTTGAACCAAATTTTTTGTGAACGTTTGAAATAATAATCATTGCAGATACGCCGTATTAAAGTTGTTGATGCCGACCGTAAGAAAGTAATTGACGGCAAGGATCATCATGATCGAAACGACCACGGCGCTGGTAGTACTTTCGCCAACACCTTCCGCCCCGCCTTCCGTAGTAAAACCTTTATAGCAACCAATGATTGCGATTATCGCGCCAAAGATGGTTGCTTTAAACAAACCGCCCATCAAATCCTGCACCAAAAGCATGTGCAGAATCGAATCCTTGAAAGCCACCAGAGTAAGGCCGATCTGATGAATAGCAACGATTGACCCACCGATCATACCAATTACATTGGTAAAAATCGTCAACATGAACAGCATGATGGTACAACCCCAGAATCTGGGAACGACAAGGTAATCTACCGGATTGGTGGCCATTGTCTCCAGGGCATCTATCTGTTCGGTTATCTTCATCGTGCCGATTTCCGCAGCGATGGCACTGCCAACCCTTCCGGCAACAACAATAGAGGTAAGAATCGGTGCGAGTTCTCGTGCCATTGCCAAACTGACGACACCACCGACATAGCTTTGCGCACCCATTTGTGCAAACTGGTAACCGATCTGCACAACAAGAACCGCTCCAGTTGAAAAGCCGGTTATCGCAACCATTGACAGGGAATCGACGCCAATGCGCGACATCTGATCGAACAGATTTTTTGCCGAAAACCTGCCGCCCTTAAGAGCATTCAATGTCCAGTAAATCGTCTGCATGAACAGAATGGTCATGCTACCGAGAGATTCAATCAAACCCTTAAAGTAATTAATCAGGAACATTATCGCTAGTCCTCACTCAAAGTCAGCGTTGTATCAACCCGACCAGTTACTACAAGATTGGTTGGCTGAACTTCCATATCCTTGCCATTCAGCTTGATTTTCTTCATTTCATCACCCTCGACAGTCAGCTGAAAGAGCAGATCTGAGTTTTTTGGTGAATTGGCCCAAGTTCTGATGGCTGAATCAAAATCAATAACAGGTTCTTCATTGCGGGAATCTCGCGCCGGCTTGGCTTCTCTGCCTTCGCCTACTGAATCGGCATCTTCTATGCGCATATTAAGCCCAAACACCGACAAAGTCAGGTTTTCCTTGCCAAGCTCCTGAGGAATGGGAAGCTTGACCTTGCGGACAAAGCTCTTCTCACGGAATGGTTTCAAAGTTACCTCAACATCAAGAATGCCGCCACTGGTTATTGAAGAATTCTTTACTTCAACTTTTTCTATAGAAACAGTCCGGCGTTTTTTCTGAATTTCAATCTTCAAAAGCAGTCGCGCCGGCATCACTTCTTCGATTTCACTCTCAACGACCATTTCCATCAGCGAAGAAAGCTCGTTGATCAATGTCTGAACTATATCTGTGCGCGAATAAAACATATTTTCGCGTCTGAAACTATATTTTTCACCTTCTCGGTTGCTGCAGTCGAGCGATATTCCCAGAAGAGCCGTTCCGTCGCCCTCACGATCGATAACTCCTTCCAAGGCCTGAATCATTGTCGATTCAAGCACCATGGCAAAAACCGAGGGATCCTTGACTATCTGGTAATTGATGCTTTTAGTTATACCAAGATCTTTGTCCTGCACATCGATCTGCACTGGAACCATTTCGGGGAATTGCCCGATTTCACCGGCAAGCCCTTTTTCACGATCCTGATTGATGATTCCGAGCATCTCGGTCGGAGCACCAATTTTAAAAGGCATTTGCACGCTGGCAAAAGAATGGTAAATATGTGCCCCAGTCATGAGAAAGCTGACGCGCCCCTTTTTCAAGAATGAATGGGCCAACATCAGAATTCTGTTTTTATCACGATGTGTAAGTGTTCCAAGAGTAGATAGATTGATATCACCTCTGGCAAGTTGAATGCCAATTGCTGAACCTGGTTCGTAAGCGCCCGAAGCCGGCGGCGGTATTTCCTGAACCGTGGTCTGCGGTGTAATATCAGGCTGAGTCTGAGCTATTTTCAAATTTTTGTTTTTCAGTTGCTTTTTGAAGTTTTCAGCGGCTTTTCCTGAAAGGCCATCGACAAACAAGTCGGCAGCCACTCGCTTGAAAACCATTTCGTCTTCATTTACCAAAGAAGGCACAATGTCGACCTCTCGAATTCTATTGATGGTTTTTCCATGAATCTGCAATGGCTGATTTAGATTCCAGACCGTTTCAACCTCATCATCCCGATTAAGTCGAGACAATCTTGGATAATTCCAGATTTCCAGCATTTCTTCAATAGGAGTCACCAGCCCGACTGTGTGGTCAGTCATGACCCATCCTGCACTGATGCCCCCAACCAGGCGGTTGTCGATATAAACAGGGCTTCCGCTCATTCCTGCTGCGATCCCACCAGCTTTCTTTATAACCTCACCACTAACCTTAACCAGGATGGAATTGCCGTTTATCAGAACGTTTTCATTAACTTTGTTGTTTGAAAGAATGCCCAGTACTTCGACATCGAAATTCTCTATCTTCCGACCGATAACCACTGTTTTGCCAAAGCCTCTCATGCCGATTTTTATCTCAGATAGGCGCATTATTTCAATATCAGCAGCAAAGCCTGCATTTAACAGCAGGCTTAAAAACATGGTCAAACCAATCAGAGAAATGATTTTTTTCATTGCTTAGTTACCAGAATTCCGTTGGAAATCCGGCGCTCCCCTCCATCAGATGGTCGATTAACGGTTTTTCCCTTTACGATCATCGAAGATGACCCACCGCCATCAAGATTTATAGCGTGTCGAACCCCGAGTCGACGCAGATATGTAGACAATTCTCCTAGCTTCATCCCGGCACTTCTTTTTGAACGCCCGTCGACAACCACAAAAAGAAGATCTCCTGAGAAAGTCAAAGCCACTGCCGTTCTAGGGTGCCGACCATAAACTATTGAATTATCGAATTTTTCTTCTTTACCATTGATATCGGTCTTACCATCCGAGACAAGTCGTGGTCCGCCGCAAACTGCGTGTTTAATCTGGTTCCATGGCTTATCGATAGAATAGTCAAGCTTTACCGATTGTCCAAGTCGCAGCTTGGCCAAATGCAACGCTTTGCTGCCACCGGCGGAAACGACCACTCCATCAGGAGGAATCAGGGCATCGCGACTGTGAATTCCAACGATTTTTTCTTTTACCAGAACCAGTTCTACGCCTTCTTCATGGGTCAGCGTCGAGCGCGAATACTCTGGAGTGTAAACAACCAGGCTGTCAGCTTTTCTCGGCTGATTAACGGCATCGATTTTCAATGAAACATCACCTGAACGCAAAACTCCCGAGAAATCCGGGTTGCCGAAAACCATGGTCTCATCTTCGGTTACACCGAATACCGACCTTTTGTATAAAGGTGAACTGATAAGATTGCGATTGATGATCAAAGTACCAATCGGGTCACCGCGCGAAGTAAAATATGCACCATTGATTGCGGCAACTGCATTGTATCTTTTGGCCATGGAAGAAAGAACTTCTTTCTGAGCAATACCTTCATTTGCCAGAACTGGCAGAATCTTGATGGAGTTGCAGAAAGGCTCTATTCTGAGAATATGAACATCTGAATGCTGACCGTTGACGGGAACCCGATCCCGATAATAGGTAACACCGTCGGCAACTCTTTCTCCTCCAGGCACGGCAAAACCTTTCTTTTCCTGTTGGAAAGGAATGCTCAATCGAAACAGACCAGCACTGTCAGTGGCAATGTAAGGATTCCCGATCCTACCGCCGGCGGCAAAAACCATTTCTGAGTATTTGTCTGTCTGGTAAAGCGAGAATTTTTCGAATTTCTTTTCAAGTTCGCGCTGCTGATAAGCAGTTAAAGCGCTCATGGCGGGCATCATTCTCAATCTCAGAAGGTTGCCACCCTGGTTTTTGCGATAAATCTTAACCCGGCGTGAAAGATGGAAGTCAACGACATCAAAACTTTCCTCACTGCGAAATCGCAGATCCTCAAGGACTGCTGAAGCATCTTCCTCGGGTTGCTCGGGTTCAGGCATCTGATCTTCAGAGAGTTGATCGAGCATCAGATCATCTTCACAAATGCCAGGAACCTTCATTGCCAAAGAGACATCAGGTTCCTCGATATCGGCAACATCAGTAAAAGTTACCGAATCAGACCTGATGATCGCACCGACCAGGAATATCTGGCCAATGATCAACAGCAGCATAAATTGTTTAAGCGTCGTTTTTATGGTTATTTCCTAACAAAAAACAATTATCCGGTAAATCTATCGGCAATCTCATAGGCAAACCCTTAGCAAAACCTCACAACTTGACTGCACAAATAGTTGCCTGAAATTTGCTAAGATCAACGGAAACAATTATTGACAATGATTTGTCAAACTTTTGCCGTCCGTCAGAAATTTGACAGACCAAAAACTGCTCAAAGCGTCAGATTTTTGACGGAATCAGCCAAAACTCTGATTTCATGGGAGATTACAACTTGGCACGTGAATTGCTTTTAATATTATTGCGAAAAATTAAACTTTCGGAGGAAATAAAAATGCGAAAACTTTTCACAATTACCATGATCATGTTTGTGTTTTCTTTGTTGATACCGGTAATGGCTCAAGCTCAGGGCGAAAATTCCGAGAAAGGGCCGGGAATGAAGCAGCGCAAAGCTCCTGATGCAGATACCATGATCAAGCGCATGGAAGAGCGTAAAGGCAAAATTCTTGAGCGGCTCAAAGGCAGATTTGAAAAGCTCAACCAGCAACTGGCTCAGGCCTCTGAAAGAATTGACAAAGCCACGCAGCGTCTTTCCAAACTCAGAGAAGGAAAAGATGAAGAAAAAGGCGGCGAAAAGCTTACCCAGGCCGAAACAAAACTGAAAGAACGCAAAACCAAAGCTACTGAACGCTACAACAAATTCAAAGAAAACATCAACAATGCCAAAACCAAATTGTCTGAGCGAATGGAAACCAACAAAGCCAAATTCATGGGTCGGGTAGAAAAGCTGAAAGCTGAAGATCAGACCAGAGTCAAAGAGGCTTACGAAAGAATGCGCAGCGAAGTTAAGGCCGAAGCAGAGAAGCTTGCCGCCGAAGCGCTTAAAAAAATCGAAGAAACTTACCAGAAAATCATGGCTCTGTAAGAATCTAATCTTCAATTCCAAGACGCTTCATTCGATACAGGAGCTGGGTACGCGGAATCTTGAGTTCATCCGCGGCCCGGCTCTTTATATTGCCGCTTTTTTCAAGCGCCGTCAGGATCATTTTTCTTTCAAGAGCTTCAAGAGCCTCAATTAGACCATTTTCAGCAATTGGAGTATCTTCGCTACCAGACGGGGAAACGGCATCTCTGGCAGCTGAAAGGCCGAGATGTGCCGGCTCAAGAATTGATGAATCGGCCATCACCGCCGCTCTTTCCAGCGAATTTTTCAACTGGCGAATGTTGCCAGGCCAACCCTGTTTTTGCAGGCAAACAACTGCCGATGGCGAAAGATGCAAGCGGTGACGATTCAGCTCCAGAGATAGTTTCTCAAGCAAACTTGTACTTATTTCTGGAATATCGTCGATTCTTTCACGTAATGGTGGAATGTGAATGCGAAAAACAGTCAGGCGATAAAGAAGGTCTTCACGAAAAGCCCCATTTGCGACCATATCTTCAAGATGGCGATTGGTAGCTGCAACAATTCTCACATCCACTTTGCGTGCCCGACTGCTGCCAAGTCTGACGACTTCTTTTTCCTGCAAGGCCCGCAAAAGCTTAGCCTGCAGGTTCAGTGGAACCTCGCCGATTTCATCGAGAAATAGAGTCCCGCCATCAGCCTCTTCAAAGCAGCCCTGGCGACTTTGCCTGGCGTCGGTGAAAGCTCCCTTTTCATGGCCAAAAAGTTCGGCTTCAAAAAGGGTCTCGGGAATAGAAGCGCAATTCAATCTGACAAATGGGCCATCACTTCTTTCAGAAAGGTTGTGCACTGCTTTTGCCACCAGCTCTTTACCAACCCCGGTTTCACCAGTTATCAGGACCGTAGAAGGATATGGCGCAACCTTTTGAATCAATTGTTTTACCTCGGTTATCGCGGCACTGGTACCGGCAATATCTTCGAGTTCGGTATTCATATCAGCCATCTTCAACAGTTGCATCTGTTGACGCTGAAGCTGTTCGTTTCTTACTTCAATATTGCGAATAGCAGCGATTTTGTTAATGCGAAATGAAAATTCTTCAAGTGAGACAGGTTTTGTCAGGTAATCCATCGCACCGAGACGTATGGCTTCAACAGCCGACTCAACAGTGCCAAAGGCAGTCATCAGAATTACCTCTGGAACAGGAGTCGCCTCAGACTGGCGTGCTGCAGCGATTATTTCGAGCCCTTTGCCGTCAGGCAGCTGCAAATCTGTTATAACCAGGTCGAAAGTATTTGCCCCTATAAGCTCGATTCCCTCGCGAACGTTACCCGCAACCAGGCATTCGTGATTCTCTTCTTCGAGAAAGTTTTTCAAACCTCTTGCCAAAGAAGCGTTATCATCAACAATGAGAATTTTCATTTTTCCTCAACCTCTATGGTAAAAACTACACCGGTTGCATCATTACGACAAACTATTTCACCGCCATTGGCTTCGACGAGCTTGCGAACCAGTGCCAGGCCGATGCCATTGCCTCCGGATCTTGCGGTTATGAATGGAGTAAAAAGCTTTTCAAGCATTTCAGCCTGAATTTGCGGACCATCATTGGCAAAAATCAGGCTCCAGCCCCGTTCACACCTTTTGAAACCGATGTTTAGCGTTATTGTTTCTGCAGCGGCAACCGCATTGGCAAAAATGTTTTCACAGATTTGCTGTAGCATAGTACGATCAAACAAAATGACAGCCGGCTCTTCGAAATCGGTTGTGCATTCAAGACCGGGCCAGATCCCCCTTCTGAGCTTAAGAAACTGGTCAAAGAAGGCATTCAAATCGATCTTTTCCCGTTCAGGCACCACCCGCCTGGAGTAGTTAAGAAAACTTTCGACTAGTTTGCGCAAATGTAAAAGCTGTTCGGCGATTTCCGCCACCTCTGTGCCCACCAGATCAGATTTTTGCAACCTTCTTCGAAGTAGTCCAAAGTGCATTTCTATTGCCGAAAGTGGATTGCGTATTTCATGGGCAACGGCGGCACCGGTAAAAGCGAGCTCTTCAAGCTTGCGGTTAAAGATTTCTTTTAAATGTTCGTCTTTACGGACAATTTCTTTGGCCATGCTTATCATTGCCGCATGAATCTGGTTAAATTCTCGCAGATGCAGATCCGTATATTCCGGGATCGAATTATTCTCGATAGATTTTAGTTCGGCAAGCAAAAACGAAGTTTTCAAACTGATATTTGAAGCAATGATAAAAGCCACGATCAAGCTTATGAAAAGACTTACAGCAAGCATTTGCATGAAAACCCTGCGCATTGACGCCCCCAACTGCAGGTATTCCAGATCGGCCTCTATACCAATTACCGATTCAAGCATCTGCATTTGATCGAGCAAAGGAAAAAGAACGATTTTATAGCGGCGGGTATCGGCGGCTGCAAAAGGATCGGGCATGACCACCCCCCCCTTTTCAAGCTCGTTGATATTGGCAAATACCATGGTTTCTATTTCTTCGGGGGTAGGTGGAAGAATTGAGACGTTATCCGGGTTACGGGCCGAATATGAAGCGATGAATCGGGGATCATCCTGACTAACATCGAGCCAATAAAGGTTTTGCAGCCAGGCCCCGTTTTCCTCAAATTGCCACAGACTGTCGAGCACAGTCAATTTTTCAGCTTCAGGCGCATCGACATCTGAAGATTGCAGCTTTTCTGCAAGAGTTCTGGCCATATTTTGCAGCCTCATCTCTGCTTCACGATCGAGCGAATCGTAAAACCGCTGGTTGAACCAAAGCCAGAAGAGAGCGACCGCCAGAAGAGCAACGAAGAAAATTGCGACGAAGATTCGGCCGAAAATAGTTGCCGGAATAAGGCGACGCAAGGATAACCTTTGTCTCATCTTTTTGCGTATCCCAGAACCATACCGTGCTTTTTAAAAAGTTCCCGGCGAAATAACGGGTTGTAAGTGAAATAAGTCGCCAGACTCCATAAATCTTTGGCATTGGTTTTAAAATCAAAGGCGCGGCGGAAAATGTTCAACGGGTGATTGAAGCGCCGTCTGGCCCAAAAACATGCCTCGGTAAGTTCATCAGGCGTCATTTTTGCAGGTTTGAAAACGCAATCGCCGAAATGATAGCGGTCATCGAGCCACCACTTCTCGTAGAGAAGTCGGTCTGCAGACTTCATTTCATCATATAGCGGCGTGCCGGGATAAGGACAAAGAATGTTGAACGCGGCAAAACAGAACTTCTGATCAATTGCCCATTGAACGGTTTTTCGAATCGAATTCATATCGTCGGCATCGTAACCGATCAAAAAGGCAGCCCAAAGCTGAAAACCAATCTCTCGAATCTTTTCGATTACCGGTGCGTAGCCATTGAAACTCATGTTGCAGTTTTTGTCCATCTGCCTCAGATTTTCGGGACTGGTAGACTCGAAGCCAACCACAAGCCCGGCACAGCCACTACGCTTCATCAGCTCCATCAACTCGCGATCTTCGGTAAAACTCAGGCTTGCCTGGCCTATCCAACGCTTTTTCAATGGAATCAGCAGGCGAAACAACTCTTTCGCCGGTTCCGGTTGCGCCACGATATTGTCGTCGACAAAAAAAACAAAGGGAGATTCCTGTTGCCTGAGCTCTTCAACGACCTCTTCCGGGGGGCGAAAGCAATGAGTCTTCCTATAGATGTTTCCGGTTGCGCAAAACTTGCAACTATTCGGACAGCCGCGACTGAACTGGGTAAGCCGCAAAGGCAGGTAGCTTTTTCCGGAAAAGATCTCCCAGCGGGTCTTCAAACCCTGCAAATTCGGGGGAAAATGGCCATGATAAACCTTTTGCAGTTGGCCGGCGGTCAAATCCTGAATCAGTTGAGCAAATTGTCCCTCGCTGTCTCCAAGTAAAATTGCGTCGGCATGCTGAGATGCTTCTTCAGGAATCATGGTGACATGATAGCCCCCGAGGGCAACCTTGACGCCGCGCCGACGGAAACGATCAGCAATTTCGTAAGAACGTCGCGCCGTGTAAATTTCAACATTGATACAGACCAGATCAGTCGGATCATTGTAAGGAATTCTTTCATAGCGGTCGTCATAAAGAACGCAGCTGCAGTAATCCGGCAACTGGCCGGCAAGCACTGCAAAAGTCAGCGGCTCCATACGGCCACGATCATAGTATGGGCGGCCGTTCACCAGACCCATGTTCGGCTTGATAAAAGTGATCTTCATTCTTTAACAACCGTTGTTTCCGGTTTGACTGAAAAGCCGGGAGTCAAACCTGATTTCTTTTGGATATCGCGTCTTGAAAGGATATTGGTCGAAAAATACAACAAGGCATTCAAAGGGTTATTCAAATTGGCGGCAAAATTCAAAGAACGACGAAAAATGCTGGAAATACTACCGAACTTTTTTCGGGCATTCATTATTGCAACCGAAAGCTGTTCTGGCGTCATGTCTTCAGGAATGAAAGCAGGAAAATCCCAACTTGAAGATCGAGACAGCCACCATGTCTGGTCTATCAATCGATTTTGCTCTTTGAGGCTCTCATAAATCTGAGTTCCGGGGAAAGGGTAAAGCATATTGAAATTGGCCATGAAAAGCTTTTGCGAAATTGCAAAATCGACGGTTTTTTCAATAAGCTCGGGAGTGTCGCCGGGATAGCCAAAGACAAAGGTTCCATATACCATGATGCCTCTCTTGCGAAACTCTTTTAAAGCAATTTCAAGCTGCCCGGCGGTTGGGGCCCAACTTTTGCCCATTTGTCTCAAGGCTTCCGGGCGGATTGATTCCAAGCCAATAATGACCGCAACACAACCACTTTCAGCCATTTCATCGAGAAAATCCGGGTCTGCAGCACTGGTAATACTTGCCTGGCTTGCCCACCTGATTTTAAGTTTTCTGAGTTGTTGAAAAAGATTGCGAGCCTGCTGAGGTGCTGCAACAATGTTATCGTCGGTAAAAAACACAAATTTTGGCGCAAGCGATCTGATTTCTTCAATAACTGCATCAATGGGCCGGAAACAAACCGAATCACCATAAAAACTGTGAACTGAACAAAAATTGCAATTGAAATTACAACCACGACTAGTTTCTATCAGGGCAACCGGCAAATATTTTTTGCCTCTGAAAATACTGCGATCAACGGCAAAATTTTTAAAACCACGCAAAGGCGAGCAATATTTTTTTTGTAAAATCCCGTTTTTTAAATCGGCAAGAACCGCTGGCCAGATTTCTTCGACGGTTCCAATGGCAACAGAATCCGCATGAGCCAAGGCTTCTTCGGGCAAAAGGGTAGCATGAAAGCCACCAAGCAGAACCCGGTTTCCCCGGGATCTGAATTCAGCAGCTATCTGATAAGAGCGCAAAGCAGTGAATGTCTCAACGCTTATTACCACCAGATCATAATTTGCCTTGAAATTGAGGTTTTCAAGCCGTTCATCAAAAAAATGTAAATAAACATCTTTATCGGTCTGCCCGGCAATCAAGGCGGCAAACATTGGCTCGAGCACTGCCGGCGTGCGATATGGTCGCCCGCGCTGCTCGCCGAGCGAAGGCTTGATAAGAGCTATTTGCAGTTTTGTTTCCGGCATGATAATCGATCTCAAGAATATCAGAATTACCGAAATTCAACAACAAACCCTGCTTAAGCTTTCTTAACCTTGCGCGGAACGGGGTACGCTGTTATCATTATAGTAATTGTATCAGGCTCGAAAGGAGCGATAGCATTATGTTAAGCAAACACAAGAGCAGATCGGGCATTGCCCTGTTCTTCACAATATGTACAATCCTGGTGATCAGCGTTATCGTCTACGGCATGATATATTTCATGCGCGGCGAGGTTTACCATTCTGAAGGCTATGTAGACAATACCGTAGCATTATTGCTGGCCGAGGCCGGCGTTGAAGAAACGCTGTTCACGGTTAAAAGCCAGATGAACAATCCGGAAAATCCTTTTTACAAACTAATAACCAAAGAAAGCGAAGGCAGTGTCGACATAGATCTTTCCCGCCTTTCCAAGGGAGGCGAGGGTGTTACCCCGATCGTTGAAGGCGGCACGGTCAAGGCCAGACTTTCCTGGAAGCTTGACCAAAAAGCCATGGAAGACCTTGTGGCCAAAGGAGTCCCTCGAGAAATAGCCCGACAGGGCACGATAACCATCAATTCACAGGGCAACTATCATCGCTCGAAAAAAGAAGTCGAAGTAAAAAAGACCCTTAAAGCAATGCTGGTAAAAGGGCCGCTGAACGCCAATGCCGTCGGCATGGTCGCTCCGGAACACGGCCTTTATCTCAATGAAGCCAACCCTGAATCTTTTAAAATTGAAACATTCGATTTCTGGGACCCATGGGGATTCTTCGTCGTCGGCGGCAAAACCTATATGAAAGACGGAGTCAAGGTGGATTTGCCCAAATGGCTTATGTTAACCAGAATGAAAAGTGAGCTTGATCACCCCTGGCTGGACATGGGCATCGGCTGGACCGGCTGGAATGGTGGCGGCGATTTCAGCCAGACTGAACTTGAATATACCGATGATCCGGTACGGCGCCAGTATTATAAATGGCAGGGATTTTTCAGATGGCCCTGGTGGCAAAAAGTTGCTGAACCTTATCATTCCAACACTAAAAAAGTTGAAGAATACAATGACAAAAAGATAAATCTTTACCCAGCTGAAGTCTACAAAAGACTCGCCAACCGCATCGTAGATCCCGAAGACAAACCTGACCACGGGAAATATTTCACCGATGTGACCTTTACTGAAGCCTTTGGCCGCAATAAAGTCACCTACAAGAAAGTCGTGCCCCTGTATGGCTGGGGCGACTGGCGAAAAGTTCCCAATAAATACAGCCGCTATTTCGGCAACCCGACCAAAGCCCACGACACCAGTCGCGCAGTTGAAATAAACGGGCTTACCTATATCAAGGGCGACGTTTTCCTTGAAGGCTGGGTCAAAGGCAAAGGACTGCTCGTAGTTGAAGGCAATATTTATGTTGGCGGCGATGTTCTCACTCTTCCAGACGATTCAGGGCTTGAATCATGCGTTGGTATCATTGCCCTGCGCGACAAAGACTGGGATACCAGCAACGAGAACCCCAAAACAGGGAAAATTATCTACAAACCTCATCATGACAGTGACTGGTCTAGATTCGGGGTTACCCACCCATTCCGGAATCTTAGCCCAAGGCTTGAAGGAGCTTTTCATGCCGAAGGCGGAATGGAACTCGAAACGGATTCATCGATGAAAAAGCTCTGTAATATGGATATCGTCGGCAATCTTTCGGTCGATTATTTCAACCGCCGCAAGATGCCCAACGATGTGCGTATAACCTATTACAACTGGCAGGAAGTTTTGCAGCGCTCTACTTACGACTACACCGTCGACAAGAAAATCGATTACACCAACCTGTATGAGCTTGCCATTCAAAAAGAACTCGTCAGCTGGCGCGAGGTTGAAGCCACCCTGTAAAAGAACCTTTAAAGGCCGACGCGAAAAGCCTGAATTAATCATTTAAATGAAGATTGACTCAGGCTTTTTTGTGTCTTAATTGCGTTTAAATAGATTTTGGGTTAAAATTGCCGCAGCGATCCTTTAAAATCATAGCAAATATCGTCCAGGCATAATTTAGTGCCTGAAAGCAGGCTTAAAATGAAGCTTCTTCTGATTCAACCCAGCGGAACGGTACATCGTTATCGTGTCGGCAATTTTCCAAAATCACTGCGCTACTCGCCGCTGACTTTGACGACTCTTGCGGCTCTGGTCCCTCCTGAACTGGATTTCGAAATTGAAATCGCCGATGAAGGTGTTCAGCTGGTTGACTTCGAGGCCAAACCAGATCTGGTTGCGATTAGCATCATTACCGGAACGGCCTTACGTGGCTATGCAATCGCCGATCATTTCCGCCGCCGCGGAATTCCTGTAGTAATGGGTGGAGTTCACGTCACCCTGATGCCGGAGGAAGCTGCAGCTCACTCTGACAGCATTGTCATCGGGTTTGGCGAAGAAACATGGCCTCAGCTACTGCGTGATTTCAGCAAAGGCCAGATGCAGAAGCGTTACAATGGTTTGAAGCCGCCTTCTCTGGTTAATTACCCGATTGCCAGACGCGATCTTCTGAAACAAGATCGTTATATAACCAGTTCGACGATATGGGCTACGCGCGGCTGCCTCAATGACTGCGATTTTTGCTCTATTCCCGCAACCTGGGGCTCGAACTTCTATATGCGCCCGGTCGACGAGGTTGTTGCCGAGGCGGCATCTTTGCCTGGCAATGAGTTCGTGTTACTCGACCCAAGTCCGATGGAAGACCCTGAATATGCCAAAAGGCTTTTCACGGCAATGAAATCGATCAACAAGAAGTGGTTCGGTCTTTCCACAACCAAAATAGGCGAAGATCCTGAACTGATGAGAATCGTTGGCGAAAGCGGCTGCAAAGGTCTTTTAATCGGCTTTGAATCGGTTAACCAGATGTCTATCGGCTCAATTCAGAAGAATCATAATTCTGTTAATTTCTATATCGATCTGGTAAAACAGATGCACGACCACGGCATGGGCGTCCAGGCCTGTTTTGTTTTCGGGCTCGATGATGATGAACCCGACATTTTCAAACGAACAGTTGATTTCTGCGATAAAGCCTACGTCGATCTGCCAAGATTCTCTACTTACACACCGTTTCCCAACACCGGAGCCTATAGAAAACTCGAAAAACAAGGGCGAATAATCAATACCAACTGGTCGTTGTATGATGTCGAACACATCGTCATAAAACCAGCACGGATGAGTGTCGAGCAACTCAGAGACGGCCTCCACTGGGCCTGGCAACACGCCTACCGAATTCCCTCAGTGGCCAAACGCTTACTTGGATCAAGAACATCAACCGCCTTTGCCATAGGCCTGAACCTTGGTTATCGCTCTTATGCCAAAAGATTGCGCAGCATGACTGATGAAATGCTCTGTGGCGACGTTAACGAAGGGATTCCACCGGCATGAAAAGACTGACCCTGATAATGCCCTCGATCGGACGCAAACCCGACCAAAAATATGTTGCCACCTGGCAAATGGAACCATTGGTGCTGGCGGTGCTCGCATCTCTTACCCCACCAGATTGGGAAATCACCATCCAGGATGACCGCGTTGAACCGGTAGACACTGATTTGCCGACAGATATTGTCGGAATTACAACAGAAACCTATACGGCACGGCGCGCTTACCAGATTGCGGCGAAATACCGCAAACGTGGCATTCCTGTGATAATGGGCGGCTATCACCCGACTCTGTGGCCCGATGAAGTCCAGAACCACGCCGATGCCATTGTTGTCGGTCCAGCAGAAGGAATCTGGGAAAGGGTTCTTGCCGACGCACGAGCTGGCAAACTGAAAAAGCGTTATGATGGCCCGTTTGATTTTCCCTGGCAGGGAGTCTACCCAAGACGTGAAGTTTATGCCGACAAAAAATATCTGCCACTGGCACTGGTTGAATTTTCACGTGGCTGCTCGCACCATTGCAGTTTCTGTTCGATAACTTCTTTCACCAAAGGCCGTCATTATTTCAGGCCTCCGGAAGAGGTCGCCGAAGAAATCAAACGAACCGGGCAGAAAATTGTTTTTCTCATTGACGACAACATTGCCGCCAATCCTGAAGCGGTTTTCGGCTTATGTCGGGCCTTAAAGCCGCTCAACATAAAATGGGTTACCCAGATCAGCGTTGAAGCTGCGGCCGATGGGAAATTGATCAGGGCTATGGCTGACTCAGGCTGTACTGGAGTTTTAATCGGCTTTGAATCTCTGCGCAGTGATTTGCTATGTAGCTTGAACAAATCGAGCAATGAATCGATAAAGCTCTATGAAAAAGCTCTGGCCGAGGTCAAAGAAAACAATATCTGTGTTTATGCAACCTTTCTCTTCGGTATAGATGGCGATGACACCAGCTCTTTTCAACGAACTCTCGACTTTTCGATGAAGCATCAGTTTTTTCTCGTCGCATTCAACCATCTGGTGCCATTCCCCGGCACAGCGCTTTATGCAAAACTTGCAGCCCAAGGACGCATGACATCCGATGCATGGTGGCTTGATCCAAGCTTCAGTTTCGGCCAGGTTCCATATTATCCACAAATGCTGGGGCCAAAGGAACTTGCGCAATGGTGCCGAGATTACCGCAAAAAGTTCTATTCACTGAAATCGATCGTTCGACGCGGTCTGGCTCCAAAAACACAAATGCACAGTCTTTCGACATTTTTATTGTATGTGACCCAGAATTACTATGGGCGTCGTGAAGTCGATGAAAAATTCGGCATCCCGCTGGGATTCCCCGAAGATGACAAATATTTAGAATAAACACTTATTGGAGATACCTTTGATCAGGGGAACCGAGCAACTGCATCTCGCGCAAAATCAGTTTCACCTGGAAAATTTTAGCGATATCGACAAGCAGATCGAACAATTGATGGCAGCAACCTACATGCCAGGCCAAATGCTGGAACTCGACTATCAGAGCAAACCCTCTTTTCTTAAAGCTCTTGCATATAACGGTTTCAATCATGATCTTGTTCTGATAAAGCCGGAAAATTTCAATGGTTTGGCCGGCATGGGCATTAGATCTCTGCGACGGGCATACCTGGGTGGAAGAATTCAGCCGGTGGGCTATCTGCACCATCTGCGACTGCATCCAGAGATTAGAGGTGGGTTGTATCTGGCCAGAGGCTATCGAGCAGTAAAACAATTCTTTCTCCGCCAACCGGCAAAATTAACCATCACTTCTATCCTTGAAGAAAACCAAAGCGCCCAGGATCTTCTGGAAAAAAACAAGGCTGAAAAAATCATGCCCCAGTATCAAAGAATCGCAAGATTTCTCACCGCATTGATTCCGCTTCATGGCCCTGGACAACGCTGGCCGG
Source organism: uncultured bacterium (assembly GCA_964596185.1). Lineage (GTDB taxonomy): Bacteria > Muiribacteriota > Ozemobacteria > Ozemobacterales > Ozemobacteraceae > DYKG01. The sequence goes on along the minus strand of CAZQUE010000001.1, from coordinate 101,894 downwards.
CACGTTTTCGCCAATCCATTCACCATAACGAGAATCCTGCCAGAGCAAAAAACTCAAAGCAAAATCCAACGGTGCGGATGCTTGGGCACCAGGATTTGGAAGAGCTTTGCCGTTTATTCCAAGAAGCCGGCAAAGTTAACGACGGCCTGCCTGCGATTGAATCTGCAAGCTTCAGGAGGGGTGATTTTCCCAATCTCACAATAGAAGATTTTGTCGGAATTTTTTCGAATTCTCGACTGATTGCCGCCTGTGGCATCTGGAACCAGCAACAAGATCGGCAGATTGTCGTAAGAAAGCTGGGTACCGCATTGAAAATGACGCAAAAAATCTGGCGTTACGCCAGCCCGCTGGTAGGGCGTTGCCCGATTCCAGATGAAGGGCACCAGGTTAATCAGGCTCTGCTCGACCCCTGGGCAATTCTTCCCGGCTTTGAAAAAAGATTTTCACCACTTTTACTTAAAGAAGCCTGTGCTACTGCCAAAATGCGCAACTTCGACTTTGCCGCCTGGGGAGTGAGTGAGGCGCATCCGGCAATCGAAGCGGCAAAATGCGTGTTTTTTATTCCATATTGGAGTATCATGTATCAGGTGTATTGGCCCGAAATCGGGGCTTATGATTTTGGCGAACAACAGTTACAATTAACAAACCTTGGTGCTCTTTGAGGGAAAAGATGGATCTTAATAGAAAGCTTAGCGGCCAAATCGAACGAGTAAGTGATCTTTCACCGGATTTACGCGAAGCAATGTTTAAGCTGATGAATGAATTTTATCATGCTGACAAAACGACCTTCTTCAGAGATCTCGAAGAAAAAAGTCGGGTAATTCTTCTAAAAGACATGGATGGACAGATAAAAGGTTTTACTTCAGCCAAAATTTTTGATCTGAAAATTGCCGACGAAACGATAAAAATACTTTTCAGCGGCGACACCATCATTCACCCGGACTTTTGGGGCACTCTAGAGTTACCAAAGATCTGGGGACGTTTCATGCTCGAAACTCTCGAGGAAATCGGCCCGCAACCTCTCTACTGGTTCCTTATTTCCAGCGGGTTTCGCACTTATCGCTTTTTACCGGCCTATTTTCATGAATTCTATCCACGCCATGACAAAGCCACACCGACAAAGATGCAGGAAATTCTCGACAGTGCTGCGACCAGGCTGTTCGGAAACCGCTACAACCCTGCGGAAGGCATTATCAGACTCGAACACCCCACCCCGCTCCGAAAAGGTCTTTCAGCCTCTGGAGAAGAACGAAAAGGCAACCCGCACATTGATTTTTTTCTCAAAAGTAACCCCGGTTGTGTTGAGGGTGATGAGCTGGCTTGTATTACCCAGCTGACTCTCGAAAACATTAAACCCTTTGTAAAAAGGCTTTTGCGTAGTTAATGCTCAAGCAAGCGATGACCAGTGCCATCCAGGCTGCCTGGCTCAGTAGTTGTCTGCTTGAATCAACAAGATTCTTCAAGGCGGCCAGACGCCCTCTAGCGGTCGTTCAGAACCAGACTTTGAAAGAAATTCTCTGTCGCAGCCAAAACAGCGTTTTTGGCAAAGAGCATGGATTTTCAGAAATTGAACGTGCGACTGATTTTCAGAAACGAGTGCCAATTAGTACTTACGAAGACTATCAACCTTACATTGAAAGAATTGCCAGGGGCGAACCCCGAATATTGACGGATGAGCCGGTAAAAATGTTCGAAATAACCAGCGGCTCGAGCTCAGCAAGCAAACTAATCCCTTATACAGAAGGGCTGCAAAGCTCATTCAACCGAGCCCTGCACCCATGGCTCGTCGACCTTTATCTGAATTTCCCTGGTTTATGGGGCGGTTCGGCTTATTGGGTGGTTACCCCAAAAACTCATCTCGGGCAAACAACCGAAGGCGGAATAAAAATCGGTTTTGCCGCTGATTCAGAATATTTTGGCAGCTGGAGCCGCAGATTGGTAGACTTGCTGATGGCGGTTCCCGCCGAAGTATCAGGAATCAGCGAAATATCGGCATGGAAATATCAAACTCTGCTGCATTTGCTGACCGAAAAAAATCTTCGCCTGATTTCGTTGTGGAATCCAACTTTCATAAAAACCTTGTTCAGCGAGATTTCAGATTTCAAAACCCGACTTATGAAAGATTTACGAGAGAAAACCGGGAAAGCAAGAGCTGCCGAAGTTGCTGAAGCCTTTTCGATGTTTGAACAAGGCGATTTTCAAGGTTTTTCCAGAATTTTATGGCCAAGACTTTGTCTCATTTCTACCTGGGCTGAAGCTGAAGCACAGGCTGAAGCAACCGGACTTGGCAAAATGTTTCCTCAGGCTTTTCTGCAAACTAAGGGCATCCTTGCAACCGAATGCCCGGTTACAATTCCTATCAGCAGCGCAACCGCTCCGGTACTCGCTGTCAGGTCAGCGTTCTTTGAATTTGTCGGCACGGATTGCGGGCAGATCAAACTTGCTCATCAGCTGGAAACGGGCAAAATCTACAGTCTGTTGATAACAACCTTTGGCGGGCTGTTCCGTTATCGTTTGAACGACCTGGTTCAGGTTGCCGGTTATTGGAAAAACCTGCCCTGCTATAAATTCCTGGGCAAAGAAAGCATCGTTTCTGATTTGTGCGGTGAGAAGCTCAATTCAGATCATATTAAACAAATACTAGTTTCAACAATACCTCGGGCACATGCGGCATTCATTGCGCCAGAAAGAGCAAAGGGGAACAAGCAGGCCCATTACGTATTGTACTTGAGTCATGAGCATTTTCAGCCCAACCTGGCCGATAAAATTGAGCTGATGTTGCGCCAGAATTTTCATTACAACTGGTGTGTCGAAAATGGTCAACTTCAAGCCGTTCAAGTGATGCCGATCGATTGCAACGATGAAACCATGGCCCGCCTGCGACTGGAAAGACAGGCAGAAACAGGCGGGCAATTCAGCACCCTCAAGTCAAGTGTTTTAAGCCGGGATTCCGGCTGGTTCGCATGGTTCAGCGAGCGACTGGGCCGCGACCGCTAAAAATGTAAACCATTTTTCCGCTTTCATCCTGATCCATATTCAGATTTTCGAGAATCGGCGTAAACGGCAAGCCTTTGCGCAGATTTTCTGAGGCACGCTTCAAGAACCAGTTTATTCCCTGTCCGCCAATATAGCTGGTGATATCGGAGGCGAGTTCGTCATCGACGATTAAAAGAGCCTCGCGAAATGTTACCTGCCCTTTTTTCGGGATCAAAAAACCCAGAGCTTTAACTGATACCAGACCAGTTACATCAGTGCCCTGCAGAAAAATCATATTGCGTGTGCCCATATTTTTGAATTCGATGAAATGATCAGCCTTGGCGGTTTTGCCATTAACGACGACAATTTCGGTATTTCCTTCAAGCTCTTTGATAATTCCTGAGATGCCGCCGGCCTTTTTCAAAGGCATTTTCCAGCTCTGGCCCGGCGCAAAAGATCCCATTTCATAAGCGGCTTCGCCAACCTTGGGCATGATATTGAGTTGTTCTTCGCTTTGAACGATGCGATAACGGCGAAAGAAGGCGTCACCAAAAACGTTGGTCAACTCAGTTGGATTACTGTCATCGAGAGCTTCAAGTGCCACATCAGCAAAACCAAGTTCACCGGCGATAACTGAGAAGCCATTGGGGGCAATAAAGCTATCGACTTTAATTTCCATATCAAAAAGCTTATTCTGGGTCAGCTTGATGTTGATTCTGGTTTTACCCGCATCAGGAACTATTGTTTTTAGCTTTGCGAGCAGATTGGCTTCTCGTGAGGGAGAAAGCTTTCCCGGATTTCCTTCTGAATCAACAACTTCAATGACCAGCTTTTTGTCGGGTTCTGCTTCGGCAACCTTTGCATACTCCTTCTTTATACGATCGGTCAAACGTCCTCGCTTATTTTCAAGAACAGCCCGGTCGACAGTATCCATGTCCGGAAGATTTGGGTCGAGATATTTTTCAATGGTTACCAGCATTAGATCGATTTCTTCAAGCATTTCAGCAGAGACCTCGAAGTCTTGTTGCACTTTGGCAAACTGCAAGCGTTTGTAGGCTTTTTCCAAAACGAATTCAAACATTTTGCGAGCAGATTTTCTCGATCTGAACTTGCGTGAAGTTTTAATAAGCTCTCTGAAAGCATCGATCTTTTGGTCGCGTTCAATGCTTACCCGAAGATGTTCATCGATCTCAGCGACTTTGGCAATGAATGCCGGGTCTTTGAGCCCAGAACTGCTGGAACTATAAGCGGTGATCATATCAGAAATCAAAGTTTCCATTTCCGTTGTTGCCAAAGTTAAGGATGCTCCGCACAACACCAGAAGCAAAACAGAAATCAGAGTTTTTTTCATTGTTCAGTACCCCCAGGAAAATCTCACAGACTTTTTAATCTAGCACAGGCTTGAATATGGTGCAAATCATTGGTTCTGAAAACGATTGCGGGTTGCCAAAATTTTCAAAAAAAGTATAATGGTTTAGTAATTAAATCTAAGAGGTACAAAATGAAGTTAAAGAGTTTGTTGTTATTCATCTTTACTTTTTTATTGATATCCGGCTCGATCTTTGCCAGCAGTTTTTCCTCATGGGCAGACGATATCGCCCAGGAGCTGAGAATTGAAATCCTGCAAAACAACTATGCTCGAAGGTTGATTTTTCCCAAAAAAGATCGCATTCCTACCATAGCCATTGCCGAAAGCAAAGATGTTATCTTATTCAGCAACATTCATGACAACAACGACCTCTGGTCTGGTCGTTTCCCAATTGCGGAACTTGCCAGCGCAGAAATCATGAATATTCCCATAGCCCCGGGAGCTTTTCATTTTGCAACTCTTTTTCACTTCAAATCCGCAATAACGATTAAGAACAGCAAAGGTGACAGCAAGAAGGTAAAGGGTCTGCTGATGGGCACTGGGCCGGAAAAGGACTTCAGCATACAGGGCATCACCGGATTTCAGCTCATTCAAATGCGTGCATACTCCATTGAATACTATGAAAGCATTGCGCCGATACAACCAAAATATCGCCACACAGTTAACACCAAAAAAGTTGATCTGACGATGTTTTTCCTTGCTCACGCCGAAGAAACGGCCAGATTGGCGGCAATGACCTATCTGAGAGCGCTAAGTGCCGAGAACCCAAACATGTCAGACAAACCCATTTTTCAGAAATACAATGTTTTTGGTGCAAACTGCGTTGCCAGTGGCATTCAGAATCTGGCCAGGGCTATCAAACCTGAGTATCAACAGCCATTTTTGAAAATGGGTAAAAAAGATATCAGAAAGCTTGAAACCCTGACCCCTGAAAAATTCATTTACTGGATCAATTCATGGCATCAGGTAAGTTTACAGGCGCTGGGTGCAATAGTTGGCCGCTCACCCGACCAGAAAAAATTTAAAGAACTGGAAAAGTTCCACAAACAATTGCGCAGCACCAATCTGATGTCTTTGCCATGGCGTGCCAAGCCATTGATTGACTGGGCTACAAGATAAAAGCTTTTTCCTTCAATCCCAGAGAAAAACTTTTCGGGCTTTGACTTGTGCAGCTTCAATTTTGATCTGATATATCTGACTGAGATTGTCACCGGTCATAACCTGGTCTATTTCACCGGCATAGACGACCTGACCCTGCTTGACCATAATGACCCGGTCAGCGATCATCGCTGCCACATCAGGTTCGTGAGTGGTGAAAACGATGGTTTTCCCATCCTTGACCAGTTCGCGCAAAATAGCGATAAGCCGCGACTTGTTTTTAATATCGAGATGGGAAGTCGGCTCATCGAGCATCAGCAAATCTGTCTGCTGAGCTAAAGCTCTGGCAAGAAGAACCAACTGATGTTCGCCACCACTAATGTTCATTACTGAAACATGGGCTTTTTCGATCATGCCCACCTTAACCAAAGCAGATCTGGCTATCTGATAATCCTCTTCTCCCGGCATGCTGAAATTGTTCAAATAGGGAGCACGCCCAAGCAGGGCAAAATCCAGCAGATTGAAATCGAAAAAAGAAGGCTCGAATTGTGGCACGATGCTTATTCTCTGGCCCAGCTCTCTTCGGCTGAAATTGGCCAGTTTATTGCCTGAATAAAGAATCGACCCGTTTTCAGGAACAAGCCAACCCAAAGCAAGCATCAACATGGTTGTTTTTCCGGTACCATTAGGCCCCAAAACCGCCACGACCTGCCCCTTGGGAATCTCCATCGAGAAATCCTTCAATACGAGATTCGCCTGGGGACGATAAGAAAAATCAACCTGGGAAAAAGTTAGTATTGAATCAACCGTCATTCTTTTCCTCGCTGTGCAGCCGAACTCATCATCAAAACAATAAAGAAAACGGCACCAACCAGAGATGTTATTATTCCCAGCGGAATTTCTTCACTCATCACGGTTCTTGCAAAATCATCGCAAAGTAAAACCAGGATAGCCCCCAGAAGCATACTACCGGGCAAAGCAAACCTGGCATCAGCCCCGAAAATTCGTCTGGCCAAATGTGGCATAATCAGGCCAACCCAGGCGATGAGGCCGCTGACAGCAGTTACCGCAGCCGTGGCCACCACTGCAAAAATCAGAATAGCCGCACGCTCAAAGCTTGCAGAGGCCCCCAGAGAAAAGGCGGTATAATCTTTCAAAGCAAGAATGTTCAACCGCCAGCGGAAAAGCAGTAGCCCCAAAAGACAAATAATTGTAATCGGGCCAACCACGTAGACCTCATTCCAGGAAATGGCCGAAAGGCCCCCCAGCAACCAGAAGGTCAGCTCTGCCAGCTGGGTTGTCGGATCAGCAAGATACTTGATGATGCCGAGCAAAGAAGTAAAAATGGCCGACACACATATTCCGGCCAGAATCAATCTTAAAACCCATGAGCCATAGCGAATTTTCCAGGCCAGAAGATATGAAATCAAAAGACCGATACAGGCAAAAGCCGCCGCAGAAAATTGCACCATCCAGGACGAACTGCCGAGAAAAACAATGCTCAAACCAGCACCAAAAGCTGCTCCCTGAGAAACCCCCAAAAAACCTGGATCCACGAGCGGATTGCCAAAAAGCATCTGCATAACGGTTCCGGCAGCGGCGAGACTCATGCCGATAAGAATCGCCATCAATGCCCGCGGCAATCGAAAATTCATGGCTATGCCATAAGCCATTGAATCGGCGCGCAACTGCTCCAATCCAACAAATCCAGGATCAGGGTAACGACCAAGAAGAAGTGAAAGAAAAAAAATCGTCAGCAAAGCTAATGACAAAAAGAAAAAAAGGTATCTGATTCTTTGAAATCTTCCTGCTACTATGCTTTTTTCGCTCAAAAAAGGTCTCCACGCATTGGAATTGCTTTTATCTGCCCAGAGGAAAGTCCATAAAGGCCAAAAAATTCATCGATCAGCATACCAAGATCGGTTTTCAGTTCAGGAACCTCAGGATTGAGAATCGCGGCCATCCAGCACTGGCCGAGGATCCAGCGCGTGTCTGGCTGATCCCAGCATACGTAGTCTTCAGGGAAAGCAAATAAACGTTTGTTTTTTACAGCATTGAGCATCTGCCACATTGAATCATCTTTTAAAGATTGAACAGCTTTTTCAACATCACTGAAATAAGAGGTGACAAAAATGTAATCCGGTTTCCAGGCAGCAATCTGCTCAAATCCTACTTTTTTCCAGCCCTTGTCGGCAGAAACCTGTGACCATACCGGAAAACCACCAGCGGCCTGAACCATTCTCGTCTGCATCCAATGGGATGGGGCAACGCTGAAAGAAACCGGGCCTTCGCGTTCAGAGTAAAAAATGTGCAAAACTCTCTGCGCTTTTCTTAGCTTCCCAACCTCCGCCGTCCTCTCAGAAATTATTTTTTGCCATTTTGAAAAAAAAGCGACTATTTTCTGAGCTTTTTCATTTTCTGCAAAGATTTTTCCAAGAGATAGTATCTCACGGTAGAAGACTTCAGGGTCTTCCAGGTTGAAAAAAACCACCGGAATCCCAAGCATTTTCAAGCCCCTTTCGAGGCGATTTCGTTCAATTTCGCGACAAAGAACAAGATCAGGCTTGAACGCTGCAATTTCTTCCAGTCCAATATTCCGATCGATCAATGCAGGGCGCTGGGAAAAACGAGAATCGACAAGACGGTAAAAGTGGTCAGCATTGAGAAATTGCGAGCTTCGACTATAAACGAGCAGCTTTTCATCGGCGCTTTCAAAAAGCAGGGCCAAATTTGAAATCATGAAACCCGCTCTTCCGGTGATCAGAATTCGCTCAGGAGGCTTTTCAAGCTTAACCAGGTTATTTCTGCTGTCATTGATGCGAATTTCTTCGGCAGAAACATTTGAAAAGACAAAAAGTACAAGAAAAAGCAGCAGATATTTTCTGACCACCGAAACGCTCCTCGACACAATTTAACAATACTATATACTACCAGAAATTTTTGCGCAACTATATCAGCGATCGGTCACCATCGGCACAAAACGCACGGGCAAATCCTCTTCAATGCTGGTTCCCTCGGCAGTTTTTCTGATAACAAGCAGATTTTGCACTGAATTAACCGGGCCAACCGGTATAATCATTCGACCACCCGTATTCAACTGTTCAACAAGCTTTTTTGGAATATTCTCAGGCGCACAGGTAACGATTACCACATCGAAAGGTGCAAATTCAGGCCAACCCTGATACCCATCACCATGCTTAACCATTACCGGAAAATTCTGGTTCTTTAAGACTTCATCAGCGTGAGCGGCCAATTGCGGAACAATTTCAATGGTGAAAACCCTGGCCCCCATTTGGGCGAGAACTGCAGCCTGATAGCCCGACCCCGTACCAATTTCAAGAATCTTCTCCCCTGGTTGAGGATTCATTTTTTCAGTCATGTAAGCGACGATATATGGTTGAGAAATGGTTTGCCCATACCCGATAGAGCAGGGATGGTCGCCATAAGCTTCAGCCATGTCCCGATAAGCAAGAGGAATGAATTCATGGCGCCGCACCTTTCTCATGGCGGTAAGAACCCTTTCATTTTTTATCCCGTAATCGACAAGAGTCTGGATCATCTCTTCAATTCTTTGGTCGGTCATTTCTTTCTCCTCAAAGCTCTGTCCGCCGCAATGTCCTTCCAGAAAAGTCATTGCTAAAAGAAAAACCAGAAGCAATGATACTTGAAAAGACTTTTTCATCGCTCTTTATGCCCCTTCATCAACTCTCTGAAATCATGCTAAGCTCTCAAGCTGCTTTTTGCCGCTTTCAATGCAACTTTAGCAGACAACTTTTTTTCGTTCATCGTCCTGAAATCTGTTTCAGGAAATAGGCCCAGCTTCCAGCTGGATCTTGCAAATGAAATTAGATTCAGTATAGTCCAGCCAGAATTATTTTAGAAGAAGGAATTTTCTATAGTTCCAGGCGCATCAACCAACGTTTTTGCGGTTTTGCCGGGTGCATTGCCAGATCGGCTTTTTTCTGAAAAGAAAATTTTTCAGTATAAAAACTTTTCGCTCTTGTATCCTCTGGGTTCATAGTCAACTCGAAATATTTCCAACCATGCTTTAATGCAAATTCAATTAAATTTTTCATTAAGGCGGTTCCAAAACCTCGGCTGGTAATTGTTTCGTCAACTGCGAATCCAAAAATATTCGCGCCATTATCGTCAATGTTTTGTAAAACAACAGCTTCAGCCACGATTTCATCCCCTGCCTGCAACGCAAATATAGAACCGGATCTTGCGAATTGGGCCAGATTGAAAACCGAAATTCCGTCAACGCCAAAAGCCTGGCAATCGATACGGGAAATCTCTTCGAGAATCTTGTAGTCTGTAGCCGAAGGCCTGATCAACCGGTAAGTCATCAATTTCCCTCTAGCGCCGGTCAGGGCCACGAGTGTTTTCTACTGCCCCCATACAGGCCAGAGAATCTTCAGAAACAAGAAGAAAACAGCCTGGCCGACGGCAGTTCATCAGTTTTACCACATGATCCGGGCAGGTATAACGCCCAAGCAATCCTCCATCGCCGCTGATCAGACCAAGCTGATCGAGATCTGTCCCAATTACCATACCTCGCTGGTGTTTGACCGCAAATACAGGATTCCCGGTCAATGAGTTTTTAAGAATTTCATTGGTTCGGCGTCGCAAAATAACGATATCAGGTTGATCGACAATTGAAGCGAAAATATCATTTGTAGCTTCTGCAAAAACTGCAAGACCGACCGGTCCTGCCAATCGATAATTGAAAATTTCATTGAATTCGTGATCAACAAGGTGCAGCTCTCCTGATTCTTCGCCAATCAAAAGCATTGTTCCATCTTCAGCAGACTCGACCAAACGAACTGAGCTTGCAAAAGTTTTCTTGCCAACAACCTCACCCGAAGCAGAAAGAATTATCAAAGATTTTTCAAGTTTGATCGCAAGATTTTCACCACATCCAGCCAATCCGACGACTTTTTCTTCAGCATCCACAACATGGGAAAAGTGCTCTGGAGACTGGTAAAAACGCGCTTTATCATTATTATCAACCAATAGCATAGAGCAATCCGGGAAAACATGAACATTCTTAAAAGCCCCAAGAAATTTGAAGCTTTCATTGCCATCGATGTCAAAGCCGATGACCCCAGAGTCGGTAACTACCGCAATCAAATCTGCATCAGCAGATGCAGACATTGCCCTGATCGAACTATCACCGATTCTTTCCCGCCAGACCTCTTCGCCAACGTCGTTCAGACAAAGTAATGTATCGCATCCATTCCAAACTACGGAGTATTCAACACCTTCGTGGCCCAACCAGCAATGTACCATCGGCGGTTTTTCCCGACTTCCGGCCAGTTCAACATTCCAGACTTTTCTGAAGAAAAAAGATGTATCAGATTTTTTTTCCGGCAAAGGCTTTTCCATAAACTCCATACGGTTGACCACTTCACCGGTGTTCTTTCGTAGACAACCGATTTCGCCGCGCTCGGTAGCATAATAAATGGCACCGCTGTCAGGACAGATAAAAGCCTTGAGAAGTCGCTCGGTAAAGCTATATTCCCAAACCTGATTTCCCTTTTCATCAAAGCGCAAAATCCTTCCCTGCTCAGAAAAAACAATCGAATCTCCGGTCTGGCTTGCCAGCGAAACGCCGGTGTTACGTGGACTGCTTTTGCTTTTCCAGATACCAAAGCCTTTTACCGGGTTCACGCAATACAGGCCACCCCCGCTATCAAGTGCAATAGCGGCCTGCCCATCTTCACTAACATCTACAGCCACTACAGTCTTCATTCCCATGAATGGATCGAATGGCTTGCCGGTCTGATTTACCAGACCAATGCCGTCACCGCGATCATCAGCACATGGGAATGCAGTTACCTGAGCCTGTCCGGATATTGCCAAGTCAGCAGGCCTTTTCATCAGATTCCGGTAAGCCCATCTTACGCGCAAAGCCCTGTCAGTTCCGACAATTGCGGGGTCTGAAGTTACAAAAGAAAAATATTCCCCAGAAGCGGAAATTTTAGCAATTAGTGCCGGGAAAGGCCTCTTGCGCCACATTGTGGTACCTTCTGGCCCGTAAAGTATCGAATGTTTATCAACGTCCACAGCCAGAACTTCGAGCGTGTCGGCAAGAGAAAGAGAAACGAGATCATAACCAGCCGGTCGATGCCAGAGTTCCTTGCCGAACTCGTCGAAAAGCCGCAACTGGTTTTCCTTATCAAGGGTGACGATTCCATGCCGGTCACGGGTAAAATCAATCAGCTTCAACCCAGGCACCTGAATTTGCCAGGCCTTCTGATAACCCAGTTTCGGGGCATCACTCATCATTGTACCACCAACAGAATTTACTAGATTTTCAGCCGCTTTTAAAGGGCCGCGCCAAGAGATTGACTATTTATCGAAAGGATAATCGGCAACAATTCTGGTATACTGAATAATAACAAAAAAATATTTGGAGTTTTTTTCAATGAAATTGCTAAAACCAATTGGCAAACTCATTTGCTTTTCTTTGACGATGTTACTTATCAGCCTGCTACCAGCAAACGCGCTCGGCCCGACCATTCCCCAAAATGGGATTTTTGAATCTATCAGCTCACATCAGGTCATAACAGCTAAAATTGACGGAAATATCCAACAGGTCTGTCTGCCAAAATTCGAATTTGTCGATGAAATCGACGATCGCGAACTGAAAAAAAAGATTAAAGCGAGCCTTTCATCTCAGGAAGCGGTTTTCAATCTTTATCACGATGGCCTTGGAAGACCGAAAAAGCAAGGCGGAATGATGTTTGCATCAGACGTCTACCTCAAAGATATCAAAATGACCTACACCACTTTTTTGCGAAAAATGGGCTTGAATTTCAAAGTCAGCAAAACCCCACCTCACGAAGATACGTCACATTTACGAGCAGTAGCCTACAATCGCTATATTGTCACTGAACAGGCCGCCGCAAAAGAAAAAAAGGACCCCCCAACGGCCGAGCCTGCCGCAAAGAACCTCTCCACCATGCGAATAACCACCATCTGGGACGTCCTGCCCAAAGGAGTAATTCCCCCTTCGATCAGACGACAGCAAAAAGAAATTGAGAAACGAATCAAAACCATGAAAAACCGTCCTTACCGGGCTGAAGTAATCAAAATGGATCCGGTGCGCTGGGCAAGCGGCAAGATGGGCACACTTGCATCTGATGGAACGATTAGCGAATCCTACCTTGAAGGGCAGAACCCGTTGTTGAAGATTACCCCTGCCAAAGAATCCGACTGGCTATCCCAGACAATGATCGATGAGCTCAAGGGGCAAACGTGCGAGTTCATTTTTCAGTTGAATCGCAGCGGTCATGAGGTTAAAGAATCTGGCAAATATTTCCTCAGAGATATTTATTTCAAAAACCTCAAACTATCCTGGGAAGAATGGCTGAAAAAACACGGAAGAACCCCTGTCGATCTGTCAGACCGTAGTGATTTTGCCAACAACACCATCGATCTTCAGGTAAAAATGGTCAGCGGAAAATTTACCGGTATGCGGGCCGCGGTCATTGTCGGCGCAGACTTCGAAAACAAAAATGACCTGGTCAACCAGACCGAGTTAATCAGAGTATTTGCTCCTAAGCCAATGCCGGGTAAGTTCGTTGCCTTTGCAAAAAAATTCAATCAACTTTTTAATAATCAGCCGGCTGAATTTTCAATTCTTATGTGCCCAGATGGCAAGCCTTACACCGAGCTCGGACAAAAAAGAGCGCAGCGAATATATTTTCCGAAAAGCAAAGACACGATGCAAAATTTGCAACGCAAGTTGATCAACGGGCAAATCAAGTAGCGGAGATATTTATGAAATACTGGCTAATGAAATGCGAACCCAGCGCCTACTCGATAGAAAACCTGCAAAAAGACAAAGTTACCTCCTGGGAAGGCGTTCGCAACTATCAGGCAAGAAATTTCATGCGAGATGAGATGCAGCCTGGCGACATGGCTCTGTTTTATCATTCTAATGCCGACCCATCAGGAGTCGCCGGAGTTATGAAAATTATCAAATCCGGCTATCCCGACAGTTTCGCTTTTAAAGAGGGCCATAAATACCATGACCCGAAAAGCTCTAAAGAAAAGCCGACATGGTATATGGTCGACGTCGAATTCGTCGAAAAATTCGCTGAGGTTCTGCCACTAGCCAAAATCAAAGCTGACCCTGAACTTGAGGGAATAATGGTCGCCCAAAAGGGTTCTCGCTTATCAATTCAACCATTATCCAAAGAGCATTTCAAACGTATAATAAAAATCGCCCGAGGCTGATCTGCTTCGGACGATTTTTTAAAAATACAATCAGGAATAAGCTTCTTCAAGACCTTTTTCAATGGCATCCCAGAGGGTTTCTACGCCCTCCAGACCGACCGAAATGCGAACAAGCCCCTGAGTAATACCTCTCTTAAGGCGATCTTCTTCAGGAACTCCGGAATGGGTCATCGATGCTGGGTGTTGAAAGTAAGTCACTGCGCTACCAAGGCTGACAGCCAGTTCTCCTGGGGTCGTGTAACTGGCAAAGTAATCCATCAAACGCTGAGCTGGCTCATAACCATCTTTCAATTCCAGAGCGATGATGCCGCCGCCCAAACGCATCTGCTTTTTCATCAGGTGATGATCAGGGTGCGAGGGAAGACCTGGATAAAAAACTCTCTCTACTTTGTCGTGCTTTTCCAGACGACTGGCGATCTCGATAGCCGAGGCACAGGCTCTTTCCACACGCAAATGCAGAGTTTGGAGACCTTGAGAATTCAGCCAGGAATCGAAAGGACTTGGGGTTGGGCCAAAATCTTTGTAAATGTGAAAAAGGTGCTGGCTCATGAATTCCCATGGACCAATGACGACTCCGGCAACGCTGGTCGAATGACCATTGACATATTTCGTCAAACTTTGAACGACGATATCCGCACCAAGTCTGAAAGGTTGCTGCAGATAAGGAGTTGCAAAGGTATTATCTATGACCAGAGGAATTCCACGCGCCTGCGTCATTTTAGAAATTGCCTCGATATCTGAAATGCGGAGAGTTGGATTATCTGGGGTTTCAAGAAAAACCATAGCGATTTTTGGATTTTCTTCAAGTGTTTTTTTGACAATTTCAACATTGGTCGTATCGACAAAATGGGTTTTAATCTGAAACTTTTCCAGCGTCCTGAAGAAGCCATCGGTACAGCCGTAAACGCTGCCGCAAATTACTTCATCGCCACTTTTGACCAGCGCCAGAGTGGTACATGAAATAGCTGCCATTCCGGAAGAACACACAAGCGAAGCAATGGTTGGTTTGCGTTCATCAGCGGCCAGAGCGGCATCGATTATATGCTGACAGTCGAGCTGAAAAAGAGCCTTTTCAAGGTATTCGGTGGTTGGATTACCCAGGCGCGTATATATTCTGGCAAAAGGCCGCTCACCACTTTTGGAAACACCGAGAAATCGATCCGCACCATCCTTGACGTTTCTAAAACTGAAGGTTGACTTCTGTACAATGTTTGGCAAGCCTATGCCTACACCGATCGAACCGAAACGATCTGCAGAAAGCAACTTTTCATCGGTTCGAGCATACTTTTCCTTGCGTTCTACCCAGTTGGCAAACCAAGAGTGTTCAGCCATGTGATTAGCATTCCTTTCATTTCTATTGTCTGAACTCAGTCTAGCTTGAACAAGTCGTGCAGTCAAATTTTTATAAGCTTTGCCCATACCATCATTTTTAAAGCTGGAAAAACCAATGATTCAGGAGTATCATGCAATAGCCCAAAATTGAAGAAAAGGAGTACCAGCAAAATGCACCAGGATGTTGACGATCATGAACGTAAAAACATATTACCTGAAAACCCTTATCGGTACTCCGGTTTTAAGCGATAGCGGTCGCCAGTCGGGTTACGTCACCGATTTTGTTGTAAAGCTTAAAAACGGCCTTCCCTGCTTTGATAAAGTCGTCGTTTTTGCGTTCGATTCAGCAACGACACGACTTGCCAAACGCAGTGATTTCAAAGACTTCTCGCCAGAGAAATTTCTTCTCATCAAGACGATGAGTGATTTGCCGCCATTTTCAGAAGCCGCCGGCATGGTAACCGCAACCCAGCTCTGGGACAAATCGGTTATCGATACCGTTAACGTCAGAACAGTACAAATAAATGACCTCAAAGTTGCCATCACCGAAAACGGCCTTTTGAGTGTTATTGGTATAGACATCAGTTTCAGCGCTGCGCTAAGGCGCCTTGGCCTCGAAAGATACGTCGGACCGGTTCTCAAAAAACTCGGCGTCGAAATGGACGAAGACATAATCGGCTGGGACAAAATCATCGGTTTCAGTGATCAATTTGCGAATCTGACTTCTGAAGAAACGTCTGACAACCTGCAAAACCTCCACCCAGCCGATCTCGCTGAAATTCTTGAAGATCTTGATCAATCTGAACGAATCTCTATTCTCGAGAATCTTGACGAAGATGTTGCTGCAGAAACGCTTGCTGAAGCTGAAGCTGAAACTCAGCTGCAAATCATTGAAAATCTCGATGCAGAAACCGCCTCTGAGATTATCGAGGAAATGGATCCGGATGAAGCAGCCGACCTGCTACAGGACATGGACCAGGAAAAAGCGAAAGCCATCCTCGAGCACATGGATCTCGACGATTCCAGCGATGTAAGAAAACTGCTCGAACACCGCGAAGACACCGCCGGCGGTCTTATGACCACCGAATACGCAGCGATTTTTGAAGATTTCACCGTTGCCGACGCATTTTCCCACCTTCGCCTTGTTGCAGCTGACATTGAAATCATCTATTACATGTATGTCATCGATTCAGACGAAAAACTCAAAGGCGTTGTTTCAATTCGCGATCTGCTTTCTGCAAATCCTGCCCAATTGGTAACGGAAATCATGGATGACGACCTGGTCATCGTCTACACCGACACCGAACAGGAAGAAGTCGCCAATCTCATCAGCAAATACGACTACATGGCCATACCGGTTGTAAATCAGCAGCAGCAAATAGTCGGGGTCGTAACCGTCGATGACGTCGTCGACGTAATCGAAGAAGAAGCATCTGAAGATCTTTTCAAATTTGCCGGTTCAAGCGAAGATGAATTGAATTACACCTCACCACTACAAGCCTGCCGGGCTCGATTACCCTGGCTGCTTATAACTCTCGGCACGGGTTTCATCACCAGCTCGATTCTTAAAAACTTCATGACCGAATTTAGTCAGGTTCTGGTTCTGGCTTTCTTTGTTCCGGTGGTAATGGCCATGGGAGGAAATACCGGCATACAATCTTCGACATTGATCATTCGTGGGATGGCGCTCAACTCATTTTCCGGCGGGGATCTTTTCAAAAGACTGATTAGCGAAATTGCTGCCGGCGGACTGATGGGCGTAGCCTGCGGAACCATTGTCGGAATATGGGCTCGCTACCTGATTGCTACCGATGTGGCCACTTCAGCCAATTTTTCTGCCATCTTTCTGGCTTTGACTGTTGCCATCGCAATGATGGCGTCAATGACCTTTGCCGCGATGTTCGGCGCACTCGTGCCAATCGTGTTCGATCGCTTCAAAATCGACCCTGCGGTAGCTTCCGGGCCTTTCGTAACCTCGTCCAACGATATTTTCGCATTGATAATTTATTATGCAGTTGCTTTTACAATGCTTTCTTATGCCATGAGCTGAAGAAATGCCCACGCCCGTGGCACACTATTTTTTAAGCATTGGATTGGGAAGCATGTAATCGGTTCTGGCTTCTTTGCTCAAGGGTTTTTGCCAGACGCCTGACTTAAACATTTTCTTGAACTTTTTGCCAAAAATAGCGCCGTAGCGATTTATATAATCTTCCTGTTTATCTTTTCCTTCAAGGAAAAGAGAACCGAGGCTTTCAATTTCTGCTACAGCGCGGGCGGTAATGCCTGAGCGCATCAGCGCATACATGGAAATACCGAAGAAATGATACCAGGCACCGTAGTTATCACCCATCTGCACACTGTCATGACGCAGATAAGCCAGTTTTTTCTGAATAGGATCATTTTCACGGTCAACCCGATAAGGATCTCCGGCGAGAACATTTTCAGCAGTTAATAATGTCAAATAAAGATTGCCACGGTTAAGAACATAGCTTTCGAGAAACATGTGATGCAATTGCATCTTACCGTCAGGATAAAGCATGATTCTCTTTTTCAAAGCCTCTTCAGCGCCGGTGAAAGCATATCTTGAGGTCCAGCCGCAAGCAAGTAGCAAAAAGAGTTTCGAGCGAAAAAACAAAGGGCTTGGAAATTCTTTCTGCTTACGAAAAACATGGCGACCAAAACGATGCCAGAAACCATAAATCAGGTAGCGTTTGGCTTCTGGAGACCATTCATGCTCTTCACCCAATTTAGGAACGATGTTGGGGTAATAATCGTTCATGATTTCGTGCAACTTGTTCACCAAACGATCAACATCAATTGGAACTGACCTGCCAATCTGGAAACCAGCTGCATCCTTTTTGCTTTCTTCAAGAGCTTTTAGCTCTTTTTCTTTTTGAATTTCTGCCTGGGGGTAAGAACTTTTTACCAGTGCATCGATCAACTTCATTGGCACCTGATCAAGCTTCCTGATCAAAAATGCATCACCTTTAGGATCAACCAGCTGTAGTTGATCCTGTTGATAATGAGTGGCTTCATAGTTACTTTTGATCCAGTCCTTGAATTCGCCGGCGAATCCAGGCAGAGACAATGTCAGCATCAAAAGACAAATTATTTTCAATCTGTTACTCATCACAGACTACACCTCTAAAACATGTTGTTGTACATTACATTATAATGAAGTCACGCAAAATTGGAACCCTGTTAAATCAGAAAGTTTAGCTTGCAAAACATGATTTCTTAAACTTATAATTGGCAAAAAGACCGGGGACGCAATCAGGATTAAAGAGAGCATCATGAACAATTTCACTTCCGTTGAACCAAAAGAAGAAGCAAGCACGCCTGATTTTTCATTGATCGGGGTAGGCACATCCGCGGGTGGCCTCGAAGCCCTGAAAAGTTTCATTAGTCTTCTTCCGAACAAACTTGGCGCAAGCTATGTTCTCATCCAGCATCTGGAGCCTAGCCATAAAAGTATTCTGGTTGATATTCTCTCTCGCCACACAGTCTTGAAAGTCATTTCAATAGCTGATGGCATGGTTATAGAAACTGGAAACATTTATGTTCTGCCATCAGGTAAGAATTTAAGTATTGAAAATGGAATTTTCAGACTTTCCAATCAGTCTTCAGAAGAAACTACCAGCCAGCAAATCGACATCTTCTTCCGTTCTTTGGCAGAATGTTTCAGGGAAAAAGCGATTGCGGTAATTCTCACCGGCACCTTAAATGACGGTTCATGCGGTATAAAACTTATTAAAGAAAATGGCGGAATGGTAATCGCTCAGAGTCCTGAAACGGCAGAGTTCCCTGAGATGCCCGAAAATGCAATCAAAACCGGTTACGTTGATCTGATATTGGATCTGCCGCAAATTCCCGACGCAATCGAAAAATATCTCGAACACGCATACATTTCCGGCAATCTTGCGTTGAAAAACCTCGACGAACTCGAACAGATCCTTACCATCGTCAAAGCAGCCGCCAATTACGATTTCAGATTTTACAAAAAAAATACTCTGATTCGAAGAATTCTTAGGCGAATGGGTTTAAAAAACATCGAGAGCATGAATGCCTATGCCAATCTTATCCAGGAAAACCCGGCAGAAGCCCTGCAGCTGTTCAAAGACCTCCTTATTGGAGTGACCGAGTTTTTTCGTGACGAAGAAGTCTGGAAAAAACTCCAAAACGACGTATTCAGAAAAATCATCAAGGCACTTCCTGATAATTCGCCGATAAGAGTATGGATTCCAGGCTGCTCCAGTGGCGAAGAAGCCTATAGTGTAGCGATAATTCTTTACGAGCTTTTCGAAGAATACAACCGGCCATTCAACGCCCAGATTTTTGCCACTGACATAGATGAAAATGCGATTGCCAATGCAAGAACAGGGATTTTCCCGGCAATCATCTCGGAAAAAGTCTCCAAAGAAAGATTGCGACGCTTCTTCACTATCGAAGAAAATGGTTTTCGCATTAACAGAACGATCCGCGAATCAATCATTTTCGCAGCACAAAACCTGATCAGCGATGCTCCGTTTTCAGACCTTGACTTCATCAGCTGCCGTAATCTGCTGATATACCTTGATCCGGAAATTCAAAAAAGCATAATTGACCTTTTCAGCTTCTCTCTTAGAGACGGTGGCTATCTACTGCTTGGTTGTTCAGAGACTGTCGGCTATAAGAACGATCTTTTCGAATGCGTGTCGAAAAAACTGCGCATTTACAAACTAACCGGAAACAAACGTGGTGAGAGACTCAGAGATTCTGCCTACGCGGCTCATCTTTACAGCTCGAGAATGCGACGCCGTGAAAACAAGCCATCGCCATTTCAGCAGAGCCTGGAATCGATTATGCACACCCAACTCCTGCGAAGATATGCTCCAGCTGCAGTAATAATTAATAACCGCAGCCAAATAGTTTACTTCTATGGGCAAACAGAAAGATATCTGAATTTGCCAAAAAATGAGCCTAATTTCGACGTTATCGCCATGGCTCGCGAAGGCATAAAAAACAGACTGCGAACAGCTCTTCACAAAGCACAAAAGGAAAATACGACCGTACAGATTTCCGGCATTCAAGTTTCCAGAAGCAATAAATCTTGTTCCGTGAAAATTGATATTTTGCCCTTGAGCGAAAATGGAATTTCAGAAGGAATGTTCCTTATCAGCTTTGCTGATGAAGAACTGCTCAAAATGGAGCATTGCGTCAACTGCTCCTCTTCTGCGAATGAGGAACCTCTGGTTAAGCAATTAGAGCAGGAATTGAATGAAACTCGAGAAGATCTGCAAAATACAATCGAAGAACTGGAAACTTCAAATGAAGAGTTGAAAGCATCAAACGAAGAAATGATGTCGATGAATGAAGAATTGCAGTCGACCAATGAAGAGCTGGAAACCTCCAAAGAAGAATTGCAATCTCTAAATGAAGAACTTAATTCAGTAAACTCTCAGTTGCGAAGTAAAGTTGAAGAACTTGAAATAGCCAACAACGACATTATAAACTTCATCAATTGTACTGACGTGGCAACGGTTTTCCTCGACCGCAACTCTATCATCAGAAAATTCACACCCGCAGCCAGACAACTTTTCAGTCTCATTCCTTCAGACATTGGACGACCAATCGATGATCTTAACAATCGCCTGAAAGAACACAATCTTTCCAGCTCGATCGATAGAGTTCTCAAAACACTGGTCGCTGAAAGCAAAGAAATCGAGTCTTCTGATGGGAAATTTTTCATTCGGAACATTAACCCATTTAGAACGGAAGACGATCGCATCGACGGCGTCATTATTACCTTCGTCGATGTTACCGAAATCAAAGAAAATCAGCTTGCGTTGAAAGCGAGCGAAAAACGCCTGATTGAATCAAACAATTTATTGAAAGTAATTCTGCATCACACCCATTTTCTCAGTGCCTATCTAGACACTGATTTCAATTACATCCTGGTCAATCACGCCTTTGCGAAGAATTTCAATCAACCTGAGGACTTTTTCCCCGGGAAAAACCACTTCATTCAATACCCAAATGCCGAATATAAAGCGATATTCACTGAGGTGGTCGCAACCGGCCAACCGTATTTCGTTCAGGGTAAACCGTTCGTTTTTGCACACCAGCCCGAACGAGGCTTGACCTATTGGGACTGGAGCCTCATACCCGTTAAAAACGAGACCGGACAGGTATCTTCCCTTGTCTTCACGTTAGTGGATGCCACCTCGCGCATCAAGGCCGAAATTATGGCTAAAGAAGAAACCAAAAAGAAAAACCAGATCCTTGAAAGTATCAAAGACGGTTTTTTCTCGTTGAATTCAAAGTTCAAAATCACCTATTTCAATTTAGCAGCCGAAAAAATTCTTGGTATAAAAGCAGAGCAGGCTATTGGCAAAACCATCAAACAAGTCTTTCCAAAAGAGTTTTTATCGATTTTCGAAAAACAACTATGCGAAGCCCACGACCAGATGCAACCAAACCATTATGAAGCTGCAACCGGCAATAACGAAAATATTGAATGGTTTGAAGTAAGAACTTATCCATTCTCAGATGGTGTCACCGTTTACTTTTCAGACATTACCGAAGCCAAGAAGGCGCAGCAAAAAATACAGGAGCAGGCTCAGGCTTTGCAATTAGCCCAGAAAATTGCCCAGGTCGGCAGCTGGCAATGGGACATTCGTCAGAATCAGATCTCATGGTCTGATGAAATTTTCAGCATTTATGGCCTTAAAAGAGAAGAAACCACCGAAAGCCCTGAAATTTTATTGTCAAAATACGTTCATCCCGAAGACCTTGAAAAGGTTCAGGAACTCAGAAGGCAAATCGACCAGAACCGTCCGATCACTCCCTGTGAATTTAGAATTATTCGTCCTGATGGCGAGCTTAGAACTATCTGGGGCGTTCCAGGAAACCTGATTCGCGATGAAGCCGGAAACCCTTTCAAAATTTCCGGTATAGTTCACGATGTTACCGAGCGCAAGAAATTGGAAATCGAGCGTCTTCAGCTTGAAAAAATGGCCAATCGCAATCAGAAAATAGAAGCCCTTGGCGCGCTGGCAGGCGGCATTGCCCATAATTTCAACAATTTTCTCTGCGGAATTTTTGGCAACATCGAACTGGCACTGTATGACAGCAACCCTGTCAAAAAAGAGGCTTTTCTAAAAACAGCGTTAAGCAGCATGGAGCCGGCGAGAGCTCTGACCCGCCAACTGATTACCTTTGCCAGAGGTGGCGAACCTGAACTTGTCAATGCAGAAATCATGCCTTGCATAGTCGAAGCCGCTCAGTTCGGCCTGACCGGTTCCAACATAAAACTAAAAACCTCATCGGGAAGTCTTCACCCATGCCTTTTCGACCCCGGCCAAATCGGCCAGGTCATCAACAACCTTGTTCTAAATTCCCGCCAGGCAATGGTAAATGGCGGCGAAATCGAGATTCACGCCGCAAATTTCAAAGTAGATCGAGAAAGTGGTATCAGCCTGCCCCCCGGGGAATACGTTAAAATATCATTCAGCGATAATGGACCTGGAATCTCGGAAAAATTTGCCGCCAATATTTTTGACCCGTTTTTCTCGACGAAACAGGGCAACCAGGGCCTGGGTCTGGCCATCTCATATTCGATAATTGCCCGCCACGGCGGCATGATTATGATCGATTCTTCACACAAACCCGGTTGTGCCTTCAATATTTTTCTGCCAAAAGCCGTTAAAAGAGACCGCCTGAATAGTAAAGCACCCGAACGAACCGATTATCAACTCAGCGGCAAAATTCTCGTCATGGACGATGAAGAAATAATCAGGGACATTCTGTTTGAAATGCTCTCCGGCATGGGCTTTGAAGTCAAAGCGGTGACTGACGGCCAACAGGTTATCGAAGAGCTTTCAGATAGTCGAAACACCTACCGTGCTCTTATTTTAGACTTGACCGTACCTGGAAAAATGGGTGGCAAGGAAACCTGCGAAATTATCCGCAATTCAGGAAAAACCCTGCCGGTTTTTGCTGCCAGTGGCTATGCCGCCGACCCGGTCATCAAGTCGCCAGAAAAGTTCGGCTTCGATGGCAGTATCGCCAAGCCATTCAGCATGAGTGCATTGAAGGATCTTCTCGCCCCCTTCTTTCATTAAAATGCTCGATTGAAAAATAGCTCTTGCAGAATATTGAATCTATTCTAAAATATGCTAAGCTTTAGAAAAATCAGGAGCAGTTAATGAAAAAGAAAAAAACTGGAAGCAAACTACTGTTGGCAGTAGGTGCTTATCTTCTGCTGCTTTATCTTTTAAGTATTGTTGAAAGCCCCCACGAAAAAGCCAACATCAAGAGTTTTGCCGATGCCTGGTGGTATTCAATGGTTACTCTTACCACCGTCGGATACGGCGATTTCTATCCGGTCACCCCGGCCGGCAAATTTCTTTCACTGCTGTTCATTCTTGGCAGCCTTGGCCTGCTCGGTTTCATCATCGGCAAAGCCACCGAATTCATTTCAGAAATAAATTGGAGAAGACAAATGGGACATTACGGCACCTCTTTCGAAAACCATATCGTAATTGTTGGCTGGAACAATTTTGCCCATTCGATGATCAAAGATCTCATTCAAGCCGGGCAACAGGTTGCCATTATCACCAACGAAAAGAATCACATAGATCTCATTTATGCAGAATTTTCTTCAGAAAAAGTTTTTTGCCTGTTTTCTGATCTGAAAAACATAAGCATGTTCGAAAAAGCATCGATCAGTAAAGCAGCAATGATTTTTGTAAATCTCAGTGACGATACCGAAAAGCTTATCTGCATGCTCAATATCCGCAAAGAGTACCCAGGAGTCCACTTTGTCCTGGCTCTTGAAAACTCTGATCTGAGCGACACATTCTATTCGGCAGGTGCAACATTTGTGCTTTCCAAAAACGAAATTGCATCAAAACTCATGGCCAGTTACATTTTTGAACCAGATGTGGCCGATATGACCAATGACCTGTTGTCGATTTCACAAAAAAGCGAAGAATACGACATTAAAGAGTTTAAAATAATCAATGAGAATCCGCTGGCCGGCAAAAATTATGGCGAGGTTTTTGCCGAATTGAAGAGCAAATTCAACGTCCTTGCCATTGGTTTGAGCAAAACTCTGGAAAACGGCACCCGCAAGCTGATCAAACTGCCGCCTGACCAGACCAAAGTTGAGTCGGGAGACTATTTGATCGTCATCATGAGCGGCAACGAAGCGGGCAAAATCAAAGAAATGTTTAAAATAAACGAAGGAATAGTTTACTGACTCGGATCAGGCCAGTTTCCTGCCGATAGCCCCGGCAACCTTGGCACTGCTCTCAATAAGTCTGGTGAACTGAGCTGGAGAAACTGATTGTGTCCCATCCGAGAATGCTGTTTCAGGGCTTTCATGAACCTCGACCATCACCCCATCGGCCCCGGCAGCTATTGAAGCCAAGGCGAGAGGCTCTACTAAAGAGTTGCGACCGCTGGCATGACTTGGATCAACTATCACCGGCAGATGCGTAAGTTCCTTTAATACCGGCACTGCCCCGATGTCGAGACTGAAACGGGTATAATGCTCGAAGGTTCTGATGCCTCTCTCACAAAGAATTACCTCAGAATTTCCATGCGCAAGAATATACTCAGCCGCACAAAGCAGCTCTTCGATGCTTGAACCCATGCCCCGCTTCAGCAACACCGGCTTCTTTATCTGACCAAGATGCTTCAGCAACTGATAGTTACTCATATTTCTGGTGCCCACCTGGACAATATCGACCTCATCCTGAACCAGCTCCGCTTCCAGAGGATCGCGAACCTCGGTCAGCAATAATAAACCCGTCTGCTTTTTGATCTCACGTAAAATTGGAATACCGGCCCGGCCTAACCCCTGAAATGAATACGGAGAAGAGCGGGGCTTGAAAATCATGGCGCGGAAAACTTTTCCCCCGGCAGAGCTGATGATTCTGGCCATCTGCAAAGCAGACTCTTCAGTTTCAAGGGCGCAAGGGCCGGCAATAAAAACGATTCGATCATCGCCAAAGGTTACACCAGACGCTCCGTCGCCAACCTTAATCAGGCTGTTGCGGCGATTACAACGACGCGAAGCCAGATAAAAAGAATTGCGGCCGGCAAGAACTTCGACAACACCACTCCATTTAACGACTTCCCGCTCCAGCGCTTCTTCCCCGGGACCATCAACCGACACTATCAACTGCCCATACTGAAAAACCAGGCGGGTAAAAAAGCCCATCTTCTGGAGCTTCAGACAGATATCGTTCTGACTGAATTCATTCAAACCAGGTTCAAGAACAATAATCATCATTCAGCTCCCGTGGAAAAAACCGGTTCTCCATCGATAACCAGATCATAAAGAAAATTCTGGCCAATCTTGTAACCTATTTCACGATAAGAGTTTAGCTCGAACAACGCCAGATCCATGCGCCGACCAACCTCTATCGCACCGACGTCTTCACCCATGCCCAATGCGTGGGCCGCGTGCAAAGTGCCGGCTATCAAGGCCTCAGCCGAGCTCATCTTAAGCTGCAACATTGCCAGAGACTGAATGATAGATGCGCCAAGAAACTGGCAACTGCCAGGATTATGATCAGAAGCAATCGCGAGAGGCAGGCCAGCCTCGATCATTTTTCGCGCAGGAGCATGATGAGATTCCATCAGGTAGGTCGATGTCCCGGGCAAAACGGTTGGGATAACTCCTGAATTTTTTAGACTGGCTATTCCTGCCTCGTCAGTCATTAACAAATGATCGGCACTCACACAGCCCAGCTCAACGGCAAGATCCACGCCACCGAGAATGTTTACCTCGTCGGCATGTATTTTTGCCGACAAGCCATGCTTAATGCCGGCTTCAAGAACCTTTCTCGACTGGTCGACAGAAAAAGCCTTCATTTCAGTAAAAACATCATTGAATTTGGCCAACTTGAGTTTCGCAACCTCGGGAATCCAAACATTGCAAATTTCATCGACAAACCCGTCGGGGTCATCACGACGATCGGCTGGTATTGCATGAGCGCCCATAAAAGTAGGCACAATACGAACCGGATAAGCATTTTTCAGGCGATCGATAACCCGCAACATTTTCAATTCATTTTTTAAGTCAAGACCATAACCGGTCTTGATCTCAATGGTGCTGACCCCCCACTCCATTGCCGATTCAAGCCGACAGGCAGACTCTTCGAAGATTGCGTCTTCTGACAAATCACGAATTGCGCCAGTTGAACGCAAAATACCGCCGCCAGCGGCGAGGATGTCAAGATAAGGGCGTCCCTGAACCCGCATTTCGAATTCATCACTACGATCACCGGCATAGACCAGATGGGTATGCGAATCCACAAATCCAGGCGTAGCCAGCAGACCTGCGCCATTGTAAAAGTTTGCATCAGCCGCAATGGAAACCTGTTCAGAAAGTTCGGAAGCTGGGCCGATCCAGACGATCATACCTTTATAGGAAGCGATCGACATTTCTTTTTGTTCTTCGACCTCCCAGCCAGGCGCAGTTCCTTTTCCCTGATAAGGTTCTGGATAAGTAACGATGCAGGCAAGATTGTGAATTATGAAATCGGCAACCACTTTGTCGCCATTGAATTGAATATCAGTCATTATTTTCTCCTGAATTGCGCTGATTATACAAGTTTGACCACTTGGCCAACCTTGTGGATAAGCTGGTTTTCCCAGAGCAAATCACGGGCAATTCTTAAGTCCGGTGCAAGAACACGATCCTCTTCAAGCGCAGCGACATGCTCACGCAAGAGTTGATAAGCGGCTTGAGTTCCTTTTCCAAGCTTGAGCGGCTTAACGAACTCGTAAGCCTGTGCAGCACTCACCCACTCTATTGCCAGAACTTGCGCCGTATGTTCGAGAATTTTTCTTGCTTTTCTGGCAGCAATGGTACCCATACTGACATGGTCTTCCTGATAAGCAGAGGTTGGAATAGAATCTACCGAAGCCGGGTGCGCTAAAACCTTGTTTTCACTGACAAGCGAGGCCGCAGTGTACTGAATGATCATCAAGCCGGAATTCACGCCTGGATCAACTGAAAGGAAAGGCTTGGTTTCATTGATCAGAGGATTGAGCAGGCGATCGATGCGGCGCTCACTGATATTTGCAAGCTCGGCAACTGCTATTCCAAGAAAATCTGCCGCAAAAGCCATTGGCTGCCCATGAAAATGACCGCCCGAAATTATCTTGTTTTCGCTCAAAATGATCGGGTTATCGGTAACGGCATTAAGTTCGATGGTTACCTGATCGACAAGGTGGTTGAGGTTTTCTCGGGTTGCGCCATGCACCTGTGGAATGCAGCGAAGGCTGTAGGCATCTTGAACCTTGGTACAGCCGATATGACTGGCGCGAACCTCTGAGTCTACGACACAGGCAAGCACGTTTGCTGCAACCTGTTGCATTCCCGGGTATGGGCGCAATTTGATGAAATCAGGATCGAAGGGATTGGTCGAACCTTTGACCATTTCAAGGGTCATACTGGCAATGATGTCAGAAGAGCGCGAAATGTGCAGCGCCCGATACAGGGTCAGGGCAAGTACACCAGTCATCACCGAAGTACCGTTTATCAGGGCAAGTCCTTCTTTTGCATGAAGCTGAACCGGCTTGACACCAGCCGCTTCAAGAGCAGGCAAAGAAGGGGCGCTGTGGCAACAATCTCCGGTCAAAATTTCCCCTTCACCCATGAGCACGAGCATGATATGTGAAAGTGGTGCCAAATCGCCGGAGCAGCCCACCGAACCCTGTTGCGGCACGAAAGGAACAATGTCGTTATTCAGCAAATCAACAAGAGTGTTGATAACAAGCGGGCGAACGCCGCTAACTCCATGCAAAAGCGAATTGATACGAACGGCAATCATCGCTCTGACCGATTCCCGGTCAAAAGGGTCGCCAACACCGGTAGCATGACTTCTTATCAGGTTCGTTTGCAATCTTTCAAGATCTTTGCGCCCGATTCTGGTGTTGCACAAATGGCCAAACCCGGTAGTAATGCCATAAACCACTCTATCTTCTTCAATCAGCTTTTCGACGATCGCTCTGGAAGCCTTCACTTTTTCCATGGCTTCGGGGCTGATAGAAACCTTTTCGCCGCTGGCTATCTGCCAGAGACTTTCGAGATTCAAACTTTTGCCGTCAAGTGTAATCATTGCTGTAATTCCTTTCGCTATTGGCCTGCCGGAAGCAAACCATGGTCCTTCAACTCGGCGTATGTAGCACAGCTTATCGCTTTTTCAGGGCAGATCTTTTCACATACGGCACAACCCAGGCAGCGCCGCCGATTGCGCGGCTCGACCGTTCCTTTTACTGTACGCAAAAAAACTCCGCCAGGGCAGGTATTAAGACAAAGCCCACAGCTGACACACTTTTTGGGGTCGAGTCTGGCGATAAACCTGGGCTGCCACTCATCGCCGCCAAGCCGATAATTGACCATTCGATCTTTATTCATGCCCGGATTATAACATATTACCGAATCGTTTTAACGAGAGAATTTTGGCCAACTAAATCATTCCTGTAGCCAATTCAAAATACAAAGAGATGTAGCAACCCAGGTTGTTTGCCAATCCTGATCTAAAAGATCATCTATGACAACAATTTGAATCTCTGCATATTCTCTGCTTTCGCGTAAAAGATTGCACTTCTCAAGCTCTTTTGCTAACTCAATTTTGCAACATATATCGCATAGCTTATTATTTTCATCAACAACCATACAAAAAGGCTTGATAGAAATTATTTCCTCTGCGGATAAGCCCACTTCTTCTTCAAGCTCCAGGCAGATTTGCTGAAAATAATCCAAACCACCAGTCTTCAGATGTTTTTGTAATGAACCCGAAGGCACTAACTCTAACTGATTCTCATTACAAGTTACGTTCTGTCTTTTGCCAATTATGGTTTTGCCGCATGGATCGATAACGATTCCACTCACCGCGAGGGGATAGCAGTTCAATTTTAGCTCAGGGTGGTTTATTTGCGCATAGAAGTTCTTGTATTCACTTGAAAAGTATTCAATTACCAGTTTTGGCCCGCTAAAAAAATATCTGCTACAACAAAAAAGGTTGCCGTTAAACAAGTTGCCAGATTTGATCGCCTTTCTCCAGATTTCGTCAATTTCTTTCTGGACTTGTCCGGAAAAAATAGATTTTTGTTCAATCTCACGCCATTCTATTTCACCTTCGAACAGGCACACAGAGCAGTTATTTTCAGCATCATGAAGAACCTTTTCAAGCTCTCTCATGGATGAAATTTTCCAGTCAACAGCTGCATCAATTTCCTTTAGCGGCGAATACGCGACCACGCTCAATCCAGCGTTTTTAGCCGATCTTATACCATTTAAAGAATCCTCAACGACAATTAGTTCAAATTCCGAAAACTCGTGTTTTAGCTTTAAATATAAATCTGGCGCCGGCTTTGAGCGAACGACTTCTTCACCAGTTAAAATTCTTACAAAGGCATCGCAAATCTCATATTTTGCCAGAAATTTTGTAATTTCATCTTTTGTCGATGAACTGGCGATTGCCAGCTTAACATTTGCCGCCTTTAGCTTTGCAATGGTTTCAATGGCTTCGGGAACGGGCTCAAGGTTCAGATAAGCCTGAGAGACTTTTTGCAAGTAACGGCTTATCAAATCCTCCAGTGAGCCGGGAAACCGGTATTTTTTTTGTAACAAGGCCACAATTTCAGGAATTTTCGGTCCATTAAGCTCGGAGAATTCTTCAACAGTGCCGATTTCACCAAACTGTGAAAGAAACTCCAGATAAACTTTAAAAAGTGCCCCAACCGAGTCCGCGATAACACCGTCGAAATCAAAAACCAGAAGAAGATTCTTGCTATTCATCGCTGACAATTTGCCTTAGCGCTCTTAGCATCAAGGGACCAAACAAAGGATTAATCTCATTCTTCAATCTTTCTACATTAGCCGCAAGGCTTTGTGTCTGCACGTAATTCACTGGGTGCCAAACCTCTTCAATTACCTCACCACCATCGATTTCTTCAGTCAGAAGATGAGCAGAAATACAAATTCTGTCTTGTCCATCCTCAAGAGCCCTAAGAATGGGCAAACCACCTTTATATCTCGGCAATTCTCCTCGATGCAGGTTTATTCCGCCAAAACGCGGCAATTCGAGTATATCTTTGCTGATAAGCATTCTCCAACTGATTACCGCCAGCAAATCGGGAGGATCTTTTTCAAGAACCTCAAAAATTTTGGTGTTTTCACTTTTAGTATCTATGGCGAATAGCGGAATTGAGTGTAGTTTGCAAATAGACTCGTAGTTTTTAAAATCATCTCGTTCGCCCCTTTCAGGGTCTTCTGATCTTGGCTTTTTTCGGTGAGTAAAAACCGAAGTCAGCTCGAAATCCTTTGCTGTTAACAAAGCTTGGAGCCCACTCAAGCCATGTTCTCTTGCGAAAAAACCGGCAACAGAATATGGTTTTCGGATCATAGCCATTATTGAATCCTTCCTCTTGATTTACTTTTGCACCATATCAAGAGCTATTGCCTCGCCAAATTCTATATCGCGAACTGCTATACCACCTAGAATACTATTATAGAATTTGGGATGGAGATGATTGCCAGGTCGCAGAACCTTGACGTTTTCGCAAGAGAATTTTTCTCCGGCTTTGATGTTTTTACAGGCCCAGATTGAGCGCATAAACATTTTGTGCTCAACTGCTTTATTTGAAACTTGTAAATCAGCTTTTCCCATAGCCTTTTCACATTCTCGAATGTTCCTCACCATAAGAGAAAATTCTTCTGGTAAAAGAGAAAATTGGGCATCTGGCCCTTTTTTCTCTAAAGTAAAATGCTTTTCAACCATACTGGCTCCCAATGCGACTGCATAAGCTGGAATATTGGGACTAATGCTATGATCGGAGAGGCCTACCTGGGTAGCAAATCGCTCGCGCATAAAAGGAATAGTGGCCAGATTAGCATCCTCGATCGTAGCCGGGTATGAGCTTGTGCATTTTAAAAGCATGATATCATTACAGCCGCCGACTCTTAAAGTAGACAATGCCAACTCTATATCAGATTCCTCAGCAACTCCGGTTGATATTGCAACTGGTTTACCCAGCCCTGCGATCTTTTGCAGCATGGGAATGTGA
Organism: uncultured bacterium; assembly: GCA_964596185.1. GTDB lineage: Bacteria > Muiribacteriota > Ozemobacteria > Ozemobacterales > Ozemobacteraceae > DYKG01. The sequence continues at coordinate 70,804 of CAZQUE010000001.1, read as the reverse complement.
TTGATTTCAAAAGAGGCAACTTTATAAGCTTCAACCCCAAGATTTTCAAGAAAATCCACCGAGCTTTCGTCGAATGGAGTGACAAAAAAAAGCAAACCCTCGGCCATTGCTTTTTCTTTTAGAGCAGGAAACCACTCCCATGGTGTATAGGCTTCCTGGTAGAGGTCATAAAAACTTCTGCCTGACCAGATACTACCTTCAATACGAAAATTGGCCTGTTGAGCCTGGGCCATTTTTTCCGGATTCAAGGTCAATGTATCTGGAGTGTATGCCTGAAATTTGACTGCATCAGCTCCGGCAGCTTTTGCCACTTCAATCATTTTTAAGGCAATATTCATGTTTTGTTGGTGATTGCAGGAAATTTCCGCGACGACGATACAGGGGAAACCTGCGCCAACAAATCTGCCACAGAATTCAAATGCTTTTTGGCTCATGCTTTTCCAAACTCTTTTTCAAGATCCTCAGCGGCTTCATTTAACAAGTTCAAGGATAAGCGGCACACATCGCCAATAGTGGGGAACCACCTTTTCATAAGTTTGATTCCCTGCAACTTGCAACGTTTTTTATCTTCGCACAGACAGGGCAACTCATTAAAATCCATTTCAAATTTAACAATGATCATTTGAACAATATGCATGAGATAAAGGTTGAAATATTTGCCAAAGGTAATAATCTTACTCCGGGCCATCGTCATTTCGGTATGGATCTGATCTAAATCATCGTCTGGAAAACGCTCTAGAAAGTCTTCTATTTCGGCAAACCCCTCTTTTTCGAGGCGTTCTTCAAATTCATCTATCATCTTTTTGCCTTTATCGCAATATTCTATAACCCCCTCTACTTCTTTGCGAGTTTCTCGAATGGTTTGAGAAAAATTCCTGTAAACTTCTTTTATCTCAAGCTCTGTGGGGTAATGAAGCTTTCGTTTAAAAATTTCCAAAGTCTCAACAGAACTCTTGCAATATTGGGCAATTGCTTCTTTCAATGGCATCAAATGTGCGCCTTCAATAAAGGCTCCACCCTCGGTGGCATTAATACATTTTCCACGATACTGGGCAATATCAGTAACAAAACTTTTTCTAAACATGTTAAAGATTTCGCTACTGTAAACCCAGTCCTGATAGTTTCCTTTCAGCTTAATCAGATCTCTTTCTTTATAATTCAGGTTGGTAACGCTTGGAGCTCCGTCTGCATGTGTTTTTTCGGCGCTTTGAAAGGCACAATCCTGGCCAACAAGAATTATTGGGTCACAACCCATAGCCTCGAGAATTTTGAAAGCCATATTTGAACACGAAGGACCAATGTTCATCGTTCCCTTTGGCATGTTTATCCATTCAAAATGAGCGAAGGCACGATAAACCATAAAAGTTGGCCCATTCCAGGCGTCATAGGATTCTTTTCTAATGACCGGAGATGCTGCCAGCCAAATCTTTTCCTTGTAGTCTTCCGGCAATTCTTCAAACATTTTCGCAACTTGAATAATTCTTTCAAGACTCACCGCCGCATGTGGTGTAATATCGTGCTTTAACAAGACCTTCAAAGCCGAATCAGCGCTGATCATAACGCACTTGCCAAGAGCATTTTTAAGCTCTTCAACATTTTTATCAAGCGAGGGGCCGGTAGAGACTAGAATCCCAGGAACTCCCTTAAATGCTCCATAAAGGTCTTTTACTCCAGGGTTTCGCATGATTGTGGCAAGATTTTTCATGATATTCTCAACGCCCATCATTGAATCTGCGGGGCAGTTGCCATAGTTGAAAATTACTGCATGTGCAGCTTCTCTAAAGGCTTTGAGCATATTTTTGTGATAGTCACCGTGGACTTTATCAAGAACCGGATGATCAAAAATATGCAAGGTCTTCAAAAACAACTGAAATCCTATGCCTGCCTGCTTGATCATGTCATTTAGCACTGCAAAACCATCCTCTTCAGGTACACCGATTACCCAGCGAATCTTTTGTGAATTGAGCAAATCTGTGATGTCAACACTTTCAAGAGCTGCACGCAGAGCCTCGATATCTTTTTCAATAACAACAATAAATAAATTCTCATCTTTGAGCTCTTCGAGACAGGCACGAATATGATAACCCAAGCCCAACCCTAGAATCACGAGCATCTTAGGGTTTCTAAAACCCATGTTTTTTACCTGCTGAGAAGCCTCGCGCTGTGGATTATACTTACTGTGAATCTGGAAAATCTTGTCGTCTTTTTTGATTGCAAGGGTTTTTGAACTGTTTTTTGCTTGCTCGACAATATACTCACATTCTGACCCCTGGCTCATCTGCAAGGCACGATCGAGCACCCCCATGCGCTTTCTCAGAACCTTCATATTCTTTGCATAGACTGAAGATTTCATTTGCCACCTGCCCTTTTCCCGATTTAGATAGTATTCTTAATACTTATCGGCTAAGAAGTTGAGCCAGGAAATTATTTTTTATCGAACGACAACAGTCTGCGCTGTTTTTTTTCTGGCAAAACCGGATTCAAAAAGAATCCGGGTATCTTGAATAGTCGGAAGCGAATAACGAAACTTCCTGCCATTTTTGCTGCTCGAGAACTTCAGCAATTCTTTGTGCGCCAAGACCGTCAATGAGCTCACGCTGCTTTTCCATCATCTCCTGAGGAAAGCCGCATGCAGAAGTTAGTCGCGATAAAGCCTTACGTAAAGTTTTCTTATCGACCGATTCAAGACCATCTATGGCAATACTGGTTTCGTGTTTGTTAATGATTTCAGCAGTACGAAATCCAATTTCGTGAACAACCCTGGTCTTACCTGGCGGCCCCAATGTTTCGACAATTTTGTTTAAGCCGCTTTCAAGCATATCTGATCGCAGTTCGACATTGATATTGCTTAAAACATCTATAAGAAAACCTGTGGCCTGATCCTTTATAATAAGCGTTGAATTATTGGAGTTTTCCGCCCAAACAATACAAATATTGGGAATACCCAGACAATATATTTCCCAAAGTATTTCACCGCCGCCAGAGATGGTTATTGCTGATTCAAAAAGCAATTCCGGCAAGCGCGAAACACTTGTTTCAATCCTCCTCATTTGTGGACATTCATTTTCCCAGGCCTGTATTTCTTCACTTAAAGAATCTTGATCAACAAAAACAATCACTTTTCTTTCACAAAGATCTGGCAGAGCTTGTAAAACTGTTAGTGTTGCCTGATTAACCCCGCCCATATTGATAAGCAATGGCCCGTCTGGGTTGTATTTCCGATCGCGCAAAGCAGTAATTTCCGGGCGAATCAAAGTATAGGCTTCTCCACAAAGTATTGAAGGGATTCTTTGCCGTTCGTAAGGTTCCGGCGAAAAAAGAGGATTGGGGTTAATAACAACCTGAGCAGGGGTGTCATGTTCGGCAACATCGTTGATTACAGCAACCGGAACCCTGTCGTCGTAAAACTGCAGTCTCACATAGTCGTCTCGATTGAAACGATAAGAATCTACAATTATGCAGGCTAGATTTCGAAAGAAGCTCTCGCGCAACAGTCGTATAAAAGCCCTGACATCTTGTTCGCTTTCCCGATATGATGGAAACGGAATATAGTTGATTGCCAAATTTTTGCCACGATAAAACAGCATTTCTTCAGGCAAACCATGGCCAACAAAATGAACAATCCAGCTTCTTCTAAGCAATTCAATCGCCAAAGCCCGACAGCGCATAAAATGAGTCATGCCCAAGCCAGGCCCCGCATCAACACGAAAAACGGCAACCGGAGCGTTTAGCAATCCTCTTCTTGAAAGAGTTATTGCCATTTTAACTTTCGTTTTTCGGCCTTAATCGACTTTTTTAGTCCCTCAAAACGGTCTATGTCGGAATTGATTTTGGCGATCTCGGGATTGGCTCTCATCAAGCGCATAATCTGATAAAAAGAAAAGAGAATTTCGTCTTTAGGGAAATAAGCCAACAAAGCCTTCAAAGCATCATAGTCCTCTGGTCGGTCGAGAGTCAGACGGGCATCATTTTTTGAAAGTCCGGAATCAAGGTTTAGAATTTTAAAATCCGAAGTATGTTCACGAATATAAAGTGTAACATGCTCACGATGGGATTTTAGAGTGGCCAACCCATCAACTTTTTTTAAAATGGATGTTTTAACAACTTCAACATCGAAGCCGATGGGAAAAGTAGGTGGAACCTCATTTGATGTGTAATCGGCGCCGGTTGATTGATGCAAAGCCAGCATTGAATCTATTATACCTGGGTCGACTAATGGGCAATCGGCAGTGATTCTAACAATGTTTTGACATGGGTATCTTTTTTCGGCATGCAAATAGCGCCCGAGTACATCATCTGAGCTACCTCTTATCCAGGCAACTCCATTTTCACGACACCAATTTTCGATAGTATCATCTTCTGACAAATCGCTGGTAGCAACAACAACATTTTCAACTCTTGCTGCAGCAGCGCTGCGCCGTACAACATATTCAAGAACCGGACGACCATTCAGCGGCAGCAAAACTTTTCCCGGCAATCTGGATGAACCCATTCTCGCCTGAATTATTACCTGATTTTTGATCATGTAACTACTTCCTCGATCGACCGCACGACTCGCCTCAGATCTTCTTCGACAAGATCCGGAAAGCAGGGAATCGAAAGCGCCCGTCGATAATAATTCATTGCCATTGGAATTTCGGCAAGACAGGCACCATCTGAATAATAAGGCATCATCGGAATCGGGATATAATGAACCTGAGTTCCAATACCTCTTTCGCGCAGTTCGTTCATAACAACTGCCCTGCTTTTGCCGATTTTCTCAAAATCCAGCTCAATAACCGCCAAATGATAAGCGTGTTGAATATTTTCGCGAACTCCAGGAAATCTAACGACCTCAATATCGGCCAACTTCGTTTTGTAAAATGCGACGATTTCGCGCCGTCGGCCGATGAATTCAGAAAGACGCTGTAGCTGAGATTGAGCCAGAGCCGCTTGGAAATCGGTCAAACGATAGTTGAACCCTAATCCCTGCATTTCATAATACCAGGGATTAAGATTGCCGTCAGAATCATACGCTTGCTCTTTCTTCTGAAAATGATTTGCGTCTTTGGTAATGCCATGGGTCCTGAAAAACCTGAGGCGCTCAGCAAAAACCTGATTATGAGTGGTAATCATTCCTCCCTCACCACTGGTAATATGTTTTACCGGATGAAAGCTGAAAACGGTGAAATCCGGGCCGGGAAACTCTCCTGTCTTCCAGGTTTTTCCGTTGCTATCCCGCCACGATCCGCCGAGAGAATGACAGGCATCATGTATCCAGACAAAACCGTATCTGGTCCTCAATTCAGAAAAAGCCTGCATATCACAGGGATGTCCGGCCAGATCTACTGTTACCAGAGCTTTTACCGCTCGCCCCTGTTCAAACAATCTTTTGATATGGCGTTCGCAATCTATGGCTGAAACGGTCAGATCATCCGTATTGATATCCGCGAAAACGACATCTGCACCGACATATCTGGCGCAATTTGCACTGGCAACGAAGGTTACTGCCGGAACGATCACAACATCGCCGGCTGAAATGTCGGCACTGACGGCTGCAAGATGCAGACCGGCGGTTCCATTACTGCAAGCGATGGCGAATTTTGCGCCAACAGCATTGCAAAAAGCGCTTTCGAAATTTTCAACCGCCGGACCCTGAGTTAAAAAGTCAGATTTCAACGTTTTTACAACCGCGGAAATATCATCTTCGGTTATCTGCTGGCGACCGTATGGCAAAAATTTCATTTCTCGATCACTCCGTCTTCATCAAGCAAAGTTCTTAATTGCTCAACGTTCAACCATAGTTTATTCGTGTCACTGGCAAATTCAAAACCTTCGTCAACCTGCAGAGCTCCATCCGGTAAAACCGTTTTCCAGAAAGGAAAGTCGGGCATTTTGATATAACGATCTTCTAATTCGTAAAGGTTGCGCGAATCATCGCGGGAAATCATCATCTCATGTAACTTTTCTCCGGGCCGGATGCCGATAATTTTCTTTCGACAGCCCGGAACGACTGCCTCAGCAAGATCAGTTATCTTCATACTCGGAATTTTGGGAATGAAAAGTTCGCCACCGTTCATAATTGCAAAAGAATCGGCAACAAATTGCACTGCTTGCGGCAGAGTTATCCAGAACCGGGTCATTCTTTCATCAGTTACCGGCAATTCGCCTGATGGAGAAAGTTCTTTGTAAAGGGGCACGACGCTACCGCGACTGCCGATAACGTTGCCATATCGAACCACAGCGAACCGGGTAACCATTTTTCCAGAATAAGCGTTGGCAGCAATGAATAATTTGTCAGAGCAAAGTTTGGTTGCTCCGTAAAGGTTTACCGGATTACAAGCTTTATCTGTACTCAAAGCAACAACTTTTTGCACGCCAGCGTCAATGGCGGCATTGACAATATTTTGCGCACCGATAACATTGGTTTGCACTGCTTCAAAAGGATTATATTCAGAAGCGGTTACGTGCTTCATCGCCGCCGCATGTATAACATAGTCGACCCCCCCGGCCATGGCACGATAAACCCTGCTTGCATCGCGAACATCGCCAATAAAAAACCGCAAACGATCTGAGGGGAAGGCTTTGGCCATGTGATATTGTTTAAACTCATCTCTCGAGTAAACAATTATTTTTTTGAAATCATATTCTTTCAGAGCCTTGCGAACGAAGGCCTTACCAAAAGACCCTGTGCCGCCTGTTATCAGGATAGTTTTACCAGCGAACATCTTCAGATCTCCTTGTTTAGAAGCCTTTTATAATAATTCCAGGCATGTGCGATTATTTCTTCAATATCAATGTATCGCGGATTCCAGCCAAGCTTCTTACGGGCCAAAGAAGCGTCACCAACCAGCACGGCAGGGTCGCCCGCCCTTCTTGGCCCGACCTGATACGGAACTTTTTTTCCAGTCACTTTTTCTACAGCAGAAATGATCTGTAGCACCGAGAAGCCCTTACCGTTTCCGAGGTTGAAGGCAAAAGCACCGCTGTGCTTCAACAGCATTTTCAAAGCCAGCAAATGGGCTTCGGCCAGGTCTTCGACGTGAATATAATCTCTGATGCAGGTTCCGTCTTCGGTTGGATAATCATCGCCAAAAACAGTCACAGCGGGACGACGACCGCTTGCCGCATCCAGAACCAGGGGAATAAGATGGGTTTCGGGCACATGGTTTTCACCTATTTCTGCATCGGAAGATGCGCCGGCAGCATTGAAGTAACGCAACGCCACAAAGTCCAGATGTCCGGCAGCGGCATAGTCTCGCATCATCATTTCCATCATCAGTTTCGTGTTACCATAGGGGTTCACCGGCAACTGCGATTGTGTTTCGACAATTGGCACCTGCTCTGGCATTCCATAGGTGGCACAGCTGGAGCTGAAAATCAGCTTTTTAACCTGAAACTCGCGCATCACTTCCAGTAAATTCAGACTGCCATACAGATTGTTTTTGTAATACTTTTCAGGTTTTTTAACCGATTCGCCAACATAAGCATAGGCGGCAAAATGCATTACCGCTTCGGGCTGAAATCTCGAAAAAGCGGCCTGAAGATCTTCAAGCCGCCTGATATCGCCTTCAAAATATTCGCCCCATTGGACATTTTCCCGATAACCATTTTCAAAATTATCGAAAACGACGGGAACGAGGCCGGCATTTTTTAATGCCCGGCAGCATTGACTGCCAATATACCCAGCCCCGCCAGTGACCAGAACAATCATTGAGCTTTCCCGCTAAGATCGATCATACTGTTATCACCTATATTCAATCGTTGAAATTGCCCGGTCAATTCCACTGAATCGCCGACAATAGAACCTTCGAGAATTGCATTGCGCAAAACCGAATTTCTATTGATTACCGAATCTCTGATAATCGAATCTTTAACCTCACAATTTTTGCCGATCGAAGTATAGGGACCGATTACAGAATGTTTGACTTTTGCCGTAGGATGAATGAAAACCGGTGGGATGATAACACAGCCTTCAATACAGACATGACTTGTTGTAGAGCGCTCAAGCAAAAAGCGATTTGTCTGCAAAAGAGTTTCAGGCTTACCGCAATCGAGCCATTCTTCGATCTCCGGAGCACCGAGTTTCATGCCATCTTTAAGCATCAACTTGAAAACCTCGGGAAGATAATATTCGCCTTTAACGGTAAGCTTCTGTTCGATGGCTTTTTTAATATAGCCCATGAACTTTTTGCCGTCTTTGAGATAGTAAAGTCCAACCTGGGCAAGCTTACTTATCGGCTGATCGGGCTTTTCAACCATGTCGACAATTATTCCGTCACGCATGACATTTACCCCGAAACGCTGATAATTTTCCACTTCCTTCGAATAGATCAGGCCATCCAGCCCTTCGCATAGACGCGAGATACGCGACAAATCGGTAACGAAAAGGGTGTCGTTGAATACCACGAGAATGTCGTCGCCCTCTTCAATGCGAGAGTCTGCAAGAGATACGGCGTGAGCCGGTCCCAGTAACTCTTTCTGCTGAATGTACGTCGCCGGAAGATCAGTATAATTTGCCTTGACGAAATCTTCGATTATGTGCCCGTTCTCGTCAGTTATGAATATGTATTCTTCAATCTTCAGCTTTTTCATGCTGTCGATGACATGCTGCAAGACAGTTTTTCCCGCAACTGCTACCAGTGATTTTGGCTTGGAAAAAGTATGCGGCCGAAGCCTGGTGCCTTTTCCGGCAACCGGAACAATCAATTTCATTGGCTATTTCCTCCCGATACCCTCGTAATCAAAGCCGAGAGCCTTCATTTTTTTCGGTTCAAAAAGATTTCTTCCATCAATCAGAATCGGTTTTTTCAACAATGATTTTATTCTTTCCAGATCAGGTCGTCTGAATTCGTTCCATTCAGTCACTATCACCAGAGCATCAGCACCTTCGACAACCTCATAGGCCTTCTTTCCATAAACGATTTTTTCGGCAAAAATCTTTCTTGCCTCTTTCATCGCTTCAGGGTCGTAGGCAACGACATTTGCTCCGGCAGCGAGCAGATTCTCAATGAGAACAATCGATGGCGCTTCACGCATATCGTCGGTATTGGGCTTGAATGCCAGCCCCCAGACCGCAATAGTTTTGCCCTTCAATCCATCAGGAAAGCGTCGGCAAAGCTTTTCAAACAAAACCTTTTTCTGCCGATAATTCACAGCTTCAACCGCTTCGAGAATCTCAAGGCGATAGTCGTTTTCACCGGCGGTTTTTACCAATGCCTGCACATCCTTGGGAAAGCACGAACCACCGTAACCGGCACCCGGGAAAATGAACGAATAGCCAATACGACTGTCTGAACCAATTCCCTGGCGCACCTGGCCGATATCGACTCCAAGCCTCTCACACAGGTTGGCGATATCGTTCATGAATGAAATTTTGGTTGCCAGCATGGCATTTGCAGCATACTTGGTCATTTCCGCCGAGGGAACATCCATTACCAATATTGGTTTGCCGGTTCTGACAAAAGGAGAGTAGAGCTCCTTCATTATTTCGCCGGTTCGCACATCTTCGCAACCGATAACAACACGGTCTGGCTTCATGAAATCGTCGATAGCATTACCCTCTTTAAGAAATTCCGGGTTGCTGACAACGTCAAACTGCAGATTCTCGCCACGCTTGTCTAGTTCTTCCTGGATAGCCTGGCGAACCCTCTGACCGGTGCCAACCGGAACGGTAGACTTGTCGACGATGATTTTATACTCGGTCATGCATCGCCCGATGCCTTTGGCAACCGCCAACACGTGCTGCAGATCAGCTGAACCATCTTCTCCTGGCGGGGTCCCCACCGCGATAAACAGGAGCAAAGACTTAGCTACGGCATCTTCAAGAGAAGTGGTAAAACTCAGTCTTTCTTCTTCGACGTTTCTTTTGACCAAGCCTTCAAGGCCGGGCTCATATATTGGAATAATGCCGTTCTTCAAATTTTCAATCTTTTTTTCGTCTTTATCGACGCAGATTACGTCGTTGCCAGACTCTGCAAAACAGGTTCCTGAAACCAACCCCACATAACCTGTCCCTATCATGGCAATTTTCATTTTTCTGCATCCTTTCTATATTGTACAGTTGAATTTTTTACAAGCAGAGGCCATAATACCACTGAAAACTGCTTTTTAAAATCCCAAAATTAAAGACACAAAAATGTTCAAAATACTTGATAAATACATCTTCATACAGTTGGTTGGCCCATTTCTCTTTGGTTTTTTTCTTTTTGTCACCCTGATCGCTATCGATCCACTCATTTCCGCATTGCAAAGTGTGGTCAATGAGAATGTCAGCATGTGGATAATGTTTCGCTGGTTTTTGAACCGATTGCCCCAGGACATGGTTTTCACTTTCCCGATGTCGGTTTTACTGGCCAATTTGCTCGTTTTCGGCCGCATGTCGAAAGATTCGGAAACCATTGCATTACGGGCTGGCGGCATCAATTTTTTCCGCATTCTCGTTCCGGTAATCGTTTTCGCCCTGATGATCACCGCATTGAGTTTCTTTTTCAATGAATTGGTTGTGCCCACTTCAAACCAGAATGCCAGAAACATTAAAAGATATGAAATAATGAAACTGTCAGAACCTGAATCTTCAGAAAACTCAATCATGCGCGTATCTGACGGGGCTTTTGCCTACGCTCGCAGGGTATACGAAAAGACGGGGCGCATGGATAAAGTTTTGCTCGAATACTACGATGATAGCGGCAATCTCAAAAGAAGGGTTTCGGCGACAACCGCCGAATGGAACGGCAAAGCCTGGACGTTTAAGGGAGTGGTTGAACAGGACTATACAAGTGAAGGCGCCCTGGCTTCTCCCTCAACCATAGCGGAACTAAGCATTCCAGCAATCATTGAGAAACCCGAAGACTTTGCCCGGCAAAGCAAAAAACCCAATGAAATGAGTTACCGCGAATTAAAAAACAGAATAGAAACCTATGAACGCACCAAATTCATGGACACGACCGAACTACAGGTGGAATTAGCCATGAAAACCTCTTTACCTTTTGCCAGCTTCTTTTTTGCCATTATTGGCGCGAGCTTTGGTCTAACCAATAGTCGCAGTGGCGCATTTATCGGCTTCGGTGTTTCTATGCTGATCATTTTTCTCTACTATGTTTTAATGAGTGTTTTCACTGCTCTGGGTAAATCAGCTTACCTTCCGCCGGTTTTTGCAGCCTGGGCGCAAAACATTATTTTTGCTTTTGCGGGCTTTCATATAGTCACAGGTATCAATGAATAGACAACTTTCAATATGTATCGGACTGATTTTGTTTATAATCGGCTTCGCAAACTCATTGAATGCTGAAGTTTTCAGGCCAATACAACTTTTTCTGCCCGGAAATTTTCGCGGCACAGCAGTGAACCTTTCCGAGAATTATGCCATGTTGCCATCCCCCTGCTGGAAAGCCCCATCGATAATATCTTCGTTCCGAAAATTCAGCCGTGATGCTGTAAACCTGGTTTATGGCATCGGCAATGATGCATCTATTCATTCAGTCACCAGCTTCGTAAGTGATGGGCTCCCCTCTCAACGACTATTGAGTGCCTGCCAACCAGACGCTATCGGCACCGCTCCCGAAGATATGATGATTTTCAGAAATAGGCTGCTTGACAGAGAATTCCGCCGGCGAATTCTGACAAATCTCGAGTCAGAAGCTGAGACAAGCGTTTTTCCATCACATCATTTTTACCAAAAAGACGGATTGAGAGTATGGTTTTTCAATTTTATCGGCGATAAAGAGTTTGCTTCCTTGCCACTGCAGAACTGGAGCCAAATTAAGCCTGAGAACCCCGCCCGATCCCTAAGGCGTCTTTCGCCAAATATTTCAAATGAAGACTTGACCATTTCGACCATTCACATGGAGCAAGAACTCGCACAAGAGCTTATTAAAGAACTAAACAATTTTCCTGGCTACCATCTTATCGTTGATGTTGCTGAAAGCAGAGAAAAAGCTCTTTTTTCGACAATTACTCCGGACCGACAAGACAAAACCTTCTGTATTTCTGTCTGTGACGGAATCAATAAGTTACCAATGCTCAAAATTATCCGAAGGAATCATGGTTATCCCCGGGTCAGTCTGAAAATGCTTCCTTATGCAAAGGCCGAACCCGGCAATTCGCAAATTGAGTTCAATAGGGTCAAAAATGAAATGACTACGAAATTACACGAAACCCTGACGATGATTCCCACGAGCATAAGACCCTCAACAGCCCCCTTCAGGTTCAACCCGTACCTCGTAGCAAAATTTGCCTGCAGTCAGATGAATACTGATCTTGCAATAATTGATCCGGTTCCAGAAACCCATAAAAGAGACAATGTAATCAGTCCGGCAATTGTTTTTTCTTCCATGCCCAACGAAAAAATGTATTCATTCAGAACGACAGGCATACAGCTGGAAAAGATTATCAGAGAGCTGCTCAATTCAGCCGGAAATCCTGCGCCAATATTCTCTGGAATCTCATTCAGTTATCTTGGCAAGCAGGTCAAAGAAATTCATGTAGGCAAGTTCCCGCTGCAAAAATTACGATCCTACAGCATTGCCATCAACCAAAGACTACTGCATGACAAGGTATACGCGAAAACACTGTTACGATGCAATTTTGAGCCTTTTGACGGCACCACCCTATGGGACATCTGGAAAAATCAATTGAAATCACTTAGAATTAACAAAGAGCATCTGCTCGATTGATAAAATTATCAGATTGGAAAATCATGCGTAAAAACAAAGTCTTATTGCAAATCTATATACTGAGCCTGGTGATGACTGTTTTCTTTTTTATGCCAGCCAGCTCTTTTGCTGCAGAAAAAAAATATGTTGAAGACCCGGAAATTACAGCCAGAATAGCTTCTGATCCGGCAATCATCCATAAGCAGCTGATCAGCTCCATGCGCAAGATTCTCATCGACCCGGCGACATTAACAATTGATATTACAGAGTTTGACGCTGCCAACACAGCCAAAGGTCATTTCAAGAAAATTAAGGTTTATACTTCCAGGGGATCCGTAGACAATCTTGTTCTGGACAAAGCCGAAATCTGTTTCGAAGATGTACAGCTCGACACGAAAAAGCTTCTGGTCGAAGATAAAATCGATCCGGTTGAAGTTGCCAACATCAATATGGACGTGGTGATCAAAGAAACCGACATGAACAATTTTCTCGAAGCAAAAAGCAAGTCGATCAAGGTAAACGATCCCAGAGTCGACATGAAACCCGGATCAATTGAGCTTTCAGGGTCGGCAAAGTATGGCATGGTTAAAGTAAAATTCTGGGCCACCGGTAGTTTTTCCATTAAAGAATCAAAAGAAATCTGGTTTTATGCAAAGCGCATGAAGATAAACCATATGGCCATGCCAAGATCTTTTACCGGCATGATTGTGAAAAAAATCAATCCCGTCTTCGATCTGGACAAATTTCCATTCAAGCTCAATCTGCATGAAATACGCATCGACAATCACAGTATGGTTTTCACCTCTTTCAGAAAAGGTACAAAGCAATAATTTACTTTTGCGCCCTTAAAGGTTACAATATTTCTATCAATATAACTGGAGGCAATATGAGGAAAGTTTGTGTAATTCTTCTTGGACTGATTCTGGCTTTTTGTGGCAATGCTTTTGCCGGAGACATCAACGATGTCAGTTCAGATAAATGGCTTGACCATGTATCACAGATGCAGGTAATGCGCCAGCAGATTCTCAATCTGCTGACTAAACCGAATCCAACCGTTGAAGACAAAGAAATGCTGACAGCTCTGCAGAAATCTTTTGAAGAAAAGAAAACAGAGTGGGATCAGTATCTCATAGATGTCGCTGAAGGTAAGATCAAAAAAGAAAAAACGGTTCAAACCTTCTGCAAAGGCTGTGGTAAAAGACTTTGTGATTGTGGAAAAGGGATTATCTGTAAAAAATGCGGCAAAAGGGTCTGCAACTGCAGCAAAGCATGTAATTGCAAAGAAGATTGTTCAGGCAAATGCTATGATTGTAATGAGAAGGGCGAATGTAAATGTGACTGTCAGTCTTGCGATTCAGGCAAAGGCCCCTATCATCGCTACAATAAGAAAGCCAGACGTCAGTTTAAGCATGAATACCATCGCTACAACAAAAAGTGCAAAGATGCTTGTGATTCAAACCAGGAAAGCGTAAAAGATTGCTGCACTCCTGACTACAGCTGTAAAACCTCTTGCACAGCTCACAAGCACGGCAAGAAAATGGCGAAAATGTCATGCGAAACTTCTTGTTCAAGCCACAAACAAGGCAAAAAGATGATGAAAAAGGCTTATAAAAAATCAGCCTGCGGCTCGTGCCCATCAAAGACCAAATCTGCCTGCGCTTCCGCCTGCGACGAAAAAGAAGTTAAGTGCAATGGCGGCATCGACTGCCCGAGCTGCCCCAACTACAAAACCGTTAAATGCTGCAAAGTAAGCGGCAAATGTTCTTCTGGTCACAAACATGGCCAGCACCAAGATCTGAAAAAGACTGAAAAGGAATCTGCCTGCCCGGTTTGCAAAGAATACAAACTTATGGGTCTGAATTGCAAGTGCTCACGCTGCGCTAAATAAGGCAAATTGCCCAACCGCCCTGAGCAATTGCTTCAGGGCGGTTTTTATAACTTAAATATGAGTCATTTTTACTGCGAAAAAATTTCATCAGCACAAGCTCTTCAAATCTGGAAAAACTCACCGCAGTCAACAGTTTTCACCCATCCGGATGTTATTGCAGATCTTGCCGACAATGTTGAGTGGTGGATTTGTCGAAAAGGCGAGGAGCCATTATGTGCCTGGCCCATTTGTCTTAACGATTCAAATGAAGTTATTTTGCCAGACTTTACCTACTACGTAGGCCCACTTTGGACAGAAAATGCCTATAAAATGCCGCCTCATCGCTGGCTTTCTACAACGACTAAAGTCTACGAGGGTTTCATTGAAGTTTTTATCGATCACTACAAAGGTTTCATAAGTTCTTTCCACTCAGATCTTACTGATGTCAGGGTCTTTGACTGGTGGAATTATCACGAAATAGACAAACCGAGATGTATTATTTCACCACGCTACACAACTGTTATTGATAATATCTCGCAAAAATCTGAACTTGAAATTTTCAACTCTTTTAGAGAGCTCCGGAAAAGAGAGATACGTAAAGCTGAGAGGCAAAATTTTTCACTCGATCAAAATATCCCTTCCTCAGAAAAAGTAATAAAACTCTACCAGGAAGTTTTAGCAAGACAAAATATCATTCCCCAACCCCAAACTCTTAAACTAATCGAGAAGTTGCTAGAAATCATAAAAAAGGGATTTGGGGTGGCATTATCTGTAGAAAAAAATGAAAAACTAGCCGCCCTAGTGATCTTACTAAATGACCGGAACACAGCAAACATGACTCTAAACCTCGTCTCAGACGATTTTCGTGGCTCTGGGCTACCAGCATGGATGATCTTTAACAGCATCTGTTTTGCTCGCCAAAATGGACTGGGAAGATTTGACTTCAATGGCGCAAACAGCCCTAGAAGAGGTGACGACAAACATAGTTACGGATCAGCTTATTCGCTCTTTTTCCAGATAAAACTTTGTACAAAAACAAAAAATTAAATTTTTATGAACAATACAGGCCAGTTAATCTACAAACTTGTTGAAGAACTTTTTCCGATTTGTCGAAGCATTTCCGGTGATGGTTTTAGAGAATCTTTGCAAATCCTTAGGACACGTTTACCACAAATGAAAATTTCCGAAATTCCAAGTGGTAGCAAATGCTTTGACTGGGAGATTCCTCTCGAGTGGAATATTCGTGATGCATATATTATTAAGCCTGACGGTACCAAGATTTGTGATTTTAAAAAGTGCAATCTTCACGTCCTTGGATATTCTATTCCGGTAAATAAAACGATTTCACTTAAAGATTTACAAGAGCATCTCTTTTCTCTGCCATCTTTGCCCGATGCAATACCTTACTGCACTTCGTATTACCACCAACGGTGGGGTTTTTGTATTTCAGAAAACGAAAGAAACCAGCTGGAAGATGGTGATTACCATGTTTATATTGACAGCAAGCTGGAACCAGGCTCAATATCTATCGCCGAAGTTTTTCTGCCAGGAGAAAGCGAAAAAGAAATATTTTTTTCAACCTATCTTTGCCATCCCTCAATGGCAAATAATGAATTATCTGGACCTGCGGTTGCGACCTACCTTTTTGAGTGGCTTATGTCGCTTCCCAAGCGAAACTTTTCTTATAGACTGATAATTATTCCTGAAACTATTGGTTCCATAGCATATTTAAGTCAAAATTTGCCTGGTTTAAAGTCAAAAATGATTGCAGGCTTCAATCTCACCTGTCTTGGAGACAACCGCGCCTATTCCTACCTTCCCTCCAGAAACGGGAAAACGCTTGCAGACAATGTCGCCATTCACTGCCTTAAACATCTTCACCCTGAGTTTATTCATTACAGCTTTCTTGACCGCGGAAGTGATGAAAGGCAGTATTGCAGCCCAGGAGTAGATTTACCTGTCTGTTCAATAATGCGTAGCAAATACGCTTGCTACCCTGAGTACCATACCTCCCTTGACAACCTTGATTTTATAAGCATTGATGGTTTGCAGGGAAGCTTTGAAGTTTTGCAAAAATGCGTTGAACTGATTGAAAACAATAAAGTTTGGAATTGTAAGGTATTGTGTGAGCCTCAACTAGGGAAGCGCAACCTTTATCCTCAGGTCAGCTCAAGAGAGACCAAAGAAATTGTTCACGCAATGATGGACTTCCTGGCATACTGTGATGGCGATGCAACAGTATTGGAAATCGCCGAGAAGATAAACTTGCCTGCCTGGAGCCTTTTTCCCATAATTGAAAAGCTTGAAAAGGCTGGCTTGCTAGAGGTAGCAAACTAATTATTTTAAATCATTCATCCAGTGAAAATCTTAGCAAAGGTGCAAATGATTTTTCTTGAACTTTGAGACCAAAACTGGCACTGGAATCAGCTGAATTGATTTTGAAAAAACCCATTTTGGCAAAAATATCCTTAACCGGCAAATTTTTGTCAGTAGCAAAATATTCACCGATTAAAAGCTCAATATTTCTTTGATTAAGCCAATCGCAAAGATGTTTCAGATGACCAGCTTCAATTTCTCGCCCCATAACTCTGCAGCTTTGAAGCCAAACAAGAATTCTATATGTTTTTTCATCGTCTGGTACAGCAATAAAAACGGCAGTAATTCCATGATCACCATACCTATCCGAGGTTTTGAAACAAAAGGCATAGTTTTTTTCATCATTTGCCAAGTTCATCAATTCAGTGTTATTGAGACGTAGTGTAGTCAAGTTGAACTGATTTGTTTTGCTTACCAGCTCGGTAACTCTCTTAATATTTTTGGCACAAATTCGCTGCGGTTGAATGGTTATCTGCAAAGCCCTTAGAAATTCTTCGTGAGTAGAAAATGATTTCTCAAGTTCTTTACGTAAAGATTCCCGCTGATATATTTTCCCTTTGTCTTTATCTTCCGCAGATATTCTAAAAATTTGATCAAACACAGGCATACGATTAAGCAAATCGGGAAGATTTTCAATCTGTTGAAAATCTACGACAAAAACCTCAGGGCAACTACGTCTGACAGAGTCCCTCTCAAAGGGGCTATCATCAATAAAAGCAACGCTTTGCAAACCAATATTTAACTCTGAAACGATTTCTAGAAGGTTTTGTCCTTTATCATTCCAATCTACTTTTTTGGCGACAAAGTCCTCCCATTTCAGCAACATTTCTGAGCGCTTTTCAAAAACTTCTCTCACATCATTTTCATTATTCTTGGAAAGAATAGCAAGCAATCCACCCTTATCAGCAAAATCCTTTAGCCAGCGTTGAAGTCTAATGAAAACACCACCACGCAAAAATGGATCTAATTCAAGGTTAGAAACCCCATCTTCGCCCACAATACCCCCCCAGAGAGTATTATCAAGGTCTACCGCGATCAGTTTGATTGGTTTGAAAATCAAAGATTTTAATGCACGGGCCAAATTGACCGAGAAAAAACCAAAAAATTCTGGATGAAATGGTAGCTTGGCACTAAACCAATATTGGCTCGCCCGAAACTTTTTTGCAAATTCGAGCATTGATGGAACCGGGTCGAAAATCTCGACCAAGTCGCTATCTGCCAATTCAAACATTTTTTGTATAAGCGCAAATCGCCAGTGCATCCAGGTAGTATTCGGCCTTATTTCATCATCTAAAGGTTCGGGAAATACCAACAAGACCTTTACGGATCGATCAGTAAGACGCTTAACACCAATAGAAAGATTTTCAATAAACTCTTCTGGCCGCCAGCAACCATAATTACTTAACCCAATTAACGAAATGTGCAAAACAGCGATGTCTGGCTCAAATTTGTTAAGCACGGAGTTCTCATCGATTATCTCATCAAACCAACGATCATAACCACAACAATAGCTTGTTGCCTTTATTCCAAACATCATCAATTGCCCAGCTAGCAACAAACTCAAACTATCCGCGGTATAATTGGTTAGAATAGCAATCTTGGACCGATATTGAAAATCGTCATCAGCAAATTCATTCAGCAAGTTTTTTAACTCTGAAACTCTAAACAAAGCCAAACGGTCTTCAAGAATGGCCTTTAGCAAATTTAAATCTTCTACCATGTTTCAGTATGCTTTTTTTTAAGTATCATTGCCAAAGATCTTGGCATAAACCTCATCGAATGAGAAAAACTGTCCGGAAACCCAGAAAAAATTTCACAGACACGAAAGCCGCTTTTCTCAGCCAATTCGACCAGCTCAGCTTCCGATTTAAATTCAAATATATGATCTATTTCTGCAGCGGTGACCGCGCCAGTAACGAAGCAAGGAGCACCGGGAGTCAGATTGTCACTCAGGTTTTCAAGCAACTTTCCTGGATTTTCGAGATGTTCAAGCAAGAAGCATGAAACTCCTGCAGAAAATTTATCCTCCCCATGGAAAGCCAAAGCATCGCCAACTTGAAATGAAATTCTTTCAGCAAGGTTGCTTCCCATCGCTAGACTTTCAGCGATCTTCAAAGAACTTTTACTCACGTCAATCGCGGTCATTTGCACTTTTTCAAGGAATCTTGCGCTACTCAAGCTCCATATTCCACTTCCAGAACCAAAATCTACCATGGTTCGACAATCTTTGGCGTATTTTTGCAAAAAACGAGTTTTAAAAAACTCATAAATCTCAAGATGATGTTTCCAGCAAAAGGTAGTTGCAAAAACCCCCCAATGATAAAATTCCATGTATTCATCATTGTTATAAACGGAATCATAAACTTCTTTATAGGTTTTATTCTTATAATGACCCCGGGAACAATATTTGATTTGTTCTTTATTTACATCGGTCACAAAATAAACATAACCTCGGGCAATCTTGGCTAGAATTTGGTGACCAAAAGCTTCTACAGCAGCATCACAGGAAAAAACACCAAACTCTTCGAAAAGGTCTTTTTTCTCTGCGGCAACATTGGCAACGGTCTTGTAGAAAGGCGAATAATCTTGTTCAAGAATTGAAAGCAATTGCCCCAGAGAAGTATTTTTTTTCATTATTAATTGTCATCTCCATTTACATCAAAGCCACGGCTTATAGGCAAGCCCGCCAGGTTTAGGGGAATACTTTTTGAAACTTCGGGCAAATCAGCAGGAAGTTCTCCGCGAGTGAAAGATATCGGAGAAGTCAGAAAAAAGTATGGATCTTTAACCAAATTTCTAGCAGCGACAGAAAAGTTTACCCGGTAATCAGAGACATGAAGTTTATCTTTCCCAAGAGAATAAGACTTTAAAGCTCCAGCTCTTCTAACCATCTCGGCCCATCGAGAAAGATCGTATTGAAATGAAAGCCCTCTATAAGCAGCGGTACTAAAATATTGCCGGTTATCCGATTGCCCATTTTCAAAAACAGATTTAAAAAGAACCTTAGTGTAATTATAAGGTGAACAATGGAAAACCTCTACATGGTGAGGACTTCCCATTGCCCAACCCGAGTTCAGACCTATCGCCAACACCTTCGCACCCAGATGATATAGGCGATCAAAGGGAGTCTCTAGTCCGTATGAATGAGGACTGTTATTCATGCAGATTTTATCTGCATCTTTTCCGTTGGCAACGAAAGAACATAGTGGATGCCGACTACGCCGGGAATTGCCAAGAAGTCTTACATATTCCGAAAAAACCCCGTTACTTGAAGGGCTATTGTTTAGATCAAAATCAAGATCATATCGAAGAATATAAGGGGTAAAGGCAGGCACTACAATTGTTCCTGAAGAACCAACAATACTCTCAAGAGCAGAAAAGTAAATCTGACAAAGCTCATCTTTGTTGCTTGCACCAGCAACAATACCAGGCTTTCTAAGATCCGCAAGCACATAAACGCAATCGCCGGATTTAAGTCCTGCTGCCGCAAATGTATTTAGAATGTCTTCTTTTGAAAATGCCATAAATTGGTTTAATTTGGTCAGGATTAAAAAGAATAATTAATATTCTTTTTTTCGAGCAAAGACATCACATCTTGAACACATTTTATGCCGACAACTTCATCAGTTGTTAAAGAAATCTTGCATTCTTCCTCAAGCAACATAACCAATTTCAAATGAGAGAATGAATCCCAGCCTGCAATATCTGCCGAAGAAAAACTTTCTTTAATATCTTCACAGGCAAAAGCCTTAAAAAAGACATCCTTAAGATTAACCATTTTGCTACCCTTTTGTTATTTTTTAGACACAAGAGTTAAAATAAAGCAACTTAACTATAACTCAGCAATTCAGCCTTGTAAATCAACCAAAAAATTCTCTCAGCTAAACTAGTTCTTCGACCAGCGCAGCCATTTCAAAATCATTTTTGTGCAATCCACCGATTTTTGAGGTTTTGAACCTGACCTTACAAAAACCCCAACCAACCGTTAAAACAGGGTGGTGTCCCTTTTCTTCAGCCAACTTACCAACCTTTGTGGCAAAAGCCATGGCTTCGACAAAATTTTTGAATGAGAACCTTCGGCCTATCTCTGTAGAATCATCATTCAGTCCCCATTCTGGTAGGTCTTTAATATACTTTTCACACTCAACAGGACTCAACTTAGACATAAATGAGCTGCATGGTTCGCATTTGCTCTTATTCACTCAAACCTCCATACATAAAACCATATTCTTCTGAACAAAGCGCTTCAGGCAAAAGCAATTAAAGCTTCCGCTTTTTCCTTAGTTCCCTTTGTTCCTGGAATTTGAGACATCACCAAGAATTTCAGTTTCGCTAAACTCATCAGATATTGTGATACCAATCACGGCATACGCCACAAAACTCAGAAGCACCGGCAAAATCAAGATTAAGATGAGCGGCTCTGAAGGCCTGCGACCGCTCACTACGCCAGATGTCAATAAAAGACTGCGTTTTTACGTTTCCCACAACCATCTTCCCTTCGACATCATAAGGGCAAAGGGTTACCGAGCCATCCCAGAGAATCGTCGCGGTTAACAAGGCGTGCCGACATGGGCGACGCTTGACTGGGACATAATCTATTGAAGTAGTCTTTTCTACGGCACCCAAGAAGGTATTTTCGCCAAGAATCTGATACCATTGCATTTTGTCATCGGGCCGATCAAATGGCCACTTGAAAAACCATTCATTAAACACTGGCCGAGCAACTTTTTTCCAATACTGTAAAAATTGAAAAACCAGACCTTCGTTATGGCGACTTCTCAACATAGTCACGCCAATCTCGGGTAAAATATCTTTACCTTCAATTTTGCCAGCTGCTATATCAGCAATGAATTTTTCTACATTTTTCCAGTTACAGCCTTTTCGCAATTGGGAAAAAGAGGTTTCTTCAAGTGCATCAACACTTATTCGAAGCTGATCCACCGCCGAAAGGGGAAAATCCGCCGCAGGCAGCTGCTGCAACGAAGTTATCAACATCGTTGAGCAGTCCGCCACAAGCTCGATCATTCCAGGCAAAGCAGGATTCAACAATGGCTCGCCAAAACCTGAGAAAATGAAGCGGAATTCTTCGCGATGCTCCAGACCAGCTAGAAGCAGCCTGAAAGTTTCACTGGTCATCATGCCCTGCCGTCTCTGCAATCCAGGATGGGGGCAACAACTACAAGCCGCTCGACAAACCGCAGAAGGTTCAATAATAACATTGGCCGGGGCAAAGTCAGTGTAATATTTTTCCCATCCTGAGCCTGAAAGCCAATCTGCATAATTAAAGCTTTTCTTGTCAAAATCCTTGTTGTCCGATTGCGCAAACACACTGCGATTTCGCAGCGAGTTAAAGCGCAAATCACAGCTAAAAGTCGGCCTGGTTCTCGGGCAATGGAAAAATCCAAGTTTGAAAGGGTACAAGGGTTTGCGGACCGCCCAGGCAAGACCGCCCCTCGCCCACATTAAATCCTCGTGATTCAGCATCATAGCCCGTAAAACTTCGCTACTGAAAATGGTCCAGTTTGCTCCGGTTTGCCGATCTGCCGAAAAACAGACTTCAAAGCTCTCCTGGTCAAAAAGCTGTAAACTTTGCCGCACAGACTCTGGCTCAACCAGAAGATTCTCCAGCGGCAGCAGAATCACTTCCGACCATTTAAACTGAGTAATCGGCTCGAGCAAAGCTGCACCCACCCACTCTTCGCAACCACTATCATCCTCAAGATTCCATCTCTGTTGCCTAAGGGCCAGGGGTTTCTCCTCAACTTTTTTTTCGTCAAACAAAAAAATGGGCAAACCAAGCCTTTTAGCACTCTCAGCGATTAGCGAACCGGCCATATTTGAAGGTAATACCAGGCTGATTTCAGAAATTACCTGAGCCTGGCTGAATCTTTGCCAAAGAATTTCAACAAGGTTTTGCCCGTCGCAAACTTCTGTATCATAATCTGTTGGTGAGCGATAAAGATTTTGCAGACCACTCACAAAAAGAATCATTCCGGTAGCGATGATGCGACCTCCGACTTAGCTGTTTCCGCTTATGTTACAAGAATCGCCGCATAAAAAAAAGAGAAAAATCATTTCTGATCTTTCTCTTTTTCAGGACCCGGGAAAAGTTCAGGCGTAGAGATCCAGCACCTGACCTAATCCTGTTGCTTCTGCCTGAGAAACTTGAGCAGCGTTGGCAACTTTGATAATTTTTTTAGCCATATCAAGGTTCGCCTGTTGACTGGTTTCAAGAATTTTCATCAGGTCAGCAACCGCAGAACTACTGGTAGCACAGTTTACACCAGACAAAGCAATCACCTCCCTGTCCTGTTATACTGCCACATTCAAGCGTGGGCGCGGTGGAGCTGCCGGTGCAGAGTTCTGATGTTTCTGCATCGCCTGCTCCCAGGTATTACGCAAGTCGATAATCAACGGCTTAATTTCAAGCAGATACTTAACTTCTTTTTTCACATTGGCTTCGCTGAGTTGTTCAAGAAAGAACACATATAATCTTTCGAGGTTTACAGCGATTTCTCCGCCCTTATCCTTGTCCAGAGCAGTCAACAACTCGGTAAAAATTGCCTGTATTCTCAACAACAGATTGCTGATCTGCTCGATGTTCTTTTCCTCAAAGGCTATTTCAGCCTGACCGATAAACCTTATCGCTCCATCATAGAGCATCAAAATCAGTGCCTCAGGTGAGGCGGTTTCAATTTGAGTCTTTCGATAGGCAGCATTTTGATTGTAAGGGTTGTTCATCTTTTCGATTCTCCCCCAATGAATTGTTTGTTTGCTCTGCCTGCCTTATCTAGCGATTCCAGCGTTTTATCAAGCAACGGCAACTGATACTGGTGAAATCTGTCAAGAGCGGCAAAGAAAGCTCCAGTCTCATTCAACCAGTCAGCAACGGTCGCCTCGCTGTTTACTCTGAGATTATTCAATTCCATTATGTGGCGGGTAATAAACTTGGCCTGATGAATCGATAGCCAGGGAAAAAGCTCTTTGTCGCTGCACAAATCGTCATGACTCTTGAGAATGTCATAAAATTCTGCATGCGCAGTGCCAGTCAGCTTTGCTGGCAATGCATTACCAAGGTTTTGCAACAACTTTTTCGAAACCGCCACAGATCGCCGCATCAGACTTTCATTCTTGCTGATTTTTTTTCTAATAAAATTCAATCGGTCGAATAGGGCACCAACATCAGCCTCGACCGGTTTTTTCAAAGCTTCTGCAATAATCCCAGCAATATCGACCGTTCGATCGGCATATTTTTCAATTACCTGCTCAAGACTGAGCCGATCCACATAGCGATCGACGATTCCGCCTTCGGTTGCATTGATAACCTGACGGTCGATCTGACGAAACTGATCTTCAAACCAGTCCTTGTATAGCTTCATGTTCTGATCGGTATAAAGAATCATACCATCAGGTCTGGAAAACTTATAGGTGCCGCGAGTGAGTATGTAGTCGGCAGTTTCATGCTCGATCGAATTATAGGCGTTGACCTTTTCATAAAGCATATCGTCTGAATATGAGCCACGCGCATGCATGCGCCCATCTGCGAAAGAAAGGTCGAGACCAATGAACACCAAAGGATCGGCACCCAGATTTTTGGCCAAATCAAAAACTGTGGTAGCAATAGAACCCCAACACACCAATTTTCCCACCGGCTCACGATAAGACTCAAAAATTGGGTAAAGACCGCCACCAAAAGTCATTAGCATACGGGGGCCAGTAAAACTGGCGTATATATCGGGATGTGTCATTGGCTCTAGCGCAAGCACCACCTCGTCAACGTCTTCTACCCCGACAAAATCAAGAGAGTTTTCATAAGATGGATCGGCCGCACAAACAATGTCTGGCTTGATACCGTTGGCAATTAACTGCCGGAAAGCGGTATCCACAGCAAGAATAGGGAATTTTCCCTTAACTTTCTTCAGCAAATGCATATTTTTGTCAAGAGAAGGGCCTGCAGCAACAATGATTGCCGGAATACCAGCAAATTTGCCAAACAATCTGCCAATACCTGGCAAAACAAAGCTTTCAGCCAGATTGGCAAAGTTATTCGAATGAAATTCAAACCCGGCATGCATTAAGGTAACCAGATTGCCTTTCGAGCGGTTGCAAAGATACCTGATTTTTTCGACAACTCTGGCAAATATCGATTT
Organism: uncultured bacterium; assembly: GCA_964596185.1. GTDB lineage: Bacteria > Muiribacteriota > Ozemobacteria > Ozemobacterales > Ozemobacteraceae > DYKG01. Next base: position 45,779 of record CAZQUE010000001.1, on the reverse strand, counting down.
GAATCGCGCCATACTCGGCGGATGATCGATGATGGCCAATTTGTCCAGAACGGTCCAATCCAGGTTTGTATTCCAGAAGTCACCGATCTGATCTGGCGTCATGCCGACACACCAGGCAATACGAGGGCTGGCAAGCAAATCTTTCAAATCACGGGATCTGAGAGCGCTGTTAAAAACACCAATATCGGGCTCAACCACAAAAATCTGCGGTCCGCTCACGGTGGTTGGCATTCTCTTCAACAAAGCTTCTGTCATATACCCAAGGCCGAATCCCAGAAGCAGAATATGCGTCTGGCCATCGTAGGCAGCATCGATCTGCTTTTCAGCCTCTTTAACCGGATCATATCGACTGTGATAACCTATGGGTTTTCCTCCCTCAGGCTTAACAATCAATGTTGGAATCCCTGATTTTGCCATTTCTAACAGGTAATCTTTTTCGCAACCAGTTTTTTGCCATTGCGAAACCACGCTGCTCAAAGCCGGATGGCGTTTCAGCAAACTGAGATTACTCGTTAAAACGGTTTCATTCATCAGTTTTCCAGCAACCTTTCAAATAATTTCCTGCCATCCTGAAAAAGCTCAGGAAATTCATATTCGAGGATATCTGCCAGGCCAACCCAGTCTTCGCCCTCCTGGGCGCTTTGAATAGCCTGGGTCTGTTCAGCCAGTCGACTGATCAAATTTTGTCGATCCGATTCAAGAGAAGATTCGGCCATAACCGATGCAAAAGCCCTATCAGCGTTCTTGAGCATGGTTGAAAACCATTCAATACCATCGATAAGCCCAAGATATTGATCCATTGCATCTTTAATACGTCCGACCCGTAACTCTCCGGCAATTTCGACGGCCATTTCCTCAAGATGCTCAAGACCCTCGCCGCCATCCTGGACGGCAAGTTCAACCATCTGCTGTGCCGTGGCACTGACCAGTTCTATTTTTTCAAAATCGAGTATTCTCGCTTCATCAAGCCTGCTGCTGTCATCAGGCGAAATGCTTTGTCCGTCGGCAAGAATGTCAACGATTGTTGAACCACTGCCTTTGAGCGACTCTTCCACGGTACTGACGAGTTCAGACAAACGACTGTCCTTATCAAGTCCTTCAACTGGCAAAGAATTGCCATTAAGCAATATTTCCAAGTTCGCACCTTCCTGCATCAAAAAAATTAGTTACCACCGCTCAATTGAGCCAACTGACTGGCAAAAGCCTGAGACTGGGATTGATAATCAGACATAGCCGACTCAAGAGCTGCAAACTGTTTCAACAAAGCCTCTTCTCGAGACTTCAACCGATCTTCCTGGCTGGCTATCTGACTATTGATCGTGCTGATCTGCTGATCAAGCTGACTGTTCGAATTTGCAACGCCAGAACGCCCAACCCTTTTGGTCAGTATACCATCAGATTTGGTAAATTGATTTAAAGCTTCTTTAAGCCTTCTTGCAATGCCCATCTTATTAGTATCTTCATTATCTTTACCAAAAAGATCGGCAACTTTCTGAGGATTATCCGTCAGAGCATCGGTAAGTTTTTGTTCATCAGTTATCTGCAAGGTTCCTACCATTGTGTCCTGATAGCTTGAACCAATCACCCCGGTAGAAATTCCAATTTCAGAAAGACTATCTAGAGCCGCATCCAGACCCGGCACCACAGAAGACATAACCAAACGCATTTGAGAGCGAACGCTTCTCAGGGTAGTATCTCCTGAAAGCAGGCCTACCGAGAATGCTTCTTCATAGGCACTCAAATCAGCCTCACCCAGCGCCGACATTTCGTCGTCAGTCAAAGCACTGAGATCCCAGTTCCTCTCTTCAGTAAGCTTAGAATAAATTGTAGAAGTAACTTCATTATAAAGCTCTATGAATTCATCGATTGATTTGCGCGCTACTTCAGTATCCGCTTCAACATTTATTACCTCTCCTGCAGCTCCGGTAACATCGTAAAATGAAAAGGTAACCCCTTCTATGGCATCGCTGACGGTATTGCTTTGACTAACCTGGTCTGAACCACCATATACTCCGTCAATACTGTAAATGGCATTTTGCCCGACATTTTGTGTTGCCCCAACAAGACCCATAGCTGACAGGAAATTACTTGTATCCGTCGCCGCACCGAGAGCTATAGCAGTATTACCCGTCTGAGTCGAAGACAAGACAAATTGACCATTGGTAGGATCATAATGCGCCTTAACACCAACCTTGTCATTGGTATTGATCGAATTGATCAAAGAATCAAGGGTCATGGAGCTGGGACTATTGATTAAAAACTTAACTCCATTAATGGTGAAAGTTCCACCTTTGATCGTGGTTGCAAAACCAGCCTTATCAAGAGTTGCAGCGGTCTTAACGTCCGAAATCGGTCGAGCACTTTCAATAGATGAACCGGTGTCCAGACCATTGACTGGTCCAGAAGTCAAGCCCAGGCTAGATCCAAGTGTTCCCGCCAAATCCTGGATCTCAAGGGTTTCAGAAGAACCTTTCTCTGAGCTATTTATAACCACTTTGCCAGATGAAGCATCGTAAAAAGCATTTTCCACGCCCTCAATTTTCGAAATCTGATCTAGAATGTCGGTTAGAGATTCACTACCAGCATAATTTATGTCAGTTGCAGCGCCATTCACCAAAACCCTGAGTGTACCCGCACCCGCTCCAAATTCAGTCGTAATATCGCTATTCTGAGCCTGAGCCAACGTTTTACCCAGTCCAGCAGCACTCTCCAACCTGGCTGCAGAAGCCTGACTTCCAGCTATCAATCCGGTCACCGACAAGAAGTTGCTGGTATCTGTCGCAGAACCCAAACCAATTGGCGCACTACTTCCATCTTTCCTGGTGAATCTTATTACATCCTTGCTCGAATCATATTCTGCATTGATGTCGGTTAAGGCAGTGATTCTCGACAAGACGCCCTGCAAATCATCGGTTGCGCCATCAACTGCAATCTGCACGCCATCAACGGTAAAAACTCCGGCGGTAATACCTTTGGCAAAGGTTTCCTGATTGAGTTTTTCACCCTTGTCAAAACTTGAAATTTTATTTGGCGCACCAAAAATTACATCTGTAAATGTACCAGCACCGGTATCAGCAAGTTCAAAGAAATGGTTATCACCTGAGTTCTTGTTAACCAACTGCAATTTGCCGCTTCCTGAATCAAAACGAAACTCAACCAGTCGGTCAGCCGGATTTCCTGTTGGGATGCCACCTTTAACCAAACTTGCCTTTCCGTCGATCTGGTGATTTAACTCGTTTATCAGATCTTCAACGGTGTCACCCGGTGCCAGAAGCGAAGTATCGAAGCTTTCTGCTCCTGAACCGCTCCTGGTAATAGTGAAGGTATCCTGAACAAATCCAAGGTCTGCTACAGTTGTTTCAAGCCCCGAACGAATAGGCATCAGACTAGAATCTTTAGTCGGAATGTTCTTGTCGAGATCTATTTGTCCATCAGCTTCAAACATAGATGTAATAATGTCTGATGCTCCGGCATCACTAATCGCGACCTTCAGGCTGCTGTCAAGAAGGTTGAATTTGATACGATTGTTCTTTTCATCGTAAGTTGCATTAAGCTTACCTTTGAGTTCAGGTTTGTTGTTAATGCTGGTATTTATTCCGCTAACCAGTTCTGCGATCGTAGTGGAACCGGTCGCCCCCGGCGCAAGATTGTAAGTTCCTGAACCGCCGGCGAGAATATCCACCTTGAAATCTCCACCGGTAACTCCAAGCGCATTCAAGGTAGTTGAAGAGCCACCCATAGACTTAGAAGATTTGAGATTATAACCTAATTCAAGCGCACCAGCGAGTTTGCCTTTTGAAGCAACCGTGGTAGCCGTAGCCAATTGTTTAACATGAACGGTATGACTGCCAATGCTGGCATCAGTAGAGGCAATAGCATCGACCACACGGGCATTACTGGCGTCGATCTTCTTGGAATTGAAGGTTTTGCTGAAGGTTAGGTCTGTAGCTTTGCTCTGCAGATTGAACAATTTCAGATTTATGTCCTGCAGCATTCTTTGTTGCAGAGAAATCGTATTGCGTTTCCGCTGCAGACTGAACTTCTGAAAACTCTCAGCCTGAATCATTTTATCAATGAGACTCTGAGTATCAAGCCCTGATGAGAGTCCGCCAACCCAGTTTCTGTCTATACTACTAACCATTTTTTGCCTCCTGCGGTTCGATCAACCAGCCCGTATTTCTTTTTCAGGCCTTTTTGTCAAAAATCAAACCGATGTAATCCTGCATTTTTGCAACCAGATCCAGCACTTCCTCTTCAGGAATCTGCCTGATAACCTTATCTTGAACTATGTCCACCACTGAAACCATAGTCCTATGTGTTGCTTCATGAACTTGAAAACGCAGAGAACGATCAAAAATTACCGCGGTCTTATTTATTTTATCGACCGCTTCTTTGAGTTTTTCCTCATTTTTCTCCTGATTTTCTTTCTGAGAGTCCACCATACTCTTCTCAGAAGGTTGAAATCCTTCAACTTTCTCTAGAGCAGGAGTTTCGGTGACTTTTTCAGTAGAACTAGAGGGCGTCAAAATTTCTACCCCAGATCTGCCAATTCCATTAATTTCCATGCCTGTTCACACTCCTTTCACAGTCTGCTAAAATATAAAATTCCTGCTTTTCCAAATGAAAAAGCAATTTGTTTTGGGAATTTTCCTGCGAAGCTTCGTACTTTGCCAGACGTGCAAAGCTCTTCGCGGCTAAAATGGCCGGAAATCCAATTGAGTCCATTACTTGAGCAAGCGCGAACATCTTTCGATTCCTCCATGAATCTTTAATAATCGGCATCCCTGCCTGTTTTAAGTCAAAAAGTTACACTTTCGCCTATCTACATTAATATTATCGACAACAGTCGCCATTTAATAACATTTGATTTTCGGAGATTCTAGACAATCACAACATCTCACAAGCGTTTTTGCAGCATTTTCGCCTAATTAAAACTATTTTTCTGCTAATTCCTCTCACCTCAATAACTGAAGGATCCCTGAAGCAATGCTATTTGCTTGAGCCAGCATAGCCGTACCCGACTGATTCATCACCTGATTCCGTGTAAATTCTATCATCTCCTGTGCAATATCAGCATCGCGAATACGAGATTCGGAAGCAGTAGCATTGCCATGCATGTTTCGCAAATTCGCGATCGCATATTCCAAACGATTTTGAAATGCACCCAACTTGGAACGTTCGGCAGAAACTTTATCTATAGCCTTATCAAGCCGCCCAATGGCCCTTTCCGCGCCCTCTACCGTTGTCAAATCAAGTTTTGACACTCCGAGTGCATCAGTCGACATGTCAGACATTGAAATCTTCATAACTTCCCATTGGTTTGCACCAATATGATATTGCGGGTCGACATCTTTGACATGCACGCGAAAGTTGGTATTACCCCGACCATTGCGTGTACCTTCTTCAAGTCCGAAGTAGCTCAACAAGGTTTCCGTGGCAGTAACAAGCGCCCCGGTCACAGTAATCGCCTGAATTGACACAATGCTGTCGTGATATTCGTAGTCGGATACTTTCTCCTTGCCGATTCGGGTCGAGGTGAAAGCCATGCCGTGCCCGACCTGGTCAAGGCGTATCGCCACAGAAGCATTCAGCAGTTCTGAGTTTACGTAGCTCTGAAATGTTGCGAAATCTACCATGTCTGCCAGGGTGGCAGAACCGACCGCTGTACCTATAGCAGTGCAGATGTTTATCACAACTGCCGCGTTGCCGTCGCTAACCTCTATTGCGGTTGTCTCGCCCGAAGCAATATCTGGGTTATATTTTGTGAAGCCCCAGGTCAAATAGTCCCTGTTCAATTGTCCGTCAACGAAACCGCTATAAAGCCCATCTTTGAAGCCAAGCACCGAACCGATTGCAGCATTGGTAATTCTTATGGCCGTCGACTGTGAAACGCCAGCACCTTCAGGCGGCTCATAAGAGAGACGAATCTCGTCATCTACCACCGAAGCATGCATTCCTGGAATCGAAGTTGGACCGATCAAATTTGAAAACTGCATATTCATGCTTCTTGCAACACCCTCAAGGGTTCTATAGCCGTTTTCAATAACAATGCCAACGCTTTGCCCACCGGCTTCAACAGTAAAACTGTCACTTGCCGAGAAATACAATCCCTGAACCAATCCACGCTGACTGGCAATTTGCGCTGGTTGCGATGCAAATTGAATGTCGATGCCCTGCAGCAAGCCACTGACCCGATCACAGTCTGTCTGAGTGGTTACAGTTTTGCCGTCAGCATCTGTTAGAGAGACTTCAATGAAGTTGTCGACCGCAGAACGATAATCAGACATACCAAGAGCATTAATCACATCCTGGTTTCCGGCGAAGCTGATCAAACCTGCCTCGCCAATAGAGCCTGAAAGCACTTCAAGATAACCGCCATCACCAACCATGCTGGTTTGAGCGGTATTTATAACTTTTACTTCTGAATTTAATATGTCGAGACCGAATTCATCGTCGACAATTGCATTCTGCAGAGATGCTGCAAGATTATCCAACGTAGTATAAGAATCGAGAATTACTTCAACCGAACGGTTGTTTCCATTCAGAGTGATTGCTTGAGGCTCATCTAGAATAAAAACACCATTAGCATCATAAAACTGCGCGATGCTGACAAGCATGGTTGTACCATCAGCAACCTTGTCTTCATTGCCAAAAACATTGAAGATTTGTGAACGCTGAAGCTGGGCAATCCCGCCTTCCAGCAGGGCCATGCTTACCGAATAATCGCCACCTTTCATTGCTGCACCAGCCACCAGTCCCTTTACATAACCGGTGTCAGTGCTGATTATGGCACTTTGACTGCCATCAAGCAGTTTTTTGGTATTGAACTCGGTGTTGTAGGCAATTCGATTAAGCTCGTTTTTTAGCTGGATAACCTCTTTTTGAATCTCAAGACGGTCGTTACTCGTAAGAGTATCGTTAGCTGACTGAATTGCCAGTTCCCGCATGCGATGAAGGATGCTGTGAGTTTCGTTCAACGCGCCCTCGGCAGACTGAATCATCGAGATTCCGTCCTGGGCGTTTAGCGTGGCTCTAGCGAGACCACGCACCTGTCGTCTTAACTTCTCGCTTATCGTAAGTCCAGCTGCATCATCGGCAGCCCGGTTGATTCTCAAGCCTGAACTCAGTCTTTCGACCGATTTCTCAAGTCTGTTCGCCACACCGACCATACTAGTGTAGGCCTGCATAGCAGTAAGATTATGATTAACCCGAAGTGACATAATTGATTCCTCCTTGAATCTTGTTTTCGCGCTTCCCTGCGCGACAGGCTCACTTACATCCTTTGCGATTCAATTGTCAAAAAGGTCTCAATTATCACCTCCTGTAATTTGCAGAAAGAAATATTTTTCTGCTGTCAGTATTTAACGGCAGTTTTCTAAAAAAACTTAAGCAAAGCAGCTAAAATAAAAAAACCGCCCCGGCGAACCGGAACGGCTTTTGAAAGAAGTCTTATTTAACTGCCAAGCAGATCTAAAACTCCCTGTGGAACCATATTAGCCTGAGCCAGCATTGCAGTGCCAGCCTGCGAAATAATCTGAAGCTTTGTGAACTCGATCATTTCCATGGCTATATCGGTATCTCTGATTCTCGACTCAGCGGACACCAGATTGCTGTACATATTGTCAATGTTACTGACAGTATGTTCAAGTCGGTTCTGGTAGGCCCCGATTTTGGCGCGCTCAGCCGAAACTCGGTCAAGAGCCTTGTCTAGAATGCCCATTGCCCGGTTTGCGCCTCTAACATTGGTCATGTCGATGTTATCGACTCCCAACGCCTTGGCCGACATGTTGGACAGATTCAAACTCATGGTCTGACCCGAATCAGCACCGATCTGGAACTGTGCCTGCCGGTCAACGACATGTAGCTTGAAGTTGGCATCACCGCTGCCTTTGGCTGTCGCAGCCTCAAGACCGAACAAACCGTTTAGACCTCGCGAAGGATCAGTACCGGCGCCATCAACTGAGAAATTCGCCAGGGTGACGATACTGTCTTTGGTGCCGGTGTTTTCATTTAGAGTCCCGACCCTCAAAGAAGTAAATGCCATTGCTGCTCCAGCCTGATCAACTCTGATCGAAACCGTAGCATTATCAAGTGCATTGTTAGTATTTGCCTGAAAGCTGGAAAACAATACCATGTCAGAAACAGTGGCAGTTGCACTGCCAAGAGTTGTCATAATGGATATTGTCGCCTGGCCATTACTATCACCAACACTGATAACCACGTTCGAAGCTGCCGTGATTCCGTGGACGCTACTCATGACGTATCGACTGAAACCCCATTTTGCATAGGCCGTATCCTTCTTTGCGTCAACGAAGCCACTGTAATCACCATCGGATAACCCAATAATGTCAGAATTAGTCGCCACAATTTTAATAGTGTTAGGTACTGTTGACGCAACAGAGGCCGGTCTTTCGTAGGTTATACGAATCTCACCTTCTACCACAGAGGCTGACAATCCCTTCAAACCAGGATCGGCGCCATCTATTGCAGTCAATATCTGATCATTAATTGACCTGGCAATCCCTTCCATGGTCCATCCGTATGTCGTTTCACCTGCAATTGAGATTACGAGATCGGTAGAGTTGACAGATATGGTAAACTGCTGTCCGGCACTAAAGTGTAGACCTTGCTCAATTCCTTTTGTTCCGGCAACCTGTGCTGATTGTGACTTAAACTCAAGGTCGATTCCATCAAGCAAGCCCATGGCTGTGTTCCCGTCGAGACGAACAGTTCTGAGATTGTTGAAGCGGTCTTTGGAACTGACCTCAACCTGGCTGTTTTCTGCTTCGCGCGAAATTGACAATCCAAGCGCTTGAACAACTTTTTCATCAGAAGCAAAGCTGAATTCACCTGAATCTCCGACAAATCCAGAGATCAGTTTGATATAGCCTCCTTCGCCAGAAATTCCAGTTTGAGCAGTGTTAACCGTGGCAATTTTGCTGCCTTCAATTCCAAGACCACTGTCACTAACCATGGCGTTTTGAATGCCTGCAGCCAACTGATCAAGAGTCATCTGACCATCGAGACTGATTTGCGCTTCATTGCCATTTCCACGCAGAGTTAGAATCTGCGGCGTATCAAGAACAAAGACACCGTTTTCATCGTAGAATTGCGAAATACTCTGCAACTGCGTCACGCCGTCGGCAAGGTCGCCACTGCCATCATTTTTAGTGAAAATCTGGCTGCGCTGCATTTGCGCGATTCCGCCTTGGATCAATGCGATGCTAACATTGTAATCACCACTGCCCGGCATATTTGAACCGTTTACCAGAGCATTTGCCGATTTTGAATTCGAACTCACCAAAGCTGTTTGACTACCATCAAGAAGCTTTTTGGTATTGAATTCAGTGCTGTTAGCTATCCGGTTCAGCTCATCTTTGAGCTGAACTACTTCTTTCTGAATTTCGAGACGATCATTGCTGGTCAGGGTATCGTTCGCTGACTGGGTAGCCAGTTCACGCATACGCTGCAGAATGCTTTGCGTTTCATTCAACGCGCCTTCTGCAGTCTGAACCAGGGAAATCCCGTCCTGGGCGTTCAGTTTCGCCCTAGACAACCCACGAATCTGTCTGCGCATTTTTTCGCTGATTGCCAGGCCGGCTGCATCATCTGCAGCACTGTTGATTCTCATGCCTGTACTCAGCTTGCCAATTGACTTTTCAAGTCTAGTGGCTGTGTTCGACAGTGTCCCGTAGGTTTTCAGAGATAACACATTCTGATTTATCCTTAGAGACATACTGATTCCTCCATGAATCATTGAAGATGGCCTGCGCATCCCTGCTCAGGCATTTGTCTATTTTTACATCCCAATTACTTCTACATCTGCGGGGTCTCATCACCACCTTTCCCTAAATTTCTTTCACCTAAACGCTCCCAATAGTAGCGCTGGCAAGTTTTATCAGTCCGGTTTCAATCGCTTGAAACTTTCTCTTAAGCACCCATTTATCCTGATTCAACCAGGCAGCCATAAAGACTGCCTGGTTTAACCAGAACTCTTGTTTGATTATAAGCTCAAGGACTTAACCCAAAAGCTGCAAAACTCCCTGCGGAACCATATTAGCCTGAGCCAACATCGCCGTACCTGATTGGTTAATAATCTGATTTCTTGTGAATTCGATCATTTCCATGGCGATATCTGCATCTCTGATGCGAGATTCAGCGGAGGACAGGTTACTGTGTGTGTTTCGCAAGTTGTTGATTGCGTATTCAAGGCGATTCTGATAAGCGCCTAATTTCGCTCTCTGGGTAGAGACCCTGTCTAGAGCTTTGTTGACCATTCCCATAGCCTTGTTGGCACCTTCAACGGTACTAAGGTCAATTTTATCGACTCCAAGAGCTTTTGAAGTCATGTTGCCGATATCAACACCCATAGTTTGCCCCTGGTCAGCACCTATCTGAAACTGGGCCTTGGTATCGACGATATGGAGTTTGAAGTTGGTATCTCCGCTTCCTCTTGCGATGCTTTGAGAGAGACCCAGGAGACTGTTAATAGCCCTTTGGGTAGCTGCTGAAGCTGTTGTGCCGGCAGAGAAGTTAGCCAACTGAACGTAACTATCAGTTGAACCGGAATTTTCATGAAGCGTGCCGACATATTTTGAGGTGAAAGCAATTGAAGAGCCTACCTGATCTACTTTTATGTCGACATCCGCGCCACTTAATGCATTATTTGCTGCTGCCTGAAAGTTTGAAAACAATACCATGTCCGCAACGGTCTTATTTGCCGTACCAGTTGTGGTAAGCAAGGTTATCGACACATTATCACCAGCACCATCTGTTACACTTATTACTACATTCGTATTATCAGCTATACCGGATTGCCCTGATATCATATATCTGGTAAAGCCCCAGGCTGAAAATGCAACATCTTTTTTACCATCTACAAACCCACTGGATGTACCGTTGTAGATCCCAAGAATGTCTGCACTTGCGCCAGAAATAGCAATGGTGTTTGCAACAGTTGCAGAAGCGGATGCCGGTCTTTCAAAGGCCAGGCGGATTTCTCCCTCAACCACACTTGCTTGCAGACCCCTAAGCATGGGATTCAAGCCAACAGCAGCCGTAATTTGCTGATTAATTGACCGGGCAATTCCTTCCATAGTCCAACCATAGTTGGCATTCTGCAAAACGTTGATTGTAACATTGTCCCCACCATCTAAAGTTACCGTGAAGCTCTGGTCTGCATTAAGATTCAACCCTTGTTCAAGGCCTTTTGAACCGGCAACTTGCGCTGTTTGGGAACTAAATTGCAAATCGATGCCATTTAGCAGTCCAGCAACACGATTGCCATCAACGTTAAGCTGTCTTGAATTGCCAAACGAATCATTCAGGTTAACTTTCACCCGATTATTTACAGCTTCTCTGGAGACGCTCATGCCTAATGCATCAACAATTTTCTGATCTGACGAGAAAGAGATCTTTCCGTTTTCTCCGATACTACCAGAGGTAATTTCAAAGTATCCACCCATACCAGCGACGCCGGTCGCAGCCGTACTTACGGTAGCCACCTTTGAATTGCTCAGCGCCAACCCCGTGGAACGAACCATTGCGTTTTGGATACTTGCCGCGAGATTATCGAGAGTCATCTGCCGGTCAAGAGTGATTTCAGTCGATTGAGTGTTGCCACTCAAAGTGAGAATCTGCGGAGTCTCAAGAATGAAAACCCCGTTTGAATCGTAAAACTGAGCTACACTCTGCAACTGAGTGTTTCCATCAGCAAGTTTTCCGCTGCCATCTGCCAAAGTGAAAATCTGTGAGCGCTGCATTTCAGCAATGCCGCCCTTCACAAGTTCCAACTCAACATCATAGTCAGCGCCCACACCACTGATTGAACCATTAACAAGACCTTCAACCGCATTTGAATTCGAGCTTATCAACGCCGTTTGACTGCCGTCGAGCAGCTTTTTCGTATTGAATTCTGTGCTTCTTGCTATGCGGTCAATTTCATCGCGAAGCTGAATAACTTCTTTCTGTATCTCAAGTCGATCATTGCTGGTCAGTGTGTCATTTGCCGATTGAGTTGCCAGCTCACGAATGCGCTGAAGAATGCTTTGAGTTTCATTCAGAGCGCCTTCTGCAGTTTGAATCATCGAAATGCCGTCCTGAGCATTCAATACAGCCCTGCTCAAGCCCCTGATCTGGCGGCGCATTTTCTCGCTTATTGCAAGTCCTGCGGCGTCATCTGCGGCACTGTTGATTCTTAGACCCGAACTCAGTTTCTGGATAGACTTCTCCAGGCGACCTGAAGTCTGGGCCACGGTTTTGTAGGTACTAATTGACAAGACATTCTGATTAATACGTAAGGACATTTCTGATTCCTCCATGAATCATATTGATGAATTTTTTTGCGCTTCCATGCGCAATTTAGGTGTAGTTACTCGCCTTACCACCACCCTTTCCCAATTTCTTGTGATATTTTCTAAATTTTTGTGCCTCCGGCATTTTTCCAAGTTAAACAGCCCGTTAATTACACCACAACTTACCCAGATAGAAGTGCGTCAGATGACTTTTCTATCTGATAGAACAGGACTTCAAAAGACAGTCCCTTAGAGACACGGCTTGAAGGAAATTATTACAAAATATTTTCCAGGCTCAAGCCGAGTCTATAGGTATTGATTTTCAGCCTCTCTATTGAAGTAGCTGCAGCACCCCCTGAGGAAGCATATTTGCCTGAGCCAACATTGCAGTACCCGACTGGTTGATGATCTGATTTCTAGTGAATTCAATCATTTCCATGGCGATATCAGCATCTCTGATGCGTGATTCGGCAGAAGTCAGGTTGCTGTGAGTGTTGCGCAGGTTGTTGATTGCGTATTCAAGACGATTCTGGTATGCGCCGAGCTTTGCTCGTTGGGTTGACACTCGATCAAGGGCTTTGTTTACCATGCCCATGGCCTTATTTGAACCCTCAACAGTGCTAAGATCAATTTTGTCGACACCCAGAGCCTTTGAAGTCATGTTGCCAATGTTTATCTCCATTGTCTGACCTTGATCAGCACCGATCTGGAACTGAGCCTGGGTGTTGACAATATGGAGCTTAAAGTTGCTGTCTCCACTTCCTCTGGCAATAGCTTCTTTTATGCCTAGAATACTATTTACGGCTCTTTCAACCGCAGAATCGGCTGAAACACCATTATCATCATTAATGTCGGACAATGAAACGATACTCTCAACTGGACCGGCATTTTCATGCTTAGTCCCCACTTTTAGAGCTGTAAAAGCAATTGCCGAGCCCACTTGATCTACTCGCACTGCTACCGATCCAGTTCTAAATGCGTCATTAACAGTGGCCTGAAATCGACTGAACAGAACCATGTTTGCCACAGTCTTGCTTGCGGTTCCCAAAGTAGTCATTACTGTAATTTCCCGACCTAAAACACCATCCCCAACACTTACAACAATAACTGTTCCGGCTTGCACCAGAGTCTCACCGCTGACCATGTAGCGATTGAAACCCCAAACGACGGAATCTTCATCTTTGCTGGCGTCCACAAAACCGCTGAACGAACCATTAGAGAAACCTATCTCATCTGCAGTACCGGTAGCATTTGTTATCATAATAGTGTTTGGAACAGTAGAAGCAACTGAAGTCGGACGATCATAGGTAAGGCGAATTTCACCTTCTACAACAGTTGCTGCAAGTCCTTTCAGTCTTTCCTGACCACCACCAGTCTCGATAGCCGTGCGGATCTGATGATTGATCGATCGGGCAATTCCCTCCATCGACCAACCAAAGCTAGGATTGGCCGAGATCGCTATGTTAATAAATGTATTATTCACGCTTATTGTAAATGTTTGCGTGGTTACAAAATTTAATCCCTGTTCCAAGCCTCTAGAACCAGCAATTTGTGCCGACTGCGAGTTGAACTGCAAATCAATACCGTCCAATAAACCAGAAACACGGTTGCCATCAACATTCATTTTTCTTGAGTTTCCAAATGCATCATTGATTGCCACTTCAACCTGACTGTTGACAGCTTTTCTGGTGACACTCATGCCCAAAGCATCGATTATTTTTTGATCAGATGAGAATGAGACTTTACCATTGTCACCAATGCTTCCAGAAACGATTTCGATGTATCCACCCATTCCAGCAACTCCCGTTGCAGCCGTGTTTACGGTAGCCACTTTAGAATTGCTTAAACCCAATCCGGTCATTCGAACCATCGCATTCTGAATGCTGGCTGCCAGATTGTCCAGGGTCATTTGTCGATCAAGGGTTATTTCTGTTGATTCAGTATTACCGCCTAAAGTTAGGATCTGTGGCGTCTCAAGAATAAACACGCCGTTAGAATCATAGAATTGCGCAACACTTTGCAGCTGAGTGTTGCCATCCGCAAGTTTGCCACTGCCATCCCCAATAGTGAAAATCTGTGAGCGCTGCATTTCGGCAATGCCGCCCTTAACCAACTCGAGTTCTACATCATAGTCAGCGCCAAGGCCATCAATTGAGCCAACAACCAAACCCTCTACCGCGTTAGAGTTTGAACTGATCAGCGCGGTCTGACTTCCATCAAGTAACTTCTTCGTATTAAATTCGGTACTGCGCGCAATGCGATCAATTTCGTCGCGAAGCTGGATCACCTCCTTTTGAATCTCAAGCCTGTCGTTACTGGTCAGAGTATCGTTTGCGGATTGAGTTGCCAGCTCACGAATGCGCTGAAGAATGCTCTGAGTCTCGTTTAGTGCCCCTTCAGCAGTCTGAATCATCGAAATTCCATCCTGGGCGTTCAGCACAGCGCGATTCAAGCCGCGAATCTGTCGGCGCATTTTTTCACTGATTGCCAAACCGGCGGCATCATCCGCTGCACCGTTAATTCTCAAGCCGGAACTTAGCTTTTGAATGGATTTCTCGAGTCGACCAGAAGTCTGCGCTACAGACTTGTAAGTGTTGATAGAAAGAACATTCTGATTAATACGTAATGACATAGTTGATTCCTCCATGAATCATTTTGAAAATTGCGCATCCTTGCGCTTAGGGCGAAGATATTATTCAATATTCGATTTCGGTCAAGCAAAAAAAAACATTTTTAATTTTCCTACCTGAAAAGAAAAACCCCGATCAGAACTATTTTCTGACCAGGTATTTTTTGGGAAAAATCTCTAAATTGAATAAGGGCAAATGCAACTTCGAATGTCCGAGAATGCCAAAAAGATGATGTACCTATATAAAATTTTCAAAATGGCTGGCTAAAATGCCATTTTCAATTCGCAAACATGGAATATTGTTAATTATTGGATAAGCGACTAACGCTTCGGGACTGAAAAAAACATTTTCAAACCTTTTAAGTGGTGTTTTATGACGAGGACAAGCAAAGACAGAACCGAAGAACTCTCCTTGTGTCCCCTTTTCAATGACTGTAACTGCGGTGGGATTCATTGGATTGGTAGTTTCGTGAAAAAGAGCATGTTCTATAACTTTAAAACCCAGCTTTTTTGCAAAATCTGCCAGGCCCCTGCAATAACCATGGTCTCTCATCCTCTTTTTCACCTTGTCATCAGCAAATTCATAGGCAGGTTCAAAAAGTATCAGGTACTTCCGACAAACGCGATATAACTCTGCCAAAATTGGTTCTTCGTTACCACCATTTGGTTCAATCGAATGACAGGTGTAAACAAGGTCGACCGAATTGTCGGCAAAAGGTATGTTTAATAGATTTCCGGTGCAAAGGCCGTCAGAACTGAGGCCCTTTGAGTTCATATACGATCTTGCGTGAGCAATCCTTGACCAGCTAAGGTCAAAGCCATAAGCTTGGACTTTTTGTTCTAAATTAGCCAACACACCGGATAAAGTCGTAGCTTCGCCGACACCGGCCTCAAGAATGCTTGAAAAATGGCAATAATTCTTGAGAAGTTCAGCAATTGCTCGATAACATCTTAACATTTGCTCGGCATGTTTAGTTTTTTCAAGAGCCTCAATATAACTACCCGCTTGAAGATCGTAAGCTATTTCAATTATCTCCTCAGTGTTTATGGCCAAATCTTTTTCTTTTCTTAACAAAGCAGATATGTTCTCACCTTGTTCCATAAGCCTCTTTAATTCCGCGACACTTCTAGACATAATCTAACCCCGTTTCTTTTTATCCAATATTTTAAGGGGTAACATGTCTTTTTAAAAGAAAAAAATCTGCCCATGGGCTCCGTAGAGCCCGGGCAGATCTTAATGCGGAAAAAAGGCCGTCAGCGATTACTGACCGAGAAGCGAAAGAACACTTTGTGGCAGCATGTTTGCCTGTGCCAACATTGCGGTGCCCGACTGAGCCACGATCTGATTGCGAGTGAACTCGATCATTTCCATGGCGATATCGGCGTCTCTGATGCGAGCTTCAGCTGAAGTCAGATTGCTTGAAGTGTTTCTGATGTTGTTAATGGCGTATTCCAGACGATTCTGAAAGGCACCAAGTTTTGATCTTTCAGCAGAAATCATGTCAAGACCTTTGTTGATTCTGACCAAAGCTTCCTGAGCACCTTTTACTGTAGTCATATCAAGATTGTCGACACCCAGAGCGTTGGATGACATGTTGCCCATCGATACCTGCATGTTCTGTCCAGGGTCGGCACCGATCTGGAACTGGGGCTTGTTGTCAACAACATGAAGCCGGAAGTTGGTATCGCCGCTACCGTATTTAGTACCGTTTTTAAGACCAAACTGAGTTTCAGCAAACCCCTGGTTAACTGCCAAAGTTACCCTACTTGCAACAGGCGCACCGCCGTTCTGGTTTTCCTGACCAACTCGTGTGGCAGTGAATGCCAACGAGCCATTAACCATATCGGCACGAATCTGAACATCATCAGCATCAAAGGTTGCATTGGCACTCGCAAGGAATTCTTTGATCTCTTTCATGTCAGCAACTTCCGGGTCATCGGTGGTTGCGTATGAGTTCAATACCGAGGCATCTCCATCTCCATCGGTAAGAGTGAAGGTAACGGCTGTACCGTTAGCAACATCGTCTCGATATGTTCCCAGACCCTGAATAACGAAATCGCTGTCTTTGCTGGCATCAACGAACCCGCTATAAGAACCATCCACCATACCAAGAGCATTGTCGGGTGCGGCTGCCGAAACATCAATTATGCTTGAGGTAACTGATACCAACTGCGGTTCGTATGAAAGCCTTATTTCTCCATCGACAACCGAAGCACTCAAGCCCAGCAAAGCTTCATCAGCACCGCCTGCAGCTGCAGCAATCTCATCTTCGATCTGCTGATTGATTGACCTGGCAATGCCTTCCATCGTCCAGTTTCCTGTAGCTATGGTTATGTCAACGCTTCCGCCGCCAGCATCAAGAGTGAAGTCAAGACCACCGGCAACCGAGATTCGCAGGCCACTTTCAATGCCTCCAGAACCGGCAATTTGGGCTGCCTGAGACTGGAACTGAACATCAATGCCGTTCAGCAGGCCATAGGCACGATCACTGCTGGTTCTGGTAGTTCGGGAATTACCCTGTGCATCTTTGAGAGTCACGTCTACCAGAGAGTTGACCGATTCTCTAACCACCGAAAGACCAAGAGAGTCAATCAGATCCTGAGGGCCGGCAATAGAAAAGTCACCACGATCTCCCGCAGAGCCAGAAACCAATTCCAGATACCCACCCATGCCGCTTACACCGGTCTGGGCAGTGCTCACTACTCCAGAACTTGAATTATCAATACCAAGGCCACTGCTACCGCTTAAGGCCTGCTGAAGAGCTGCCGCAAGTTGATCGAGTGTCATTTTGCCGTCAACGGTTATTTCAACTGATTCCGAATTCCCTGATATGGTTAGTTTCTGAGGACTTGATACTGAAGAGATACCGTCTTCATTGAAGAACTGAGCAATGTCTTCAAGTCTGGTGTCTCCGCGTGCCAGATCTCCGCTTGAAGCATCGGTAAAGATCTGCGATCTCTGCATCTGAGAAATTCCGCCATTTACAAGCGCAATGCTGACCTGATAGTCACCACCACCATTTGTGTTGCCAACCACGACGCCTCGGGCAAATTTTGAAGAAGAACTAATTGAAGCCGACTGGCTGCCATCAAGCAGTTTTTTGGTGTTGAATTCCGTTGAATTCGATATTCGGTCGATTTCATCGCGCAGCTGATTAACCTCTTTTTGTATTTCGAGGCGATCATTACTGGTAAGTGTATCGTTGGAAGCCTGAATCGCAAGTTCTCGCATTCTCTGCATGATACTCTGTGATTCATTGAGCGCACCTTCTGCTGTCTGGATCATGGAAATACCATCCTGAGCATTGAGGGCGGCGCGGTTCAAGCCTCTGATCTGCCGACGCATTTTTTCGCTGATTGCCAGCCCGGCTGCATCGTCGGCGGCTGTGTTGATTCGAAGTCCTGAGCTTAGTTTCGAAATCGATTTTTCGAGCCGGTTGTTAGTTTGAGTAAGATTTGAATAGGTTTTGATTGAAAGAACGTTTTGATTGATTCGCAACGACATATGTTTCCTCCTTGATTGTCGTCCTTTAGCGCATCCTTGCGCTAAAACTCCTTAAATTTTCAGACCGGAATTTCTATATATTAATTCTTACCTTTGCCTCCTTTCTTTCTGCTTCGGTCAAAACAGGCCTATTTTTCCTTATCTACTAGGTCTATCGACATTAATCCGCACATGCCTTCGGGCAAATTTCAGACTTCTAAGTCATTTTTTAGCAAATTGCGCTTATTTTCTTTCATTTTCATTTCAATTTAGCTTGTTTTCATTTTTTTAAAATATTCACCATGAAGGCAAAAACTTCTATCTAAATGTCTATAAATGCGTGAAAAACGGCCACTTCGACCTGGCCATGCCAGTCTCAGTGACCGCTTAAAAGTTTTGCAGTTTCTAATTAGATGAACAAACCAGAATTGCTCTTGCTCAATTCGTCGATATACATTGCCACACCACCGATCTCAACGCCATCGATCAATTCCGTTTCTTTAATGCCCATCACATCCATGCTCATCGAACATGCCACCAGCTTAACCTTGTTGTCTATAGCACTCTTGAGCAGATCTTTCAGCGAAGTTACATGTTTATCAGCCATAACTTTATGCATCATGGCCGTACCCATGCCGCCCATATGCATTTTTGAAAGCTTCAGACCATTTACACCCTTAGGAAGCATCATGCCAAACATCTTTTCAACCAGATTTTTTTCGACAGGCTTCTCGGGTTCTTTGCGTAACAGGCTCAAACCCCAGAATGTAAAGAACAGCGTCGTTTCATAACCGGCCGCAGCCGCACCATTAGCAATAATCAGAGCAGCCATTGCCTTATCGAGGTCATTGCTGAAAATGACATTGGTCATTTTTTTCTGGCAGGTAGTGATTGCTGAGCATTCTAATTTTCCAAGCTTTTTTACTGTAGCTTTGAATTTGCCACCAGGAATTTTCTCAATGTTCACGCACTGGTTACCGGTTGATCTGCACCAGGCAGGAACATCAGCAGCAAATCCAGGGTCAGTAGCTATCACTTCTATTGCCTGACCTTTTTCAATTTCGTCAATAGCCGAGCGAAGCTTACTTATCGGCCCCGGACATTGCAGGCCGGAAACGTCTATCTGTTTTACGATTTTGAGAACGCCGTCTTCCTGATTTGCCGCCATTTCCATTTCACCGCCGGCATCGTCGGTCATTTCACTCTTATCATAAAGTGCATTTTTGTTGACCATGCAATAGGTCTTGTAACCACCGTCGAGGTTAGATGCTTTCAAACCCTTCTGCTTGAAAATCCGGTAAGCAAGATAACCACGCAAACCGGCCTGACAGTAGATCATGTATTCTTTTTCCTTAGACAATTCCCCAATTCTTTCACGAATTTCATGCAGAGGAATATGCATTGCACCAGGAATAGCTCCTGCCAAAACTTCTTCACGAGTTCTTACGTCAATCAACTTTTTATTTGAATCGAATTTCTCGATGTCAGCGACATGAAAATGTTCTGCAGCACCGCGAAGGATATTTGCAGCTACCATGCCGGCGTAGTTAACCGGATCTTTAGCAGAGCCGTATGGCGGGGCATAACACAATTCAAGTTCTTCAAGGTCATATACGGTCAAACCTGCTCTGATTGCTACAGCTAAAACATCGATGCGCTTATCGACTCCTTCAAGACCAACCGCCTGAGCCCCGAGCACTTTACCGTTTTTTGGATCGAAAAGAACCTTCAAAGAAATCGACGTTGCGCCAGGATAATAACTGGCATGATTTGCCGGGTGTACAAATACTTTGTCAAAATTAATCGAATTTTTCACTGCCTGCTTTTCACTCAAACCGGTCATGGCAAATGTAAGGTCAAAAACCTTGCAAACTGCTGATCCTTGAGTGTTTCGATATTCTCTTTTGAGCCCAAATATATTGTCGGCCGCAATGCGTCCCTGTCGATTGGCAGGACCGGCAAGAGGTATCAACGCAGGCTGCCCTGACATCAAGTCAATTACTTCAACCGCATCACCAACCGCATAAATATCCGGATCACTGGTTTGCATGAAGCTGTTGACCTTGATTCCACCCGTTACACCAATGTCGAGACCGGCATCCTTGGCGAGCTTGTTTTCAGGGCGCACACCGATAGCCATGATTGCCAGATCGACTTCGTGCTTCTCGCCCGAACTCAATGTAACTTTTAAGCGATCACCGATCTGCTCGAAAGAAGTAACTGACTGACCCAGCTTCAACTTCACCCCATTCATTTCGATTTCAGCATGAAGCATTGAAGCCATTTCTGGGTCAGAAGGCCCCATTACCTGCGGGGCAAGCTCGACCAACACGACATCGATTCCCATGTGCCGAAGGGATTCGGTCATTTCCAGACCAATGTAACCGCCGCCAATTACGACAGCATCTTTGGCGCCCTCAGCAGCATTTTTGATCCTATCCATGTCTTCGAGATTGCGAAGGGAAAATATGTTTTTACTGTCAACCCCTTGAATAGGCGGCTTGAAAGGAGCTGCCCCCGGACTGAGAATCAGATGGTCGTATGTCTCGGTGTAATCTTCATTTTTTATCAGATTACGCACCAGAATCTGCTTTTTCTCGCGATTGATTTCGAGTACCTCATTATGAGTTCGAACGTCTATCGCAAACTTTTCTTTCATAATTTCTGGAGTGGTCACTAACAGCTTATCTCTAGTGTCAATAACCCCGCTGACGTGATAAGGCAAACCGCAGTTGGCAAACGAAATATGTTCGCCGCGCTCAAAAAGAACTATTTCGGCCTCTTCATTTATTCTTCTGGCCCTTGCGGCGGCACTCGCTCCACCAGCCACTCCCCCTACTATTAAAATCTTCATTGTTCGCTCCTTATGATACTGCGTTAACCAATGTATCTTCGGTTTGCAATCCCTGGAAAACCTTGACCGGCTGACCTTCTTTAAAAACTATCAATGTCGGAATCGAGTATATGTTGAATTTGGAAGCAACATCTGGACTTTCTTCAACGTTCAACTTGGCAATCTTCGCCTTTTCACCAACCCTTTGGGCAACTTTCTCTAAAATCGGCAATTGCATTTGGCAGGGCCCACACCATGGAGCCCAGAAATCTACCAACACAGTGCCTTTTCCGATCATTTCATTGAAGTTTACCGAATTTATTTTTTCTACTGTTGCGCTCATTTTAAATCTCCTATAAGAAAATATTTGCAAACTTATAAGCATCTTTTGTGCCAACTAATGTAAAGACGCTGGGAAATAGCCGCACAGGATATTTTTTTCACAATAGCAACCAGTCGATTTTGCGCAACTGGTTGCGAAACCAGCAAAAGGTTGCGCAACTAGTTTTTTAATTTTCCCTTTTGTTGGAACATTATTTTATTCCCATTACACCAATGAAGCTTTAGAGATTTTTTTCTTTAAAAGCGAAGGAGCATCTTTTATACTGCTATCGTGTTAAAAAATATTACATATTAAGGAAAATGACATGCAGAAGATTCTAGTAATTGGCGGATCGGCAGCAGGCCCCAAAACCGCCGCCCGCGCCCGAAGATTTGACGAAAAAGCTGAAATAACAATTATTCAGAAATCCCCCGATCTTTCGATGGCCTCATGTGGGTATCCATATTATGTAGGAGGTTTTTTCGACGATCGCAACCAATTAATCTGCACACCTACCGGAGTAGTTCGTGATCCCAAATTTTTTCTCAATGCCAAAGGCATAAATGCCAAAACCGGAACTGAAGCAGTTTCAATCGACAGAAAAAATAAAAAGGTCAAGATCAGAAATATCGATAATCAACAAACTGAAGATCTGACATACGACAAACTTGTAATTGCCACTGGCGCAAAACCACGCATGCCCAACGTACCCGGCATAGACCTTGAGGGAATTACAACACTGCAAAGCATGCGTGATGCCGATTACCTCAGAAAAATTGCCGATGAAAAGAAAATTCGCAAAGCGGTGGTTATTGGTGGTGGTTTAATTGGCATCGAAACCTGTGAAGCTCTGCATCTGGCAGGAATTGAAATCACCATCATTGAAATGTTGCCCCAGTTGCTGTCATTTCTTGATGAAGAAATGGCAAAACTGGTTGAAAACCACATTCGCAGCAAAAACGCCAACGTAATCTGTAACAATGGTCTGGCTGAGTTTCTTGGCAAAGACGGCAAACTAACCGGGGTAAAACTTCAAAATGGCACAGAGCTCGATTGTCAGCTTGCAATAATCGCCATCGGCGTAATTCCCAACACCGAACTGGCTGTGAACGCTGGCCTTGAAATCGGTCAAACTGGCGGCATAGCTGTTAACAACTACCTTCAGACATCAGATCCCAACATTTATGCAGTTGGTGATTGTATAGAAATAACCCAACGGCTTACCGGCAAAAAAGTTCTCGCGCCCTATGGTGATTTGGCAAATCTTGAAGGAAGAGTTGCCGGCGAGAACCTTATCATGAACAATCGCAAAGAATATCCCGGCACTATTCAAACCGGCATTTGCAAAGTTTTCGATTTCTCTGCCGGAACTACCGGGATCAACGAAAGAAATGCTGCTAAAGCCGGTTTTATCGACATTGAAACGGTCATCAATGCAAGCCCTGACAAACCAGGCTTTATGAAAGGGCAATTGCTGATTACCAAACTGATTGCCGATCGAAAAACGAGGAAAATACTTGGAGCCCAGTGTGTAGGACCAGGCGATGTTTCGAAACAGATTGCGGAATGGGCAACTGCTATTCTTGGCGGGCTGACCATAGACGATTACTGTAATGCTGATCTTCCCTATGCTCCTCCGTTCAGCCTGGCGATAGACCATTCAATCGCCACGGCACATATAATGCAAAACAAGCTCGATGGTTTGATGAAAGGCGTTTCTGCTCACCAGTTCAAAGCATTGCTGGACAAAGGAGAAAAACCGGTTATTCTCGATGTCCGGGGCTCAGACGAGTTTGAAGCCATGCGACTCGGCATTGGCGAGAAACTCATGCCGCTGGGTTCGATTCGCAATCGATTGAACGAACTGCCTGAAGATAAGAATTCCAAAATCTTCTGTTACTGCAAAATTTCATTGCGTGGCTATGAGGCTGCCAGACTACTTAACGGCCATGGTTATGACAATGTCTGGATTCTTGAAGGCGGCATTATGGCCTGGCCATTCCCTCGGGAAAAATAAGCATTTAATTGAGTAAAAGAAAAGGGGTTGCCCGTGGGCAACCCCTGTGCAAACCTATGTATTTATTTAGTTAATTAGCGGAGCAAGTCAAGCACGGCCTGGGCTGAAACGTTGGCCTGGCCGACCATTGCGTTACTTGCCTGCTGCAAAATCTGTGACTGAGTCATTTCAATAACTTCAGCAGCCATATCTACATCTCTGATGCGTGATTCAGATGCGGTCATGTTCTGCAGTGCTACACGCAAGCTGTTGTTGGTGTAGGTCATGCGGTTCTCGATCGCACCAAGTTTGGCACGCTCAGAAGAAATGCGTTGCAGAGCCTTATCAATAAGACCAATAGCGATTTCAGAAGATTTTACGGTAGTCAGGTCAAGGTCTTCAATACCAAGGGCCTTGCAGTCAGTTCTTATAATATTGGCCTTTGCAGTATGCCCCTGGTTAGGCCCGATCTGGAACTGAATCGAGGTATCCTTAACATGCATGGTAAAGGCATATTGTCCAACACCGTTCTCGTAAGCAATTGGGTCGATATCGAGAATCTTCTTCAGAGTGTTCGATGAATCAGGGCTGCCAAGTTCGGTTAAGACGACCTTGCCGTCTTTTCCGGGTATGGTTGAAAACATTCTGATGGTATTGGTCGCTGTATTGATTTCAGCATTGACCTTAACACCAGTGTTCCATGCCTGCTGATTAATTGCGTTGGCAATATCAGTAATGGTTCTGAACGATGTCCCCGCAGCTGCATCCCCAAATGATATGGAAATTTCCATGCCATTCCCGTCCAGATCAGCGATGAAAAACGAAAGATTATCAGGTCCGCCGACACCATCATCGGCAACGACCCATCCGAAGAACGCAGAGGACTGATCATAAGCGAAGTTCTGCACAGCCGGATTGCCGTCAAAACCAGATGTAGTTGTCTGGTTATTCATGCGCAAACCGGAAAAGATACTTTGTGCGCCAGCGCCAGTATCATATATATCAAAGTTCGAACCAACACCAGTTTCAAGAGATCTGAATGACAAAGTTCCATTGTTGGCTTCGGCAATAATCCGCACGCTTGTTGTAGCAAGTTGATTATTGATAGCTTCAACCAGTGAATTCAAACCGCCGGCTGAGTAATTCCCATTCAGATTTATAGCACCAGTATTTAATCCGTGACTGTCATTGATACTGAAAACAACGTTGTTTACAGAGAAATCAAACACGGATATGAGCTGATAAGAGTTAGCAACACCAGGGTTACCGCCAGTGCCAGTATATCTACCGTTGGCTATACCAAGCTCATTGCCCAGAGTGCTGCCGGTAATGCTCAAAAATCCAGCTGATCCGGTGTCTTTTGTATAGAATTCCAGCGCGTAATGATCATTAACTCTGCTAAGAACTCTACTGCCAGCAACGGAAAGCGTGTCATTAACGATTGAAGAGATCTGATTCATACTAAATTGGCCTGCTGGAATATTAATCACAGCGTTAGTCTGAACAGAGTCATCAACGTTGAAAGTAATCGGTCCGGCGAGTGATATACCAAGTTCTGCCGGAGCGGTATCTACATGGGCTGAAAGAGGAGGTTCGAAAGCAAGATCGATACCTTCGATAAGACCAGGTGCGCGATGACCGGCAATCTGAGTAGTGAGAGTCTGGCGTTCGCCGTAGGGAACACCAAGATTGGTAACAGCGATTGAATAAACTGGATCTTCAGGAGCAACCACCTGCTGAAAACCAAGGGCTTTAACCAGGCTTTCTTCACCAGTAAAATTGATGCGGCCAAGTTCACCGTTGCGGCCAGATGTAACAACGATCTGACCGTTATGTTCGCCAGAAAGATTCAATTCAGAAGTTGAACCTTCGAAATGAAGACCTTTACCAAGCTGATCTTCGGTCATAGCATCTTCAATGCGTTGAGTCAATTGTGCCAAAGTGAGGTCTTTGCTGACCACAATCTCGCCCTGACTGTTATCGCCCTGCAGAAAAAGGGTCTGGGGTAAATCAAGAATGAAATGCCCATTACTGTCGTAGAAATTTGACAATGACTGCAGAGTGGTGCTCGAAGAAGCTATTTCGCCATCTACGGTGGTAAAAATGTTTGAGTGTTGTTGCTCTGGCTGTCCATCAAAGACTTTCCATCCAGAGGCAGGCGTATACTCAGATTTTGGCCATACAACTACAGAGAAATCAGAAAAAGTAAGAACCTCGCCAACAACAACTGGGTCGAGGTTTTTCGGATCGCTGGTTGAGACCTGTGCAGTGCCACTGCCATCCAACAGTTTTCTGGTATTGAATTCAGTACCGTAAGAAATTCTGTTGATGTCTTCTTTGAGCTGAGCGATTTCTTTCTGAATTTCGAGTCTGTCAGTGGTAGTGAGAGTATCATTGCCTGACTGCAGAGCAAGTTCACGCATGCGTTGCAGCATGCTGTGGATTTCATTCAGCGCGCCTTCGGCTGTTTGAATGAGACTGATTCCATCCTGGACGTTCATGATGGCCCGATTAATTCCTCGCACCTGGGTGCGAAGTTTCTCGGAGATCGTCAGACCAGCGGCATCATCAGATGCTCTGTTGATTCTCAGACCTGACGAAAGGCGCTCGATTGAGCTAGACAATCTGCTATCGTTTCTTACCAGATTGCTATGCGCATTTAGAGCCGTTATGTTTGTGTTAATACGCAGGGCCATAGGTTTGCCTCCATGACTTATTGGGGTAAAATCCGTTTTTTATTTGCTTCGAAGCTTTATTTTTCCCCGTTCTACATACTCCATCGGAATTTCAACCCAACGAACGTTAGCTCGATTTCCGACGGTTATAGCCAATTACAATTCCTTATCTCCGTTTTTCATCATTTTTCTTTGT
This sequence comes from uncultured bacterium, assembly GCA_964596185.1. Taxonomy (GTDB): domain Bacteria; phylum Muiribacteriota; class Ozemobacteria; order Ozemobacterales; family Ozemobacteraceae; genus DYKG01. The sequence continues at coordinate 19,351 of CAZQUE010000001.1, read as the reverse complement.
TTTTAGCTTTAATATCTTTTTTTCCAAAGTTTTTGAGAATATCCTGAGGAAGACTCTTGAGCGGATCAAGAGAGGTGATCTTAGCTGCTTCCTTGTTTTCCTTCTGGATTTCTTCGTAAACTTCCCAACGGTGAACCTTCACACTCCTGGGAGCGTTGATGCCGATCTTTACCTGGTCTTTACCAATGTCAACCAGCACTATCTCAACATCATCACCGATTATGATCTTTTCATTGATCTTTCTGGTCAGTACCAGCATTATCCCTCACCATCCTTTTGATCGGATTCGAGAGAGTCCTGGACCTCTTTGAGCTTGGCCGCACGCTTTTCCATTTCATCAAGAATTCGCGCCTTGACCGAGTGACGACTGTTGCTGGAAATAATCTGCCGGCCTTTGCGATTGGCAGCATTGATAACCAGCGGGCCCTGAAGATTGGCGGTCATATCTTTCGGATTCTGAGGAATCGAAACAATGACATACAGAACTGCATCTTCAGCACGTTTAAGAGCGATAAATTCAGCATCTGAGTCTGAAATTTCGAGATCATATTCGAACATGAAGCTCAGTGGCTCAATAATTACGAACGCCAGATTCCCATCATCAACACATTGCAACCAACGGAACGGGCTTCCGTCATCCGTATTGAGAACAACATATCGATGGTAATCCTCAAAGCCAAGCAAGCCTTCATCGAAGGTTATGATCTCTTCATCAGCAATGCTTATTTTTCCAAATCTTGATGTGGAAAGATTCATACTTAACGCTTATTTCCTTCGCTTATCTGAGAAATTCCATCAAGGTTGTCTGCATTACCCTTGCTCCTGTCTGAAGAGCTGCCTGATAGGCAGTTTCCAGTTCAGTCATCCGGACAATAGCTTCAGCCATATCTATATCTTCGACACTTGACAGCATTTTCTTTAGGTTTAATGTAATGTTTTCCTGTTTTTCTTTTGTTGCTGTAACTCGGTTACTTTTGGTGCCCACTTCAGCGTGTAATTTAAGTATTCGATTTAAATCTTCATCAATAAATTTTAGACTTTCTTCTGAAATCGCTTTGGCATCATTTCTCAGCAGATTGTCACGAAGATCCATCAGGGTCGTGAAAACAGATGGCGAATTTCCCAGTCCAAAAGATGAAGCGACATTAGGATTGCCCTCGGCCAGGTCGCGCACTTTTATATATGGCTCGCCCTTGGTATTGGTAAGGTTTATACGTTTACCATCATCAGATATCCAGGCCTGGATATTAAAATTCGCGTCAGTATTTGAAAATTTGTCGATCATCTCTCCAACCGTTTTCACTCCGGTCAGATCGATTTCTCCAGAAAATTCGCCACTTTGAACGTAAACTTTACCGGTTACGACTCCACCATCGTTAACGCGCAAAGCACTTATTGGCGTGGTTGCAGTCATCCCGGGATCAATGTCTTTTCCAATCCAGTTGTGATCTACGGTTTGCCCGACAATGCCCAGATCGAAGGCACTAGTGCTATCGATGTCGATGATTTCCATCTTTCCCGTCGCGCCATGATTTTTATCTATGATTTCGAGGCCATTCTGATCAGCGTTTATCCTCGCCTCAATGTAAAGTCCGTTGGCTGGGTCGTTTATTTTATCAAGAACGTCGCCAATTGTCGTAGACCCACGCAGATCTATAGCCTTGAAATGCCCGGCTTTATCGGTGATGCGGATAAAACCCAGATTAACCCCCGAATTGAAAGTTCTGCCTGAATTCAACGCCTTAAGCTCTGTTTCGCGGGTCACAGCCGGATTCATATCAAGAGAACCGGTTAAAGTTGGCAGTGCCTTAACGGTTATCGGCGCACCGGTCAGAGTAGTCTGAGTATGATTGCTCGTGTTTTGTATTAGCCCCAGATCTCGGCCAGGATTGGAAGTTTCTTCAATTGTGATCCCAAAATTGCCGTTCACCGCATTTGGATCGGAAACTACAAAACGATTTGCAGTAGTATCCCAGGTTGCCGAAAATTTGCCGGTATTGTTGATAGCATTGACAACATCACCGATGGTTGCCGCTCCGGTCAGATCGACATCTACGGGTTCGTCATCAGCACCACGAATGACCATGAAACCGGTTTCCGGCGGTGGCACAAGATTGGCCAAAGGGTCAGCCAGAGTCAGTCCAGCTGGAACCAGCGAATCGCCGACGATGGTATTTCCCTGCGAAGATTTGAGCAGACCAAGATTTTTGGTCACCGTGGTGATTTCTTTAACCGAAACCGGATTTGCGCCAAAAACCTCTTCAATTCGAAAATCTTCTGGTCCGACAGTATTATCAGTTATAACAATACGTTTACTGACAAGGTCAAAACTGGCTGTCTGTGACGGGAAAGCGCCATTTAAAGGGTCATTTATGGCGTCGATGACATCTTGAGGAGTCCCAGCGGTGGTAAGATCTATTGTTCGAGTGATGCCATCGTGCCCGGTAATATCGATATATCCGGCCTCAACACCATCACCACCGTTGAGGAAGCTCAATGGTGTAGCTTCTGACTCCATGTCTTCATCATAAGTTGAGAAAATTTGATTGCCAGCGCCGACGTTGTTGAGCAATCCCAGGTCGGTGGCCACATGAGGATCAAGATCTTTGATATAAAGCTGTGTTCTGGTCGAATCAACTGAAAAGTCACCACTTCCACCCGTGATATCTTTGAGATCTATTCTTTTGTGAATCATGTCAAAGGTCGCTTCAACCGTGGTACCACCTTCAATGGCATTTATTCGGGCGACCACATCACCGACGGTGACGGCGCCGGTCAAATCGACTCTATGGTTGCGGCCATCCCGGGTATTGATGTTCAGATAACCATCAGGAACCCCTAATCCGCTATTGAGATCTGTGAGATTGGTAAATTCGGAAAGCATTTTCGGATCAGACAGACCAATCAAAGTGCTCGTCTGTCCGGCATTTCGGTAAAGACCCAAAGCAGCTGCCGTATCAGACGGCACCTCTTCGATTCCGGCTTCAAATGAGCGACTGTCGTTGATGATTCCAATGACGTCGTCGAGAGTATGCGCAGTTGAAAGATCTATTTTGTGCTCAACATTGTTTTGGTCAGTAACGATTATGGTACCTTGCTGCACACCTCTTCCAGAATTCAAAGCATCGAGAGGCAAGCTCTTTTCAAGCGGCGGATAAGTATAGGTAAAACCCGGAGTAGGAGTTATTACGCTTGAGCCAAAAAAGATTTCATGACCGGTCACGCTTTTTTCTACAATAGTGCCACGATCAATTTCTGTAGTTATTCTTTTATTATCACCATTGTAATAGACACCCATCGGACTGTTAAGATTTATATCGTCTCTGACATCGCCAAGAGAGAATGTAACCATATTGGGGTTAGTTCCCGAGTCAATGCCATTTAGATAACTAAAAGGCTTTTTATCTACATCATGACCGGCAAAGATATACTGGCCGGCAACATTAGTGTTTCCGACATCGACCAGATGCAACAACAGTTCATTTATTTCCTTGGCGATAGCATCACGATCCTCCTGCACCAGAGTATCGTTAGCGCCCTGAACAGCTAGTTCACGAACCCGCTGAATCGCAGTCTCAACCGTTGTAAGCGAAGCATCTATGTTTTCATACCACTGATTAGCATTGTCGACATTGGCTGAATACTGTTTGTTTTCAACAATCTCTGTCTTATAGAGCATTGACAAGGCATTGGCCGTGGGGCTTTCAGAGGGACGAATATAGTTTTTGCCCGAACTTACCTTTATCTGGGTATTGCTTAGGGCGGTATTGTTTCGGTTAATCTGGTTTACGAACGAGTTTATTATGTATTGATTTGTTACTCGCATTCAGGTTGCCTCCTGATTATCTTTCTGTAAACGCTTAAATCATTCCGTTGATGATTTTGTCGAGCATTTCATCAACCGTCGTAATTACTTTTGCTGCCGCATTGTAGGCATGTTGAAACCTGATAAGATTCGCAAGTTCTTCATCAAGAGAAACCCCCGACAATTCGGCACGTTTGGCATCGAGCTGAGTCATTAGACTGTTGCTGTATTCCGCTTCGTGTTCGTAGCGTTCGCTTATCGTGGCTACTTCAGTAATCATCTCATTGTAATAATCGTTAAAATTCGACTTACCCTCATTGAAAAAGCTTTCAAATTTCAATTGGGCGATTTTTATGGCATTCGAACCGTCACCATCGCCATTGTAAGTGCGTAACCTGTCGGTCGGATGTTCGATGGTGCCACCAGCGGCTGCGATTTTCTCAATATTATTCGCAACAGAGTCACTCAGCGACATGCTCTGAATGTAATCTTTATAAGGATTGTTAACATCAACGGAAGTAAATGCAGCAAAGTAATTGCGACCGGTCTGACCATCAAGTCCGTAGCCGGTGCGATGAATCTGGTTGGTTTCAGTTGCCAGAGTATATGCAAGCTTATTCAGGTCAGCCAAAGTGGCGTCAATAACTCCATCCCTAACTTCCAGCAAGCCCTTTAAAGTACCGCTGGTTACGATTGGGCGCAGGTCAAGGTTGGCAACACCTGTGTCGTTCAAATAAAGAGTAACGCCTTCAATTGCATCGGTAACAACGTTCTTTGAGGAATAGTATTCCTGGCCACCAAAATTGAACCGGGCATCCTGAGCCGCCTTGTTGGTCTGCAGATTCATTACCGTAATCAGATTGCTGGTGCCGTCTGAAGAAGTTATCTGATATTCTGATCCGGTGTGGGTTGACTTGAGTTCGAGCTGGCCTGCTTCATTGATAAAAGCATCGATATTCAGATTGGCTTCATCAAGCATTTTAGCCAGACCGTTCATATCGGTGTTTTCTGCATCAATAAAAAATTCACGACCATTTACATAAAAACTGCCGCTGGTGACACCAAAATTTGAAAGCGGTCCGTTCAGTGGATGAAAGGTCAGAAAGGAATACTGTTCGTGAGCCTGCGCAAGTTGCGAAACTGTTAGAGTGATGTTTCGCTGTTCAGCAGTATATTGCAATGAAGCAGTAGCGACTTCGGCATTGTCGGAAAGTTCTGGATAAGTTGCCGATCCCGCAATGCTGCTGGCGCTTTCACCATTTTTTACCACTACGCTAAGCTCATGAACGGTTATATCCTGCACCAGGGTGTGCGCACCAACATTGATTGTCAGAACATCATTTTCGTTATAAAAAGAGTCGACATTAACCAGGGCCGCAAGCTTTTCCAAAGCCAGTTGTCGCTGATCACGCAGATCGTTGGCATTGTTCACGTTCGTTTCAGAGCGCCCGATCTGGCGATTGAGATCAGCAATCAGATTGGCCAGATTGTTTATTTCTTTAACCGTATCCTGAACCTGATTTTCGATACTGCCGGTCGCACAATAACCCGGAGTGCCTTTCAGATAGCGCAATTGCGAATCGATTTCCTTGAAGCTCTCAATAAGAGTCTGCGTTTCTTCGAGAAGATTTCTTCTCAAAGCTGTATTTGAAGCGTCAGTGGATAGAGTTTCCCAGGCGGCCCAATATTTATCGAGCTGGTCACGCAAGGTGGCGTCTCCAGGCTCGTTCAGAATGGCTTCAATCTCTTTCAAAAGACTGTCAGCAGTGGTATTCCAGTTCAACGCCGAGGTTTCATCAGTAATTTTGGCATCGATGAATTCGTCGCGAAACTGCTGGATTTTGGCAACCGTAGAACCGGTACCAATCTGTTGGGCTGAAACTGGTGTCACCAAGCTGGAAATCATGTATGGTCGAGAAGCTTCGATTACCGCGCGTTGCCTGGAATAGCCTTCTGTATTGGCATTGGCAATGTTGTGCGATGTAACATCCATCGCTTTGCGCTGGGTGAAAATTGCAGATTTGCCGATCTGCAGCCCGAAAAATGAACCAGTCATCGCCGGCCTCCTTATAGTTGATGGCTTATATGCTTTTTGATGCCATCTGGAGAAAATATTTTTTCCCTACTATCTTTATCGGCGATTACTACAGCTTAATTTAGCTAAAATAAAAACCTTCTACCAAACCTTGCCGCAGTAAGCAGCAACAGGCCTGGTAAAAGGCTTTTTTCAAACTCAGGCTTTTCGATCGATCAGTGAAAAGCCTTTTTTGGTTGTCTGGGTTCCAGTCGCTCCGTAGGTCACATCTTTCGGAGCGCGGGTAATAAGCTTGATTGAGTATTGGGTCAGTTCCAACGCCTGCTCCAGCAAACGCTGATTTTCATCATTCGCTTTTTTGATCTGGGCAACAACATCTCGCAGCTGCGATCCGGTCATCCACAGGTCTGATTTGCCATCGTCCTCACTGACGACTTCAACGGCTTCATCGAGACTGGCTTCCTGACTTCCGGTTATCTTCAAAACACATTCTCGACGCTGAGGTTCAAGTTCGATCAAACGCTGCACAAGAATTTCTTCCTGACTCACGATAGTCTGCAGCTCAGTCGAAAACTTCTCCAGCAACAGCTTCTTCTTTTCGCCGGCAAGGCGCAAAAGCTGCTGATAGACGTTCAGCTCCTCTTCGAGAATGACTTTCAGCTGGTCAACAGTTGCCTTCAAAAGGAGGTCATCCCTCCCATGAGCTTGTTATGACGCCGCTGGCCCAAAGTCTTTCAGCTACTGCTTCCGCGGGGACGTTATATTGCCCAGCTTCAAACAGCTTTTTAATTCGATCGACTTTCTCCGCTCGAACATCTGGTTCGCCTGCTACGACTTCAGCAGCGAATTTAACCGTTTCAACCGGGTCAGCCTGCGCTACCGGCGCACCTGACAAAATCGGGTTATTGGGGTTGATGCCGCTGGGTGGGTGGAAAACCTTGGCCTGGTTCTCGGTTTTCCCTGCTGAATCCTGCATCATTTTGCCGAATTCGCCGTCAACCTTTTCGCCTTTGGCTTTCTTAACCTGGTCCTGATAGATACTAGTTACATTGATATTGGAAACCTTCATGGTTCCTCCTGACTCCCTTGAACGTCTCCCCCATTTTGTTTGTCTTTTGAAAGCGGGGGACGCCTCCAAAATTGAATATCGGACGATCAAGCGGGTTCATTTAGCTAAATTTACAAAGTTATTCTAAATCTCTTTTCTTCTCTTGTCAAATTCAGAAGCGTTATCAGGACGATCTTTCTTTTTAAAGGAATGAGATAGCACCAGCGCATAAATTCCTGCAGGTCGCAAATCCCTTAGTTTTAGCCAGCATTGCCGCAATGTGGTTCCGGTAGTTGCAACGTCATCGACAAGAATCAGCTTTTTGCCGGAAAAACTTTGCAAATCCAGGCCGCCGGCAAGTTCTATCGCCTGGTCGAGATTAACCAGGCGCTCTTCTTCCGAGCAACTTGCCTGGGGAATTGTTGAACGAATTCTCACCAAAGCCGGAGAGAAGTGGGCCTTACCAGCATCAGCCATTGCCTGGGCAAACATTTCCGCCTGATTGAAGCCGCGCTCCTGCAATCTGCTTTTGTGCATCGGCACTGGAATAAAGATCTTTTCCCCGGGAAAAAAATCCTGTAAAAGCTTCCTCTCTCTGATAATGCGGGCAAAATAGTCGGGCAACTTTTTCGAAGGTCGGTATTTTATCAGTTTTATAACATCGGCTACGAAAGAATCATACTCGCTCAGGGTAAAGACCGGAAATTCGCAAACAGTGTCAAAAACTTCGACCGGCTTGTTTAAAGATTTATTTAATCGATTGAAACACCCGGGGCACAGAACTGTCCCGGGCGATGTCGATTCAGAACAGACATGGCAGCGAAACGGCATAAATGCAGAAATAAGATCAGAAATTATTCCCATCAAAAACAACCTCTGTGACCACTTTAGCATAAAAAAACTGCCGCCGGCATGAGATAAAGCCGGCGGCAGTCTTTGACCAGGTCAAATCAATCTTCTGAAGACCCGCCTGACTTTCGAGTACGTTTATAAACTCCACGCTTCGAGTTTTCGATAAAGGCACGGAATTTTTTCACCTGCTCATCATTGGCATCAACAAGTGAATCCCATTTTTCAATAACCTGGGATACGTTCATGTCAGATCTGAAAAAGACCTTGAAAAGCTGGCGAATATTGGCAATAGATTCTTTTGAAACATCATTACGGCGCAGACCAACGGCATTCAAACCGATAACGCGAGCCGGATTCCCATCAATCTTTATGAAGGGTGGAACATCTTTAACAATTTTACTCATACCGCCGACCATAACCATGCAACCGACTTTACAAAACTGATGAATGCCGGTAAATCCGCCAAGAACTGCTCGGTCACCGACTTCTACGTGTCCAGCCAGAGTAGAGCAATTTGACATGATGGTATTGCTGCCGACTTTACAATTGTGAGCAATGTGCACATAAGCCATAAAAAGGTTATTATCGCCTATAATGGTTGAATTTCCTTCACCTTCGGCAAGATGAACAGTTACGCATTCTCGGAAATGGTTTCCATCTCCTATTTTGACGAAAGACTTCTCGCCTTTGAATTTCAGGTCCTGGGGCGGTTGGCCGATATTAACCGACGGCGACAAAACATTGTTTTTACCAATGGTTGTGTGTCCGTCAATGGTGCAATTGGGACCAATAATGGTATTTTCACCAATTTCAACATTTGGGCCAATGACTGTAAAAGGACCAACTTTTACTGTGGGGTGTAACTTTGCTTCTGGAGCGACGACGGCCATAGGATGTACAGACATTGTTTTCTCCCTTCGGATTCAGGTCAGACCAGCTGAAACATCAGTTCGCCACCGGTAACCAACTCGCCATCAACTCTGGCTTCAGCCTCTACCTTACCAGTATTTCCACGAACTTTCAAAACTTTTACCGAGAATTCAAGACGATCTCCAGGCACAACCGGGCGTCGGAATCTGACTTTATCAATTCCACAAAAGAAAGGAACCTTGCCTTTGTTTTCAGGCTGCGACAAAAAAAGAACTCCCGCCACCTGCGCCATAGCCTCAACGATCAACACACCTGGCATTACCGGCTTTTGCGGAAAATGCCCATTAAAAAATTCTTCATTGGCGGTGACGTTTTTAATGCCGACGATTGATTCACCAGGCACGATCGACAGAATCCGATCTACGAGAAGAAACGGGTAACGATGCGGCAGAACCTCTTTTATATCTTGGATATACATCATACTGGAATCCTTTCTTGACTGGCTCTGGCAGAATTTTTCCCTAAGCATTCGGGCAAATTTTACATTGAAACCATGACCGGTTTTTTCTGCGATAAAATGCCCGGTAACTCTCTTTCCAAGAAGCGAAAAATCTCCGACAAAGTCTAAAATTTTATGCAAAACAAATTCCTGCGGATCTCTTAATCCACCTTCATTCTGAACTTTACCATCATTACCGATAACTATAGCGTTATCGAGACTGCCACCGCGAGCCAGATTGTTGGCTGCAAGCATTTCAAATTCATATTCGAAGCCGAAGGTTCTGGCGCGGCCAATTCGCGTGGTAAAAGTCTGCTGATCTATTTCAACTCTGGTGCTCTGAGGATCGAGCAAACCATTGTTATAATCGAGATAAAAGCTAATTTCAAGCTTGTCAGAAGGCAAATAAGCCATGAATTTATCGCCATCCTTATGCCAGAAGGAATGGTCGAGCCTAATGACTTCTCTGTGCTCTTCCAGTGATTTTCGGCCCGCCGTTTTGAGTAAATCGATGAAAAGGCTCGCACTGCCATCTCCAGCCGGAGGTTCCTCACTGGACAACTCTATTTCGATATTATCGATACCACTTCCGGAAACTGCGGCAAGCACATGTTCAACCGTGTGAACCTGTGCTTCATTTTGCCGTAAAACAGTACCTCGATTAGTAGCGACGACATTATCAAGACATGCTTTGATAAAAGGGCGCCCTGGCAGATCGGTACGAACGAATGAAATACCAGAGTTGGCCTTAGCCGGCTTGAACGAAAGAACGACCGGTTTGCCGGTATGAAGACCTATGCCTTCGAGTTTTATCGGCTCAGCAATAGTATACTGATTTTCGCGCATGAACTAATATGACCTGAAATAATTGAGGTTGTAAATTTCTTCTTTGCGATCTCTTTGGGCGATTTCCAGACTCAAGCCTGGATAAGGACTCAGCTTTATGCCAAAAGTATCGATATCATCGTTTCTTTCTGCACCAATTGTCACTAAAGGAAAAACCATTTTTTCAAAGGCAAAAAAGTTTTTTCTCTCGGTAGTCACAGGATCTTTGTAAATTCCGGCATGTAGCGTAACTCCAAAAGTTTCGATCGATTTGGAAGCGGCAAAATAGAAAATTTTCGAACCAAGCTGGGTATTAACATCGGAAACACCCCAGACAATGCTTGGAATTACAAGGTCTTCCTCAATGGCTTTTACTTTGAAATTCAATACATTTTTGCCACTTTCGGCACCGTTCATATGTCTAAGCATCGAAACTTCAATGAAATTGGCCATCAACGCCTGAGAAAACAAAGCTGCCGAATGACCGCCATCGTTGATGTAGCACATGGCTGACCTGGTAAAGCCTGTAGGCATGTTGAATACAGAAGTTCCCATATAGTGAAAGCGCCTGGGATTAGCCTGCGCTCCTGCGATAGCGGGCAGAATAATAACGAGCAACAAACCCACAACAATCGCTCTTTGCCAGAAATATCTCATCATTCTTCCTTTATTGAAGATTTCTTCTCAAGATCCCGCACTTTTTTCACAAGCTCAGGTAATTTTCGTAGGGCCGCCAGAATTCTTCGCTCCTCCTGGTGAGGCTTTATGGGGAAACCGGAAACGAAACTTCCCGGCTCAACATCAGCGGTTACAACCCCGCGAGCTGCAACTACAGTATCATGACCAATGCGAACATGGCCAACAGTTCCAACCTGACCGGCCAAGGTCACATTGTCTTCGATAATAGTACTCCCGGAAATTCCTACCTGAGCCACTATGGTACAGTTTTTCCCTATCACCACATTGTGAGCGATATGAACCATATTGTCGATTTTTGTCCCATGACCAATGATGGTTGGCCCCATGGTTCCTCGGTCTACGGTTACGCAGGCCCCGATTTCGACGTCGTCTTCAACGATAACATTGCCGATTTGTGGCACTTTTAGCTGCATGCCCGCGTGCGGAGTAAATCCGAAACCATCACTGCCAAGAACAGCATTTGCATGAATCACACATCTTGAGCCAACTTCACAACCGTCGAGAATTCGAACTCCAGAAAAAATTCTCGTATCATCGCCAACCCGGGACTTTCGGCCAACCAGCGCCTGAGCTCCGATCCAGCTTCCAGAACCTACCTCCGCGCCATCTTCAACTACGGCATTTGCCTCTATAATCGCATTTTCAGCAACTTTGGCATTCTCACTGACATAAGCAGTCGGATGAATTCCACATTTAGGGCGCTCGACCGGATGAAAGAACTCTAATGCCCGCACCAGGCCATAATATGGATTCTTCACTCGAATTGTCGGCAAATCCAGTTCAGGAGCTTCAACTGCAGCAATTACCGCTGAAGCCAGACAGCTTTTCAAGTTTTCAAGATGCTGCTGATAATTCTTCGCGCCTGAAAGAAAGGTTATTTGACCGGACCCGGCTTCATTGATCGGCGCAATTCCGCTAATCATCAGCTCTGGCTGCCGATCTACCTGCCCCTGCATCAACTGAGCCAGTTGACCTAACGATATTGTTTTTTGAGAATGTTTTTTCATAGACAGCAAAAAGCAGATACCTTCGGCAGGTATCTGCTTTCGGTTAATTTATTTGCTTTTGTTGAGACCGGCTAGAACTTCTTCGGTAATGTCTTTCACAGCATTTTCATCACCATAATAGAAAAATCTTTTTTCAAATACGGCTTTGATTTTGTGTTTGGTCGCTACCTGTTTGATAACCTTGTCAACTCTTTCATCAAGTGCTTTTGACAAGGCTCCCATTTCTTTTTCTTCCATTTCATAAAGTCTCTGCTGAGATTCTTTAAAGAATTTTTCGAGTTCGCCGGTTTCTTTAGCAAGCTTCGCACGCAGATCCTTAAGTGACCCCTCAAGCTTAGAGGCTTCGGCTTCCTTTTTGGAATCCCGCAATTCCTGCATCTTCTTGGCTGTTGTCACATATTCTTCATCGAGTTTCTGAACAGCGGCCTTTTTGGCTTCAAGCTCTTTTTGAAGTTTTTCTTTTTGAGACTCAAGCGCCTGTTTGGTTTTTTGAGTTTCATTATATTTATTGAAAATTTTAGCGGCGTCAACCACTCCAAATTCGGCAGCAGAGGCCAGTACCGGACTGACAAAAAGGCCGGCGGCCAGTAAAAGCTTTAACATCTGTTTTTTCATCGGAATTGCTCTCCTTAAACTTTTTTCTGAAATTGATTAAAATGAAGAACCAAAGTTGATATAGGTCATGCCATCGCCACGGTCGGAAGCTTTACCATAATCCAAAGCCACCGGTCCAAGCGGAGTCTGCAACCTGATACCTACGCCAAAGCCCTGTTTCAAGTCAAAACTGAGTTTCTTACGGTCATAATCAGTGCCCCAGGCGCTGCCAAGATCGTAAAACAATACGGCATCGAAGTTTTTACCAAAATTCTGACGGAGTTCGAGGTTGCCATAAGCGACCTTGGTTCCGAGGAATTCGCGTTCTTCATAACCTCTTACCGTGTTACTGCCACCAATTGAAAACATGTCGTAAATCGGAACGAAACCATCGCCGATGGTTGTCTGACCACCAACCGCCTGAATGGCAATGACGGTTTTTCTGTTTTGTGAAACCGCGATATATCGACGCAAGGCCAACATATACTTGGTATACTGATTCGGACCCTTCAAAAGACCGCCAGTAGTTTCAACCCAGAATGAGTCGTGAAGCCCACGCGTAGGTCTGAAGCGATTATCGCGAGTATCTTTATCAAGAATGGCGGCAAAGGTCTGCAAACGACCGTTAAAAAGACCTGCAGGCGCGGTTGCCGTCGAATCAGTCGGTTTCAATTCAACATCTTCATCTCTGAATCTGAATGAAAGATCTACATCACGACGAATTCTGCGACCCAAAGTTATTGAACCGCCCTTACGCTTCTCATCGTATTCAGTCAGAGTGTTGCCACTGTCATAAAGATTTCTTGTATACTGGGTGTTATAAAGATCGATCCCGAAACTCTGCGGACGATTATTCAGCCAGGGGTCAAAATAGCCAACTTCATAAGTCTGAACCCCACCAAATTCGGTTTTTAGATAAACTCTTTTCCCGTCGCCCTGAAAGTTGTTTTGCGAAAGATTCACGAAACCGACCAGACCATTCAGAGAGGAATAACCGGCACCAACACCGGCTCGACCGGTTTTCTGCTCTACAACCTGTATGACCAGTACAATCTCTTCGGGAGTTTTCCCGGGCAGATGATCACGTTTAACTTCTTCAAAAAAGCCAAGGTTGTAAATTCTTTGCAAGTCTCTGACAATCTTTTTGTTATCATAGATTTCACCGGCTTTGATTGAAAGTTCACGGCGAACAACTTTTTCTTTGGTCTTTTTCAGGCCTTCAATTTTTATCTCTGCCAGAACACCTTCGGTAATTTCAATATTGATCTTACTGCCCTGATCCTGGACAAATGCATCTGAAACTTTTGAAAACAGATAGCCTTCGCGGGCCAACGCTTCATTGAGATGCTGGATATCCTGTGTCAGTAGTTTGCTATTGAAAACAGAGCCTATTTTGCTTTCCATAGCCGCTTTAAGCTTGTCATTACTGACTTTGCTGCAGCCCTTGATCTCGATATCGCCAATAATGGCGTTTTCTTCAACCTTGAAAACTACAACTTTACCCTGATTTTCTGAACGAATCTCTGCGCCCACAAAAGAGAAATACCCCATCTCGCCCAGTCGGGCAATTTCTTCCTGTACAGCCTCAGGGGTAATTCTGTCGCCCTCTTTCATCGCCACATTGAGTAGAATGATATTCTCTTCAATCATGCGATTGCCTTCAACTTTGAAGCCAACCACAACATTGCTTTCATACGCAAAAAGGCTTGCAGAAGTGAAAGCCAGCAACACTAACACCAGAAATGAGTTATAAAATTTAGATCTGTTCATAGGCTCCTTCACAGAATAGTCTAATCAGAGTATCGGCATAATACTTGGTTGACATGAGCTTGTCAAGGCAAGTAACTTAACGTGCTGATTTACAGCTGTTCAACCCAAATTAAACATCTACGACAAACCTTTTTTTATTTTCCGGCCAACGTGTTACTATAAAAAATTGAAAAACCAGGCATTTTTTTTCGAGGAGGCTTCTACTGGTGGCAAACTGTAATATCTGCAACAAGGAAATAGAAGAAGGCTACATCTGCATAGATTGTGCAAATCAGCAACGTGCTCAAAACCGACCGGCGACAGCGGCTCCTGGCCCAGCAACCCCCTCAAATCAAGGTGGCTTTTCCCTCAATGGACTCCTTTCTGGCCAGGGAACCCAGTCACCAGTGCCCCCAGCCAACCCATCTGGACCGACAAACCCACACCCCACGGCACAACCCACAGTTAAGCCACCGGTTAATTCACCGCCAACAAGCCCCCTTCCCTCTGTCAACAACCCTACCCAACCCCTGACCCCGCCCCCAGCAGCAACTCCTGCTCCTTCTCCGGCGCCATCTTTCTCAACACACCCTACGCAGGCTGCATTTACCCCGCCATCTCCAACTCCTTCCTCAACCATTCCGTCAGGTCACACCATGCCTGCGCCGCAAGCACCCGCAACATCGGCTCAGTCAGCAACCCCGGCTTTTTCTAACCCAAACCAGCCACCCAAACCGGCATTACAGCCTTCCGTAAATCAGCCGGCACAAACATTAAACAGCCCAATGCCGGGAGCACCTGCCCCGGCACAGGCCCGGCCTCAGCCAGTCATGCCATCAGCGACTCCAAGTGCGCACAAAACAGCAGTGCCGAACCAACCTCAAACCACGGCTTCAGCGCAAGTCGTCCCGGCAACTCCAGCATCATCGACTTCTGATCAGGATGAAGCCTCGAAAACTGGAGTGTATGATTCCGATGTAACCGGTTATGGTGACGAAGATCTAGAAATTTCTATTCTCGCCGGAATCATGAAAGACAATTTCATATTGGAGAATCTTAAAGGCAAAGGCCTTATTGCCGGCTTATTTTCGACCCGCTATTCACGAGGCCTTTATCGCTCTATTCAAGCTTTGCGAGAAGAATCGCCTGATCTTTCAAGTCTCGACAAAATAGTTCTGAAAAACAAGCTGAAACAGCTCAACCTCTGGGACTCAACAGTTCAAGGATTCCTGGAAAAAGTGGTCAAAGAACCTTCGCCGATGCTTGACCAATGCCTGCACTATCTCGAACTGATGAAGGAACAGGCATTGAAGCGCAAATTGAAAGAGGTGGCTCATGGCATTCATGAGTTTATCGACACGCCCCCACAGAATGAAAACGAGAACCTGGAATCATTTACCAATAAAGTTATTCAGGATGTAAGAAACATTCAAAAAGCGCGAACAACTAAAAGAATCAATCTTGTTCGTGAGGAAATGAAAGAAATTACCGCCGACATGAACAACCGCGAAATTACCGGGGAAGTTGAAATCATCGGTTATTCGTTCGAACCGATGCATTACCTCAACATTGCCGTTTCAGGATTCAGAAAAGGTTTCATGTATGCAATTGCCGGAGCCCCAAGACGCGGTAAAACGACCTTTACCCTGGAGCTGGCGACCCGGGTAGCTTCAATCAACAAAATTCCAGTGCTGTTTTTCACCTACGAACAGACTAAGAAAAACCTGACCTATCGCCTTTTGGCCAAAGAAAGTCGATTGAACCCAGACTCCCTGCAAAGAAAGAAAATCCGCTCAGACATGGTTGCCGACGCAAAGTTTATGAGTGGCTGGAAAAGAATGCAGGAATACATGGATTATTTCTATATCATCGAAGCGACCAAAGAAGATACCGTTGATCGCATCAGATCTTATGCCTACAACGTCATGCAGGACTTCAATACCGAAAACATCATGATCTTCGTCGATTATATCCAAAAAATGCCTTTGAGCAGAAATTACAATGATGAAAAGTTCAAAGTTGAAGAAATCTCGACTGAATTGAAGGGATTGTCGATCGAACTGAACAACCCGATCATGACTATCAGCTCTCTTTCAAAAGAAGGTTGTATGATCGATGCCACCCCTGATGGAGAACGCCCGACAATGTATCACTGCAAGGGGTCAGGCGATCTGGAATACGATCTTGACTGTGCAATGATTCAGGCCAAAGACTGGGGCGACACCCGCGAGCTTTATCAACAGCTGCAGCATAAAGCAGATGAACTTGGCAAAGATTCTACCCGCGTTCCAAAAGTCGACGTGGTAAATCTTTACCTGGACAAGAATCGCGATGCACCTGAAGGTATTTTTTCCACAATTCAGTATCTATTCTTCATTGAAGATAACAAATTCATCGAGCTGGGCCCGAAATATGAAGACGATCGCTTCAGATTCAGCAAAATCGAAGAATTGGTTGAAAGCCTTATTCAGGCCAACTACATCATTTTTTACGACAAACCCAAAGATGCAAGCTACAACAAAGGACGCGTTTCAATCAAACTGAAAAACTTCTAGGTTCATGAGGCAATAATGAAAGAAGCTAAACAAAACATATTTTCGACAACCACTTTCTTAATAATCGTATCAGCTCTGGCAATTTACCTGAGCGGCTGTTCTGCCGGTCAAAAAGGGCTTCTGACCATTACCCCGACCCAGTATTTCTTTTCAGCCAAAGAGCAGCTTGAAACTATCGATGAAAGAAACTACGAAATCCGTGATCTCGATGAAATAATAAGAGTTCTTGAAAATGCCGAAAAAGACGCAAAAAAAAGTGACATTATCGACAAGTCAAGAATGTATCTCTGCCTTGCCCACACACTCAAAGCCAGAAAGCAATATCAAACGGCTCTTTACAAAGGCGAATACCTGGCCAATCGGGCGGAGCCGTTCTATATAGTCAACACCAAGGATGTCAAGGAAACGCTGAGAACAGCTAAAAAATGGTTGCGAATATGCGAAGCACAGTTTAAAACGAACAGCCTGAAAGCAGATCTGCAATATGTTAAAGGAATGTACTATCTGCAAAAAATGCTTACCCAACATTCCCGTGAAAAAAAGGAAAGTCTCGATCTGGCGGTGGAAAGCCTGCGCCGCTGCATGGGCCTAGCGCCAGAGTTCAAGGCGGACTTTCGTCTTTTTGGAAAAGATCAGACTAATCGTGAAGTAAGACTTAAACTTATTGAACTTCTCGCCCTTGGCAACCAGCAAGAAGAGGCCTATGGCTTGCTGAGCGAGTATACTTTTGCTCCAATATCACCCGTTTCCGGAACCACTGATTATCATGATTTTGCCTGGCAACAGATGAAAGGATTCGTTCTGGCAACCATGGGCAGATATCGCGAAGCAGCTCTCGTTCTTGAACGCTTCAAGATTGTCAAACCCCAGGATTACCCGCTTGTCGATGAGGCAATCTGGATGCTTGAGGGAGTCTACGAACGCCTCGACGAAGCCGAACCCGATCAGAAGTGGCAACTTGAAGCCCGCATCGCCGCTGCCATGCAAAAAAAACTTGATGGCCCGTTTGCCAAAGAGCAGTATGCAACCGCCGCCCATCTTTACCCAAAAACTTTGCCCGGTGACGATGTTTTTTATTCAGCAGTCATCGATTTTTATGACGGCAAATTCACCCAGACAATCAATAAGCTCAATGATCTGAAAAATCGCGGAGCTATGTCATCACATAACCGGGTTTCAGCTGATCTAATGCGAATTGAATCAGCTCTCTATTCAGGCCAGGCAATTACCGACGATCTGCTTGAAGAATTGCTGCGCATCGCCGACTCATCAAGCCTCACACCTCTTCAACTTGAGCGAACAGGCTTTCTGTTGGCCCGCTATATCATGAATGAAGATGAAAATTTCGAAAAAAGCCGACTGAACCATGAAGGACAAAGCTTCATTAAAAGCATCTGCTCCAAACCATGGTCTCTAGATCTTCGCTTCAGGCGCGGCGAAATTAAAAGAGCAAAAAAACCGCTGCGACTTCGCAAAAATAAAGATGAAGAAAACAAAGAAGACGAAGAAAAAAACAAACGCGAGCCTTCTTCACTGGTCAGCGAACTCTATGCAAACAGAGCCAATGACTGGGTTGTCAGCGCCAACCTCTACCTGTTCTCACTACCAGAATTGAGCTTGCTGGGCAAAGGCCGAATAGTCGGCCGGGAAAATGAAAGCGAAGGCTGGATTTTCAAAAATGAGGCCATCGACGCCTTGAAATTACGGCAGCGCTACCTTGCCGTTTTTGAATTTGACAATTCCGATAGCGAGAAATCGGTTCAGGGAGTCTTGTTTAAGCCTTTAAGATAAAATGTTGCGGGTACATTGCGGGTTCGTCTGTTTTTTCTTATGATTTAAAAAGATTCGTTAAGATTTCTTAATGATTGAGTGGAGGTACGAGAAATGTTTTACCGACTTAGAAAAAACAGAGGTCTGAATCTGTTGATGGTTCTTTCAATTCTGGCAGCAATATTCGTGGTTCCCGCCACGGCTGAAGCAGGAATTCTCGGCAGTGTTCTCAACGCCGTCAGACCCTTTGCCAAATTCGCAGGAAAAATTGCCGGCGCAGTTGCCGGTGCTTCATTGTGTGCAGGCTTTGTTCCACCGCTAGGCATGCTGGCAGGTGGCGTAGCCGGCTGGATAGTCGGCGGCATAGTAACTGGCTATGGAACCGGTAGCTTAAGTAATCTTGCCACTCTCGGCGGCGCAGCTGCCGGTGCAATGGCACTGGCTTCATTTGGACCGATTGGATATGTTGCCGGGGCTCTCGCAGGTGGATTCCTTGGACGAATGGCAATGAAACTTCTTCATAAAGCGGATAATGAAGCCACGGGCGGTATATTGTTCTTCAACAACAATTCTGGCAATGTTGTAACGGGTGGCCCGGCCCTGGCGCCAGAGATTCCAGCAGCTTATGAAAACAATGTTATCGCACCGGCTCCGGTTACAGATAACACGAACAATTCTTCATTTGCTCCAACCTCAGAAGAAATTCGCCAGGCCGATGCAAAATATCAGGCTGCTTACGATGCCTACGTTTCGGCAACCAAAGCTAACAACGCTGCCGAAATTACCGAAACTCACAAAAAATACATGGCTGCTTATGAAGAATACAAAAAACTGACCGGCAAAGAACCCGGAAAATAATCTATTCATCGTTGCCCCAAAAGAAAACTCCCGGAGTTTTCCTCAAGGCAAACTCAAGGTTAAAAACAAAAGAGGCTATCTGAAACAGGATAGCCTCTTTGTTTTCTTTGCTCTTTGTTTTCGAAAAGGATTTTTGTAACTGTTCACGTGGTTAAAGTTTAACTGGGTCTTGTACTTTTTGGCCA